>JBGAUE010000015.1:0-90809 GCA_044228795.1 Chromatiaceae bacterium | reverse complement strand
GAAACTGAATCATGAGCTACCTTACAGCAAATCCTTATGGCTCGATAAGGTTATAGTTACTTTGTGTGAATGACTTAGCGCCCCGATTCTGAAAACGCTGTGGGTAGCAGCAGCAAATAGCGTGGGGTGCCACCGGCTCAGGCATCGCGACTCATTAGGACATTTTCCTGGATTTCTAACTCGTTCATGAACTTGATGAAACGCTAGGTAGCTATTTTCCAGGTTCCGCCACAATACTGGCACATGACGTAGGGCTCTGTGAATTACAACTTGTGATTGCATAGGATCACAATCATGAACGGGTGAGCAGGGGCGTTATCAGGTCCTAAGATTTCGGCGGGATCATGCTGACCGTCGGAATCCAGGGTGTTGGCAAGGTCCCAACCCTGGCGATAGGCGTAGCAGAACCCCGTCAGCATGGCCCCCAAGCCCCGAGATGCAGGGGCAATCGGAACACCAGGGCCCCCCGCCGTGGAGGCGATCGCCGTAGTATCGTCCTGGCTCCCATCGTCAATGACGACAATGGGGGCCTGGTACAGACGGCGGGCATCGCTGATGACCTTGGCGATGGCATTGGCCTCATCACGGGCGGGGATGAGGATCACGGCGCGCCATCCTTGGCCCAAGTGAACCGGAGGAGACGAAACGCCGCTATCAAGTCGGCCTGCCGACGATCAGTTACGGCTCTTGTCCACCAGCTTCCCGGCCTTGATCCAGGGCATCATGCCGCGGAGGCGTTCGCCGACTTCTTCGATGGGATGCTCCTGACCCAGGCGGCGCAGGGCCTTGAGCTTGGGGGCGCCGGCCTGGTTTTCGAGGATGAATTCCTTGGCGAAGTCGCCGGACTGGATCTCGGTCAGGATGCGCTTCATCTCGGCCTTGGTCTCGTCGGTGACGATGCGCGGGCCGCGGGTCAGATCGCCGTACTCGGCGGTGTTGGAAATGGAGTAGCGCATGTTGGCGATGCCACCCTCGTAGATGAGGTCCACGATGAGCTTGACCTCGTGCAGGCATTCGAAATAGGCCATCTCCGGCGCATAGCCGGCCTCGACCAGGGTCTCGAAGCCATTCTGGATCAGGGAGGTCAGGCCGCCGCAGAGCACCACCTGCTCACCAAAGAGGTCGGTCTCGCACTCCTCGCGGAAGCTGGTCTCGATAACGCCAGCGCGGCCACCGCCGTTGGCGGAGGCATAGGCCAGGGCAATGTCACGGGCCTGTCCACTGGCATCCTGATGGACGGCGATGAGGCTGGGGACGCCGCCGCCCTGGGTGTAGGTGGAACGTACCAGGTGACCCGGGCCCTTGGGGGCGATCATGATGACATCCAGATCCTCGCGGGGTTCGATGGCGCCGAAGTGGATGTTAAAGCCGTGAGCAAAGGCCAGGGCGGCGCCGGGTTTGATGTGGGGGGCTATGTCCTCGCGATAGAGGCGGGCCTGGTGCTCGTCCGGGGCCAGGACCATGATCACGTCGGCGGCAGCAACGGCCTCGGCGATGGGCTTGACGTCGAGGCCGGCGTGGGCAGCCTTGACCGCCGAAGCGGAGCCGGGGCGCAAGCCGACGGTGACCGCCACGCCGGAGTCCTTGAGGTTGTTGGCATGGGCATGGCCCTGGGAGCCGTAGCCGATGATGGCGACCTGACGGGACTGGATGAGTGAGAGGTCGGCGTCTTTGTCGTAGTAAACGTTGATGGCCATAGTCATAACCTTGAGGTGGGCGCCGGCGGGGGGCCGGGCGATGTAATCTGTAACGGAGTTGGTAAAAACTTGTGCTGGCGGAAGGCTTTCCCCCTCTCCCCAACCCCTCTCCCGCGAGGGGAGAGGGGTAAGAGAGGCGCCTGGGCTATTCCCAAACCCTGTCCCGTGAAAGGAGAGGGCAAGAGGGGCGCCTCGGCTGGAGGCATCGGACCCTTCAGCTCATGGCATCGGCACCTTGCGCTTACATCGGCACCTCTCGCTTAAAGCGTGAGACCCTTCTCGCCGCGGGCGATGCCGGTGGGGCCGGAGCGTACCACCTCCACCACTAGGCCCTCGGGGACGGCCTGGATGAAGGCATCGAGCTTCTGGGAGGTCCCGGTCAGCTCGACCACATAGCTGGCCTCGGTGACATCGATGATCTTGGCGCGGAAGATATCGGCCAGGCGCTTGAGCTCCTCGCGACCCTCCTTCACCGCCCGCACCTTGATGAGCATCATCTCGCGCTCGAGATGACGGCCCTCGGTGAGGTCGAGGAGCTTGACGGTATCCACCAGCTTGTTGAGCTGCTTTTTGATCTGCTCGATGATCTCCTCGCTGCCGGTGGTGACCAGGGTCATGCGGGACAGGGTGGGATCATCCGTGGGGGCCACGGTTAGGGACTCGATGTTGTAACCACGGGCAGAGAAGAGCCCGGACACCCGCGACAGGGCGCCGGCCTCGTTTTCCAGCAGGACGGAAATAATGTGTCTCATGTCAGGCGAGCTCCCTTTCCGGCGAGAGGTGCATCTCGTGATGCCCCTTGCCCGCCTCGATCATGGGATAAACGTTCTCGGCGGGATCGACCACGATGTCCATGAAGACGAAACGATCCTTCAGGGCGAAGGCCTCGCGCATGGCGCCCTCCAAATCCCCGGGCTGTTCCACCCGCATGCCGACGTGGCCGAAGCTCTCGGAAAGTTTGACAAAGTCTGGAAGGGCATCGACGTAGGAATGGGAGTAGCGGCTCTCGTAGAAGAACTCCTGCCACTGGCGCACCATGCCCATATAGCCGTTGTTGAGAAGAATGACCTTGATGGGCAGATCGTACTGCTTGCAGGTGGCCATCTCCTGGATGCACATGAGGATGCTGGCCTCACCGGAGACGCAGGCCACGGTGGCGTCTGGGTAAGCAAGCTGCACGCCCATGGCCGCCGGCAGGCCGAAGCCCATGGTGCCCAGACCCCCGGAGTTGATCCAGCGCCGCGGCTGGTCGAAGGGGTAGAACTGGGCGGCGAACATCTGGTGCTGGCCCACATCGGAGGTCAGGTAGAGACCGCCTTGTGTGACCTTGTAGAGGGTCTCGACGGCGAACTGGGGCTTGATGAGGGGGCTATGGCGATCGTAGGCCAGGCATTTGACCCCCCGCCACTCCTCGATCTGCCGCCACCATTCCGCCAGGGCCACCGGATCCGGACCCTTCTTGTGGTCCTTGAGGATGCGCGCCATGTCGGCCAGTACGCTACCCACGGGGCCGACAATAGGGATGTCGACCCGTACATTCTTGGAGATCGAGGAGGGGTCCACGTCCAGATGGATGATGGTGGCATGGGGGCAAAATTGCTCGATCTTGCCGGTCACGCGGTCATCGAAGCGGGCGCCGATGGCGAACAGAACGTCCGTCTCGTGCATCGCCATGTTGGCCTCGTAGGTCCCATGCATGCCCAACATGCCCATAAACCTGGGGTCTGTCATGGGGAAGGCCCCCAACCCCATCAGGGTGCTGGTGATAGGGAAGCCGGTTAGTTCGACCAGGTCGCGCAGGGCCTGGGAGGCCTCGCCCAAAATGACACCGCCGCCGGTGTAAAGGACGGGCCTTTTGGCCGCGAGCAGGACATCCACCGCCTTCTTGATCTGCCCCGGGTGACCCTTCAGCGCCGGGCTGTAGGATCGCATCTTGATATCCTTGGGGTAGTGGTAGGGGATTTTGATGTTGGGATCGGTGACATCCTTGGGAATGTCTACCAACACCGGCCCCGGCCGGCCGGAGGTGGCGATATAGAAGGCCTTACGAATGGTCAGCGCCAGGTCATGCACATCCTTGACCAGATAGTTGTGCTTGACGCAGGGGCGGGTGATACCAACCGTATCCACTTCCTGAAAGGCGTCACTGCCGATCACGGGGGTTGGCACCTGCCCAGACAGGATGACCATGGGGATGGAGTCCATGTAGGCGGTGGCGATGCCGGTGACCGCATTGGTGGCCCCAGGTCCCGAGGTGACCAGGGCGACGCCACAACGGCCGGTGGCGCGCGCGTAGCCATCGGCGCCATGGGTGGCGGCCTGCTCATGACGGACCAGGATATGTTTGACCTTGTCCTGCTTGAACAAGGCGTCGTAGGTGTGAAGGACCGCGCCCCCGGGGTACCCGAAGACATACTCCACGCCCTCATCGATCAGCGCCTGAACGATGATCTCGGCTCCACTCAGTTCCAATTCAGATAACCTCCATCTGTCTGACCACCCCGGGAAGGCCCTTGCCGCCCTGCCCCCGGGTAAGCGCGGCGAGACAGAAAAGTGGGAGATGTATAAAGGGTCGAAAAGCTACAGGATAGGACCCGGATCGGTCAAGGACGGCGTGTCGATTGGCGGCCTGTCAATCCGGGAAATCCGGTTCCGGTCGGCAGGGCTTGTCCCGGTTGGGGCGGCTCCCTACAATGAGGCTCTTTTTCGCCGGGCCCATCCCATGCGCACATCTCGGTTCCCCCTCCAGACCCTCAAGGAAACCCCCGCGGACGCAGAGGTGGCCAGTCACCGGCTGATGCTGCGGGCGGGCATGATCCGCAAGCTGGCGGCGGGGCTCTACACCTGGCTACCCCTGGGACTGCGGGTCCTGCGCAAGGTGGAACGGATTGTCCGGGAGGAGATGGACCGGGCCGGGGCCCTGGAGGTCCTGATGCCAGCAGTGCAGCCGGCGGAGCTGTGGCAGGAGTCCGGACGCTGGGAGCAGTACGGTCCCGAACTGTTGCGGATCAAGGACCGTCACCAGCGGGAATTCTGCTTCGGCCCCACCCACGAGGAGATCATCACCGACCTGGCACGCCGCGAGCTGCGCAGCTACAAGCAGTTACCGGTGAATTTTTACCAGATCCAGACCAAGTTCCGCGACGAGATCCGCCCTCGCTTCGGGGTCATGCGGGCGCGGGAATTCCTGATGAAGGACGCCTATTCCTTCCACCTGGATCGAGATTCCCTGGCCGAGACCTACCAGATCATGCACGCCACCTACAGCCGCATCTTCCAGCGCTGCGGGCTCGATTTCCGCCCCGTGCAGGCGGATACGGGGGCTATCGGCGGGCGGGCGTCCCATGAATTTCATGTCCTGGCGGATGCCGGTGAGGATGCTATCGCCTTTTCCACGGTGAGTGACTATGCCGCCAACATCGAGCTGGCGGAGGCCCTGCCCCTGGCGGCCAGCCTGCCAGCGCCTACTCAGGACAAGCGTCTGATCGCCACCCCGCAGGCCAGGACCATTCAGGAACTGGTGGACCAGTTCGACCAGCCCATCGCGCACACGGTCAAGACCCTGGTGGTGGCCGCGGCCGAGGGTACCGGCGCCAGGCTGGTGGCCCTGCTGGTGCGGGGCGATCACGAACTGAACCTAGTCAAGGCCGAAAAGCTACCCCAGGTGGCCGTGCCGTTGCGGATGGCGACGGAGGAGGAGATCCGTGCCACCCTGGGCGCTGGCCCCGGCTCCCTAGGGCCCCTGGGCCTGACGATCCCCTGCGTGGTCGATCGCACCGTGGCGGTCACCGCCGATTTCAGCGCCGGGGCCAACCAGGACGGCCTTCACTGGTTCGGCCTCAACTGGGGGCGCGACCTCCCCCTGCCGGAAGTGGCGGATCTGCGCAGTGTCGTCGAAGGCGATCCCAGCCCGGATGGCCAGGGCCAGATCACCATCGCCCGCGGTATCGAGGTCGGGCATATTTTCCAGCTTGGCCAGAAGTACAGCGAGGCTCTCAAGGCCACCGTCCTGGACGAGGGCGGCCGGGCCCTGACCCTGGAGATGGGCTGCTATGGCATCGGCGTGTCGCGGGTAGTGGCCGCCGCCATCGAGCAGCACCACGACGAGCGCGGCATCATCTGGCCAGCACCCATCGCCCCCTTCCAGGTCGCCCTGCTGCCCATGAAGCTCGCCAAGTCCTACCGGGTACGAGAGGCCACCGAGGCCCTCTACCAGGAACTGACCGCCGCCGGCATCGAGGTACTCCTTGACGACCGGGACGAACGCCCCGGCTTCATGTTCGCGGACATGGAACTCATTGGCATCCCCCATCGTCTGGTCGTCGGCGACAAGGGGCTGGACCAAGGCCTGCTGGAATACAAGGGCCGCCGGGATACGGAGTTGACCCTGGTACCCATCGCCGAGGTCCTGGCCTTCCTGCGTGAACGCCTGCCGATGGCCACCGCCTAACCTGCGGTGGGATTTTTTCAGGGTCGCCGCCCCGGGCCAGGGCAGAACCTTGATCACCTCTAAATTTTGGCCGCGATCCGACCCTCACTCCCTGCCGCCCCTCACCTTGCCAGGCCGCGGTACAACCCAGGAAATCCTTGCCATGCGACAGGAAGCCTTCAGCTACGACCAGCTACTGCAATGCGGTCGCGGTGAAATGTTTGGCCCGGGCAATGCCCAACTTCCCACCCCCAACATGCTTATGATGGACCGCATCGCCAAGATCAGTGACGGGGGCGGCGCCTACGGCAAGGGCGAGATCCTCGCCGAGTTGGACATCCGTCCCGATCTCTGGTTTTTCGGCTGCCACTTCCCCGGCGACCCGGTCATGCCCGGCTGCCTGGGTCTGGACGCCACCTGGCAATTGGTTGGTTTCTTCCTGGGTTGGATCGGCAATCCGGGCCGGGGCCGCGCCCTGGGTGTCGGTGAGGTCAAGTTCACGGGTCAGGTGCTGCCAACGGCCCACCAGGTTACCTATCAAATTGATATGAAACGCATTATCAGCCGTAAGCTGGTCCTGGGGATCGCCGACGGTAACGTCAAGGTGGATGACCGGGAGATTTACACCATGAAGGACCTTCGCGTGGGGCTCTTCACCACCACCGAAGGCTTTTGACGGGCGTCCCTGCCAAACGGGCTAAGCGCAGGATCAGCCCTTCTTCTCGTTGAGCATGGCCGCGAGACGCTTGGGTGGGACATAGCCAGGCACCATCTCGCCGCTTTCGAGGATGATGGCGGGAGTGCCGGAGACGCCCAGCTTTTCGCCAAGCTCCATTTGCGCCTTGACCGGGTTCTCGCACTTCTTTTCCGGGATCGCCTTGCCAGCCTTGGCGTCCGTGAGGGCGGCCTTGCGATCGTCGGCGCACCAGACAGAGACGGCCTTGTCGAAAGAGGGGGTGCCAACCCCAGCGCGGGGGAAAAAGAGATAACGCACCTTGATGCCTTCGGCAAGATAGCCGTCGATCTCGCTATGCAACTTGCGGCAGTAGCCGCAGTCAAGGTCCGTGAATACCGTGATGGTATGTTCGGCCTTGCCCGGGGGCGCAAAGACGATCATGGTGTCTTCCCCCAGCTTGTCGACGGCCGCCACCCGCTCCTTGGCCTCCTTCTTGCGCGCCTCCGCCAGACGCGGTGAGGTCTCCGTCAAGTCTTCCTTGCTGACCAGGTCGATCATGCGGCCCTGGACCATGTAGCGGCCATCCTTGCTGACGTAGATGACGTCCGAACCCACCAGAACCTCGTAGAGATCCGGCACGGGAGTCTCGTGGACGCTATTGACCTCATACTCCGGCAGTATCTTGGCCAGGCTCTTCTTGATGGTGCTGGCGGCATCCGCCGCAGCCTGGGCCGAGAACAGGGCCAACACGGCACTGGCAAGCCCGATCTTCATCTTCACATTCATGCGGTAACCTCAATCTCTGAAATTTGTGAATTTAAGGGGCAAGCCCCAATCGCCCTCGCGCAGATGCGTGATGGCCTCCTGCAGGTCGTCGCGATTCTTACCCGACACCCGTAACTGCTCGCCCTGAATCTGGGCCTGAACCTTGAGCTTGACTGCCTTGAGGGCCTTGATCATGCTTTTGGCCGTTTCGGTGTCTATCCCTTGCTTCAGCCCCACCTCCTGACGCGCCGCACTCAGGCTGGTCGTGGGGTCCTTGAGGTCAAGACTGCCGATGTCGACTCCGCGTTTGACCAGCTTTTGCCGCAGAATATCCATCATCTGCCGCAACTGGAAATCCCGCTCCGTGGTCAGCTTGATGACATCGCCGGCCAGCTCGAAGCTCGCCTGAATGCCCTTGAAGTCGAACCGGGTGCCCACCTCGCGATTGGCCTGATCCACCGCATTGCGGACTTCCTGCAGGTCCACCTCCGAAACTACATCAAAAGATGGCATAACGATCTTTTCCCCCTTACCCGGCTGGTGAAGGCTGGCTACATTAGAGCAAGGCAAGCGGCAATGCCAGTCTCAACCGCGCGGATGATGCTTGGCATGGAGCTGTTTGAGCCGTTCCCGGGCGACGTGGGTATAGATCTGAGTGGTGGAGAGGTCACTATGGCCCAGTAGCATCTGCACGACCCGCAGGTCGGCGCCGTGATTGAGCAAATGGGTGGCGAAGGCATGGCGCAGGGTGTGGGGTGACAGCTCCTTGTGGATGCCGGCGTTGAGGGCGTGACGCTTGATGAGCTGCCAGAAGGCCTGGCGGGTCATGTGGTCGCTACGGCCGGTGGGAAAGAGAAAGTCGCTGAGCCGGCCACCCAACAGATTCTGGCGGGGACCACGGGTGAAATCCGCCAACCAGGCGATGGCCTCCTCGCCCAGGGGCACCAGGCGCTCCTTGCCCCCCTTCCCCAGCACCCGCACCAGGCCCTGATTGAGACTCACCTCACCCGGTTTGAGATCGACCAGCTCGGAAACCCGCAGTCCGGTAGCATAGAGGACCTCCAGCATGGTGCGGTCGCGATGCCCCCGGGGATCTTGGGTATCCGGGGCCCCCAATAGCCGCTCCACCTCCGCTTCCGTCAGGATGCGGGGCAGGGGGCGGCCCAGCCGGGGGGCGTCCACCCGGGCGCTGGGGTCCTCGCGGATGGTGCCGATGCGCAACAGGTACTGATAAAACTGGCGTAGGCAGGACAAGCGCCGCGCCGCCGAGCGCGGTTTCAGCCCTTGCTGGGACAGCAGGGCCAGATAATCGAGCACCTCCAGCCGGGTCGCACCCGCCAGCCCCAAGCCACGCGCGGCCAGCCAGGCGCCAAAGGCCCGCAGATCCGACTGGTAGGCCGCCAGGGTATTGGCACTCAGCCCCCGTTCCATCCAGAGGGCATCGGCGAAGCCTTCGATGAGGGTGTTCGGGGCCGCTGGGGCCGCCTTCACCCCTCCGCCCAAGGCAAGGCCTCGTTGCGGCAACGGACCCGATAGTAACGGCTGTCCTCCAGGCGCAGGGCGGTGAACCGGCCGCGATTGGCGCAACCGGTGTCCAGCGGGTGGACGAGCAGCTTACCGGGACCCGTGCGGCCCAGGCCCTCGCGATCGAGCCGGGCCCAGTGGCCGAAGAGGATGGGGAGGCCCTCGCTGGCGCGGCCGGGAACCAGGAACCAGGGCCGGGAGCGCCGGGCGCCCTTGCGCTTGCGGCGCTTGCCATCGAGATCCAAACGGCCTTCAGCATCGCACCAGCGCAGTTGGGTGAAGCAGTTGGCGATGTAGCGCAGGCGATCCCAGCCGGCCAGGTCATCACGCCAGCGCCAGGGTTTGTGGGGTCCCAGATGGTGAAACAGGTCTTCGTAGGTGGGATTTTGCAGCAGGGACTCCAGTTCGGCGGCGCGGGCCTTGGCGGTGGCCAGGTCCCACTGGGGTGGCAGTCCGGCATGGACCATGGTGAAACCAAGTCGCTCGTCATGGTAGAGCAGAGGCTGGTGGCGCAGCCAGAAGAGGAGTTCCTCGCGATCATGAGCCTCGAGGATACTGGCCAGGGTATCCTTCTTGCCAAAGGTCAGGGCGCCGGAGGCAGCGGCCAGGAGGTGCAGGTCGTGGTTGCCGAGGACGCAGACGGCGGCGTGACCCAGGCCCCGTACGAAGCGTAACAGGCCCAGGGAGTTGGGGCCCCGATTGACCAGATCGCCCGTAAACCAGAGGCGGTCGACGGTCGGATCGAAGTCGATACGGTCGAGAAGCCGCAGCAAATCATCGAAACAACCCTGGACATCGCCGATGGCATAGGTAACGCCGACTTCATCCACCGGCAGCCCCTGGACCAAGGGCAAGGCCACCAGGGCGTGACCGGGCTCTTCGTTCGGCGTGAAACCTGTCATAGCTCGCCTGCCCCCACCAAGGCCGTGGAGGCACCCTCGTGGCGTAGCAGCCAGCGCTTGACCTCCAGACGACGGCCCGCGACGTCCCCCGCGAAGCCCCCCAGCCCATCCTTGGCGATGACGCGATGGCAAGGCACAGCGATGAGGCAGGGGTTAGCGCGACAGGCACCGCCAATGGCGCGGGCGCTGGTGCCCAGTTGCCGGGCGAGATCCCCATAAGTCCGGGTTGCACCGGGGGGGATGGCTTGGAGGGCGCGCCAGACGCGGTGCTGGAAGTCCGTGCCCCGCGCGGCCAGGGGCAAATTCAAACCCACTTCAGCTTCCTCAAAATAGCGCGCCAAGGCCGCGCGGATGGCCAGGGGCACCGGCTCCCCGGGGTTTGCGTCATCCGATGGCGCCCCCTCCGGAAATTCAGGGGCCAAGTCCGCAGCCGTGTTCAGGCACACCAAACCCGCTGCCTCCCAGGCAAGGACCAGGGTTCCCAGGGGAGTCGCCAGAACGCCGGAATGCACAGCTCCCGATGCCAGGGTTCCCGATCGCAACTGTCCAGCTCTCATAACACCTGCTGTCATAACGCCGCTTAAGAGTTGCGCAGTATATACCCAGAGCCCACCAATCCTCGGCCTGTAGCGGGCAGGCCGGGTAGCATCTGGCGGGAGGCGGCGGGAGGCGGCGGGAGGCGGCGGGTGGCTGGCGGGGGTGTCGACAGCAGGGATACTGTCGTCAAGCCTACAGGGAGGTTTTCACGGCGTCACCCGCCAGCCACCTGACGCCTTCCGCCCGGAGAAACCTGATAATCATCCGCCCTCGGTACAGGCCGAAGTCCTGGCCGACCGCTCCAGACCTGGAAATTGAGTACAATGTGTTTTCTTGCAACGCCCCGAGGCACCTTGGTCTAGCCGTGAACAACCCCCAAGCCCCCTTCTGGGAAACCACCCCCCTGGCCGCCATGAGTAGCGACCAGTGGGAGGCCCTCTGTGACCGCTGTGGTAAGTGTTGCCTGGAGAAGCTGGAGGAGGAGGACACTGGGCGCATCTTCTATACTAACGTCGCCTGCAAGCTGCTCGACCCCGCCAGCGGCGCTTGCGGCGACTATCCCCACCGTTCCCGCCTGGTTCACGACTGTATCGAACTGACGCCGGCCACCGTTGCTAACCCTTACTGGCTTCCCACCACCTGCGCCTATCGACGCCTGCGTGAGGGACGACCCCTGCCTAACTGGCACCCCCTCCTCAGCGGTGACCCTACTTCCGTGCACCGCGCCGGCGAGTGCGTCGCCGGTCGGGTTATCCCCGCCACCGATGCCGGTCCCCTCCTGCACCACCTCATTGACTGGATCGAATAGCCCACGACCCAGGTTCTGATGCCACATCCTGTCCAGGGTCTCCGCCCGCACGGCGCGGGCACTCCCCTTTTGCCCCCCGCCTTCCCGGTAAGCGTGCGATGAAAACCCCTTCTCCAACCCCGGCCTCCTTCTGCCCCGCCCGCCTCGACCTCCTGCAAAGTACAGCCGGCCTGGTCCTGGCCCTCTTTATGTGGCTGCACATGGTCTTCGTCTCCTCCATCCTCCTTGGCAATGACGCCTTCTGGGCGGTGGCGCGCTTCTTCGAGGGCTATTTCCTCCTCGGTCGGGGCTACCCCATGCTGGTGTCCCTTTTCGCGGCCGCGGTTCTGGCAATCTTCGTCCTGCACGCCGTCCTGGCCCTGCGCAAGTTTCCCGCCGACTGGCGACAGTATCGGACCTTCTGGCGCCATACCAGCCGCTTTCCCCATGGCGATACCCGGCTCTGGCTGGTTCAGGTAATCACCGGCTTTGCCCTATTCTTCCTGGCCCCGGTCCACCTCTACCAGATGCTGGCGCATCCGGATCTGATCGGCCCCTTCGCCTCCTCCGACCGGGTGTGGAGCGGGCGGTTCTGGCCCCTCTACCTCCTGCTGCTCTTCGCGGTGGAGGTGCATGGCAGCGTTGGCCTCTATCGCCTCGCCTTGAAGTGGGGCTGGTTAGAAGGCAAGGATCCGGCCCTCACCCGTCAGCGCCTCAGGAAAACCAAGTGGGCGCTGACGACCTTCCTGATTAGCATCGGACTCTTATCCCTGCTGGCCTATATCAGGATCGGCATGGATCATGCGCCCCATGCGGGGGAACGCTACACCCCAACCTGGGTGGAGGCAGAAGGATGAAAATCCTCTATACGGATGTGTTGATCATCGGTGGCGGCCTGGCCGGGCTGCGGACGGCGGTGGGGATCAAGCGGCGCGGCTTAGATACCCTGATCCTCTCCCTGGTCCCGCCCAAGCGCTCCCATTCCGCTGCGGCTCAGGGTGGCATGCAGGCGAGCCTGGCGAATGCCCTCAAGGGCGCCGGCGACAACGAGGAGGTCCACTTCCACGACACGGTGCGCGGCAGCGACTGGGGCTGTGATCAGCGGGTGGCGCGTCTTTTTACCCACATGGCCCCTAAGGCGGTGCGCGAGCTGGCTGCCTGGGGGGTACCCTGGAGCCGGGAGCGCCAGGGGGAACGCCAGGCCATCATCAACGGCGAGGCCGTCAGCCTGCTGACCCCCACCGCGGTCCATGGTCTGATCGCCGCCCGCGACTTCGGCGGCACCAAGAAATGGCGCACCTGCTACACCTCGGACGGCACCGGCCACGCCATGCTGTATACGATCAGCGATCAGGCCATCGCTGCCGCCATCCCGGTGCATGAACGCCAGGAGGCCATGACCCTCATCCACGATGGCGCCCGCTGCCTGGGCACCGTGGTCCGGGACCTGATCACGGGGGAGCTGCGCGCTTACCTGGCCCAGGCCACGGTAATGGCCACCGGGGGTTTTGGGCGCATCTGGGGCGTCTCCACCAACGCCATCATCAATGAAGGCATGGGCCAGGCCCTGGCCCTGGAGACCGGGGTAGCGCGCCTGGCCAATCTGGAGGCCGTACAATTCCACCCCACGGCCATAGTCCCAGCGGGCATCCTGGTGACCGAGGGCTGCCGCG
Organism: Chromatiaceae bacterium; assembly: GCA_044228795.1. Lineage (GTDB taxonomy): Bacteria > Pseudomonadota > Gammaproteobacteria > Chromatiales > Chromatiaceae > M0108. Next base: position 77,819 of record JBGAUE010000015.1, on the reverse strand, counting down.
GCGACGGCGGCCTGCTGCGGGACGTCGATGGTCATCGCTTTATGCCGGACTACGAGCCCGAGAAGCGGGAACTGGCCTCCCGGGACGTCGTCTCCCGGCGCATGGTCGAGCATATACGCAAAGGCAAGGGAATCAAGGGCCCCTTTGGTGATTTTCTCTGGCTGGACATCACCGTCCTCGGCCGCGCCCACATCGAGAAGAACCTGCGCGAGGTCAAAGAAATCTGCCAGTATTTCCTGGGGATAGATCCGGCGGTGGATTTCATCCCGGTGCGGCCGACCCAGCACTATTCCATGGGCGGTATCCGCACGGATCACCAGGGCCAGAGCCCCTGGCTCCGGGGCCTTTTTGCCTGCGGCGAGGTGGCCTGCTGGGACCTGCACGGCTTCAACCGCCTAGGCGGCAATTCGGTAGCGGAGACGGTGGTGGCGGGGATGCTGGTAGGCGAATACGTGGCCGACTTTTGCGCCTCAGCCGAGGGCCAGATCCAGATCTCCAGCGCCCTGGCACGGGATTTCATCCAACGGGAGCAGGCCGGAATCGATCGCCTGCTGAGGCAACCCGGTCGGGAAAGTGCCATCTCCCTGCGTCAGGCCATGGAGCGGGTGATGACGGAGCAGGTGGGCCTGTTCCGCAAGGGTCCGGACCTGGAGGCGGCCGTGGCGGAACTGCAATCCCTGCTGGCCCGTGCCGGCGACTTGGGGGTGCGCAATCCCTATCCCGGCGCCAATCCGGAGCTGGTCCTGGCCTACCGGCTGCCGCGCATGCTCAAGATTGCCCTGGGGGCGGCGATGAGCGCCCTGGCCCGTACCGAGAGCCGGGGCGCTCATTACCGGGAGGATTACCCGGGCCGCAACGACCGCGACTGGCTCAAGCGCACCCTGCTGCACTGGCCAACGGGTGGGAACCAGCCGGAACTGGACTACGAGGCCCTAGAGATCGGCATCATGGAACTACCACCGGGTTTTCGCGGCTATGGCGCCCGCGACATCCTGGACCACCCTGACACGGCCAGGCGCCAGGCCGAGGTCGACGCCCTGCAGGCCAGCGCGGCGGCGGGAGAACGGACAGATCCCGGGGCCTCTGATGGCACCCGCGCTGCCAGGGGGGCCCAGGCCCTGCAGGACCGGCTCATGCCCTTCCTCCACCTGCTGCCCGAGCGCTATCGCGGCCCCAATGCCCGGGTGTCGGTGACCCCAGGCCTTGATTCCCAGGGTACTGATGCCCCCCTGGCAAGGGCCTCAGAACCCGCCGGAGGGAGGTTGGCCAGCCGATCCCAGGAGTCCCAATCATGAGCCGACCCCTCCGCTTCCACATCTTCCGCCACACGCCCGGCGATAAGGCCAGCGTCCCCCACCTCCAGGATTACCCACTGAACGAGGCCCCGGGTATGACCCTCTTCATCGCCCTCAACCAGATACGCGAGCAGCAGGACCCCAGCCTGGCCTTCGACTTCGTCTGCCGGGCCGGCGTCTGTGGCAGTTGCGCCATGGTCATCAACGGTCTGCCGGGCCTGGCCTGCCGCACCCTCACCGCCTCCCTGCCGGAGGAGATCACCCTGATGCCCCTGCCGGTCTTCGAGCTCATCGGCGACCTGTCGGTGAACACGGGCAAGTGGATGCGGGCCATGAGCGAGCGGTTGGAGACCTGGGTCCATCTCCAGAGCGTACCGGACCTGGATACCCTCGAGGCCCCCATGGAGCCCGAGCTGGCGGAACAAATCTACGAATTGGATCGTTGTATCGAATGTGGCTGCTGCATCGCCGCCTGCGGTACGGCCCAGATGCGCCAGGACTTCATCGGCGCCGTCGGCCTCAACAAGATCGCCCGTTTCCGGCTCGACCCCCGCGATCGGCGCGAGGAAGCCGATTACTATGGGGTGATCGGCGACGACGAGGGGGTTTTCGGGTGCATGAGCCTGCTCGGCTGCCACGACGTCTGCCCCAAGGGCCTGTCCCTCCAGACCCAGATCGCCTATTTGCGCCGCGCCATGGTGCGCCAGGGCCTGCGCGGCCCGCCGGTCTGCCTAGGCTAACTCTGCACGCCAAAGGCAAGCCGGGGCACGGGTCAGGTGCCGGCCCCCCCGCGGTCGTCGTCGATCCGGATCCCGGCGACCAGCGGGTACTGGCCATCCCTGGGCAGCCTCCTGCTGGCTCTTGCCGGCGCTACCGGGAGGATGCCCGCTAGATAAGCCACTCCCACAGTTCCAGCGGCCAGCGCACCGCCACCGCCACGACCAGGGCCACACCAATGGAGAGAACGACAGAATAATAGGCATCGCGCCGGCCAAGGAGTTTCAACATCATGGCGAAGGTGGACACGCAGGGCACATAGAAGGTCAAGAAGACCAGGAAGGTGACGATCTGGGTGGTGTCGAGCACGCTGGACAACTCCTGGGTTCCCAGGGCCTGAAACACCATCAGCAGGGACAGTTCCTTGCGCAGCACCCCAAAAAGGATCGGAACCCCCAAGGCCACGGGCAGACCCAGCCACCAGTGCGTAATGGGTGTCAGCGCCAGATTGACCCAGGCATCAGCGCCGTAGCGGTCCAACAATGCCAACACCACGCTACCCGCCATCAGCAGGGGCAGAACAATGGTGACGATATCGCGGCTGCGGTCCCAGGTGCTGGCCAACACCTGGCGCAGGGTCGGCAGGGCGTAGGGGGGAATCTCCTGGATAATGCCCGGCGTGGTCTCGGGATATCGGCGTTTGAGGAGCTTGCCCACCAGGCTGACGACGACGGGGATGAGCATAAAGAGGGCGAACACCCAGAAGCCACCGAGGTACTTGCCGCCCACCGCCAGCAGGATGGCGGACCGCGCCGAACAGGGCAGAAAGGTGATCAACAGCGAGGCCACGGTGCGGTCGCGGCCCCGGGTGACGGCGGCCGTGGCGGCCAGGGCCGGGACATTGCAGCCCAGGCCCATGAGAAAGGGCAGGGCGACGCCGCCATGCAACCCCATGCGATGGAAGCCGCGATCAACGACGAAGGCGACGCGGTGCATGATCCCGGACTCCTCCAGTACCACCAGCAGCATCACCAGGGGGATCATGTAAGGGATGACAATGCCCGCCAGGCCGATGATGCCATCCAGGACGGCCCGCGCGAGGACCCCCAACAGATCGGTCGGTTGCCAGGGCTCGGCCCAGGCGACCAGGCGCGCGACCGTGAGACCGTCGAGAAAGGCGCTCACCTCGAATACAAAAAACAGCACCAGGGCAAAGATCACCAAGGTCCCGACAAAGCCCCACCGCGGGTGTAGAAAGATGTCGTCAGCCCAGCGTTGCCAGCGCGGTGTGGCGTCTTTCTGCCCGGGGCGGGTCACCGCCTCATAGAGCAGGGCGGCGCGGTGATGCCGATCGGCGTGGATCTCCTCACTCAAGGGACGCGGCAAGGCCGCATCGGCCCTGGCGCGGGCGGCGAGCAGCAGGGCATAGGAGTCGGGGAAGTGAGCCTGCAACTCCCGCACGAAATAGTCATCGCCTTCCGCGAGTTGCAGCGTTAACCAGGCCTCGGGCACGGCGAAGGCCGCCGCCACATCCGGCTCGCGGGCGAGATCGGCAATCGCTCCCCATTGGGCGATGATGTGAGCGTTGGGTAGATGGGCACATGGGGCCCGCGGAACCTTGCGGGTCTCCCGCGCCACCCGCACCAGGGTGGTAAAGAGTTCGGCCAGACCTAAACCCATGTGGGCCACGGTCGGCACCACGGGTCCCCCCAGCATGGTCGCCAAGGCATTGACATTAATGAAGCGGCGCTTGGCGCGCGCCTCGTCCATGCGGTTGAGGGCAAAGACCATGGGCCGGCCCAAGGGTAGGAGTTCCAGCGCGAGTTCGAGATCGCGCTCCAGCGCCGTGGCATCCAACACCATCAGCAGCAAGTCGGGCGCGGCAAAGACACTCTCCGGTCGATGGGCCTCGTGTTGAGCGATGGCTGGCCAGCGATCGCCCCACAGGAGATACTTCAAGGTCACCCGCGCATCCTCGTCTGGAGGATGACAGCCCTCGATGGCGGGCAAGGCAACCAGGGAAATCTGATCGAGACCCACCTCGACCAGGCACTCCTCATAGGCAAGCCCGATACCGGCCAGGCGCTCATGGCGGGTTCTGGTACTGGCGGCGGCATGGAAGATGCTGAGTTTACCGCTGCCGGTCCGGCCGACAATCGCCACACGAGGGCGTTGGGAGCCGCGCAAGATGGGTCCGTGGAGGGGAAAGGTAGGGACAGACAGGCTCATGGGTTGTCCGGAGGAAATCGCGATAGGGGTCGGGGCGGCAAGGTGCCGTTCATATCTAGCCTCAATGCCCCGGCTGGCAGTTCGGGCAAAGGCCGTGGATGTTCAGGGTGTGATCTTCCAAGGTGAAGCCATGCTCCGCCGCGATGGCGCGCTGGCGCTCCTCGATGGCCTCGTCCAGGAACTCCACCACCTGACCACACTTGATGCACACCAGGTGATCGTGATGAGCGCCGCGATCGAGTTCGAAGAGGGCATGGCCACCCTCGAAATTGTGGCGGGAAACCAGACCCGCGGCCTCGAACTGGGTAAGGACCCGATAAACCGTGGCCAGGCCGACCACCTCGCCCCGGGACAGTAAGATGCGGTACACATCCTCGGCCCGCAGATGGCGCGCGCCTTGATCCTCGCCGCCCGTCTCCAGAATCTCCAGGATCTTCATGCGTGGCAGGGTGACCTTCAGACCCGCTTGTTTAATCTGACTTTCGGCCAAGACCTTACCCTCCCTTTCGCCACGATACGCGAATTCCCGCCCAACAACGCCAGGGACTGAGTTGTTAGGCCCGGCACCGGCGACTGCCTGAATCGTAACCCATAATCGCATGAGCTTCTCATTTTTACCCGCCTGATCGGCAAGCCTCATGCCAAGCCTGGCACCGGAGCACTATCCCTGCCAGACCGGGCCACTGGGGTTGATGGGAAAGGGGGGCACTGGAAACCAATTGCGCCTGCGAATGAGAATAGGTATCATTTGTGAACTGGCGGTCACCAACCAGGCGGACGATTTCGCCAGAACTTCGTTGTCCGAGGAATCCAGGTCATGTTCACAACACTTAAGACACTCAAGGTGGGCGAACGCGCCCGGGTCAGCGGCTACACCGCCGGCTGCCCCGGCTATCGCCACCGCCTGCTGACCATGGGTCTGACCCCGGGCACGGAACTCATGGTCACCCGTCTTGCACCCTTGGGGGACCCGATGGAGGTCCAGGTGCGGGGCTACAGCCTTTCCCTGCGCAAGGATGAGGCGGAGGTTTTACAGGTGGAGCGATCCTGAGGCCACCAGGCCCCGGGCTGACAGCGTCCAGGCGGGGGATCATCACCCGTCCCCACCCCCCTTTCGGAGTTCGAGCATGTCCTTTTCCCATGTGACCATCGCCCTGGTGGGCAACCCCAACTGCGGCAAGACCACCCTCTTCAATGCCCTCACTGGGGCACGGCAGACCGTGGGCAATTGGCCCGGGGTTACGGTCGAACGGAAATCTGGCCATTATCGCTTTCAGGAGCGAGAGGTGGAGGTTGTGGACCTACCCGGCGTCTACTCCATGGACGCCATACCGGGCGCTACCACCCTGGATCAGCAGGTTACCCATGACTTTGTGCTGGCCGCCGAGGCGAACCTCATTGTTAACATCCTCGACGCCAGCAATCTGGAGCGCAACCTCTACCTCACCACCCAGTTGCTGGAATTGGGAAGGCCCCTGATCATAGCCCTGAATATGGTGGACGCCGCCACCAAGAAGGGACAGGTGATCCAGGCCCAGGAACTGTCACGCCTGCTCGACTGCCCGGTGGTGCCCATGAGCGCCAGCACTTGCCAGGGGGTGGAGGACCTCAAGGCCCTGCTGGCGGCGGCGCGGCAGGAGCATCCGTCGGCGCGGGTGAGCTACCCGGCGGTTATTGCGGAGGCGATCGCCCAACTGGCCCAAGGGCTGGGTCCCCTTCCGCCCAACGCCCCCCAACCCGCCTGGATCGCCCTCAAACTCTTGGAGGGAGACACGGCTGCCCCGCGGCTCGCCAGCCCCCACAGCCTTGACCAGGCTGCCGCCCTGCGCCGACGGATCGAGTCCGAACTGGGCGAGGAGATAGACATCCTCGCCGCCGATGCCCGTTACCGCTTCATCGGCGAGATCGCCAGCCAGGTCGTCCAGACTCGGGAAGGGGTCAGTCCGGGCCTAACCCGCGCCCTTGACCGGGTGATCCTCAACCGGGCTCTGGGCCTGCCGATCTTCCTCGGCGTCATGTACCTCATGTTCCTCTTCACCATCAATCTGGGCGGGGCCTTCATCGATTTCTTCGATCAACTCTTCGGCGCCTTCCTGGTGGATGGCCTGGGTGAGGTCATGACCCGCCTGGGCAGTCCCGACTGGCTCAGGGTGCTGATTGCCGATGGTGCCGGGGGCGGCATTCAGACGGTCGCCACCTTCATCCCGGTGATTGGTTTTCTTTTTCTTTTTCTGTCATTTCTTGAGGATTCGGGCTACATGGCCCGCGCCGCCTTCGTCATCGATCGCCTGATGCGCGCCCTGGGACTTCCAGGCAAGTCCTTCGTGCCCCTCATCGTCGGCTTTGGCTGCAATGTCCCGGCGGTGATGGCCACCCGCACCCTGGAAAATCCCCGCGACCGCCTCATGACCATGGCCATGACCCCCTTCATGTCCTGCGGCGCCCGCCTGCCGGTCTATGCCCTCTTCGCCGCCGCCTTCTTCCCTGTTGGTGGGCAGAACCTGGTCTTCCTGCTCTACCTCATCGGCGTGCTAGTAGCCGTACTCACCGCCATCGCCCTGCGCCGCACCCTGCTCCCCGGCACTGGCTCCCACTTCATCATGGAACTGCCGACCTATCACCTGCCTACCCTCAAGGGCTTACTCCTGCACACTTGGGAGCGCCTCAAGGGTTTCATCCTGAAGGCCGGCAGGTTCATAGTCCCCATGGTATTGGCCCTCAATGTACTGAACAGCTTGGGCACGGATGGCTCCTTTGGTCACCAGAAGGATGACCAGTCGGTCCTCGCCGCCGTCGGTAAGGCCATAGTCCCGGCCTTCGCCCCTATCGGCCTGACAGCGGACAACTGGCCCGCCGCCGTGGGCATCTTCACCGGCATCCTGGCCAAGGAGGCGGTGGTGGGTACCCTGGATACCCTTTATTCCCAACATGCCGCGGTCACTCTGACAGCCTCATCCGATCAGGCAAGGCCCCCTAATGACGAACCGGCGGCGGTAACGGCCGGCTTTGATCTCCTGGTGGCGGTCAGCGGGGCCTTCGCCACCATCCCCGAGAATCTTGCCGGCCTCGCCGACGCCGCCTTGGACCCCCTGGGCCTCAACATCGGCGACATCAGTGACGTCCAGGCCGCCGCCGCGACCCAGGTGGTAGACGCCGGTACCTTCGGCGCTATGGCCAGGCTCTTTGACGGCACCGCCGGGGCCTTCGCCTACCTGCTCCTGGTCCTGCTCTACTTCCCCTGCGTCGCCGTGCTGGGGGCCGTGTACCGCGAGGCCAGTCTGCGCTGGGCCGCCTTCATTGCCTTGTGGGCCACCGGCATGGGCTACGGCATCGCCACCCTTTACTTCCAGATCGCCACCTTCGCCCTCCACCCCGCCCAGTCCCTGACCTGGACCCTGGGCATCACCCTGACCTTTGGGGTCGCGCTCCTGGGTATGAAGCATTGGGGTGAACGCCCCGGCCCCGCTCCCATACCCCTGGTGGCGGCCACCTGAAGCCGTCCTTTATCCCAACCTCTATCCAATATGGGAGTTACCCATAAAGAATGTAGAACGCACCCGGACCCCGCGCCATGAGTCTCATTGAACTGAAAGACTATCTCAGTGAACGCCGCGAGGCCGCCAGCCTCGGCGAGATCGCCACCCATTTCGCCGCAGACCAGGAAATGATCCGAGGCATGTTGGAGGTTTGGCAACGCAAGGGTAAGGTGACCTGCCTACAAGCCCCTAAGTGCAGCGGCTGTAACCAGTGCGGGGTTTCGCCGTTAGAGGTCTATCAGTGGCAGGGGTAACCGAACCCACTGGCACAATCCAAGGTCTGGAAAATTTTCGTTTTGCGGACCTCAAAGGCGTAACAGGGAGCACGCATTATCGATAAATCCTGCACGGGCCAGATCGCTGTTGAATATTGATCCCAAGCCCGCGCCCCGGATCTGGCTTCTTGCATCAGGGCCGATCAATAGCCTGTCCCGATAATTGTTCTCGAATTTAACGATTAGCGACATTTCCCTGTCTCTGATCTAATCATTTATCGTCGTCATCCCCTGGCGACGGAGCAACCCTCTCCTCTCCCCCGGTGGCAGATACCGGCGATTCTCCCAGTTCCATCATCCTTGATGAACCCGCATGAACGAAGATGTCAAACAACCAGACCGATAGATAAAAACGCATGACCTTCTAACTGCATGATAAATCTATCAACAAAGGAGAAAACAATGTCGAACGAAGCAAAGTGCCCCTACGCCACGATGCACGGTGCCCGCACCACCGCCGGCGCCCAGTCCAACAGTGACTGGTGGCCCAATCGGCTAAACCTCAAGATACTGCACCAGCATTCCGCCAAGTCCAACCCCCTTGGCGAGCAGTTCAACTACACCGAGGCCTTCAAGCAGCTCAACCTGGCTGCGGTGAAGCAGGATCTCTACGCGCTGATGACCGATTCGCAAGACTGGTGGCCCGCCGACTGGGGCCATTACGGTGGCTTGTTCATCCGGATGGCCTGGCACAGCGCGGGCACCTACCGTATTTCCGATGGGCGCGGCGGCGCCGGCCATGGCAATCAGCGTTTCGCACCCATCAACAGTTGGCCCGATAACGGCAACCTGGACAAGGCGCGCCGACTTCTCTGGCCCATCAAGCGAAAGTACGGAAACAAGATCTCCTGGGCGGACCTGATGATCCTGGCTGGCAACTGTGCACTTGAATCCATGGGGTTTAAGACCTTCGGTTTTGGCGGCGGCCGCGAGGACATCTGGGAGCCGGAAGACGACATCTACTGGGGTGCTGAAAGCGAATGGCTGGCCACCAGCGACAAGCCCAAGAGCCGCTACTCCGGCGATCGGGAGTTGGAAAACCCCCTGGCTGCCGTCCAGATGGGCCTCATCTACGTCAACCCGGAAGGCCCGGACGGTAACCCGGACCCGGTGGCCTCCGGTCACGACGTGCGAGAGACCTTTGCCCGGATGGCGATGAACGACGAGGAGACCGTCGCCCTGGTGGCCGGCGGCCACACCTTCGGCAAGGCCCATGGCGCGGGCGATCCGTCATTGGTCGGTCCGGCGCCGGAGGCGGCACCCCTCGAAGAGTTGGGCCTGGGCTGGAGAAACAAGTTCGGGTCTGGCATGGGTGTCTGCACCACGACCAGCGGCATCGAAGGGGCCTGGAAGCCGCACCCAACCACCTGGGACATGGGCTACTTCGACATGCTCTTCGGCTACGAGTGGGAGCTGGTAAAGAGCCCCGCCGGGGCCTGGCAGTGGCAGGCGAAGGACGTCAAGGAAGAACACCTGATCCCCGATGCCCACGACCCGTCGATCAAGCACCGCCCCATGATGACGACGGCAGATTTGTCCCTGCGGTTCGACCCGATCTACGAGCCGATCTCGCGTCGCTTCCACCAGGATCCGCAAGCCTTCGCCGACGCCTTTGCCCGGGCCTGGTTCAAGTTGACACACCGCGACATGGGCCCACGCGCCCGCTACCTTGGGCCCGAGGTTCCGGCCGAGGAATTGATCTGGCAGGACCCGGTTCCGGCGGTGGACCATGAACTGGTCAGCGAGCAGGATCTGGCGTCCCTGAAGGCCCAGATCCTTGCCTCGGGCCTGTCCAATTCCCAACTCGTGACGACGGCCTGGGCGTCGGCCACTACCTTCCGTGGCTCGGACAAGCGCGGCGGGGCCAACGGGGCACGCATCCGCCTGGCGCCCCAGAAGGACTGGGAGGCGAACCAGCCGGCGGAACTGGCCAAGGTTCTACAGAAGCTCGAAGCCATCCAGCAGGCCTTTAACGACGTTCAATCCGGCAACAAGCGGATCTCGCTAGCGGACCTCATCGTGCTGGCGGGCGGCGCGGCAGTCGAAGAGGCCGCAAGGCAGGCTGGCCATGAGGTCAAGGTGCCCTTCACACCCGGACGAACGGACGCATCGCCAGCGCAGACCGATGCGGCATCATTCGCGGTCCTAGAGCCCATGGCGGACGCGTTCCGAAATTACCAGCGCGCCGGCCTGAAAACCCCCGCCGAGGAGATGTTGCTGGACCGCGCCCAGTTGATGACCTTGACCGCCCCCGAAATGACGGTATTGGTCGGTGGCATGCGGGCCCTGAATGCCAACTTCGGGCAGTCCAGCCAGGGTGTATTCACGAGCAAGCCCGGAACACTGACGAACGATTTCTTCGTCAATCTGCTGGACATGGGTACCGAGTGGCGGCCTTCCTCAACCGAGGGCCTATTCGAAGGACTCGATCGCTCGTCTGGCCAGATCAAATGGACGGGCACCCGTGTCGATCTCGTTTTCGGTTCGAACTCCGAGCTCCGAGCGATGGCCGAGGTCTATGCCTGTGACGATAGCCAGGAGAAGTTCGTGAGAGACTTCGTTGCGGCCTGGAACAAGGTGATGAACCTGGATCGCTTTGGCCTGGCATGATATTGAATGGAAAAGGGCCGAAAGGCCCTTATCGGTTACGGGCGAACATCGCAGCTAGGGCACAGATCATTCGGAGAGCATCGAGAACACCAAAGGCGGAGCGGCAATGGATCCCCGGATCTGTCGCCGCCTTGCCGAGTGGGGCGCGGGATCAGGGTGACCCATGCCCCCAGCCGTCAAGAATCTGATTTTCGAGAATTTCAGTCGGCTGCGAGCGGATCTCCATCAGCCCGAGGCTGGGTGGCCAGGCGGCAAATATCCTCTAATATGCTAGCTTAGTGATAGAACTGAGTAGTTAGCGGGTAGGGTGCGCTGCCAACCGGCTGCCCCTCCGGCCTCGCCGCCGCCCAACGACCGCATCACTACTCGACCCGCTCCAATTCGACCCACTTGCCGCGGTCGGCGGCACCTTCCGACAGCGTACCGGGGTGCGCACCCATGTTCCCCCTTCGCCCTATCCAAGCCCGCTGGTTCGAGACCTATGTTCCCCACGAACATACGGTCCGGGCCACCGAAATTCTGGCTCGATCCGGAATGGTGGAACTGGAGATAGACCCCCGCCTGGCAGACCCCCCGAATACCCATAAGCTGCGCTATTTTGTTAAGCGCGGGCGTGAGTTGATCGCGCGCCACCTGGAAGACCTGCCCGAGGGCCCTGACCATCCCAGCGCCCTGCTTGGCAATCCCGTCCATGTTGCCAACCAGGCTCTGCATCGGCTGCGCGTCTGGAGTGCGCGCCTGGACTACCTAAGGGAGCAGGTGGCCGAGCGGCAAGCAGAGCGGGAGGACCTGCGGCTCCTCGACGAGGCCCTGCGCGCCATGCGCCGGGATGGCGTGGACCTGGACGGCCTCTTCAACGAGACCCGATTTCTGTGCAAGTGCCTCTTCGCCTGCCCCAAGATCTGCCGGCTCGAAGAGAGCGAAGTCGCCACCCAAACCGCCTTGGTGGTCCGGGGGCCGCGGCACGACTTTCCCTTCATGATGGGCATGCCCGATCAGCGCACCCTGATCCGACAACTGGTGGTGGAAAGGGGCTGCGAACAAGTCGGCATCCCCTCCTGGCTAGCCGGCAACCCGGATGAGCGCATCCACCGCATACATGACCACCTCAGCGCCCTCGATCACGAGATCGCCCGGTTGGAAATGCCCCTGAAGGAATTGCGCGCCGACCCCACCATCGCCGCTGCCCGGGCCGACATCGACACCCTGGCCTGGTATCTGGACAAGGCCGCCTGCTACCTCGGCGGCCAGGAACTCTGTCACGTCACCGGCTGGACCACGGCCGAGGATCTGGGTGGCCTGCAAGAGGCCCTCTGGCAGGCCGGTATCGAGGTTGTAGTGCGCTTCCCTGACCCGCCAGCCTCGGCACCGCCACCGGTCACCACCCTGCAGAGTTGGTGGGCCCAACCTTACCGACCCCTGCTCATGCTCTGGGGTACCCCGGACCGCAAGGAGGTGGACCCGAGCGGCCTCCTGGCCCTGTTAGTGCCTCTGCTCTTTGGCTACATGTTTCCCGACGTGGGCCATGGCCTGCTGCTGGTACTTTTTGCCCTGCTTTTCGGCAAACGCTGGCCTGATATCCGTTTTCTGCTGCCCTGCGGACTCGCCGCCATGGCCTGCGGCCTGCTCTTTGGCGACGTCTTTGGTTTCGACGATCTGATCCCCGCTCTCTGGCTCAAGCCCCTGGAGCATCCCATCATCGTCCTGGCGGTGCCCTTGGCCTTTGGCGTCGGGATTTTGCTGCTAGGGCTGGTCCTCGCCGGTTTCGAGGCCCACTGGAACAACGACCTGGGCACCTGGCTGGCAGTGGATGCCGCCGTGCTGATCCTCTATCTGGCGTTGCTGCTTGCCATCGCCAATCCCCAGGTCTTTTGGATTGCTGGCCTGGCCCTGATCCACTTCATCGCCGGCAGCCTCTGGCGGTGCCACGGGGCGGGTATCCAGGCCCTGGTTAGCGCCCTGGGTGGGCTGCTCTACAGCCTGTTCGAGTTGCTGCTTAACACCCTCTCCTTCGCCCGGGTGGGCGCCTTCGCCCTGGCCCACGCCGCCCTCTCCCACACCATCATGACCCTGGCCGGAGCGGTAGACAACTCCCTGGTTTGGTGGCTGGTGGTGATCCTGGGTAATGTCTTTGCCATCGTGCTGGAGGGCCTGGTGGTCTTCGTTCAGACTACCCGCTTGGTTCTGTTCGAATTCTTCGTCCACTTCCTGCGCGCCGAGGGACGGCTGTTCCGACCCATGGCGGTGCAGGGAGCTCCCTTGGGCCGGCGTTGCCGCTAACGGCTTCCGCCTAGCCCTAACCCCAGTCAAACCCCGGCCGGCTGGGCACTGGCAGAGATCGCCAACAACCGACCAGGTATCATCTCATTAGCCATTCCCGCATCACGATCCGGAGCAAAGTGTCATGAGTGATCCCTGGTATCGATTGGACGTGGACGAGACCCTCGCCGCCCTGCAGACCTCCCGCGAACAGGGCCTGACTCCATCGGAGGCGGTAGCACGGCAGGGCCGTTATGGCTGGAATGAGATCACCTTCAAGAAAACCCCGGCCTGGATTCGGTTCCTGCGCCAATTCAACGATGCCATGGTCATCATCCTGCTCGTCACCGCCGCCATCACCGGCCTGCTCACGGCCTTAGGCAGCCACATGCTCCCCGACACCCTCGTGATTCTGGGGGTCGTAGTGCTCAATGCCATCCTGGGATTTATCCAGGAAGGCAAGGCCGAGGGAGCCCTGGAGGCCCTGCGCAGCATGATGGTACCGGAATGCATGGTGGTACGCGGCGGGGATCTGCTCCGCATCCCCTCCCGCGAGCTGGTCCCGGGGGACATCGTGGTGCTGGAAGGTGGGGATAAGATCCCCGCCGATGTGCGCTTCATCGACACCCGGAATGTCCACGTCGATGAATCCTCCCTCACCGGGGAATCGGTGCCGGTAGAAAAGACCACGGCATTAGTCCAGGGTGAGCATCTGGTCCCCGGCGACCAAAAAAACATCGGGTTCTCGGGTACCTATCTGACCCAGGGCACCGCGCGAGGCCTTGTGGTCGAGACCGGCTCCCACACCGCCTTCGGCCAGATCGCCACCATGGTGTCGGCCGCGGACGCCGGCAAGACGCCCCTGCAACGCAAGATGAGTGAATTCGTGGGGACCCTGATCAAGGCGATCCTGACGGTCGGGGCCTTCAATTTCGCCTATGGCCTCTATCTGGGTTATGAACTCGGCTATAGCTTTCTTGGCGCCGTTTCGCTGGTGGTGGCGGCAATCCCCGAGATGCTACCGGCCCTGGTCACTTCCATCCTCGCGGTTGCCGGCACCGTGATGGCCTCGCGCAAGGCGCTGATTCGTAAGCTCCCCGCCGCCGAGACCCTGGGGGCCACCTCGGTGATCTGCTCCGATAAAACCGGCACCCTGACCGAAAACCACATGACGGTCACCCAGATCCATGTCGCTGGGCAAAACTTTGCCGTTTCCGGGGTTGGCTATGACGTGACCGGGCATTTCTCAGGTGCCGGCGCGCCCCTCGCCGCAGGCTCCCTGCCGGCCCTGAGACGGTTACTGGAGATCGGCGTGGCCTGCAACAATGCCCACCTAAGCGAAGAAGGCGGGGGAGTCGGCGATCCCACGGAACTCGCCCTCCTGGTCAGCGCCGCCAAGGGGGGCATCACCAGGGAGGGGCTAAGGCGTTTCGAGGAAATTCCTTTCGACTCGAGCACTAAGTATATGGCAGTGCTGGTGGAATGGGAGGGACGCCGCTTCATCGCTGTCAAGGGCGCCCCCGAGATTCTGCTGCCCCACTGCTTGACCGGGCTGGACGCCGCGGGGCAGATAGGTCCCATCGACCAGGAAGACTACCTGGACGCAGCCCGGGTCTTCGCTCGCCAGGCCCTGCGTACCCTGGGCTTCGCCTTCCGCGAGGTAGACGCCAGCCATCGTGACCTGCTCCACGCCGACCTGCGCGACCTGACCTTCGCCGGCCTCCAGGGGATGATTGACCCGCCCAAACCCTCGGCCATAGAGGCGGTCGCCAAGTGCCGGGGGGCGGGCATCCGCACCGTCATGGTCACCGGCGACCATCCCGATACGGCTCAGGCGGTGGCCGCCCAACTCGGCATCGCAGCCGGCCAGGTCTTGACGGGGGTGGAACTGGCGGCGATGGACGACGAGTCCCTGCGCCGGGCTGTCGAGACCGTCGCCATCTTTGCCCGCGTGGCCCCCGAACACAAGCAGCGCATCGCCGCGGCCTTCCAGGCCAACGGCCATGTCGTCGCCATGACCGGAGATGGTGTCAACGACGCCCCGGCCCTCAAGCAGGCGGATCTCGGCATCGCCATGGGCATCGCCGGCACCGAAGTGGCGCGGGAGGCGGCGGACATGGTACTGGCAGATGACAATTTCGCCACTATCGTCAATGCCGTGGAAGAGGGCCGCCATGCCTGGAACAACCTGCAAAAGGCCATCCTCTACACCCTGCCGACCAATGCCGCTCAGGCTCTGCTGATCATGGGGGCCGTTTTGCTGGCAGCCACGGCACCCCTCTTTGCAGCGCGATTCGTCCTAGAGCCGGTACAGATCCTTTGGATCAATTTGCTTGATTCGGTGTTGCTGACCCTGCCCCTGATGATGGAACCCAAAGAACCGGGCCTGCTGTCGCAGCCACCGCGGGACGCCCAGGCCCCCATCATCAACGCCCTCTTCCTGCAACGACTGGTGATCATGGGCCTGGCCGTGGCGATGCCGGGCTTCCTCATCTACTACCACTTCGGCGCCCCTGCCGTAGTCGCGGGTGAGATCCTCGACCCCCTGCTGCTCACCCAGGCCCAGACCGCCGCCTTCTGGGCGGTGCTCATGGCCCACTTTGGTTATGTCGTCTCGGCGCGCTCCATCTTCGCCTCGGCCTTCACCTTCAGTCCCTTCAGCAACCCCTGGCTCTTGGGTGGCATCGCCATCAGTATCCTGATCCGCCTCATCCCTACCCTAATTCCGGCGGCCTCGGATCTGTTCCGCACCGCCGAGTTTCCTAGCGACTGGTGGCCGCTGATTCTCCTGTGCTTTTTTCCCAGCTTCCTGGCGATCGAGGTGGACAAGCTCATAAGGTCAGGGTTCATCCATTGAACCTGTTACCCAGACCCACTTACTGCACCTCGCTGGTTCCAACCCGCTCGATAGCAGCCCGGCCCACTTAAACTTCAAGGTGTGGAACCTGCTGCCATCATCTGACGAGACCCCATCCCTTCAAGTGAACAATCACCCACTTGAGACAAGCAGAAACCCGCACCCTTCGGGGCGGGTTTTAGTCGTTAACCCGCCTGGGGAATTCGCGGCCGCCCCAACATGCCAAGCACCAAGGGCAAACGGAATAGCCCCAGTGGGGAGGTTAGTCGAAATCAACCGCGCGGAAGGCATAGAAGAGACCGGAATTACCTTCACCGGTCCAGGCTAGGTATTCCTTGAACTGGTCTTCCATAGCCTGGTTGGGAAAACGACCGGACTCGGAGCCCTGACCTTCCGGGAAGTCGCGGACGACCGGCTCGAAGGCAGCCAAGCGGCTTAGACCCTGGGTCTTGGTCCAGGCCAGATAGTCGTTAAAGGCGTCCTCCATTTCCTGAGAGGGGAAGAGGCCGCTGGCGGAGACTTCGCCATTGAGGGTGGGTTCGAGATACCGGGCGCTGGCCTCGTCCAAGGCCGCGGCCTGAGTCGTAGCAGCGGCAAGTAAGAGGGCGAAGCCACCGGCGACGAATATAGATTTGAGCATTGAGGCTCTCCCAAAAATGTGCATGAAATTATCTATATTATCTTTTTCTAATATATAGATGTCAATTCCTAGTTTCGCACTCAGAAATTGTTGCTGGCCGCGGCAAGTCGCCGTGTCCTTCACAAGCAAGTTGGGGTCGTCCTCGAGGGCTGAGTTCCCGCCAGGGCAAGGCCGAGCCTAGGATCAGAGCAAGGGCAAGGAGATTCCTTCCAAGATCCGTACTCCCCAGAAGGGGACTCAATTGGGGTGATGTTTATGGCTGGCGCCGGGTTGGTGCCCCGGGTAGGGACAGAACCCATGATGCCGGAGGCCCCTCGACGGGCCTGGGTCCAGTCAAGATCCGCGACCAGGAGTTGGGCATGGGACAGGCTGAACGCCAGCATGGGACCGGGAATGAAAGCGGGCTCGAGCAACCTAGCCTCGAATGGGCTAAGGGTGGATCCAGGGCCCGGCCGGAGCCGGGCCAAGCCCAACCGGTTAGCCCGGTTGGGAAATCCATGGAATTGCCCTTAGTCCTGGGTCGGACAGGTCTTGATGCCCAGCAGGGTGTAGGCGGGGCACCAGCCGAGGGCAGCGGTGACCAGAGGGACGACACCAATCCAGCCCCAGACCCCAATAATGCCGGTCAGCGTCAGGGCAATCAGGACCAGGCCGACGATGGCCCGCAGGGAACGGTCTAAGGTGCCAGCGTTCTTGGTGAAAGTCATGTGGGTTATCTCCATGCGAAGGTTTGTCGGGAGCCCCTGGCAAGGGGCTCGGTTTGGGTAAAGTTACAACGAGTGCCAGGGGATTAGCCTGCCAGTTTCCGTGCCTAAGTTACCAGTCCCCGCCACGCTTACAAGGTTCGGGCGCACATCGGGCCCCTGGGGTAGGTGTCACGCACCCTTGGGCTGGACAGGTAGAGCAGGGCGGACGAGTCCTGCCATGCGAACCTGGCCAAGGTTGTGGTCATGTACCTGCTGATGGCCATGATCGTGGTCATGGGGGAGCCCTGGCGCGAGGGGCACTCCTGCCGCCACCCGGGAGACGGCCGGCACCGGATCGGATTCACTGGTAACGAGCACTCGGATGCCGTGTCGGCTCAAACGCTGCACCAACCCCTGACCCGCACTTTGGGTTATTAGAACCTCAAGCCCCAAGAGGAAAAGCGGATGATCCTCGCCATGGTAGGCGTGCAGAGACATCTCAGCGGGCAGGTCGAGCCGTTCCACCTCCATCGGCAGGCTCTGGTCACCCGCCTCATAGACGAGAAAGCGCCTGGCCTTACCCGCATGATTGGTAATGGTTTTGAAGTTTTGACTGGTGATGGCGATACGCATAATTCACCCTGCCTTAGCAATGGGTTGTGAAAATGAATCTGACATAAATTTGATCACGGCCAGCGGGGTCCCCCACCGCCAAATCCAGGAATCGAGACCGAATCTTCGCGGGCATCATGGCATAGCCTCGGCGATATCGGTCTGCTGAACCTGGATGCCATGGTCAGCAAGCCAACCGACATCCAGCACCCAGCGAACCTCACGAACATCTGAGTGCTCCTGAACCAGTTGCATGGCCCGTTTCTGGGCATCAATGAGACGTTGCTGCGCAGCGACCATGCGCGGATCTTCTTGGGCCAGATTGGCTAACTCCGGGTAAAGGATGGGCAACAAGCGGACTACCGGAAAGCTGAAGGACCGCGGGGTCGAAAGAGTGGCAACCCCATCGCTAAACTCGATCACCCGAAAGGCATAGGGATAAGTGGCCACCAGTGGCTCCGCCTCCAGAATCTCATTCAACTCCCAAACCCGGGGTGCCCAGAGAGAATAGAGCCAGAAGATGATCAGGCCCAGAACCAGGGAGGCCAGGCCCATGCTGTAGTTTCGGGTAAAAGTGTCCATTGAGGGTGGGCCTCTGATGAGCTGACAGTGACCGGGCCAGGCCGTCCAAATAATTCCTGATCAAAACTATAGGAAGTAAGCCCTAGTGTCATTGCGCATTCGCAAACCGCCCAGCGGAAGGAAATTTTAGCCAGGGATATCGGGCGATAGGATCAGGGGAAGGTTTCAGGCCAGGAACCCAGCCGCCAATGGTCAAGAGATCGTCACACAGAAGTAACGCAAGAATATTAGTATAGTCTTAATTATTGAGGCCGCGTTACACGGGTCAGTCCTATCCTTCAGCCCGCTAACCCTACCAATCCCTTTCAACGTCCATGGTTTTCCTGGTGATTTTAGGCGGAAAGCCTGTTCTCCCAACTTTTGCCCCGATCGACTCATGGTCCCGACATTCTTCATCCTTTTCCTCCTTTGGCTAATGCTCAATGCCTCTTTGGCCCCGGATGTCCTGGTCCTAGGCCTGGTGGCGGCTTTGGTGATTGCCGGGTTGTTCCGGGGCAGTATGTCACCCTTGACCCAGTTCAAGGCCACCCCGGCGGCCGTGCGGGCGGCCCCGCTCTACTTACTGTATTTCCTCAAGGAATTGGTCCGTTCCAATCTGCGTCTAGCCAGGGTTGTCCTGTCGCCTTCCCTCCCCCTCATCCCTGGCATCGTCAAGGTGCGCACCCGGCTCAAGAGCCGCATGGGGAGACTGTTGCTCGCCAATTCGATCACCCTAACACCGGGGACCCTGACGGTGGAACTCAAGGACGAGTGGCTCTACGTCCATTGGGTGCGGGTGGATGCCGACGACATCGAAGGGGCCACTGCCAGTATCGTCGCGGGTTTCGAGCGCTATCTGGAGGTCATGTATGGTTGAGTTCCTACTGGCCCTGGCAGCAGGCCTCGCCGGGGTCGCCTTCCTGCTGGCCCTCTGGCGCTTCTTCAAAGGCCCCACGGCGGCTGACCGGGTGGTGGCATTCGATGTCCTGACCATCATTGCTATCACCGGCATCCTACTGACCGCCTTGGTCGCGGGGCGCGGCATCTACCTCGACGTGGCCCTGATCTACGCCCTCCTCTCCTTCCTGGGGGTCATCGTGGTCGCCCGTTACCTAGAGGGAGGGCTGTGATGGACGCGAGCCTTTTTCCGGTTACGCCGCTCAGCCTGCTCGGCGGCCTGCTGCTGGTCGCCGGCGCCGCCTTCCTGCTGCTCGGCGGCCTGGGGCTGGTGCGTATGCCCGACGTCTTCAACCGTATTCAAGCCGGCACTAAGGCCACCACCCTGGGCACCCTCCTGAGTCTCGCCGGCATTGGCTGCCTACGCCCCGACTGGGGGCTCAAGCTGCTGCTTATCGGACTCTTCATCCTCTTTACCAACCCCCTCTCGTCCCAGGTTCTGGCCCGCGCGGCGCACCGGGTGGGCCTGAAAAAGTCCCCCCTGACCCGGGTGGACCGACTGGCGGAAGACACCGGAGAGGCCCATGAGTGACCTGATCCTGATCCTGGCCGGTCTGCTGGGTCTGGCGATGATCGTCGCGGCCCTGGTGGCGATCAGTGGCCGGTCCCTGCCCATCGCCATCCTCGCCTCCGGGCTGGTGAGCCTCTTAGCCTCGGTGCTGTTCCTGATCCTGGCGGCCCCTGACGTCGCCATGACCGAGGCGGCCATCGGCAGTGGCCTGACCACCTTCCTCTTTTTCTTCGTGCTGGGCCGGGTGCGGCGCGGCAGTCTCGAGGTTGACGACCATGATTAAGCGTCTGGCCGCCCTGCTGCTGCTCGCCGTCCTCGGCGCCCTCTTTGCCAGTCTGCTGGTGGGTTACGCCCCAGACCCGGCGCTGAACCCGACCGCCCTCTACTACGCCGAGCGCACCGCGCCTGACCTCGGCGCCGCCAACCTGGTAACCGCCATCGTTATCAGCTACCGCGGCCTGGATACCCTGGGGGAGGTCACAGTACTCTTCCTGGCGTCGGCCATCGTCGGCCTGGTCCTGGCCGGACCTGGGGCGAGGCAAGAGCTGAAACCCAGAACCGATCAGGGGGCTGAGCCCGGGGAAAGTAACAGGCTGAGCGAGGCTGCCTCCAGCCGGCTTGGCGCCCCGCTCCCGGTGGGAGAACTGCTGACCACCGGGAGCCAACTGCTGACACCCTTGATCCTGCTGCTCGGGGTCTATGTCTTCGCTAACGGTCACCTGACCCCGGGCGGGGGCTTCCAGGGTGGGGCCATCCTCGCCTCGGCGACCCTGCTCCTGTTGCTGGCCACCCCCCTCAAGCGCTTCAGCCACCGCCTGATCGCGGGTCTGGAGGCCCTCTCCGGCCTGTTCTTCGTCGGTATCGGCCTCCTGGGCCTGGTCCTGGCCGGGGGCTTTCTCGACAACCGTATCCTGCCTCTCGGCACCCTGGGGGATCTCTTTTCAGCGGGGACCATCCCCCTTATCTCGACCCTGATTGGGCTCAAGGTCGGAGCCGAATTCTCTTCCATCCTTGCCAGCCTGTCCGAGACGGAGGAGTCCTGATGCCTGATCTTGCCCAAATCGCCCTGACCACGGGTTTCCTGCTGATTCTGATCGGTTTCTATGGCGCTCTGACCCAGCCTAACCTGCTGCGCATCATCGTCGCCTTCACCCTCGCCAGCACCGGGGTCAATATCGTCATCATCGCCATGGGCTACCTGCGGGGTCGCACGGCGCCCATCCTCGATGCCACCCTGACTGCCGGCAAGGCCGCCGCCCGAGTCATTGACCCCTTGCCCCAAGCCCTGGTGCTCACCGCCATCGTCATCGGCCTGGGTACCACGGCCCTGATGCTCGCCTATGCCTACCAGCTCCACGCCAAACGGCGCAGCCTGGATATCGCCAAGTTCACGGACCTGAAATGGTAACTTCCTATCCTGCTCAACGCGGCGGCCCGAGAACGGCAAGCCCCAACCCGCCCTTCGCCGGGGTGCCGACATGCTAAGCCCCATCCTGTTCATCGCAACGGCCTTGGGCGCCGCCTTTCTCCTGGGTCTGCTCGGTCCCCGGCAGCCCTTTGCCGCCTGGACGATCAGCCTCGCTACCCTGGGTTTCATGGCCTGGCTGGCGACAAGCTGGCTGCTGGCTCTGGTGACCGGGCAAACCGGGCCGGCAGAAATCTTCACTGCCGGCGCCCCGCCGCCCTTCGCCATCAACCTGCGGCTAGGGTTGCCCGAGGCCGCCCTCATCCTGATCGTCAACCTGACCGGCCTGCTCTCGACCCTCTACCTGAAGGAGGAACTGCTCACGCGCGGCCACCGGGCCATGGCGGTGATGTTGGTGGCGGTCATGGCTCTGAACGGCATCATCCTCACCCGCGACCTTTTCAACCTCTTCGTCTTCATGGAACTGATCGCCATTGCCACCGCCGGCCTCATCCTGCTGTCAAACGATGACCGTGCTCTGGCCGCGGGCTTCAAGTACCTGCTTGTGGCTGAGTTCGTCTCCGTCCTGCTACTGATCGGGATCATTTTTGCCTACCATGCCAGCGGCACCCTCAACCTGGACGGCATGTCCGGGCCCGCCTCCGCCCTTGGTGCAGGTAGCGCCTGGGCCCTGAATGCTGGCGGCGCCATTGCATTTCTCCTGATGTTCATCGCCCTGGTAGCCGAGCTAAAGCCCTTCCCCGCCAACGGCTGGGCCCTGGACATCTACGAATCTGCCCACCCCGCCTTCTCCGCCCTTTTCGCCGCCGCCAGCGGCACCGCCGCCCTGTTCGCGGTGGACAAGCTGCTCTTCATCGGCGGGGCGGAATGGCTGCCGGTGGCCACGGGCCTCGGTCTGCTAACCTTCCTCGCCGCCAACCTGCTGGCCCTGCCCCAGGGCAAGGACCGCCGGCTGCTCGGTTATTCCTCGGTGGCCCAGACCGGGCTGGTACTGGTGATCATCGGCCAGCGTGACATCCTCGGTGACCACTATTTCTTCATCGCCTGCGGCGTCCTGGCCGCCCACGCGGTAGCCAAGGCGGGGCTCTATTGGCTCTCCGGTCTCGTCGCGGAACGGGATCTTACCGCCTGGGCCGCCCTACGTAGCCGGCCGCTCCTGATCCTGGCCTTTATCAGCTTCCTCGCCCTGCTCGCCGGCCTGCCGCCCTTCCCCAGCTTCTACGCCAAGTGGGAACTGGTGCACCTGCTGGCCGCCCACGACCGGCTGGCCCTACTGGGACTCATCCTGTTTGGCACCCTGATCGAGGCCGGCTACCTGTTCCGCTGGTTTGGCTATGCCATCAAGCGCCCGCTACCTGCGGCGGCAACGGCCTCGCCCATCGCCTGCCCAACCCACCGGTTGATCCCCATCCTCGCCGCCCTTGCGGCCGCCTGGGGCCTGGGTTATCTCTGGGGCGAGTTGTCGGGTCAAAACCAACTGCTGTTGACCTGGCCTCTGGTCTTCGCGCTCCTCTTCCTGTTCCTGGAGTGGCTGCCGGCCTGGATCAAGAACACCCTGGCCATCGCCGGCCTCCTCGCCTGCTTTGCCGCCACCTATGATCTTTACGACCCCCTGCGCCTCATCTTCGCCATCATCTTTCTAGTGGGCGGGGCCGTCACCCTGCTCGCCAGCTACGATGCCCATGGCCGGCGGGTCGGCTTCTATCCCTCGGCCCTACTGATGTACGCCGGCCTGGCGATCCTCCTGCTCGCCGAGGACAGCTTTGAATTCTTCGCCGCCTGGGAACTGCTGACCCTGGGTTCCTATTTCCTCATCATGCGCGGCAAGGCCTCCGAGCCCCATGCCCTGTCCTACCTCCTCTTCTCCCTCGGCGGCGCCTTCCTCATCCTGGGGGGCTTCGCCCTGGCGGCCCAGGGTGCGCCAGGACTGGAACTCGCCGCCCTTACTCAGGTTCCAGCACCCCTCTCGGCCTGGGTCTTCGCCCTGTTGGCCATTGGCTTCATGACCAAGACCGCCGCCTTGGGCCTGCACATCTGGCTTCCCGGGGCCCACGCCGAGGCAGAGACAGACGTGTCCCCCATGGTCTCGGGCATCCTGCTCAAGGCCGGGCTCTTCGGGCTCTTCGTCCTGCTCATCGGCATGGGCAAGCAGCAACTCTACGGCGTTGAGCTGACCCATGTCATGCTCTGGATCGGCGCCTGCACCGCCCTGATCGGCAATCTGCTGGCCGCCTTCCAGGAGGACGCCAAGCGCCTGCTGGCCTACTCCTCCATCGGCCAGATGGGCTATGCCATGTTCGGCCTGGGCCTGATGAACCACCTGGGCTGGCTCATGGCCCTGATGTTCGTCGTCAACCATTACATCTACAAGTCCATGCTCTTCCTCTCGGTGGGCGGTGTAGCCAAGCGCACCGGCACCCGTGACATGTACCGCATGGGCGGACTCATCACCCTCATGCCCCTATCCTTCATCGCCGTGCTCATCGGCATCATCGCCATCTCGGGGGTGCCTCCCTTGTCCGGTTTCGGCGGGCGCTGGATCTTCTACAACGCCATCCTGGACACCGAGTCCCGGCTACCGTTGGTGATCCTTTTCTTCGCCGGCCCCATCGCCTTCCTCTACCTGTTCCGGCTCATACACACCATCTTCCTCGGTCAACTGAAGGACGAGCACCGGCGGCTCCGGGAGGCACCCTTCTGGATCGTCCTGCCGCAGATGCTGTTCGTCGTCCTGCTCATGGCCTTCGCCCTCTTTCCGGGGCTGGCCTTGCGCCGGGTCGATACCTATATCGGCCAGTTCTTCCCCAACGGCGGCCTGAACTGGGAGGGCCTGGTCATCTCCAGCCACTACGGGTACTGGAACCCGGTGGCCATCATGATCATCATCGGCGTCATCTTCACATCGGTCTTCGCCTGGCTGCTGTTCGTCAACCGCCGCGCCCAGAAGGTCAAGCAGTTCAATATCGCCTTTGCCGCCGAGCGTCCCTACCGGCCGGAGACCACGCACTTCGCCTGGAACTTCTTCGCCCCCTACCGCAAGGCCCTGGGCTTTCTCACCCTGCCCCTGGCCACCCACTTTTGGGAGTCCCTGACCGACCTGCTCCATACCGCTGGCGATCTGGGGCGGCGCCTCTACACCGGCAACGGCCAAACCTATGCCTTTCACTTCCTGGCCTTCGCTGCCATCGTCCTGTTGTGGGGCCTGGGGGTCCAGCCATGAACTTTGACTGGATGAAGATCCCCTATTCCCTGCTGACGCTCTTCATCGTCTTCAACTACGGACTGCTGCTGAATGCCCTGGTCGCCAAGATCGCCGCCCGGGTCGGGCGCCGCCACGGCATCCCCATCTGGCAAAACTACATAGACCTGATCAAGAACTACGGGCTGCGGACTTCCATCAGCCACGGCGTCCACTTCTACCTGGGGCCGGTATTCCGGCTGACGGGTGGCATCGGCCTGGTGCTCTTCGTGCCGACCCTGTACGGCAGCCATATGTTCACCAATCTGTCCTTCGCCGGCGACCTCATCCTGGCCCTCTATTTCATCTTCTTCGGCACCCTGGGCATGGCCCTGGGCGCTGGTGAAAGCGGCCATCCCTATGCCGCCATCGGCGTCAGCCGCGGCCTGTCCCAGGTCACGGCCTCCGAACTGCCCCTCGGCCTGGCGGTGTTCGCCGTGGCCCTGCAATACCAGACCCTGTCGGTGACGGAGATTGTCGCCGCCCAGCAAGGCGGTTTCCTGCACTGGACCCTCTTTACCAATCCCCTGGCGGTGGCGGCGGCCATGCTGTCCTTCCTTGGCTCCATGATGCGCCCGCCCTTCGATCTGGTGCTGGCGCCCCAGGAGATCCCCATTGGTCCGCCGACGGAATACCACTCCTCCTATCTGGCCCTGATGCAGACCAACCGGGCCATCTTTCCCATCGCCAAAATCATCATTTACATGAACTTGTTCTTCGGCGGGGCCACGAGTTGGCCAGTCTTCTTCCTAAAGGTCTTTTTGATTTACATGGTCTCGGTCCTGGTTGGGGTAGTCTTTCCCCGTTTCCGGGTTGAACAGTCGATCCGCTGGTTCCTGGTCTGGGCGGTGCCATTGGGCGTGATGGGGGTGTTATGGGTATGAACGAGTTGACATCATTAAAGCCGGGACTGCAAGACCACCTGGTCAAGGACCTGGACAGGGTCGAATTCGAGGTCGAGCCCCTGCGGGACTTCTACGGCGAGGCCCTGCCCGAGGTCCAGCCCCCGGGTGTGAAGGAGGTGACATCGTTAGAGTCGGAACTGCAAAAGCGCCTGGTCAAGGGCCCGGACGGGGTCGAATTCGAGGTCGAGCCCCTACGGGACTACTACTGCGAGGCCCTGCCCGAGGTCCAGCGCCCGGCCTATTTCCAGATCATTGAAGACCTATTCAACTGGGCCAGATCCGAATCCATCTGGATCCTCGGCTTCGGCACCGGCTGTGGCGCCATCGAGATGCGCCCCCTGATGACGCCACGCTTCGACGCCTACCGCTATGGTATCCAGTGGCGGCCCACCCCGCGCCAGGCCAACCTCTTCGTCATCTCTGGCTACCTGTCGGTCAAGACCCTCAAGCGTGTCATCCGTTCCTACGAACAGATGCAGAACCCTAAGTATGTGGTCGGCCTGGGCTCCTGCACCATCAATGGCGGCATGTACTTCGATTCCTACAACACCATCAAGCGTCTGGACCAGTATCTGCCGGTGGACCTCTACATCACCGGCTGCATGCCCAGACCCGAGGCCCTGCTCGCAGGCTTCCTGGACCTGAAGCGGCTCATCCGCGCCGGCAAGGCCGAGGGCGCCAACCAGTACGCGGAAAATTTTGCCTGGTACAAGGCCAACCAGAAGCAGGTCATCCACGACTGGGACATGCCGGACTACAACTGGTAGGAGCACGAGCGAGACAGGATCATGCCTAGCAGAGATAACAATCAGACCGGGACGGGGAAAGCCATAGCCGGGGTGCAGCAACCCGGCTTACCCGCCATCCACCAGCGGCTGAGGGCCCTCTTCCCCTTAGGCGACCTGGCCGTGCAGAGGCCAGACCTGGCCTTCGTTGAGCTGCCGCCCGCGCATCTGCGCCCGGCCCTCCTGCACCTGCGCGATCGGGAAGGTTTCAGCCACCTAGTACTACTCACCGCCGTGGACTGGCTTGAGGCGTGGCAGTTCCAACTCACCTATCTGCTCTGCAACCGCACCGCGCGCCTGGACTTGGGCCTGCGGGTGCGCATCCCCCGGGACGCGGCCACCCTGGAAAGCATCCACGACCTCTGGCCCACCGCCGCTACCTATCAACGGGAACTTCGGGAGATGTTCGGCATCGGCTTCCCCGGCAGCCCCCGGCTCCAAGAGGACTTCATCCTGGAGGGCTGGCACGAGATACCGCCCTACCGGCGGGATTTCGATACCCTCCAATTCGCCCAGAAGGCCTTCGCCCAGCGGCCAGGTCGCGAGACGCAGGACCCAGCGACCTACATGCGGGAGCAACTTTTTCCGCAACCTGAAGAGGGTGGACTCTGACATGGGCTTATTCGACCCAGACCGTAGCCAGTATCCGGCCACCCGACCAGATGGCAGCCTCGACATCGACTTGAGTTCGGGCAAGTACCTCAAGCTCTGGCAGGGCCCCCAGCATCCTGGCATCACCGGTAACATGGCGCTGGAACTCACCGTCTGCGGTGATGAGGTGGTGGAGGGTAAGGTCCATGTGGGCTATCTGCACCGCGGCTTCGAAAAGCTGATGGAGCGGCGCACCTTCATCCAGTGCTTCCCCATCGTCTGCCGTATCTGCGTGCCCGAGCCCGATTTCAACGAGTATTGCTACGCGGCGGCCGTGGAAGAACTGGCCGGGATCGAGGTGCCAGAACAGGCCAACTGGATCCGCGCCCTGATCCTGGAGATGGGCCGCATCAACAGCTACCTCATGTACCTGGGCGGCCAGGCCGGCGCCCTGGGCCTAGGGGTCATCGGCCAGTGGACCACCTACGCCCGCGACCTGATGCTGGATCGCTTCGAGGAACTGACCGGCGCCCGCATCTACCACATGTTCATCCTCCCCGGTGGGGTCCGCGATGGTCTGCCGGACGGCTTCGACGCGCGCATGGAGGTGACCCTGCGGGAGATCGAGAGCGTCCTCAAGGATGTCCAGGAGACGATGTTCCACAATGCCGTCTTCAAAAAACGCACCGTCGGCCAGGGGGTGATCGACCCTGCCTGGCTGGACCCCTACGGCGTCACCGGCCCCAACGCCCGCGCCGCCGGCGTGCCCCGGGACATACGCACGGACTTCCCCTACCTGGTCTATCCCCAACTGAATTTCGAGCCGGTGACGGGCCAGGACTCGGACATCTTCACCCGCGCCGAGGTGCGCCGCCGGGACCTGTTACTTTCTATCGACCTGATCCGCCAGATCCTGGCCCGCATGCCCCGCCAGGGGCCCGTGATGGCCACCATCCCCAATGTTCTGCACTGGAAGATCGCCCCCGGGGAGACCTATGTCCGCGGCGAGTGCTCCCGCGGCGAGTACGGCTATTACCTGGTTACCGACGGCAGCGGCTACCCGCGCCGGGTGAACGTGCGGGGCCCCTCCTACACCCATGCCATGGCCCTGCTGGAGCGCATGATCGTCAACTGCAATATTGCCGACGTGGCGGCCCTCATGGTGTCCCTGCACACCTATCCGCCCGAGATCGAGCGATAACCACGAGTGCCAGCAGCATGATCATTGTCAACGGCAGCGAATTACCCCCACTGGGTGAGTTGGCGGCTTTCCCAGGCCGAAAGACGGCGGTTGGGGGACGCCGTGAATACGTCCCTGTAGGCTTGACGACAGCATCCCTGCTGTCAACACCCCCAACCGCCGTCATCCGACCCCCCTTCCGTGCGCCAAGGATTGACCGGCCTAGGGTTCAGCTTCCGAGATAGCTATGAGCGTGACCGACGTCCTTTCCCCCTTCACCGCCTGGAAGAACCTCTTCCGCGACCCGGTGACCATCCGCGACCCGCTCCGGGACCGCCCCGGGGCCCCCCGTTATCGCGGCTTCCACCAGAATGACCTGGAGAAATGCATCGGCTGCGGGACCTGCGAGGCCATTTGCCAGAACGCCGCTATCGACATGGTGCCGGTGGCGGGCATCGAAACCAAATTAGGTGACTCAGGCCTGCGGCCCCGCATTGACTATGGCCGCTGCTGCTGGTGTGCCCTCTGTGTCGATGTCTGCATGACCCAATCCCTGTCCATGTCCAACAGCTACACCTGGGTGGACGTGGATCCGGAGGCGTTCCGCTTCACCCCGGGTGTGGATATCCACTCCTGGGACCAGGAGGCCCTGGGCTATCACCGCCCCGACGGCCACCGGCTGACCGCCGCGACCCGGGTGCCCATGAATGAAACAGCCCCCGAGATCCGCATCGACTCCTTCGCCGAGATCGTCCAGGGCTACGACCGTGAAGCAGCGCGCCTGGAGGCAGACCGCTGCGTCACCTGCGGCCTGTGTATCGCCACCTGCCCCACCCACATGGCGATCCCCGAGTACATCGCCGCCGTGCGCGATGGGGACTACGAGCGCGGAGTGCGCCTGCTTTACCAGACCAACCCCTTCTCGGCGGTCTGCGGCCGGGTTTGCACCCACAAATGCGAGACAAGTTGCGCCGCCCGCCACGAAGGCGACCCTATCGCCATCCGCTGGCTCAAGCGCCACATCCTGGACCAGGTGACCCCGGAGCAAGTGCAGGCCATCGTCGGCGGCCCCGGTCCGACCACCGGCCTCAGAGTTGCCATCGTCGGCGCTGGCCCGGCCGGGCTCACCGCCGC
Organism: Chromatiaceae bacterium; assembly: GCA_044228795.1. GTDB lineage: Bacteria > Pseudomonadota > Gammaproteobacteria > Chromatiales > Chromatiaceae > M0108. The sequence goes on along the minus strand of JBGAUE010000015.1, from coordinate 48,815 downwards.
CTTCGACCTGGCTCGCCAGGGCCACGGGGTCACCGTCTTCGAGGCCCAGGACCAGCCCGGTGGCATGACCCGCTGGGGCATCCCTGAATACCGACTGCCCTACGCTGCCATCGACCGTGATATCGATGTCATCCGCTCCGTGGGCGTGGAAATCCGCTGCAACATCCATGTGGGCCTTGATCTGACCCTGGAGGACCTTCGCCAGGAATATGATGCCGTGCTGCTCGCCTTGGGCCTGCACCAGGGCCGTGCCACCCGCATCCCCGGCAGCGACCACGCGGACGTGCGCAAGGCCGTGGACCTACTGCGCCAAGCCACCGCCGGAGAGGACTTCGGCACCCCGCGCCAGGCCGTAGTCATCGGCGGCGGTAACGTCGCCATGGATATCGCCCGCACCCTGGCCCGTCTGCAACGTCAGTCCTACGGCCAGGTCCAGGTCACCGTCACCGCCCTGGAGGATCTGGACCACTTCCTCGCCGACCCGGAGGAGATCCGAGAGGCGGGTGAGGAAGGCATCCAGATCCTCGCCGCCCGCGGTCCCCGGGAGGTCATGATCGGGGACGGCCAGGTGACGGGCCTCAAGACCTGGCGGGTCAAGGCCATCTTCGACGAACAGGGGCGTTTCGCCCCGACTTTCGACGCATCCGACGAGCAGTGCCACCCCGGCGAAATGGTGGTGGAGGCCATCGGCCAGATGACCGATACTAGTTTGCTAGGTGATGATCTCACCGAACGCCTGGCCTGGGTGCGCGGCCGCCTCCAGACAGATGCCGGCGGCCGTACCAGCGAGGACTGGCTCTGGGCCTCCGGCGACATGGTGCGTGGTCCGGACGTGGTCACCGCCGTGGCCGACGGCCACCGGGTCGCCACCAACATCCATTCCGCCCTCCGTGAACGGGAGAAACGCCGATGACCGAAGGCACCCACGATATCGAAATCCTGCGGGGCAAGACCAGCCTAGGCGACATCCTGGCGGTCGCGACCTCCTTCGAGGCCTCGGCCCGCGACTTTTACACCGACCTCATCCCCAAGGTCAGCAAGCGCATCCGCTACCTGGTCGAGGAACTGGCCTTAGAGGAACAGGACCACCACAACTTATTCCGTAACCTGGCCGAGCGCACCGACCTTGCAGAGCAGATCCAGGCCGAGGTCCAGCGTACCGCCAGCGATAGTCGGTTCTCCGACTGCATCCACCTCCCCGATTTGGGCGATAACCCCGACGACCAGGCGGTACTGCAATACGCCATGGGCCGCGAGCACGCCGCCATGCTGCACTATACCGAACTCGCCGAGACCACCCCCGAGGGCCCCATTCGCGACCTGTTCCGCTACCTCGCCAGCGAGGAGACCAAGCACAAGCTGGCCCTAGAGAAGCTCTACTACGAGACCATCCACCGCGGAGGCGGAGTCTGATCGCCGCCACCAGGCTGAGCTTACTTCCATCCCTTCGGCCCATTCAGGTCCTATAACCCCCACCAAGACCCGCGAGGGGCGGTTTATCGCCAAAATCAGGAAAAGGTGATTAAGCGGGCGAGCCGCAGATGATATTTTTCATCCTCAGCGAGGAATATCCTGACCTGGCTCAACAGAAGGCCTGTTTGGGCGCAACCTACCTTGATGTTGTGTAATATAAGTTTCTGCTAATGCTACACGGGAGGCGGCACCTTGGACGACACCCTGAAGAGGCTTTTGGAGGCCGAGATGCGCGCCGAGGGCCTAGCGCAACAGGCCGAGGAAGAGGCGGAGCGCCTGGTACAGGCGGCTGTTACTGAGGCCAAGGCCCAGGAGGAACGGTTTCGCGCCCGCATTCCAGACCTGCACAAGGGCTACCTCCAGAAGTCCGAGGAACGCGCCGAGCAGACCATCGCCGAACTCAAGCGCCGCTATGACGAGCGCCATGTCCAGCTGCGCAACATGGCGGAGGAACGGGAGGAAGACGCCCTGACGGCGGCCTTCGACCTCCTGTTGGCGGCGGACTGAAGACGAACCTAAGCCGGATTCACTTCGCCAGACCTCCTGCATCAGCCCCGCCCCTGCCATGAAACACTCGGCGCACCAGGCCTATCTCAACACGCGCGTCTCGGCGATGGCGACCCGCTTGTTCACACCGGGTAACCTCGCCACCTTGGCCCACCGCCCCTTGGAGGAACTGGCCAGGACCTTCGGCTTGACGGCGGCCCTGGACAGCCAGTTCCCGGTCAAAACTCGCAGCCGGGCGGTAGAGCAGGCCCTGATCAAGACCTTGCTCTCGGAATTGCGTATCCTGATCCTGCCCATGTCGGCGAACGAGCGGACCCTGATCCTCGACTGGGGACGCCACTATGCCCTGTCCAATCTCAAGACCATCATCCGCGGCAAGCTTTTCGATCTGGATCGTAAGGAAATCGCCGCCAACCTCTACGAACTCCCGCCTAATCTGCGGCTGCCCCAGCAGGATCAGCTTTTTCAGGCCGAGAATGTGTTGGAGTTGCTGCGCCAGCTCGAGGGGGGTCCCTACAGCATCATTGCCCGCCAGGCGCGGGAGCTTTATGAGCGTAAGCACGAACCTTTTGCCTTGGAGGCGGCTATTGACCAGCGTTATCTGACGGGTCTGGTGCGTGAAACCGCGCCCTTCGAGGACAACAGCGCCCATTCCTTGCGCCATTTGATCGGCGCGGTCCTTGATCGGGTCAATATCCTCTGGCTACTGCGCTTTCGTTTCTCCTACCAGCTGTCGCCTAGCGAGACCTTCTTTCAGTTGGTCCCCTCTCTGGGGCGGATGCACCGCGATCGCCTGCTGGCCTTGGTCAATCTGGGGAAGTTTGAACAGGTGCTGGCGGCCCTGCCGCCACCGCTGGATGCCAAACTCGCCGGGAGCCTTGATCTGGTAGATGTCCAACGACGGCTGAACTCCCATGTCCGCGAGGAGGCCCGACAGGTCATTAGCCGCGGTCATGCCAGTGTCGCCCGCGCCCTGGCCTATTTGATCCAGCGGGAACAGGATCTGCTCGCGCTCTTCTCCCTCGTTCAGGGACGGCTCCTCGAACTGCCCACGGAACTGGTGGATATCGCCACCGAGGTAGCGAATCCCCGCTGCCCGATGAGAACAGGCAGGACGGCCTGAGCCATGACTAAAGTCGCCCCGTACCCCAACCGGCACCCGAGCCAGGTGTAAACCCGGATGTTGCGGCCAACCCCAATGAAGCACGTCCGCCTGTTAATCCTGGGCGAAGACCTGCCGCGGGCCTCCCTCACCCTGGCGGAGTTGGAAAGCTTCCACGCCGACGCACGCGCGCCGGAACATGACGACCTGGATGGCTTGCCTGGTCTCCCTTATCGCGACACCTGGCGGCAAGCCAGTTCCCGCCTGGAAAAAATCACCAAGCTGGTTCCCCTCCCGACCGAAGGCACACCCCTGAACCCGCGGGTCATCCCCGAGGAAGAATTGGTGGAGACCAATAATTGGCTGGGTGGCATCTGGGAAATCTCCTCCCACTACGAGGAGGAATTCCGCGCCATCGATGACGAAGATCGCTTGATTCGGGAACAGCAGTCAGCCCTGAGCAATTTCGAGGATCTCGATATCGACTTGGGGATGCTGCGCAGCAAAACGCGCTTCCTGGATTTCTATGTGGGTGTCGTCCCCTACGCCAACGTGCGCCAACTCGAAGGGGCGGTGGGGCTGGCGGATCACCTGCTTTTTCAGTATATGGTGACCGGAGATGATGCCCATGTGGTCATAGTCGGTCCCACCGGGGATATGGAGTCCCAACTCGAATCGGTGTTGCGCAGCGCCGGCTTCCGCCACCTGCCCATCCCCCCGGAGTTGGACCATGAGCCCCAGGTCATGCGTGCCGAACTGACCCGCCGCCGCGAAGCTACCACCTCTCAACGCCAGGCCCTGAGCCAACGGCTGGCGGACTGGTCCGCGGGTCTCCTGGAGCCCCTGCTCGCCAGCCGCGAGCTACTGCTCCTGGCGGAGCCCCTAGTCCAGCTTGATGCCTCCATCCGCGGGCGCGGTGCCCTGGCCCATCTCACCGGCTGGGTCCCGGCCGCCGCGGTGAAGAAACTGGAACAGCGCCTGCGCGCGACCCTGAGCCTGCCCTTCGTCCTCACCAGCCGCGACCCCCTGCCAGAGGAAAGACCCCTGGTACCGACAGTCCCTACCCACAGTCGTCTCCTGGCGCCTTTTGCCCTGCTGGTCCATCAATATGGCATCCCGCGTTACGGCGAGGTTGATCCCACCCCCCTCTTCGCGGCCACCTTCCTGCTCATGTTCGGAACCATGTTCGGCGATGTGGGCCAGGGCACCGTCATCGCCGGGCTGGCCTGGTATTTTCGCGCCAAATTAGGACGTTTCTACCTCTTTGGGGTCATGGCGGGTGTCTCGTCCCTGATCTTTGGCTTCCTCTTCGGCAGTGTCTTCGGCTACGAACACTGGCTGCCGGCACTCTGGATGTCGCCTCTGCACGACCCCTTGCTCATGCTGCGGCTGGCCCTGGGCTGGGGGGTCTTCTTCATTGCCCTGGCCTGTATCTTAGCCATCTACAACAGAGCCGTGATCGGCAACTGGCTGGGAGCCCTCTTCGGCCAGCATGGCCTGGTCAATCTGATCTTCTACCTGGCCCTGGCCTGGGGTGGTGTAGGCATCGGCCAGGGGCAGGGCTTCGGTCAGGGTCCCACACTGCTGATTATCCTTTCCCTGGGCGCCTTGGCCTGGCACGGTTGGGGGCACCTTGAGGCCCCGATCCCGGAAAAGGTGCTGGTGGTCTTCATCGAGACCCTGGAGACCCTCGTCGGCTATGTCTCCAACACCCTGTCCTTCCTGCGCGTGGCGGCCTTTAGCCTCAACCACGCGGCCCTGGCCCTGGCTGTCTTCACCCTGGCCAGCATGATGGGACCCCTCGGCCATGGCGTGACCCTGGTACTGGGCAATGTCTTCATGATCGTCCTGGAAGGGGGCATAGTGCTGATCCAGGTGCTGCGTCTGGAGTTCTACGAGGGGTTCGCGCGTTATTTCTCCGGGGATGGCCATGCCTTCACCCCGCTGCGACTGGGACCTGCCCCGGTAGAAAGGCCTTGACAGGCCAGGTGCCTTTAACCCTTGCCCTAACCCGCTCTAGCAAAATAGGAGTTCATCATGTACTGGCTCGTTGGCATCATGTCCTTCGCCATCCTTGGCCTCATCATCGGCGGTCTGGTCCTTGAGTTGCGCCCTAGCCTCGCCGGCCGCCTGCGGCCCTGGTACCGGCCGGCCATGGGCACCCAACTCGTGACCTTCGTGGTTGCCCAGCTTGGCTTGCTGGTCCTCGGCATCAACGACGCCTTCGCCCAGACCGGGGAGGTCGTGACGGTGGTGAATGAGATGTCCACGGGCATGGGCTTGGCCATCATCGGCGCCGGCATCCCCACCGCCTTATCGACCATTGGCGCCGGGATCGCGGTGGGACCCATCGGCGCCGCCTCCTTGGCGGCCATCACCGAGAAGCCGGAGAATCTGGGCCGAACCCTCATCTACCTGGGCCTGGCGGAGGGTATCGCCATCTATGGCCTGGTAGTCAGCATCCTGCTGCTGAACAAGATTTGAGCCGGGAGTCAGGCCCGTGGCCAGCGAGAAGAACACCGGACAGGTTACCCGCATGCTCTTCCTGGGCGACGAGAGCCTCGCGGACGGTTTCCGCATGATCGGCTTCGAGACCCACCCCAACCCGAGTCTAGCGGGGGTGGATCAGCTCTTCCAGGACCTGATCCGCCGCGGCGACAAGGCCTTCGCCATCGTGGACGAGACGCTGATGCAGGCCAAGATACCAGGCCTGGAGCGGGTGCGCGCCGAGGGTGGACGTATCATCGTGACCTCTGTGCCGCGCCTGAAGGGCCCACACCACCTGGCCAGCGACGTGGCGGATCGCCTCGACGCCATGTTCGGCAAGGCCGCTGGATCGGCGTGAAGACCCCATTTCCGACGGGTCAGCACCAGGCCCCATATTTTTGGATTTGAACCCTTAGCCAAGCTTGTACGGGATTCATCGTGAACCAGGTAGAAGAACTCGAACGGGCCCTCATTGCCCGCGCCGAACGGCTCGCCAGCGCTTATCGGGAAATGACCCAGCGCAGCCGCGACACCATCCTGCGCGAGGCGGCCGAGCGCCTGCGGCTGCGGGAGCAACGCGAAGAATCCATCGCCCGCTCCCTGGGTGAACGCGCCTTCCGCCAACAGGTCCAGGCCAGCGAGCTCAGGATGCAAAGCCAGCTCGACCGGGTGCGCTGGAACCTGGTGACGGACGTGGAGGGCAGGCTGCGCGAGCGGCTGCAAGCCTTTATGAAGGACGAGGCGGCTTACAACCTGACTCTGGAGCACTATCTGATCCAGGCAGCGGCCGAGATCGAGGCCGAGAAACTGGTGGTTGAGGTCAACGCCCACGATCACCAGCGCCTGGCGCCCCAGTGGGAGGCCCTCGCCCGCCGCATCGCGCCGGACAAGCAGCTGCATCTGGCGGAGCATCCTATTCATTGCCTGGGCGGCGCGCGGGTAGCCAGCGCAGATAACTGCATCCGGGTCGATAACACCTTCGAGGGCCGGCTGGAGCGGCTGCGCGCCAGGATTCAGCAGGTCATCCTGGAGCGGCTACTGCCTGGCGGCCTTGACACCGGCAATCTCTTCGGCGGCTGACATCATGAGCGAAAACACCCGCACCGGCCATATCCGCGAGATCAATGGCCCCATCGTCACTATCGTCCTGCCCGGCGTCCGCAATGGCGAGCAGGTCCGCATCGGTGAACTGGGGCTGTTCGGGGAGGTCATCTCCCTGCGCGGTCAGGAGGCCATTGTCCAGACCTACGAATCCACCGACGGCGTCCGCCCCGGGGAACCCGCCACCGGCCTGGGCTGGCCACTGTCAGTAGAACTGGGGCCTGGGCTCCTGGGCGGCATTTTTGACGGTGTCCAGCGCCCCCTGGAAAAGATCGCCCTCCAGTGTGGCGACTACATCAACCGCGGCTTGAACATAGCGGCCCTGGACCGCGCACGGGTCTGGGAATTCGAACCCAATCCCAAGCTGGAACCCGGCACCCGGATCACCCCCGGTACCGTCCTCGGCACGGTCCAGGAAACCCAGACCATCCTGCACCGCATTCTGGTGCCCCCGACCCTGAGCGGCGAGTTGGAAGAGATCGCCCCGGCCGGCGACTATGACCTGGAAAAGACCATCGGCCATCTGCGCGATGACCGGGGACATACCCATCGCCTCAAACTCTTCCATCGCTGGCCGGTGCGCAAACCGCGCCCCTACCTGCGGCGGGATGATGGCATTGCCCCCCTGATCACGGGTCAGCGCGTTATCGACAGCTTCTTCCCCCAACTCAAGGGTGGCAAAGGGGCGGTACCGGGCCCCTTCGGCGCCGGCAAGACGGTGGTACAGCAGCAGGTGGCCCGCTGGTCCAACGCGGACATCGTCATCTATGTCGGCTGCGGTGAACGCGGTAACGAACTGGTGGACGTGCTGGAAACCTTCCCCCAGCTCGACGACCCTTATTCAGGCCGCAAGCTCATGGAACGTACCTTGCTGGTGGCCAACACCTCCAACATGCCGGTGGTGGCGCGGGAGGCCTCGGTCTATGTCGGCATCACCATGGCCGAGTATTACCGCGACATGGGCTACGACGTGGTCATGTTGGCGGATTCCACCAGCCGCTGGGCTGAGGCCCTGCGAGAGGTCTCGGGCCGCCTGGGACAGATGCCCGTAGAAGAGGGCTATCCGGCTTACCTGGCCTCGCGCCTGGCCGCCGTTTACGAGCGCGCCGGCCGGGTCGAGACTTATGGCGCCGGCTCCGGCTCCGTAACCCTGATCGGCGCCGTCTCGCCCCCAGGGGGTGACTTCTCCGAGCCGGTGACCAGCCACACCAAAGACATCATCGAGACCTTCTGGGCCCTGTCCAAGGAGCTGGCGGACGCTCGCCACTATCCCAGCATCGACTGGGTGACCAGCTTTTCCGGCCACGTCCACACCGCTGCCGAGTGGTGGCACCAGGAGATCAGCCGCGACTGGGAGCGCCGCCGCACCGAGGCCCTGGCCCTGTTAGCACGGGACGCGGAGCTATCGCGCATCGTCAACCTGGTGGGCCCAGAGGCCTTGTCCTCGGCCCAACGCTGGGAGCTGGAGGGCGCGGCCCTCATCAAGGAGGGCGTGCTTCAGCAGAGCGCTCTCGACGAGGTGGACACCTTTTGCTCGCCACGCAAGCAGTTCGCCCTGCTCGACCTGGTTATCTTCATTTTCAAGCAAGGCGCGACCCTGATTGAGCTGGGCGTGCCGGTGCAGGAGCTACAACAATTGCCCCTCATGGCCCGGGCACGGCGCTGCAAGTCCATGTTCAACAGCGAACAGGTGGACCAGATTGAGGCCCTGCGGGAAGAGGTCGGACGTGTCTTCGAGAAGATGCGCCTGGAATACGCCAAGCCCGACGCAGCCGCTACCAACCTATAGGCTGGGAATTCGCCATGAGCATCAAAGAATACCGCACTGCCGCCGAGGCCCGCGGCGGCCTGTTGGTCATGAAACGCACCCCTGGGGTTGCCTTTGGGGACCGGGTTCTGATCCTGGATCACGCCGGCAACCGACGCAATGGCCAGGTCATCCGCGCCGCCAACGACGAGACCTTGATCCTGGTCTTCGAGGGCACGGATGACCTGGACCTGGAATCCACCTGGGTACGCTTCCTCGACGAGCCGGTGGAGATTGCCCTGTCGCCGGAGTTGCTGGGCCGGGTCTTCAACGGTCTGGGAGAGCCCAAGGATAACCGGCCGCCGATCCTGTCCAATATCCGTCGCCCCGTCACCGGTGCCGCCATCAATCCGGCTGCCCGCACCTATCCACGCGAGTTCATCCAGACCGGCATCTCCACCATCGACGGGCTGAACAGCCTGGTGCGGGGCCAGAAACTGCCCATCTTCTCGGGCTCAGGCCTGCCGCATAACCGCCTCGCCGCCCAGATCGTCCGCCAGGCCCGCTTGAAGGACGAGGACACCAGCTTCTCCATCGTCTTCGCGGCCATGGGCGTCTCCTACGCCGACGCCAAATTCTTTCGCGACGAGTTCGCCAGTTCCGGCGTGCTGCGTAACGTGGTCATGTTCATCAACCTGGCGGACGACCCGCCGGTGGAGCGCCTGACCCTGCCCCGCACCGCCCTCACCGCCGCCGAATACCTGGCCTACGACCTCGACCGCCATGTCCTGGTGGTGATGACCGACATGACCTACTACGCCGAGGCCCTGCGCGAGGTCGCTACCGCCAAGGGCGACGTGCCGGCGCGCAAGGGCTATCCCGGCTATCTCTACTCCGACCTGGCGGAGATCTACGAGCGCTGCGGCCGCATCCACCAGCGCCACGGCTCCATTACCATGATGCCCGTGGTCTCCATGCCCTCCGACGACATCACCCACCCCATCCCGGACCTCACCGGGTACATTACCGAGGGCCAGATCGTGCTCTCCCGTGAGTTGCACAACCAGGGCGTTTATCCCCCGGTGCATATCTCCCCCAGCCTGTCACGGCTCATGAAAGACGGCATCGGCAAGGACGACACCCGCGAGGACCACCCCCGGGTCGCCGCTCAGCTTTATGCCCTCTATGCCCGCGCCCTGGAGACCCGTAACCTGGCCTCTATCATTGGCGCCGACGAGCTCTCGGAGCGCGACAAGCGCTTTCTGCGCTTCGCCGACGCCTTTGACCAGCGCTTCGTCGGCCAGGGCGAGGCCGAGGACCGCTCCATCGAGGCCACCCTCAACCTGGCCTGGGAACTCATGTCCAGCTTCCCACGCGATATGCTGACTCGCCTGAGCGAGACCGACCTGGCCAAGTACCACCAGGGCGCCGAGTAATGACGGGGCGGAAGGACTGACATGGCCCAACAATTCATCAAGGTTCCGCCGACCAAGAACACCCTGCTGAAGCTCAAGAAGCAAGTCAAGTTCCTGGAAGAGGGCCATGACCTGCTGGAACGTAAGCGCGAGCTGCTGACCCGCCTGGTCTACGAGCGCATCGGGGAGTACCGGCGTCTGCGTCATGAGGCGGAGGCGGGCGTAGCGGAGGCCTACCGCTGCCTGTCCATCACCCATCTGCGTATGGGCAGCCGCGGCATCAATCAGGCCGCCCTGGGTTCTGAACTGGCTCTGCGGGTCGATATCCTGCCGCGCCGCAGCCTGGGGGTGGAGTATCCGGCGGTCTCCGCCGAGCGCCTCCCCCTCAAGCCCGTGGGCCTGCTGGGCACCGATGCCAGTTTCGACAATACCCGCGCCAATCTAGCGGACCTGGCCGTCACCCTGGCCCGCCTCGGCGAGGTGGAAATCGCCCTCCACCGCCTGATGGAGGAGCAGCGCAAGGCCCAAAAGCGCGTCAACGCCCTCAAATACAACATCATTCCCCTCTACCGCCGCACCATCCACTTCATCCAGTCCTCCCTGGAAGAGGAGGAACGTAATACCCTGTTTCAGGTTAAGCGGTTGCGGGAAAGGGCCCAGGCCTGAGCCAGGCCCGGAGCCTATGCCCCGAGACGCCAGGCCCTCGACACCCGGTCATGTCAGCCCCAGCGCCTTGAATGCCGCCTGGCGCATATCGCCGAAGAAGATGGGGTCAACCTGCTCCAGCACGTCCGAATTCACCTCCAGGAACTGCCGCTTGTTTGCAATCGGGATCAGTGCCCGCTTGCCGCCATTGTCCATGGCGACCTGGAGGGGCTCGGTGAGGGAGCGCACGGGCTTGATGTTGCCCTGGATACTCAGATCGCCAAGCACCAGCAGCGCGGGCTGCGGCGGGGCCTTGCGCAGCACCGAGTAGGCGGCAACGAAGAAGGCAACGCCTATCTCCGCCTCGACTTTGTTACCCAGTAAATCGATGACCTCGACGTAAAAATCCGAGGTGTCGAGTTCCCGCGGCACGCCAAAGGCGGTCTTGTTGGCCGACAGATAACTGAAGGCCCGGTTCACCGACTCCTTCATCGCCCCACTCACCCCACCGGCGGGCTTGAGCTTGCCGGTGCCCGATGACAGCGAAACCTCGACCCGGTAGAGCCCCACGGTGCCGTCCCCACTCACGGATGCCGTGTAGACCGTCCCCGGCGGCAAGGGGTCAGGGGAGATCAAGCCGCGGCCACCTTGCTCAGCCACGCCGACAAACTTCTCCTCCCCGGTATCGTTGATCAGATAGCTGAAGGAGGTCTGGTAGTACTCGAAGGAGCCCATCTTCTTGAGCTGCTCCTTCACCCGGCGCCGCCCCTCCAGGGCCAACTCCAGCAACTCGGCGAGGTCCTCCTGGGAGACCTGCCCATGGGGATGCAGAATCTTCACCAGACCCGACACGGTGCGCCGGACGGCCTTCCGGTCGCGGGCGTTCAGGTGAGAGCCCAGGGAGAAATAGTGGTCGATGACCTCGGTAAAGTTGTGCTTGCGCAGCTCCCGCAGGGCCTCGGCCAGATAGTCGATGACGAAGCCGTAATGGTCGGTAAAGTGCTCGTTGCGCATCTTCGGCACTTCCCAGCCGGGCAGATAGAAATGCAGCCGGTCGATGAAGGCCATGTCGTCACGGATCACCTCCGGCATGGGCGCGAACAGATGTCCCGTCTGAACCATGACGTCGATCGGCTGCTGGGTGTTGCCGAACATGGCGATGCTGGCATACCCCGCCATGGCCTCCTGACCACGCTGAAACTGGCCGGACTCGCAGAAGGTCTTGAGGGTGGTGATGACCTCCTTGGGCATCTTCTGCAGGTCGGCCACCTCGTCAAAACCGACCACGTCCCAGATCATCAGCATCCCTTTCTGCTTGCCGTTCATGTGACCGAACAGGTTGGCCACCGTCGTCGGACCGGTGAGCAGGGCTGCATAGGGCGAAAGCTCCTGCACCGCATAACTCTTGCCGGTGCCACGCGGACCCAGCTCCACCAGGTTGTAGTTGCGCTCGCACAGGGGGATCAGCCGGCTCAGGAACAGGAGTTTGGTCCGCCGCTCCATCACTGCCGGCTCGTACCCCATGCTGCGCATCATGAAGTCCAGCCACTCATCGGTGGTGAATTCGGCGCGCAGCCGGCGGTACTCCTCCAGGTCGAAGCTCGCGAGTTGGATGGGCGTCAGCTTGTCGATCCAGAAGGGATTCTTACCCTTGGTCTCCTCGTCGTATTCGAAGCGCATGTCCACCTGCGCCCAAATACCGCCGGTCAGGAGGCGGTCGAAGTCCCGCACGTAGCGGTCGGGGATGTGCACATGGGTATGCCCGAAGTTGGTGACCTCGGCCCAGTACTGGGAGTCCACCAGGCGGACCTTCACCTTGTCGATGAAGGTATGTCGGCCGTTCTCCTTGACCCTGCTCTGGGCCTTGGTGGCTTCGTCCGGACGGATATAGTTGTCCGCCAGGGTGTCGTTGACCACCTGCATGCCCATCTGAATGGCCATCTCGTCGGACGAAGCGCAGTATTTGCCGAGCAGGTATTCCAGGACGAAAACCGGCACGTTGGCACCGACCTTGACCTTACGCACTAGGTCCTTGCGGACTACCTTGCCGGCGAATATCCGGTTGACCTTATCATCGAGGGTGTCGCGGGAGGGAGGGGAATCATTCATGGTCATTGGAGTTCCCGGTCGCCTTGTTAGTCTGCACCGCATCGCGCAATGCGCGTAACCTGGGCAGGAGTACGGGAACGTCCTGTCGGACGACGCTCCACAGGGTATCGTTGTCGATGCCAAGGTACCCGTGGACCAACCGATTGCGCATGGCGATGACCAGGCGCCAAGGGATGTCCGGGTTTGCAAGGCGGACCTCCCGCGGCAGATGGGTAGCTGCCTCGCCGATCAGCTCCAGATTGCGGATTGTCGCGTCGTAGCGCAGCCGATCCGCAACCAGGCCGGCCTGGTCCAAACCCTGGGTGTAGGCGAGGACATGCTCGGCAAAATCGACCATGTCATCGATATAGAAACGCCACTCCCGGTCAGACACGGACCGCCTCCCGTTCCACATAGGGCTTCAGTTCCGTCCGCAATGCCTTGTCGGTGACAAGATCAACGGGACAGCCCAGTAAGTCCTCCAGATAAAACTGCACGCCGAAGTAGCGTTCCGAGGTAGCGGGGCCGTCAAAACCGATCAGGATGTCCACATCGCTGCCTTCCTGGGCCATATCGCGAGCCGTCGAGCCGAATAGCGCGAGTTCGGTCACCCCGTACCGCCGCGCCAGTTCGGGCTTATGTTGAGCGAGCAGCCTTAGCGTAAGGGAACGGTTTATCACTCTTGCCATAATGGACACTCTGATTGCGATTATTCGACAGGGATCGAACTTCGATGGTCTTTGACTTTCTGTTCGGCATCAAGTCCTTTGAACCCTGCCCTCTCAAATTCCCAGTTTCACCGGCAGTTCCTCGGACTCGACGAGGACGCTATCCGTGCGGGCATCCAGGACCAGGACGCGCAGCGAGGCGCAGGAATCGTGGGTCAGCATCATGCCCAGACTCGCCTCGGCCCCCAGGGCCAGGGTCAGGGTGCCCTTGGCGCGGTCGAAATCACCGCCAACGGCCAGCCCCGCGCGACCCACCTCCTCCGCGCCGGCCATGAGCACCAGCCGCAGTACCAGGGGTTCGGTGGCCAGCAGATCGCCCAGGGTGGCCAGTTTGAGGCCGAAGGTGCGATTGGTCACCACGGCCGGATAACCCTCGATCCGAACCTGGGCCCGGGCCACCGCCGCCGGCTTGCCCGCGCCCAGGCGCAGGCTGACGACCGGAATGACAAGCTCCTGCAGGCTGAAGCCCCCGTGGTGGAAACTCAAACTGCCCCCCGCCTTGAACACCCCCAGACCCACCGGGAAGACGCAGGCAAGATCGGTTTGATAACCCAACTCAGCCCCTGCCACCCGCACAGTCCCGACGGGTGTGCTGCCCCCATGCCCGATCCAGCAACGGCGGTGCAGATCCAGGGTGACGCCACCTGGGCTATCCGTCTTCATGTCGTCCTCCTTGCGGATGGCGAACTGGTGACCGTGGTCGGCGGTGATGACGAAGTGCTCGATGCCGGCGGCGGCAAGCTTCCGCACCGCCCGGGCGAGATTGCCGATGACCGTATCCATCACCTGCCGCGCCAACAGGTCGCTGTCGGTCTCGCCCACGAAATCAATCTCCTGGGAACGGATCACCACCAGCGAGGCGGTGCCGATCTCCTTCCTCAGCTTCGCCGGGCATTGGCCAAGCAGCTTGCCCAGGTTCATCTCTAGCGCATCCGGCACCTTAGCCTTGAGGAATCGCATCCGCTCCACGGATTCCTTCATATCCGTCCCATCGATGCGCACCGCTAGCTTCCCCTTGGCCTCCACCAGGTTGAAGCTGGCCGAGGCCCCGGGCAGCAGCGCCGCCATGCCCACCGGGGTGATCGACGGCAGGGCCGCCACGGCCGCCCGCACCCGCAGGTCCTTCGCCCCCTCGATCTGGCGCGCCAGTTCCACACCCATCTCGAAGCGCATCGCATCGACGAAGAACCAGGCGACCCGCCCGCCCATCTTCTGGACTACCTCCGGGTAGATGCGCGTCTGGTGCAAGGCCCCAGGCACCGTCCAGGCCGATACCGCCAGGGCCTTAGCAAATCCATCTGCCATGGTCCGCAGCAGGTGTTCATGCGCCTGGCGGATGACCGCCAGAGCCTGTTCGGCTTCCGGTTCATCGTCCATCCGCGCGACCCAGGTCTCCAGCCGTCGTTGCAGGCCGTCGGCCCGGTGCCAACCTTCCTCGGCCGTATAGGCGGCCAACCACCGGGAGGCATCGGTCCCCATCCGACCCAGCTCAGCGCGCACGCGCTCCAGCTCCAGCCCCAGTTCCGCCATCAGCCGGCAGACCTCCCACTGGGCCTGGCGGCGGAAGTCGCGGTCAAGCCAGAAGCTGAGGCCCCGGGCCATGACGATGGCCAGTGCGCCGGCATAATCCTTGCGTGCAATCAAGGCCGCGGCATGGGCCAGCAGACGCGCCTCCTCAAAACGGAAAGTGTCGATGGATCCCAGGCCAGCGCCCTCCACCGCGCTTACCGCCAGCCCCAGGCCCTGCTCCACCGCATCGGCCAGGCCCTCGTAGGCAACGGGATAATGGCGGCGCAGCCCCTCCGCCACCGCGCGGATGCGCCCGGCATGGTCCTTGCCGGGTGGACCGGGCACCATGGCCACGGACTGGGGCGGCGCGCAGGAGAGATCGGCACGGAACTCGTTGACCAGGACATAGCGACAGGTCCGCTCCCGCGCCTTGGCGAGAGTCATATCCGCGGGCAGGTCCAGACCCAAGCGGACCTTGATCAGCTTGAGCAGTTCCGGCACCGCCTCCTTTTTCACCAGGACCTCGTCCTTGGCGTCGGAGGCCAGCCATTGCGTCAGCAGCACCTCGCCCTGGGCACCCGCGAACAGGGCGTGCAGGACCGAGGCGGTCTGTCCGGCACCGCCCTGAGCCAGAAAGGCGACGATATCGTCGTAGGTCACCGTCGCCGGCCGCAGCATCTCGTCGATCTGCCCATCGGTAAAGCGCTGGCGCAGCACGTTCAGGGCCAGGCGCTTGAGTTGCGGCTCATAGCAGGCCCCGGCCCGCTCCAGTTCCATCAGTACCGAGCCCAGGCGATCCCGGGCGATGCCCGGCAGGTACAGGACCAGGGGCTCTGGCTGATCCGCCGCCACGATCGGCTCGACCGCCGCGCGCAGCCCGAAGAAGCTGCCCTCATAACGGGCGAGAAAAGCAGAGCAGGTACCGATCGTTACCCGCGGCAGCGGATCGCCGAGAAGCGGCTCCAATTCCCGGTCGAAAAAGGGCCTGAACTCACTGCGCGGATCGTAGAAGACGACCACCGAGTGCTTGCGCAGCAGGTCGTCCAGGTGCTCGCAGAGGTAGTCGTGGAAGGGGTGCATGGGCCTAGGGTTCGGAGTTCGAGGTTTGGGGTCTTAGGTTCGTGAAAGGATCACTCGCCCAAGGCTTCAAGGAAGCGATGCACCAGGTCCGGGTGATAGCGAATACCCGTCTGAACGGCGCGGTCGAGATACGGCTTCACTTTTGAAATGATCCCTTCCCGTTTCGCTTTGCCCAAGAGCCCAAGGGCTCCGGTCACTTTGAGACCAACCGCACGGGCCATGCGTCGCCCTTTCAATTCATCAATGCAGACTTGTGCGATACCTTCGTCGATCGCGAGCTGAATGACTGCCGCCTCACCTGCATCCAGCACTGAGGTCACCAGGGTAGGCAGCGGCGACTGCAATCGCTGGTAGGAGAGCCAGACCGGGCGGACGGGGGGATAGCCCGCGCTAACCCCATCATCGAGCTCGCGGCGGACCTCCTCCGGCGTAACAAACACAAGGTCCAGCTTGCCCGGGATCTCTAGGGCCTTCATGCGCATCAGCGCAATCAGCGGCCCCGTATTGATGACGATGCGCCTATCCATGGAGGGCAAAGTCGATTTCCAGGTCGGCATCGTCCGGCCGTAGATTGCTCATCGGCACTCCAATTCGTGCGAGCGAAAACAAGAAATCGACGCGACCCTTGCCGCACAGCTTCGCGGCCTGCCCGGATGACAACCTACCCTGTTCATAGAGCTTGGCCGCAAGCAGGAGACGCGCCTCCTCGGCAAACTCGTCCGGCGAGAGCGCGATATTGGCCAGCATGTCGTCGTCATAGTCGATGATCATCCGATGGGTCATGGTCAGGGCTCCGGTGTGGGGCGTCAGTCGGTGGCTGAGAGTTGGTAGCGCGTGCCACGGGCGGCACCGGTCTTGGTGACCGTCCCAGCGGCGAGCAATGCGTTGATGGCGACATTCCACTGGGCGTCGCTGAGGCCGGTGGCGGCGAGGACCTCGGATTTGCTGGTCGCACCCTGAGCAGCGGCGATGGCCTGCTTGACGGCGTCCAACATGATCGGATCAGGGGCGGCGGAACCCGTTGCAGGTCTGGAGCCTGGGCTATCGTCACCTGACCTCGGGGCAGCAGGAACGCGACGAACCGGGGCGCGTGCGGACGACTGGCGGCCACCGCCGCGGCCAGTGGCCGGCGCAGGGGCCGCCAGCAAGCTGGTCAGCGCATCCTTGACCGCGGCGGAAGCGCGCTCGGCGATGAGGCGGTCCACCTCGGCCTGGGCAACCGGGCGCAGCTGCCATTTCCCCTTGTCGCCCTCCTTCCAGAAGACCGCTTCCAGTCCGTGGGCGATGGCGAGGCTGCGATCCTGGGCACATTTGGGCACCACCCGCTCGGGCCAGAGGTGCATCGCCAGGTGCGCCCAATCGTATTTGCCGGCGACCAGTTCATCCCATCTTTCCTTGACGGCCTTCTGCCAGGGGGTGTGGCCGATCATCCGCCAGAGGGGACCGTAATTAAGGATCACGCCGTCATTGAGGTCAGGGCTCCAAAGCGGTGCGACCCGGGTCAGCTCCTCCCGGAGCACCCGCAACCCGGTTACAAAAGACTCCTGGTCCGCAAGGGCGGCGCGCTCCGCGGCCCCCGGGTTGCCGCCGGCATCCGCGGTCAGGCGCGAGCGCTTGCGCTCCTCGTAATCGAGCTTCTCATGGACCTGCTCCAGCGCCCGGTACAGGGTGTCCTTGCTGAAGCGGTGGTAGTAGAGCCAGACCGTATAGCGCCCATCTGGGGTCGACAGCGGCCAGTAGATGGGCGCCTGGCGGCGGCTCTTGGAGTAGCGTTTCAGATGATCGGCGAAGAAGCCTGCAGGCCGGCGGAACCAGTCGCGCAGGGTCGGCACGCCGAGCAGTTCGCAGGCCTCCTGCTGAATGGCGTCGGTTCGGTCGCCCCAGATCACGGCGAGGGCGTCGTGGCCCCGGCGTTCGATGTCGAGCGGGTGCTCCGGGTCGTCCACGAGGATGCCGTCCCAGGCCACGTCGAGCGGGTACAGGCCCTTAGCCCGCATTCGGCGGCCCGCCTCAGGCGAGATCGGCAGGCCGTCGTCGCCCTGGAGCATCCCGGTCGGGCAGACCGGCAGCGGCGCGAACGGGTTGGGCAACTCCGGCGCGGGCCGCACGCCATTGGCATATCGGATGTCCCAGCGGCCAAAACAGCAACCGAAACCGTAAGAATATTCATCAGCGGCTGAAAACTCATTCTTTAAGGCAGCTTCATCGCCAACTTCGTCGCCAATAGTATTGGCACCAACCGCATCCTGGTCGGGCAGGTTCTGTGACGCAGTTCCAAACTTTCGATCAACCGCCTCGTTAATTCGACGCTGCAGGAAGGCCGCCCTTCCCATAAGCGTTAAGCAACCGCGAGACCAAGAATCGGAGAGTTCTCGGAAGGACTCGTATTTGCCTACGACTATTGGAAAGAAGTTACGACTCTGTTCATCATGAGCGGCCAAAACCTGCTTGATTTGGATTAACTCATTAGACGCCTCCTCAAGGTCGCGTGGGATTTCGCTGAGTGCAGGTAAGCGCCTAACCAGCGGAACATCCCAACTGCGACTCGGCGTCTGGTAGAGCATCAACTGACGGAACAAAGAAGAGTTGAGAAGACCGCACAAGGCCCCCCCTGTCCCTTTTGTCTTCGGAATTATGCCAGGTCCTTTGATGCTGAAAATGGCGCCTGCCGGCATCACTCGAACAGCCATTCCCTTGATCGTGACACTTGAATATGTCAGCCCAGCCTTGAAATACCATCCAGGATTAGGAACTCGCGATCTAGACTTACCTTCGGCGTCCTTGTTCTCTCGTATCTCGCGCCCCGCATTCTTCCAGTTAACCACCAAACTTATCGGCGCGAAGTATTCCGCGTATTCACCCCCTTTCGCATATGTCATCCATTCTGCGTTTAGTCCAATTGCCGGAACCTCAGTCCAAGAGCGGAGAAAACGGAAGTCATCCGCCGAAAATAGCCCCCAATGCACTTCAGCGTTCGTCGGATGAAAAGGTTTTTCGTCTGACAGTAACGCCAAATGTTCTGGGTGCGCCCAATATGCGAAAGAGGTACCAGGGATACCAAGGAACCTTTTGAAATCACACACGAAAACTTCTTCGCGTCTTTCGATGCGATTTACATCTCCGCAAGCTGCAACGAGCAGCGAATCCGGAATCGCCCTACCCAGCGACCTAATTATTATTGAATCTGAGCGAGCATCAGTGTTCCTATAAACGAATGCGACGGTTTCAACCATTGCGCCATCAAGAACCCCGAATCCCAAGTCAGCCGCCACAGTAATCGAACCTTTTTCTATGAGCGTCTTTCGCCAATCTTCGAACGAGGATAGGAACCATGAAGTACGCGACACAATTTGCCCGGTAAGCGCCGCTAGCCGTCTGCAGCGTTCAATGAAGCTGAAACCAAGATCTCTCTTGGTGTTCGGGAACAGATGATGGACGTAGTTCCGAGCGGACGCGCTAGCATCGCCAAACGGCGGATTCATAACCGCCACATCGTAGCGCTTGCGCAGCAGGTCGATGAACGCGAACCCTTGCGCGGCGTCGTCCGCAAAGAGTCGGCGCCGGAATCCGCTGCCGTTCTCGGCCTGCTCGGCGTAGGCCCGGAGCGCCTCGTAGATGCGGTGCTCGGCCGCCTGCCAGAACTGCTCGTCGGTGAACTCGCTGAGGTTGAATCCGGTCTGCTGGGGAGGCGCGTAGCCAGGTAGGAGCTGGAGTTGCCGGGGCGCGGCCTGCTCCTTTGCGAGTGCACGCGCCTCGGCGATCGCGTCGCGGATCTCCTCCTCCATGCGCAGCAGGGAGCCGGCCTCGCCGGCCAGTGTCATGCGGTCGAAGACCTTCTCCAGCAGGAAGGCAAATGCGGGTCGCTCGCCGGCGGGGAACTGCTGGTCGACGAACTCGCGCAGCAGTTCCTTCTCCCCCGGCATCGGCTCGGCGCAGACGATGTGCGAGCGGGTGATGCGGGGCCGGTCGGCGGCCTTGACGTCAGCCTGATGCCAGGCGCGCTGGGCGCGCAGCCATAGCGAAAGCCCCGCGATCTGTACCGCGCGCCGGTCGATGTCGATGCCGTGGAGGTTGTGTTCGACGATGAGGCGTGGGACTTCGCGGAGGAACGCCGCCTTGTCGGGAAAGGAAGCGGCGAAGGTGACGAAGGGCGCGAAGGTGTCGGCGGCCTTCGCCAGGTCGTCTGGGCCTTGGGCGATATCCCAGGCCTCGTCGTAGATGACCGCGAAGAGATCGAAGGCGTAGAGGCCGAAGTGCATGGAGCCGCAGGCCGGGTCAAGCAGCCGGATCTCGCGCGGATCCTTGAGCGGACGGTGGGGGATGTGGACCGGCTGACGCAGCCGTTCCTCTTGGGAGAGGGTGTCGCTGGCCTTCAGCGCGCTGCCAGCGGCGCCCTCCGGTGCGTTCTCGCCGGGTTTCAGAAAGATCTCGGTGGGCCGGCGGACCAGGTAGCGGCACTGTTCCTTCAGGCGCGTCTGGCCCCGGGTCATCTCATACCAGAGACGCCCCAGGGTGTTGTCGGTGAGGAACTCGACGACATAGCGGGGGGTGAAGAACTGATTGCGGACGGCCAGTTCGCGGCTGTTGCGCGGCGCGGCGGACGCCTCACGCATCCGCTTCCGCTCGCCCTCGTCGTTGTAATATTGGTAAATCCAGCCAAGGGTTTCGTCCTCGCCCCAGACGCCCGCCAGCTCCGGGGCATTCAAAACGGTGAGGAGGCCATCCAGGGTCGCGCGCTTCGGCCAGAGCAAGGAGCCGGCATCCCGGCGATAGAAGAGCACCCGGATCTGGACCGAAAGCTCGTCGAAGAGCGACTCGATATAGAGCCGATAGCCGTGGTCCGGGAGTTGCACCAGCCCGGGGGCGAGCCCGCAGAACTCCTTGAACCCGCTGGATTGCTCGCCCCGGGAGATGCACTCCTGTACCAAGCCGCGGGCCTCCAGCATCTTAAGCGCGACGAAGCGGTTGAGCGTCGTGAAAGCCACCTCCCGCCGGTAGCTCGCCACCGCCTCCGCCGCGCTCTGCCCGCTGGCACCATGATGTTCGATCGCGGCCACCAGCTTCGTCCGCACGATCCGCTGGGTCGGGTCCAGATGGCTGCCTGGTTCGGCTGCGACGGCGCCATCCAGCCGGATGTCGAAGACCCCGGACAACTGGTCCTCGAAATCCTGCTCAAGCAGCCCGCGAGCGGTCTGGGTGGCGCGTTGGATGCGGTTGCGGGTGTCTTTGTCCATGCTTGGGGTTCGGAGTTCGGGATAGCGCGCGGAGTGATGGTTAGAAGATTGATTTTAAAGGAGCGCGCGTGAATATATGCGCGCGCGTGAAAAATTTATGTGCGGGCTCATATCGTTCCTGCGCGCTCGTAAAAAGCGCCCTTCTGTGTGCCCGTGCGCAGCAACCGACCTGCCTTGACAAGGCGTTGCAGGAGTCGGGTGGCCTGGTCCGGACTCAATTGGCAGAGATCCCTCACGTCCTGGCGACGAATCTTCCCATGTTGGTCGACGTAGGACAGGACCATCTGTTCCTGCTGCAAGGGATCAAACCCGACCTGGCGGATGTAGTCGGCGGCTTGGCCCAGGGTTCGATAGACCGCGGGGCTCAGGGTGTAGGTGCGTCCCTTCTTGATGCCGTGGGCCTGGACCAGGCCCCGCTCGACCAGCCGCTCGATCGCGGCGCGAGCGGCGGACGGGTCCCGATGAATCAGACCCGCGACCTCGGCGCTATCCAGCCGCCGGGCGGTCTTAAGCCTGGAGAGGATAAGCAAGTCATCGAGCGGCATGAGCGCCCCGATACCTTGCTCCTGTTCGAGCACAAACTTGAGGAAGTTGAGATCAGCCTCCGAGCAACTGAGATCGACCACGACACCTGCGGCGTCGCTGCGCAGGTAGCTCGGCGGCGGGCGTCCATAGCGCAGCAGGCCCTGGTAGATGAGGTCGACGCCGCGGCCGGTACGCTCGGCCAGCCCGATGCGCTTGAAGGCATCGGCCAGCAGCGGATTGCGAGGGCGGGGCTCGACTACCAGCAGGTTGTCCAGGGAGACGCCCTCGACAAAGCCGCCGGGACTGCTGATCGACAGGGTCTCGGTCTGCCAGCGGGCCTGCACCGAGCCCAAACGACTGTAGTCGCGATGCGTCAGTGCATTGACGAAGGCTTCGCGGAAAGCGCGCGGTTCCACGTTCGGCACCGGAACCCGGAACAAGCCGACCTGGAGTTCGCGCTCGCTGACCCGGGCCAGAAACTGTTCCTCGACCCGCTCGAACAGACGCACCAAAGGCCAGCGGTAGAAGTCATTGACACGCACCTCGGTCCCGTCCAGGACCTGGAATGCCGACTCGTGGGTGGGTAGATGCGCCCGAATGGCCGATTCGCGGCCGATCAGCAGCAAACCTACGACCGTTGGTATCCGTTGCCCGGACCCGGTCCGGGTGAGCCCCAGCGCACCGTTCGGTTGTCCGTCATCCTCGACGCCAAGGTAGATGAGGCCACCGTCCGTATTGGCCAGACAGACCGCCGCGAGCACCAGATCCTTGTCCGGCAAACGTTTCTGATCGCTCTTGAACTCGATGGTCAATGATTCGGCGGCAGGGATTTCGGAGTCGAGCATGACGGCGCCTATTGAACCAGGACTTTCTTACCAGCCGCGATGAGTTCCAGGCATTGCTCTTTCAGTCCATCGAGGGCCTGATCGAGCTGTTCCTCGTTCTCGATGCCGCCAGCGAAGTAGCTGGAGGCCGAGACCTTGACGACGCGGTTGCCGTCGATGAGGCGCATGAGTTCCTCGATGGCCTTGTTGCGACGCACGGGACAGGCGTCCAGGTCGGCTCGGAGCTGGGGTATCGAGGGGTTGCTGGTCTTGGCGAGGGTATAAGACACCAGCGGCTCGGCGACGCGGTCGCGTTGGTCCTCGCCCACCTCCTCCCAGCCGGAGGTGCCCCGCAGTTGCCGGAGGGCTTCCTCGTAGGCCTGGGCGCGTGCCGCCAGGGCCTTGTCCAGGCGTTCCCGGTAGGCGATCTCCAAGCCCTTGGCGTGCTGGTCGATGGCCGGCAGTTCCCGGAAGAAGGACTCGCGGGCCATCAGGTCCGCGAGTTGTGCGGCATGCTCCCGGTCAACCTCGCTAAGGTCAGGTTCCTGCTGGAGGAAGGGCCAGAGGCTGCCGAGGGCCCGGCGGGCACGACCCAGGTCGAGGAGCGCAGGCCCCGTCAGTGCGCTGGTGAGTTCGGCGCCCCGCTTGATGGCCTCTTTCAGGGCCTGGTGGCAGGCGGTGAAGGCCTTGAGGGCCTGGCAGTCGCGCTGGCGGCGGAAGCCGATGATGTTACTCAGGGCGGCGGCAAGCACCTCGCCACCGGGGAGCCCATGCTTGTCGAGTTGGGCGAGGACCTCCCGCAGCGTCTCCTCATGTGCCTCCGTGGTCTCGCGGATGGCCTGGGCGATGAGGTTTTCCTCGTACTCCTGGATCTCCTTCCCGAAGCAGGTCTTGTAGGCCTCGCCGGCCTCGATGTAGTCCGTGAATTCGCAGTCAGTGGTCCGGGTGCGAAAGGATGCCTGCCGGAACAGGTTGTTATTGGTGAAGGTGGTGCGCGCGTCGAGTGACAGGGCGGAGTCGATGACCTGACCCTTGCTGGTCGCCTCGATCTTGCCGGCGCGCAGCAGGGCGATGACGAGGAGCCGAACGGTGTCGAACTCCCAACCGAAGGGTTCCTTGGCAAACTCGTCGGTCAACCAGCGCCCGCTGGCGGTCTCGCCATAGCTGGTACGGTTCTCGATGCGGGCCAGGACCTCCGCAAGGACCCCGGTCTCGACGATAAAGACGGGCTTGCCGCCCTGGTCCCGGACCAGCCCGAGGTCCGCGTAAAGGGGTGTCAGTCCCCGCAGGTTCTCGGTGGTCAGCAGGGCGTCCAGATCATTCTTGGTGACCCGTGCGGCGGCCTCCGCGAAACGGTCGAAAACCTCCGGCAGGGCCTGGGCGAGGACCTTGGCGGCGGTGCGGGAACAATCGCTGGCGCCCTCATCCGGACTGCGGTCATTGCCGCGAAAAAAGAGGGTGCCGGTGAGCAGGGCCTGTTTGACGAGCCGCTTCAATTCATCCTGATGGCGGTGCTGGCGGATCTTTTCCTCCGCCACCAGGGCAGTCTCGTCCTTGGTCTGGGCGCCCCGTTCCTTGCGGGACAGCATCTCCTTGGAGCGGTGGAGTTCCACAGTCTCGCGGTCGATGGCCTGATGGATGGCGGCGACCCAGAAGACGGCCTGGGTCTGCGTCTGGCTGCGGCGGCGAAAGTCCTCCACCTGCTGGTCGAACTCGCTCCCGGTCTCGGCCAGGGCCAGGTGGAAGGGAATGTCCCCCTCCACCGCCAATCGCTCCCCCAGATAGAGCCCGGCCTTGAAGGGCTTGACCTCCAGCAGGTTGTGGGACGGTTGCGGCTGCCAGAGGGCGGTGACGACCTCGGCGTGCAGACGGGCGGTATCGCCGGGCTTGGGAACCAGACCAGAACGCTGCCGTTCCCAGTCGTCCTCGGCGGGGGTGGGAATCCGGTAGCCATCGTCGCCGCGGCGGACCATGAGGCCCTTTTCCAGGGCGTCCAGGGCCTGGCGGACCTCGGCGAGGCGGGAGTCGGCGGCGATGGCAGGATGCAGCCCGGCGGCGATGTTCTCCGCCGTGCGGTGAACGCTGCGCACATATTGCAGCAGGCAGATGACCTTGGCGACGGGCTGGGCGAGGGGGTGCGCGATCTTTTTGCCGATGTCGTCGATCTTGGCGCGAATCTCGCTACCGATGTTGCCGGACACCAGGTCGTAAATCTGATCCACGCGGGCCAGGGTGCCAAGGGGTTGGCTGGCCAGGTCCACGTCGGGGTGGATGAGCAATTGCTGGGCGAGCTTGATAATGGTGCGGTTGGCACCGCCGACATGCTTGCTCGCCCCGCCCTGGGTGCGCAGCCCGGAGACGATCTGGATGATGAGGTCGATCTGGTAAGGGAGCAGGGGGTAAAGGTCGATGAAGGCCTCGGCCGTCAGTTCGGGCAACTTGATGTCGGCGGTGAGGCGGGTGTTGTCGGTCAGCCGGCCACGGTGTTCGGTAAAGCGCTCCCGCAGGGTCTTTTCGGCCTCGGCGTTCTTCGCAAGCACGCGCTTGCTGGTGACCTCCGAGATGTCCGAGGGCTCCAGGTGGACCTGAAGCTCGGAGGGGAAACGGTCCATCAGGCGGGCGAGTTCAACCCGGCGGTCATCCAGTCCGCCCACGAGTTCGGTAAGTTTTTCCTGGGAGGTGACGACGATCCACAGCTTGCCGCGACCGAGCCGCCCGAGGCTCTGGACGACCGCCTGGAGATCGAGCATCTTCTGAACGTCGCGGGCAACGAACTGGCCGACCTCGTCGATCACGAAAAGCAGGCTCTTGCCGGGCCGCCGGCGGGACATGAGTTCCAGACCCCGGGCGGCCAGGGTGCCGGGGGTGATATCGGCGCGTCTCATGGCCGACTCGCGCCAGCTATCGGCCGTGGCATAGGTGGCCGGGTCCATGAGGTGCATGACACGACTCGCCTGCTGGACGGCGATGGCAATCTTGCCCTTCTCGAAGTCCCAGTCCTTGTCAAAGACCTGCCGGTACTTAGCCTTGAAGGCGTCGAGCTGGCCTTCCTCTTCCAGGGTAATCTCCAGCTCGGAGAGGTCCAGGTCCCGTGCATAGCCCAGGCTGTGCAGGAAAAGCCGGTACATGATCTCGGTGATGCTCTGGTTGCCAGTGCGGATGCCGCGATCGGTGGAAACATCGAAGATGACCGCCTCGGTGGGAATCCGCTCGGCGATGTTGTTCAGCAGGACCTGGATCTTTGGATCATGACAACGCTGGGCGAGCCGTTCACCGGCGCCCTGCCCGAGGATGTCACGATTGGCGAGGGCGAGGCCGAGATACTTGGCGAAACCGGATTTGCCAGAGCCGAAAAAGCCCGAGACCCAGATGGCGATGCCTTCGTTGGGCTTCAGCCAAGTGGTCTGGTAGTGATCGAAGATCTTCAGGAAATGGGCGCGGATCGAGTCAGTGACGACATATTCGGCCAGTTCGTCGCGGATGATGGTCTCGTCGGCCTGATCGACCTTGATGACCTCTTCGATCCGGCGGTCGATGTCGTTGGCAAACAGATCCTTGATGCTGCTGGCGGTCATGATGCGAATCCTTAGAAGATCTTCGGCCGATAGTTGTGCTCGGCATCCAGGACACCCATGAACCGCAGTCCCGCGGCGCCGTCCAGGTCCCCCGGATAGAAGAGGACGGCGGGGACAAACACCTTGCCCTTGAGCTGCTCCAGCAGGGCGGAGGTGCGGTACATGGGAAAGAGGGCGCCGGCGCGCAGGATGAAGATTACCTCGCGCAGAGGGTCCGCATTGGGGGGGATGCGCCGGGCAACCAGTTCATCGAGGGGTTGGTACTCGCTGAGAATCTGGAAGAGGGTCTCGACCGTGGCATCAAGGCCGACCCTCTTCTCGGCGTCGATCAGGGCTTCGATGTCCATGCCTTCCGCTGCCAGGGCCTCGGCGAGGCAATCGGCGAGCGAGATGATGGTCACCCCTTTGCCCAACTGCTCCAGCCGCGTGCGCAGCAATGAGACTTGCCGGCGGACCCCGAACTCCTCCTCCGGCGGGTAGCGGAAGATGGCGTAAGGCATATCGTGGTAGGCGCTGAGCTGCACCCGGGGGTCCGGCAACTTCAGCACTGGTTCCAGCCGCAAGGTCAGACGCTCCCGCCAATCGGACATCAGTGAAGCTCCTTGACAAAATCGGCCGCGGACGCTGCGGGTAGCTTGATTTGGGCCAGGCTGCCGGCAACTGCGTAGTGTAGTTTGCGGTACTGGTGGAGCCGCAACAGTTCGCGTTCGACGTCGGCGGCGTCCATCAGGTACAGGCGCCAGTCCTCGGCATCGATGAGGCGCCGGGCGTTGGCCGCGCGGTCCATCATGGCGTGCAGCAGGTAGAGAAAACTTGGTTCCGGCAGGTGGTAGGAGGCAAACTCCCGTGACTGGGTGCCCCTGAGGAGCCCGAAATCGACGGCGAGCCGCAAGAGGCCGGAGGCAACGCGATTCATGGTGGCCTCGCTCCAGTTGACGGACCCCTCGATCCCTGGCTGCTTGGCCAGGCCATGCAGGTAGGGGAGCAGATCCTCGGCGCGCAGTCGGTAGGCACCGGCGGTAAACCGAGGGTAAAGCCAGTTGACGAGGAAATCCCGAACAAGGAACTCATCGCGGGTCAGGTGGAAGAGCAGCAGCGGTTTCCAGACCTCCCGGTCACAGCCCGCCTTGGCAAGCTCCACCAGGGGGCGATCGCGACCCGAGGGGTCGAAGCGACGGCTGACCGCCCAGGTCACATTCAAGGCCCAATTGGCACTCTTAGCGCCGATGGTGTTTTCCTGGCGAACGCGCTTGAGATTTCCGGTCTTCGAGAGTTCGTAGTCCCAGCCGCGGAAGACCGCATAGGTCTCCTCGATCAGGGAGCCTTTGATGGCCAGGCAGGAGGCGACCTTGGAGCGAACCTCCATGTTCAGTCCTCTAGTCGCGCATAGGGGATCGCCGGGCTTCCTCGCTCGCTCTTGGCGAAGCCAGCCGCCAGCAGGGTGATGATGTCATCGTTGGGCTGGAAGGTACCGGACAGGGGAACGGAGCGTCCCTCGGCGGAACGGCGCAGTTTATTGACCGCAGCAACCTGACTGGGATCGACGAGACCCCATTCGGCAAGTTCCGTGAGCAGGTCTTGCCGACCCGGGGCCGCCAGCGTCTCGAAAAAGGGGCGCCACCGCTCCCCCTGGTCCAACCAATCCTGCCAATGCGCCTCGAATCGATCCTCCACCTCCGCGGGGAGGTTCCAGAGGGTCATGCACCCCGGTGGGTCAAAAAGCTCATGGCAGCGGCTGCGCGCGACGGCAAAGGCAATCCGGGCCTGGGCAAAGGGATAGGTCAAGGGGAAGCCGCGCCTCAGTGCCAGGGCCCCATGGCGACCCAGGATGCCCCGGGTATTCCACCAGCCTGCCGCGTCCATCTCCCCGTGGCGAGCGACCGTCAGCCGCAGCTTGAACAGCCGCTCAAAATCGATGGGTAATACCGCTTCCGTCACTCCCGATCCTCCCCTGCGCAACATTAGGAACCCTGGCTGACGGCTGCGCCCGTACCCATTGGTGGTCGATCTGGCTTAGGCTTCCGGGGCAAGGACCATATCACCACAGGCTTAGTATCGCAATTTCAGCCTGGTTCGCTGATTCGTTGCTTGGGGACCCATTGAGGCCAGCCTTCCCAGTAGTCGGCCCGGCAAAGGGGGGCACGGGGCGGCATGGAGCCGGGGACTAAGTTGCCGGGTCATCTGGACCTGGCCGGACATCTGGAGACCCTCCTCGATCCCGAGGCCAGATGGAACATCGCCGGGGTCGCCGTGGGCGGGCCGGCGTCTTTGCCCCCTTGTCCGGAGAAGCATTGATTGGCCCAAGGCTGAGCCAGGCCAGCACCACTGGGGCACAGATAGCTGACGCAGACCCAGGGGGAAGGGATACCCAAGTCCCACTATTCCCCTTCCTCAAACCCCAGATGCCCCGCTACCTCCGCCAAGGTTTTTCCGGCCGCGGCGAAATCCAGCCGGTCAAGCTGTTCCTCCATCCGCTGCAGCGCATCCGACCAGTCCCCGCTGTCCAGATGCGCCCGGAGCGCGGCGAAGCTGTCTTCGGCCGCCATGTCCTGCTGGCGCAGCAGCTCGGCCAGTTGGGATAAGTGTCGCGCCAGCGCCTCCCGGACCAGGGGAGCCATTGCCACCGGGGGCGAGGGCGCGGACGGCAGATGCTCCAGCCCGGCCAGGACCGGTGCGAGGGCCGCGGCTAACGCCTCCAGGCCAGGTTCGATGGCATCGTGATCGTCCCCCTTCAGGGCCTGCTCCAGCGCCTCGGCCGCGGTGGCAACGCTGACCATCGACAGGTTGGCCGCCACCCCCCGCAGGGTGTGGACCCTCAGGCGCGCCTGGGGTAGATCGCCCGCCGTCAGGGCAGCGCGAAGACTAGCCACCAATCCGGACCACTCCTTATGGAAACTATTCAGCAATTTCACAAGCAGTCCCCGACGGCCTGAAAGTCGATTGAGCGCCGCCGCCAGATCGATACCGGGGAGAGCGGCGGAGAACGGCTGGGCCGAAGCGACCCTATTGGGAGAGTCTCCCTCATGGCCGGGGGAACCCAGCCAGCGCGTCAGGACTGCCAGCAAAGCCGGCGGGTCGATGGGCTTGGCCAGATGATCGTTCATGCCGCAGGCTAGACAATGATGACGCTCGTCGGCCAGGGCGTGAGCGGTCATGGCGATGATCGGCAGGTCGGTCAGCCCCAACTCCTCCCGAATGATCCGGGTGGCCTCGAAGCCATCCATCTCCGGCATCTGGAGGTCCATGAAGACCAGGGCGCAGCGGGAAGGATCGGAACGGAGCAGTGCCACGGCCGTGCGCCCGTCGCCGGCGACCTCCACGACAATGCCGAAGCTCTCCAGGATTTCCCGAGCCACCATCTGGTTGATATCGTTGTCTTCCACCAGCAGCGCCCGCGCTCCGGCCAGGGTCGATGGGGGCGGTTCGGCGGCTACTTTGGATCCTTCAATGGGGATAACCTCAGGCTCTTCCGCGGCGACGGACGGGTCCAGGGTGAACGGCAGTTGGACGCTAAAGGTGCTTCCGCTGCCGGGCGCACTCTCCACACTGATGACGCCTCCCATGAGATCCGTCAGCTTCTTGCTGATAGCCAGCCCCAGCCCGGTGCCGCCGTAGCGGCGGGTGGTGGAGCCGTCGGCCTGGGAAAAGGGCTCGAAAAGCCGGGCCTGCTGAGCGGGCAGGATACCGATGCCGGTATCCTGCACCACAAACCGCAGCCGGACTTGATCGCCGGCCCGGGCCGCCGTCGCGACGGCCACCGCGACTTCCCCCTGTTCCGTGAATTTAACGGCGTTGTTGACCAGGTTGAGGAGAATCTGGCCTAGTCGGAGGGGGTCACCCACCAGGTGGCGCGGCACCATCGGATCCAGGTGGAAGGAGAGTTTCAACCCCTTCTCCTCGGCCCTCAGGGTCGTCATGGTGGCGAGGCGGTTCAGGACCTGCTCCAGGCTAAAGAAGATCCGTTCCAATTCCAGCCGGTCCGCCTCGATCTTGGACAGGTCGAGAATGTCGTTGATGAGTCCGAGCAGGCTATGGCCCGAGCTCTGGATCTTGTGGAGATAATCCCTTTGTTTCGGCGTCAGGTCGGTCTGGAGGGCCAGGTGTGTGAAACCGATGACGGCATTCATGGGAGTCCGAATTTCGTGGCTCATGTTGGCGAGGAATTCGCTCTTGGCGCGACTGGCCGCCTCCGCCGCGTCCCTGGTCCGGGCCAATTCCATTTCCGCCCGCTTGCGTGCCGTGATGTCCTGAATAAAGCCTTCCAGGTAGGCAATGTCGCCGTCGGCGTTCAGCACCCGGCGCCCGGCCAGGTCGGCGACCACGATGCCGCCATCCTTGCGGCGGAGCTGGATCTCGTCCTTGAACCAGGCGCCCTGGTTCAAAATCACCTCTAAAATCCTGGTCCGTTGGGTGGGATCCACGAAGATCTGGGTCCCGATGTTGGTGACGAAGGCAACCATCTCCTCCGGCGAGGCATACCCAAGTATGGCGGCGATCGCCGGATTGGCGAGCAAGAAGCGCCCTTCCGGAACTGAGTGAAACAGGCCGATGGGGGCATTCTGGAAAAGGCTCCGGAATTTTATCTCGCTCTCAGCGAGTGCGTCCTCCACCCGCTTGCGTTTGGTGATGTCGCGCCAGGTGGTAAAGAAGGCCTCTTTTCCGTCCAGGACAATCGCCGCGATGGAAACCTCGACAAAGAGATCCCTGCCGTCCAGACGGCGATGAGCCCACTCAAAGGTGAGACTGCCGCGTCGCCAGGCCAAAGCGAGCTGCTCCTGAGCCGCCACGGCCGATGTTCTGCCGTCGGGCTGGTATTCGGGAGAAAGCTTGTCCGGCGCAAGACCGACAATCCCCGCCCGATCGGTGCCCATCATGACCTCGGCCGCCCGGTTACAGTCGACAAAAATACCATCCTTGATAATCAGATAGGCATCCGGCGAATCCATGAAAAGGATGCGATATTTTTCTTCCTTTTCCCGGAGCGCCGCCTCGGTCTGTTCCCGAACGGCGTTACTCTTGCGCAACGCCTTGGAGAGCCGGGCAAAGCGGACCGCCACCACAACGGCGATCAGCAGCAGGGAGGTAACGACGGCGACAACACCAAAGAGCCAGGTCAGGTCCCTCGGTTTGGGGTCATAGAGGAAACCCTTCAGATCGAAGTCACGCCTGAGCATTCCCATTTCGGCATAGACTTCGGCGATATTGCGCCACCGGCCCGGATTCATGTGGCCGACTTCGATCAGCGCCGTCTGGAGCAGCGGCTCCATCTGCCGGGCCTCGAACCGGAGGTGCGCCAGGCTGTGCCGCTGGCTGTAACGGTCGTAGATGAGCTGTGCCACCTCCTCCTGATGCTGCATGGCATAGTCCCACCCCCGGAGGCTCGCGTCCCGGAATTTCCTGACCAGCTCGGGCTGCCTCTGGAGCAGTTCCTCGGTGGTGAAGAGATTGTCGCCGTAGAAATCGATCCCCACCGCCCGGGGGGAATAGAGCAAGTAGTCCCGCTCGGCCTGTTTTAGGGTAAAGGGTTCATCGGTGACATAGACGGAAATGGAGTCCACCGTTCCCGAGAGCAGCTCCTGGACGCCGAAAGTGTGGGGTAGCAGGGTGAACTGGTCGGCGGAGATCCCCTCGCTCCGCAGGTAGGCATGGAGTTCGGCCGACCCCGGCTCGATCATGACCTTCTGCCCAGCCAGATCATGAATGGTCTGAAGGCCCTCTTGTTTCAGGGTCATGAGGGCCAGGGGGGAATGTTGGAAGATGACCGCCAGGGCCACCACCGGTACCCCCTGTTCCCGCAGCTGGAGTAGCTCGGTGGAGCCGACACCGAATTCGGCCTTGCCCTGCACCACCTGCTGCACCGGGTCTTCTCCCGGCCGGGCGGGAAGAATGTCCACTTCCAATCCCGCGTTGCGGTAGTAGCCCAGTTCCTGGGCCGCGTAATAGCCGGCGAACTGGAACTGGTGTTGCCATTTCAGTTGCAGCCGCACCTTGTCGGCGCCGAAGGCGAAGCAGGGCACCAGCAGCAGGCTCAGCAGGGCCATGCCGCGGCACATCGACATCAGGGTGAGGGCGGTTCCGGGATGAGGAGTCCCTGCACCTCCGAGCCGGTCACCGCCGCAATCCTCTGGCCGTCTCAGGAGCGGTTCCCGACTGGCCGCGCGCCGCTTGAGGGCGACCCGGAGCGGCCCCGGGGGAAGCCGCGAGACTTCGCCGATATTGGCATTCGCCTCGAAAGTCCTTTCACTCAATGGCTTAACTCATCGTTTGACCGCACAGTAGGCCACCCCGATCGCCGCGTCCATGACCTAATGGCCCTCGTCGACGAACAGCGGAGGTCGTCGATCTGACATAGGCTTCCGGGACCGAAACCATATTACCCCAGGCCTGGCATCGCAATGACACCCATGTTCGCTGATTCGCTGCTTGGGAGTACATTAGCCTGTCGGGCTCATATCCGTGCGCCTCTCCCCGGGGCGACCGACCCGAAACTATCCCTCCCCGGCTTGAACCCACCGCGGATGACCCCCAGCTTTGCTCGACTACTTCAAGGCCCAGGAAGCCCCCTTCATGTCCCTATTCGCCCCGCAGAATGACCTGGAACGTCAGCTTATCGCCGCCCAGGAAGGCCAGATTCCCGCTGAGGATTTCATCGCCACCCTCCTCGGTTCCGAGGTCTTCATGCCCATCTACGAGCGACACCAGATTGGCGGGCTCCAGACGGATCGGGGCGCCGCCCGGCCCCTCAAGATCCAGACGGACACGGGCGAGGTCCTGGTGCTCTTTACCAGCCCCGAGCGGGCCAAGCACTTTGTCAGCGATTACCCCGGCTATGGCGGCGGCCTGGTGGTGGATTTCACCTGGATACTGGAGAAACTGGGAATCGGCTTTGCCATCAGCCTTAACCCCGGGGAGACCTTTGGCATGGACTTCGAGGCCCAGGATCTGGAACGGATGGTGCAAATAAGGACCCATTGAGGACCCACACCGCAAGGGTCAGGCCGCAGCTTGGGGAACGAGCGACATGACGCCCTGGCGCCATGCGGCTAATATGCCGCTTCATGTGGCTAGGTCTTGTACGTCATTACCCTTGGTGGCTACTTTGGTTCTGGCTGGCGGCCTTGCCCGTCGCGGCCACGAGCCCGACGGCCGCTGGCAAGCTGGACCTCTCCGGCTATCTGGAGGTGATCGTCGATCCCGAGGCCCAGTGGAGTATCGATGAGGTAGCCAATGGGCGTGCCGGCCTCTTTACCCCCCTGTCCTATCATTTATTGGGCGGCATCATCCCGGGGGCCCTATGGCTTCGTTTCACCCTGAACCAGGAATCCAGGGCGCCAACAGAGGCCTGGCTGGAAATTGCTCCCGCCACCCTCGAGGACGTGCGTCTCTACGCCCCCCAGGCGGGCGGCGGCTTCATTGAACGACACTCGGGCCAGTCTTGGCCCTGGACGCAGCGGGAGGTCGATTACCGTCAGCCCCTGTTCCGCCTGACCTTGGAGCCGGGGCTCAATACCTATTTTTTGCGTCTTCAATCCCGCACTCCCTTGGCCCCGGAGCTATCCCTTTGGCCACCCCTCGCCTTTACCGAGTCGGCCATGGCCGAGGCCCGGGTCTGGGGACTCTACTTTGGCATCTATGCCCTCATCGTCCTCTTCCACTCCATTTTCTGGATGTGGACCCAGGAGCGCATCCAGTACCTCTATAGTCTCTATGTATCCATGAACCTGCTCGTCACGCTGCTCGCCAGTGGTTGGCTCCAGCAGGCGCAGCCAGGCTTCTGGATTCCCGGTCTGGCCAACGGCACCATGGGGGCCTTGATCTGCCTGTCACTGCCGGTGATGCAACGCTTCATCCTCGTCTATGCGGGCATACCGGCGGAAGCACCCTCAACGGGGTGGGCGCTGGCAGGGGGGGCGAATCTCGTCGCCGGCCTGGGACTGGCTCTGGTCCTGTCCGGTGATTACGGCCTGGCCATAACCCTAGTCCAACCGGCCAGCCTGCTCTTTATCCTCATTTCCATGGCCCTGGCTGTCCCTACCGCCTGGCGGGGCAATGAACGCACCCGCATCCTTCTGCTGGCCTTTGGTCTCTATGGCCTGGGCCTTGCCATGAGTCTGGCGCGCAACCAGGCCTGGATCTCGCCCGGACTTCTGCGGGATAACAGCTATGCCATCGGCGCCCTGACCCAGGCGCTGGTGATGAGCCTAGCCATTTTCTCCGACCAAAAACGGCTGCGGCGGGAAAAGGCGGAGGCAGAGGCCCTGGCGGCAACGGAGCGCCGGCTGCGGGAGGAGCAGGAGGACTTTCTCGCCCTGGTATCCCACGAGGTACGCAACCCCCTGAGCATCATCGACGCCGCGGCCCATAACCTGTTGCTAGATCCGGGCCTGGATGCCAAGGGGCGGGCACGGGGAGAGAAGATTCGCCGTGCCAGTCAGCGCCTGGCGCGACTCATGGACGATTATCTCTCGGCGGAGCGGTTGGCCAGCGCCGATAGGCCCCTGTACCCGATCCCCAACGACCTGGAGCGGGTCTGTCGCTCCGCCCTGGAAGACCTGGAGGGAACCCCGGGGGCCGAGATCATCCTGGAGGTATCGCCCCTTCCGCCCTGCCCGTGCGATGCCGACCTGATCCGCCTCGCCATTCGTAACCTGTTGCAAAACGCCCGGCGGCATTCACCCCCGGCCAGCCCGGTCTATCTGCGGCTTCAGGAGGTGAGTCAAGGCATTGCCATCCGGGTCCAGGATGCTGGGGCTGGGGTGCCGGCGGCGGATCTGCCGGTGATCTTCAAGCGCTTTCGGCGCGGTCACAACACCGCTGGACCCGGCGCCGGCCTGGGTCTCTATCTGGTTGACAAGGTAGCGCGCCGCCATGGCGGGGAGGCACGGGTGATGAATCTGGAGGGGGGCGGCTGTGAGTTCAGCCTCTGGTTGCCGACGGGGAACCGGGCAGTGGGCCATTGATTCCTGCAGGCGAGGCCCCTCAGTCCCCTTCCCGCTCCAACCGACCGACCAGCATATAGCCCAGCCCGTGGCGGGTCTGCACCGGCAAATCCAGACCTGAGGCCTTCCGCACCTTTTTCCGCAGGCGATTCAGGAGGGCATCCAGGTTGCGCGAGTCATAGCTGCGATAATCCTTGCCAAGGTCCAGAACGAGCTGACGCCGATCCTGGGGGTGATTGGGATGCCCCCCCAGAACAGCCAGAAAGGCCGCCTCCAGACCGGTAAGTTCAACGCGGATCCCATTGGGGGCGTGGAGAAGACCCAGCATCAGATTAAGTCGCCAGTGGGGCTCGAGATGCAGACGGCGGGCCAGGGACCTGAGAATGACCGCCAGTTCGTCGAGATTGACGGGCTTGGTGAGGTAATGGTCCGCCCCCACGTCAAAGCCATCGATGCGGTCCCGGAAGGCATCGCGAGCCGTCATGAGAATGAAGCCGCAGCGCCAGGCTCCGGCCTGGCCCTCGGCGATCAGATCCATGCCGTCGCCATCGGGCAGGCGGCGGTCAAGAATGGCTATTTCACAGGCCTGAGCGGCGAATAGGGTGCGGAATTCCCGCTTGCTACCGGCCTCCCGTACCTCATGCCCCTGGCCACGTAGAAAGTCCGCCACCTCCTCCCGCAGCTCGCGATCATCCTCAAGAAGAATAAGGTTCGTCATGATCCCCCGGAGTTATCCCAACCTGGCCGGATGTTCCTGTTGACCACCACCCATCCAGGGCCGGCGAACCTCGCCCTTGCCCACGTTCCTGCGGGGTCAGGCGGGGCGGGCCTGCGGCGGGCGGTTAGCCGTTCCAGTGCACCACCATAGCGGTAATGTCGTCGGATTGCGCCGCTCCGCGGGTGAAGACCGTGAGATCTGACAAGACCCGATCCAATGCCACCGCGGCTGAAGGTGGCGACCCGCCAGCGGCCAGGGCCTGTTGCAAGCGCTCAACCCCATACATGGTATCGTTGACGGCGAAGGCCTCGTTAACGCCATCCGTGTACATGAACAGGGAGTCTCCACGCCTCAGGGTCAGGGTCTTCTCGCTGAAGGGCATATCCGAGAAGGCTGCCAGCGCCAGACCCACCGTGGGGACCACCACTTCCACCTCCCCCCCGGCCCGCACCACATAGGGCGGATTATGACCACCGCTACAATAGGTAATCACCCCGGTGGCCAGTTCGATTTCGGCATAAAAAACCGTGACGAACATGGTCTGTTCATTTTCCGCTGCCAGCAGGTTGTTCAGCCGTGACAGGGTTTCTGCAGGCCCCGCGCCCACCACGGCAACGGTGCGTAACATGGTGCGGCTGATCAACATGAAGAAGGCGGCGGGAATTCCTTTGCCCGACACATCCGCCACCACCACCCCCAGGACACCCTCGCGCACATCGAAGAAATCGTAGAAATCCCCGCCTACTTCCTTGGCTGGGACCATGCTGGCAATCATGTCCAACATCGGCAGGTCCGGGAAATGTCGCGGCAGGATCGACAATTGCATGCTGGCGGCAATGGCCAGTTCCTGTTGCAGACTAATCAGCTTGCGCTTGTCCTCGAGCGCTTCACGGAGGTCGCGGACCAATTGGGTGAGTTGCACCTGCTGCACGCTGACCTTGGTTGCCAGCCGCGAAAAACCCAGGGCGATCAAACCCAGTTCGTCACCCACCCCCTTGGACTGGGCTGACTGGGGATCGTTGACCGCTGTCTCTATCTGACCTAATTCATCCAGCAACTCACTGCGCGCCTCAGCTTGCAGGGTCCCGGCCAATTGCTCCATTTGGCGATGGATGAAGCGCTGCTGGCGACGCTGGCGGCGTTCACGCTGGAGGCCCGCGTGCGCCACCTCGCCCACCGCCTGGCCAAAGGCCTCAACCGCCTCGGCAATGCGACCAATCTCATCGGACCCATGCGGCAGTTCGACGTAGCCACCGCGCTGGCCTCGCGTCAGATCATGGAGTGCCGCCACCGCATCATCCAGCACCTCGAAATTACGGCGTAGATAAAAGTACAGCAACAGCATGGCGACCACAAAGACAAGGACGATCGCACCCCCCAGGGCCTTGTTCCAGAGTATTCGGGTTGCCACCCCCTCGGTCACATCACGCACCAGCAATAGGGTCGCCAAGCGCCCCCCCATGAGATCGGCGACGGGCAAGAGTGCTACCTCCTGATAACGGCCGTCGTAATTGATCAGGGTGAGGCCGCGCCGGTTGGGGGCTGTGGCCCGCCGTGCTCGCCACCATAAGCCCTCGTCTCTGCCAAAAACCCGATGGCCCGCCGCATCACTGACATAGAGCCGGCCGCCTGTCGCATTTTGAAAGGCCTCAAACGCCTTGTTCAGGGGCATTGCAGCCGCGATTCCCCCCACCAGGCGCTCACTTCCTGGGTCCACGACCGAGACCGCGCCCACCACCCCCAGATCCCCGCCGGTCAGGGCCCGGGCGCCACTGATGGCGCGACCATTCTGCCGTATCTCCGCCAGACGGCTAGCCCCCAAGAGCGGCGCCTGATCCATGCCATCCCCACTCGCCCACAGTAATTGGCCGCTGTCCCCCAGGATGTCGACCCGCAAGAGGCCTGTATCCATAAAGGTGGCCTCGGCCAAACGGGCCAAGGCCTGCTGGTCCTTGCGCTGAACGGCATCAATCAACCGGGTTTCGGACAAGGCCGCCTGGCTCATGAGTCGCTCCGCAATATCGTCGGCGACTCCCATCAGGGCAAAACTCCAGGCCTGTTCCAGTTGCTGCAACCGCAACTCCACAATACGGCGGTCGAGTTCCGCCTCGCGCAGGGCACCCACCGTAAAGACCAGCCCGGCGACCGCGGACACCACGAGCAGAACAAAGACAATGATGCGGGATCTCAGCAGCATGTCGGCATTTTCATCCTGGTCGCCCCGGAGCGGTCAGGGTCCCCGCCAATGAAATCGTCGTCAGCAAAGCCGCGCCGACCGTAATGGTGAGGGAATCACCGAGGAGGCCCCAAGCCAGGGCCATCCCCGCCAGGGACCCGGCCAGGATGACCCAGATACCGCCGCCCAGGCCACCCGCAATTCTGGCCGCGCGCCTTTGGCGCAAAGCCAGACCCCAGGCCAAACCGACCGCCCCGCCCGAGGCTCCGTCCATCGCCAGCGCCGCCAGACCTTCGGTTAACACATAGCCGTTGAACAGGATGGCGGCAAGGAACAGGGCCGCCGCCGGTACTGCCAGCAGCCGTCGCCAACCGATGAGCCATCCCAGGGCCAACCCGACTAGTAGGGAGCCGGCCGCCACCATGAGAATCGGCAACGGCGGCAGGCCCGCCACAAGCCCGTCGGTGCTCGTCATCAACCCTGCCGCCGCCATGGCCAAGGCAAAGAGGTCGGCATCGCTGGCGCGTGGATCATGGCATCGGGCAGGGACGGTTGCCAGCCCCTCGCCCAAATCCATCAGAACGGCATCCTGAGCCCGAATCGCAGCGGCAGCGACCTCTTGATCGAACACCGCATGGCGCACACCCTCGGCCTGAGCGATAACCCCCAGCCGGCGGGCGTACAGACCGGCGACGATAGCGTTGAAGGCCAAGAGGCATTGGCCCACGCCATCACGGGCACGACGGACCAGGAGTCGATCGAAACGCCCTTCACCCGCGGCGCCCATGGCCGCCGCCAGTCTAGCCAACGGCTCCACCACGCCACCTCGGACCGCAACCGCCGTCCAAGCCAGGGCCAGCAGCAGACAACCCACCCAAAAAGGCCATGCCACCAGAATCTTATAGGTCAGTGCCCGGGTTATCTCCCCCGGCTCAACCGCCGCCCACACAGCGCCGCTACCCGATACCAGGGGCACTCGCACCAGGGCAAAGGGTTCGCTATCCAGCCGGGCCACCCCCTCCGGGGTCTCCGCTTCGGCCAGTGACCCCAGCGCCCAATGCGCCAGCACGGCGTCCACCTGGCTGGCCTTAAGCCCGGTCTGATAGAGTTGCCGTCCATCGGACCCGGTGACAATGAAAAACCGTAACTCGGGCAGACTCTCCAGCCGCGTCGCCAGATAGGACTCCACCCCCGGCAATTCGGTCAATGGCACGCCATAGCCGATGGCGCGGTTGAGATCGGTACCGATGGATCGGGCAGCGGCAGTGGCCCCAGCGACACGCACCGCGGTCAGGGTCTCGCGGGTTTCACTAAAACCCAGCAGCGAAACCACTCCCAACACCAGCAAGGCCAACAAGGTCGCCAGGAAGGGCAACCGCCCGGCGGCGCCGAGGTTGAAAGTGGAGATCCCCTGATTGCCCTGGGCCCTCATAAGGACCCTCCGCCCGATTCACGCCATTTCATCAAGTCGCACCAATTCCTCTTCAGCCGCGGCCAACCTGAGCTGACGGGCCGCCGTGGCGGTAGCAAAATCCGCCAGGGGTAAGCCCAGGTCTCCCGCCGCCCCCATGGCGGCCACCCCCTCCCCGGGGTTCTGTCTCAGCCTCGTCAGGGCGCTCGACACCCCGGCCAAACGTCGATCCAGGCGGCGGGCCAGCCCCGCACCCAGCGCCATGGCCAGCAGGCACAGGATAGTCAAGGCCGGCGCTGCCCGCACCGTCAAGGACAAGGCGAAGTCGATGCTACCCTCCCGGGAGGAGCCAGCGGACAGGCGGAGTAGCGATACTCCCGCCAGGGTGCCGTAATCATTGGTCACCGGCAGCCAGAAAATCTCGTCGTCGCCCTCGACCTGCCGGCCACCGCCCGACCGCACTCCCGCCTTATCCAACAGGGTTTCGCCAATTTCCACCGGGTCGGTGGAAAACAGGGCCTGTCCCTGTTCATCCAGCACTGCCACCGCCCGCAACCCAGTCATTTTCAGGCGCGCCGCCTCCAGAAGCCGGTCCACCTCCGGCAGTTGAGCCAGGGGCAGACCCAGGCTCAGCCGAGTTTCCAAGGCCGAGGTCAGGTCTTGCAGGACCAGGTGTGCATGGGCCTTGAGTGCGGCATCACGTCGTTCCATGTGATCATGGGTCCAAAAGCCTATGGCCGCGAACCAGGCGAACAGCACCGTGCCTACCAGCGCGATGATAAAGCGGGCGGTGATCCCCAGGGATGGCATTAAGGCTCAGCCTCCCCCGGCCAGGGGCGGGCCAATTCGGCAAAGACGCCCTCCGGCCGCCGCATCCGGCGCCACAACCAGTAACCCCGATCGAACAGCCCCTCCTGGTCGGCCAGTTCGGCCACGGGAACCAGGCGCAGGCTGGCCCGGTCAGGGGTTGGTGCGGTTGCGGCCAGATCACGATGGACCACCAGACGCTGCAAACCCTGCTCCACCCGCGCCATTATTTTCCCTTGCAAACCATGGGCTGCCAGATGCCCCCAGCTTTGATGGTTGCCCGGCCAGACGGCGGACACCGCGTGCCGGTGCCCCATGGCATCCGCCAATGCCAGCCGCCAATCGATCAGGGCGTGGTGAAGGCCATGATGTTGCCAATCGACCCGCACCATAGCCGAGGCGAGATAGGCGACAAGATGTCTCTGGTCTGACGGCAGGTCCAGAAGATCGGCGCGGTTGGGCTCTCCCGGTCGCGGTAAGGTCAAGGCGCCATAGCCAATCAGGGCCCCGGAGGCGTCGAAGAGGCCTGCAATCACGCCCTTTGCCCCCGGACCCTCCTGCCCAAGATGGCTAAGGGGAAAATCGGGACTTTCCGCCTCCAGCCGATAGCAATTGGGATCGGCAAGCTGCCGGGTTACCACCTCCAAACGGAGCCTGGCCAACGCCGCGGCATCGCCGGTGCACAAGAGGCGCCCGTTCACCTCGACCGGTAAGGAGTCCGTCAACCGGCGGAGCGCGTCCTCTGGTAGTTGCCAGGTCATACCCCTACCACCTCGGCAAAATTCAAGAGGCTCAAAGGCGGATAGAAGTGCAGCGCCTTTGCCGTAGCCATATTGATCACCACCGAGAACCGTCGGAGCGTTTCCACCGGAATATCCCCCGGGGACTTGCCCTCCAACAGCATTTGCACCGCCTTGACGCCTGTCAGCCGGCCGATGCCATAACTGGAACTGGACAAGGCAAACATCCCCTGCTCGGAGCGCACGATCAATTCGGTGACGGAAAAGCTGGGCAAACGCATCGCCAGGGCCGTTTCAGCTACGAGTTTGCGATGGGTGGTGGCAATAAAGGTGTCGGGGCCAATGTAGAGCATTTCCGCCCCCTGATCACGACAACGGGCGATCAGGTCGGGAATGTCCGCCGGGTCGGGTTTGTTATCGGTCAGTGGCAGCGGGTGCTCTAGCAGCTTCAGATTGCGTCGGTCCCACTCCTGACGCAGCCCCTCGACCATCAAGACGGAGTTGCGCTCGGCGGGGTTAAAGACCACCCCTAAGCGCTTGATGGCTCGATAGGCCAGAATTGTGTTCACTTGAGCGGCGATGGGGGCGATATGGATGGTGCCGCTGACATTGCCTCCGGGCCGGTCCAAATTCGGGACTATCCTGGCGTCGAGGGGCGCGGCGACATAGGTAAAGATAACCGGTATATCCCGGATATAACGGCCTGGTTCGGGATCGTCCCAGGCCCCAACCACGCCTCGGGTCTGCGGGGTGCCCCAGGTGTAGACCAGATCGGGACGGACGGACTTGATCTCCTCGACGAGGGCGGCTATCCGCTCGGGATCACCCCCCGCGTTATGCACCGAATATTCAGCCCGCACCCCGCGCCGGGCCAGATAGTCCTTGAAACCCGCCTCGTTGGCCCCCTCCCCGCGCCCCAGTACCATAAAGATACGGAATGTGCGCTCGGGGTCCGCGGCAAGGGCCGGCCAGCCGCCCGACAGCAGGGTTACGCCGGCTGCCCCGCCCCATTGCAGCCACTGTCGGCGAGAGAGAAGGATCATGAGCGCGTCTCCGAACGGGCGGTCGCGGCTGGGGCCCCGCGATACAGCAACCCGAATAATAAGGCGCTAACGCCACACAGCAAACCTATCCCCAGAACTGCCGTATGGTAGGACCAGGCCGCTGCCAGCGCTACCGCTAACAGGGGACCCAAGGCGCCACCCAAACGTTCCAACAGTCGAAACCAGCCAATGGCGGTGATCTCCGCCACCCGCACTCGCGACGAGATTTGGGTCACCAAAGTCAGTTGAGGTGCGCTGATCAGCGCTTGGGCGACCCCGAACAGGCCAATGGCCAGCGGGGCACTCCACCCCTGGTCCAGCAATGCCAGGGGGGCCAGCCCGACCAAGGTTGCCAGGCCACCCCAGATAATAAAGCCGCGGCGCACCTGCCAGCGGTCGGAAAGCGTGGCGGCCAGCGGCGAGATGATGATAAAGGCCAGGAAATACATCATCTGTACCCGGCCTATCTCCGCCTTGCCCGCCCCGGTTTCCGCCAGCAGCAAGGGCGTCAGGAAAAACAATACGCTCGTAGCCGCAACCTTGGCCGGGATGGCGGACAGGGTCATCAGGGCGACAAAGCGCTTATCCCCTGCGAGTTTGGCAATCGCGGGCCGGTTGGCAAGTCCCGCGGCAACGGGAGGGGAAAACCCCTGGGCACCTAATCTCGGGTCACGACGAAATAACAGAACCAGGGTCGCGGCGGCGGCCAGGGCCAAGCCCGCCCCCACGAGCAAGGTAGCGGAGGCCCCGACCTGGTCGGCGATAATGCCACCGGCTACCGGACCACAAACACCCGCGGCCAGGAGGGCGCCGATAAAAAGCGCCAATCCGCTTGCACGATTGTGTCCCGTCGTATGATCGACGACCACCCCTTGGGCCGTGATCAAGGCGAGGCCATAACCCAAGGCTGTCACGCAGCGCCAGAGCAGAAAGGTCAACAGATAGTCGGTCAGGGCGGTCATGGTTAGCCCCAGGGCGGAGAGTCCTGCGGCGGCGATAAAGGCGAACCGACGCCCCACCCGTCCGGAAAATCGCGCGCCCGTAGGCTGGGACAGGGCCCAGACCAACATAAAGAGGGTAATGGGCAAACTCACCGCCAGATTGACGGGCAACCAGGGAGCGGTGGGGGCCAGGTGCTGAGCATAAGCCGGCATGAAGGGCCGCGATAGTTCTTCGGAAAGGCAAAACAAAAACACCGGCAGGCGCAAAAAGACCAGGTTGACCGGCGGTGCGGGGAGGACCCTTCCTCCCTCGCCAGGGCTCGGGCGTTTGACCTTCGCCAAGGACAGATTTACGACCAACAACAACACCTCGAAGGTAACCAGCACCGAGACCAGGATCACGGATGCTACCTCCAACATCAGTTCAAAAGACGCCTTGGCCAGCCAATTAGGGTCCAGTGACAGCCTCAAGTGGGCCTGGGTTACGCCATGGCCTATCAGGGGTTCAAGAATGTCATAGTCCGCGGTGGCAATCCCGCCGCCCGGGGCCTCCAAGCGTTTGGGGCGCGCGCCATAGGCAGCCAGTACCTGGCCTTGAACA
Organism: Chromatiaceae bacterium; assembly: GCA_044228795.1. Classification (GTDB taxonomy): domain Bacteria; phylum Pseudomonadota; class Gammaproteobacteria; order Chromatiales; family Chromatiaceae; genus M0108. The sequence continues at coordinate 5,399 of JBGAUE010000015.1, read as the reverse complement.
TTTTCCACCGCACCGTAGGCTATATCCGCATGCGCCTCCACCTCCCGTTCCAGCGCCTCGGCCAGCCCAGGCAATTCCTGGAGGGGTATGTCGTAATCCAGCGCACGATTGATTTGTCGGGTCAACACCTCGGCCACCCCCGCCGCCTTCAGGCGGAGCTCGGGATAAAGCACCCGTTCGAAACTGTGCAACGCCAGCCAGGATGCTAGCAGGGACAGCAGGAGCAGCACCGCCACTGCAATCGCCGTCAGGCGAAAAACCAGGGTGCGGATAGGGTCGTGATTCCTTGTCGGACTGGGTCTTTTCAGGACCATTTTTTCTTGTGATTTCCCATTCGCTCGCGCGATATGCGCAACAGCAACCGCCCCTCTCCCCGCCCCGAAGGCACCTTCTGGTCTGTAACCACCGGATAATGAGGCGCGGGGTAGAGATCCCTGCCATCAAGCCTTCCAGAAAACCGCACGGTGAGGATCACCGCCAACAGGGTCAGCAGCAGGGCGCCGGCGATTACGGGCAGGGTGGAAGAAAGCAGTTCGCGCCGCACCTCCAGTAATTCTTCGTGCTGCGGGGTCAGGTCGGCATAAACCCCCACGTCGCCCACTATCTGACCAAAGACATTGATGAGTGGGGTAGTGAGCAGCAATTCGTGATCTTGGATCCGGCGACGAAACCGACCCGTGGCGTCGGCGACCAGCCCCACCCGATCGGCCCTGGACCCGATGCGATCAGCGGCGGAGGAAAATAGGACCGATCCCTGTTTATCAAGAATATCAATATGCAAGACATTCCGCGCACGGGCGGCACGCGGCAGAACCCCGCTTAAATCCTCCAGTTCCGCCAACTCCAAACCCAAGGCCAGCCCCGTTTCGCTCTGGCGCCGCACTTCCTCGACCACCAGTCCCAACCGGGCAATCGTGACTTCCAGCAAGCGCTGATCAAATTTCAGAAAGGCCAGAAGCAATGCCAACGCAATCGCTATGGCCACCGTAGCCGCGATGACCCCTCCGGCCCGTATAACCAAAGCAGGGTTGCCGATCATAAGTACCCCAACAACCCAACCCGGGTCACCCTGTCATCCGGAAGCATCACTAGCTATTAACCCTCAGAAAGGAATAGGGAAACCCATGTCACGCCCAGGATGATAGCAAAGTCATTACTGAAGAGGTGCCTCCCCAAGCCCCACGACGGCGACCTGAGCTATAGGTTGCCCACCCGCCGGAACCTGGATATCAGGGCAAACCTCGCCCAAGTTCCCAGACCACACATAAAACCTCCCGCGCGGGAGTTGCGTAATCAGTCACGGAACCACTAGGATAAGAACCCCGATCACAATAATCCCAACAAGCGGGACGGTCATCCACGACCCCCCACAACCATCTAGAGGACGACATCATGATCCGTTACGCCACACTCACCCTGCCCCTGCTGGCCCTAGGGCTCTCGGCCGAGGCTCAAGCCGCCACCTTCATGGACGCTGACTGGGCTACCGCGGCCTGTGAGGCCTGGAACAAGGCACCCGAACTCACCAAGGGCCTGGCGGGCTCCGCCTGGGCTGCCAACAACGCCGGTCGCGGCTACAAGGTCATTCAGCTCTATCGCACCAAGTGCGGCGAAGCTAGCCGCGTGGAATTGCAAATCAGCGATAAGGATGGCAAGGCCCTCTGCACCTATGGCGGCAAGGTGAAAACCACAAGCCTCAAGCCGGATGTCGATTATGTGATGAACGCCACAGACGAGGACTGGACGTGCATGGGCGAGGGTAAATTCGGCTGCGGGGCCATGGGCGCCATGATGACGGGCAAGCTCCAGTTCAAGGGACCCAAGGGCGAGGCCATGGGCGTCATGGGGCCTTTTGATACCTTCCTGCAGTTGACCGGTAAGGTCCCGGGTGACAAGGCGGCCTGTCCCAAATAGGAAAAAGGCGTTAGTTTCGTCACTTACCCCTTGATAAACCTGGGCGGGCGCTGTTGCGGATTTCCCGCAACTCCCGCCCATGCTGTCGTTCCAACCCCGGCGTCTATGCCCTCAAGCCTGACGACTCTCCTTGACTGGCTCTAAGGCCCGCTCTGGAAGCCAGTGCAGCAGAGCCGCCTCCAGACTGGCCATTTGGACGGGTTTTGCAACAAAGTCGTCCATGCCGGAGGCGAGACAAGCCGAGCGTTCATGTTCGGAGACGCCCGCTGTCATGGCGATGACGGGGATATGCTCGCCCTTGCCCCGCTCCAGTTCCTCGGCACGCAGGAGTCGCGTGGCTTCGTGACCGCTGAGCACGGGCATCTGGACATCCATAAAGATCAGATCGTAAGTCCCAGCGTCAAGCGCCTCGAGGGCCGCCTGCCCATCCGGCGCCAGTGTGGGCTCTATTCCGAAGCGGTGCAGCATCATGGTCACCACCTTCTGATTCACGGCACCGTCCTCGGCGACCAGGACCTGGGCATTAAAGCGCGGGTTCTCGCGTTTTATCGGGACGATCGCGGTCTTGACATCTGGCTTCACCATTCCCAGAACCTGGGCGGCGGCATCGTGCAGCCAGCGTTCGCGTACCGGCTTGAGGAGTGTCACCTCGATGCCCGAACGGCGCGCCTCGGCACCCGGATACCCAAGCGAACTCAACATAATGAGTCGTGTCAATCCCAGTACGGCGTCGCCCTTGATCCGTCGCGCCAGCTCGATGCCGTCCATCTCGGGCATCTGCATATCGAGGATCCCCAGATCGAAGGGGCGCCCCTCGTCAATCCCCTGCTGCAGGACCCGCAGGGCCTGATGCCCACCCTCCACGCTCTCGGCGCGCGCTCCCCAGCCCCGCAATTGATGTTCCAGGATGCGGCGGTTGGTGGCATTATCGTCAACGATCAGGGCACGAATACCACTCAGATCCCTGATTTCCCGCTCGGTTTCCCTGGCCGCCGCCGGCAGGTTGAGGGTGAACCAGAAGGTAGAGCCCTGGCCCGGCGTGCTCTCAACTCCAACCTCCCCGCCCATCAATAACGCCAGGCGCTTGGCGATCACCAATCCCAAACCCGTGCCACCAAAGCGCCGGGTCGTAGAGGCATCGGCTTGGGTGAAGGGGCGAAACAGGTTTGCCAGCATCCCCGGGTCAATACCAATACCGGTGTCTGAGACGCGGAACCGCATGACCCAGCCCTCCTCGGTGGGCCGATCGAGCGTCACCCGCACCACGACCTCGCCACGGGCGGTGAACTTGACGGCGTTTCCCATCAAATTCATGAGGATCTGACGGATACGATAGGGATCGCCACGTACCAGGGGCGGGATCTCGGGATCCACGAAGCTCAGGACCTCGACCAGCTTATCGCGCGCACCGGAGGCCACCAGGCCGGTGACCTCTTCCACCATGCCGCGCACATCCATCTCGATGTCCTGAAGTTCAATCTTCCCCGCCTCGATCTTGGAGAAATCCAGGATATCGTTAATGACATTCAGCAGTAACTCACCGGACTTCTCGGCGGTTTGGATGAGATCAAGCTGGTGGCTGGTCAGGGAACTGTCCCGCAACAGTTCCAGCATACCCAGAACCCCATTCATCGGGGTACGGATCTCGTGGCTCATCATCGCCAGAAACTCACTCTTGGCCCGATCCGCGGCCAGGGCCTCATCCCGGGCCCGTTGCAGGGTCTGCATCTGTTGTTGGGTTTCGGTAAGATCCCGCACCACGGCCGTGAAGACATGACTCCCGCCCACATCAACGCGGCTCATGGCGAGATAGAGCGGAAAGCGCGAACCGTCCTTGCGCTCGCCCTCAAGACCGACAATCTCGGTATGGGTTGCCGCCTCCTCGGCGGTCCAGGCATGACGCAACCGGTAATCCGCCTCCTCGCGGTTTGGCTTGGCGAAAAGAATCGAGAGGCACTTGCCGCGGATCTCGGTCGGAGTGTAGCCAAAGATCCTTTGCGCGGCGTGGTTCATGGCCACCAGACAGCCCACGGCATCGATATGGGTCGCCCCATCGGCCATATTGTCAATGATGGCTCGATTGCGCTCGCGGCTCTCGGTGAGGAAGGCGATCTCGCGGCGATAGATGCGCATAATGGGCATCAAAATGGCGAGCAGAAGGATGAAGGTGAAGATCAATATCCCGAAGACAAAGCGCAGGGTCTCGGGCAGGTTCGTGGTTATGAATTGCTGCCACCGGTCCGGATCAGATCCGACCTGAAGTCCCTGGGAGGTCAGATGCGCAGCCGACCAGCCAACCGCCGCCAGAGTCGCAAGCCCCAGGACGGCCACGCCCACCAGCAGGGTCGTGGGGATAAGGCGCGATAGGCTTGGGGAGCACACCAGCCTACAACCCTTGGAAGGTGGGCGGTTTACCCTGAGCATGATCCCGCATCATTCAGGCAACATCCCAGGAGCATGCCCGTATTGGCGAAAGGTGGCAAGGGATAGTGCGCTAGCTCGCGCCACCAAATTCCTCGTCACGAATGAGTACCATGGCGTCTTGAGAAGCTTGGGCAAGCCAGCGAAATTCGCCCATGGCCTCAAGGGCCGCAGCAAGCTGACCAGCGCGCGCCGCGCCTTCGATCACTTCGACCAGGCGTCCGAGCCGGATGGCCCCCAGGGTCGTCGCGCTGCCCTTCAGCTTATGGGCGGCCTTCCCCATAGCCACCAGATCGGCAAGATCCGCCGCCTCCTCCAGAACCCGGGCCTGTCCCGCGAGTTCCTCAAGAAAAACATTGAGTAAAACCTCGGCGTTCTCCAGGCCCACGTCCTCAAGAAGTTGATTCAGGACAGCCCGATCAATGAGATCTCCCGATTCCCGTACCGGGCTGGTAGCTTCGCTGTGAATGGTCACGGGTAGTGTCATTCTCCTAGGTTCACAAATGTCAAGCCCATCGCCACTGTTAGCGTTGCGGGTGGGGTTGCGGAATATGCCCAAAAGTAACCTTAACCAGGGGCACAAGGTGGCCCGGACTTCATGTTCTTCCAGAACCAGGATAGCCCGAAAGCCAGGGGTAACTTAGCACGCCGTAACATCAAGTCAAGCATGGCCTCGCGGGGATTTCGTAACGGGTCTAGCTGCCCACTGCCATAACCGTCGGCAAGAAACGAATGTTGTGGTTATCAGCCCCACCTGCCCAACACTAACCTGGCCCTCAAGCGATGACGGATACCCCATGGGGGGCCGGAGGTTGGTATGCTTATAGAAGCGTGTCGGCGGGGTGGGCCGGTCTGAAGTAGCCAATTGGCCCAGCGGTAACCCCATTGCACCCATTGGGCGCCTTTTGGCCCCAACCTTGCCACTACCCCATCCCAAGGAGTCCACCATAATGATAACGACCCAGCAAGCCAACCCGACCCCCGCCGCCCTGGCACCTGCCACCCTGACCCTGGGCGGCCAGAGCTACAGCTTCCCGGTGGTGGAAGGCAGCGAGGGCGAGCGC
>JBGAUE010000014.1:0-92368 GCA_044228795.1 Chromatiaceae bacterium | reverse complement strand
TCCGTCACACGAAGGCGGCCGTGAAGATGCATACGCTGCTGGATCTGCTCGGTAACATACCGACATTCATACATATTTCTGACGGTAAGCTCCACGATGTCCATGCCCTCGATCTCCTAGTCCCTGAGCCCGGTGCGTTCTACATCATGGACCGCGGCTATGTGGATTTCCTCCGCCTCTACCGCCTTACCATCACTGCAGCCTTCTTCGTCACACGGGCGAAGTCCAATACCCAGATGCGCCGCGTCTACTCGCAACCGGTCGACAAAAAAACGGGCCTCATCTGCGATCAGACCGTCGTCCTGTCGGGCGCTCATACGCCGCATTACTACCCCGAAAAGCTCCGGCGCCTCAAGTATCACGATGCAACGACGGATCACACGTTCGTGTTCCTGACAAATAACTCTACGCTATCGGCACTTACCAGTACGGAACTTTACCGCTGCCGCTGGCAAGTGGAACTGTTTTTCAAATGGATCAAGCAACACTTGCGCATCAAGGCGTTTTTCGGCACCTCCGAGAATGCGGTGAAATCGCAAATCTGGATAGCCATCTCTACCTACATATTGGTGGCGATTGTGAAAAAGCGCATGAATATTTGTCGCGGCCGACCTGAAACTGGCCTAAATCTGCCGGGGTGAAACTGGCCCTTCCTGCCCGTCTTCTTCCTCCTCGGAACGATATCGAGCTGGCGTCTTCTTCTCTGATGGAGTTTTCTTCGGTGTTCTTCCTGGAGTGTCCTCAAGCCAGATCGACGATCTGGCGGGGGACACGACCTGGGGTAAGAACGACGGCGGACCTGTGCGCGTTGCGGGGAGGGCTTCACGCCTGACCCTCGCAATGCCCGCCCCCAGCGCTACTGCGGGCAGCCCGCCTGTCGGGCGGCCAGCAAGCGCGCCAGCCAGGCCAAGTGGTTGGCCAAGCCGGAGAATCGCAACTACCACCGGGGAGCGGCCGCGGTCGCCCGCGTCCAGGCGTGGCGCCAAGCGCATCCCGGCTACAGCCGGGGCAAGAGCGGGGTGCCACTCCCCGTCCCGGCAGCGCCCGTCTCGCCCGAGCGGCCCCCGGCGGCGTCGGGCTTGCTGGTCGCTGGTAACGCCCCGTCGGGGTCGTTGCCGACACCGTTACAAGATGTCTCAGGGTCGCCGTTACAAGAGATCTTGACTGCTCAACCCTATGTTCTGATTGGCCTAGTCGGCCATTTGTGGGACTGTGCGTTACAAGAGGACATCGCCTGCGCCGGGGCCCGGTTGCGACAACTAGGCCGCGATATCTGTGGAGGCGAGCATGTCCATACTTAAGCGAGTCTTGAATCCCGAGCGGCTGCGCCAGGTCCCCGAGCACTTCAGTTGGTTCGACCATGGCCTGGTGCGCGAGCACTACCTCGAGCGTGCCGACGTGTGCGCCTGGGCGCTGTACCTGTTTCTGCGCGGCGTGGCCGATGTCCACGGCCTGAGCTATTACAGCGACCCGACGCTGACGCAGCGCCTGCGCCTGACGCCCGCGCGGCTGGCCCAGGCACGGCGCGATCTGCTCGCCTTGGACCTGATCGCCTACGACCCGCCGCTCTATCAGGTCCTGAGCCTGCCCGGTACGGCCACGGCGGCGCTGTCCCTGGCGCGGATGCGCGCGACCTTGGGGGCACGGCCATGATCGACTACGCGACCTGGTGCGCGATCCGCGACGGCTTGGCCAAACACCTGGGTGTGCGCCAAGTGGCCCGGGATCTGGGGCTGAACGTCAAGACCGTGCGCCGCTGGCGCGCCCGCTCCTATGCCCCGGCCGCCGTGCCCCGCGCCAGCAAGCTCGACCCCTTCAAGGGGCGCATCGTCGCTTGGCTCGATGCCCATCCGCTCAGTGCCCAGCAGGTCTTTCAGCGCCTGAGCGAGGCGGGCTATGCGGGAGGCATCAGCATCGTCAAGGACTACGTGCACACCATCCGCCCGCGCCCGCGCGCGGCCTTCCTGACCCTGGCCTTCGCCCCCGGCGAGGTGGCTCAGGTGGACTGGGGGGAGTGGGGCAGCATCGCCGTGGGGGAGACGCGCCGGCGACTGTCGTTCTTCGTCATGGTGCTGGCCTACAGCCGCCAACTCTATGTGGAGTTCACCCTGTCCCAGAGCATGGAGCACTTCCTGGAGGCCCACAGCCATGCCTTCGACGCCTTGGGCGTTCCGCGCAAGATCATGGTCGATAACCTGCGCACGGCGGTGCTCGCTCACGTGCGTAGCGAGCCGCCCCAGTTCAATCCCCGCTATCTCGATTTCGCCCGCCATTACGGCTTCGAGGTGGTGGCCTGCAACGTCGCCAAGGGCAACGAGAAAGGACGCGTGGAGCGGGCCGTGGGATACGTCAAGACGAACTTCCTCAACGGCCAGGAGCTGCCGGACTTCGCCGCCCTCAATCCGTCGGTGCGGGTGTGGCTGGAGACGGTGGCCAATGTGCGGCTGCACCGCGAAACCCAACGCCGGCCGGCGGATCTGTGGGCCGAGGAGTGTGTGCACCTGCAACCGGTCAATCCCCGCCGCTACGATGTCGCTCGGGTCCTGGCAGTGCGCGCTGATCGCCAGTTCCGGGTGACCTTCGAGGCCAACCGCTACTCCGTCCCAGCCCGCTTCGCCGGCGCCCAACTGACGCTGAAGGCCTACCCCGAGCAGCTGCGCCTGTACCACGACCAGGACCTGATCGCCCGCCCTGTCCGCTGCTGGGAGCGCCACCGCGACAGCGCCGATCCGGATCATGCCAAGGCGCTGGTGGCACAACGCCGCCACGCCCAGGATGCCCACGTGCTCGCGCGCTTCCTCGCCCTCTGCCCGCAGGCGCCCAAGTACCACGAGGGGCTGCTGGAGCGGCGCGGCCATGCCCTCTCGCAGGTGCGCAAGATCCTCGCCCTGGCCGATATCCACGGCACCGAGACGGTCGCCCGGGCGATGGCCGCTGCCCTCGACTGCGCGGCCTTCAGCAGCGAGGACATCGCCCACCTGATCCAGGCCCGCGGGCGTCAACTCCCCCAGCCCAGCGCGCTGGTCTTGATGCGCCGCCAGGATGTCTTGGCACTGGACCTGCCGCCGGCGGATCTGTCGCTCTATGCGATCCCCGGCGAGGAGGGCGACCGCCATGACCGCCGTTGATCAGGTCCTCGCCCAGCAGTTGCAACGCCTGCAGCTGCACTCCATCCTCCAGCACTATCCGGCCTTGGCGGAACAAGCGGCACGCGAGTCCTGGACCCATGGCCGCTTTCTTCAACAACTGGTGGCCAGGGAGGCGGCCCGCCGTGACGAGGCCCTCGTGCGCCGCCGCCTCAAGGCCGCCCGCCTGCCGGGTATCAAGACCCTCGACGGGTTCGATTGGAACTGGCCGAAGAAGATCAACCGCGCCCAGATCCAGCAGCTGTTCCGCCTGGACTTCCTCCCCCAGCACGGCAACGTCGTCCTGCTCGGCGGGGTCGGCGTGGGCAAGACCCACCTGGCTATCGCCCTGGCCCACACCGCCTGCCTCCAGGGTCACACGGCCCTGTTTACCAGCGCCGTGGATATCGTCAACACCCTGGCCGCCGCCCAGGCCACCGGCGGCATGAAGCGCGAACTGGCACGCCTGCTGAAACCGACACTGATCGTGGTCGATGAACTCGGCTACTTGCCGATCGACAAGTTCGGCGCCGATGCCCTGTTCCAAGTCATCAGCCAACGCTACGAGCGCGGTTCCACCGTCATTACCACCCATCGCGCCTTCAAGCAGTGGCCGGAGGTCTTCAATAACGACAGCACCCTGACCTCCGCCTTACTCGACCGCCTGCTCCACCACGCCGAGTCTGTCGTCATCGAGGCGCGCAGCTATCGCCTGCGCGACCACATCGAAACCTGATTGGCACCCGTACCCCCTCACCCTTGACCGCCGTCAGTCGCCAGTCGCCCCGAGCGACCGGCACTGCCGGTCCTTGGCGCCACCTCAAACATACCGTCGGGCCCCAATCGGTCCCGTTTTCCGTCGGCTGTTCTGAGCCACTTTCACACTGGCGCCGACAGGAAAATGTCGGGCAAAGTGACGAAGATGGGTTAAAACAAGGGGTTGCTCCTTAATTACAGGGAGGTTTTCTTTGAGGTGAGCGACACACCTGGCTGTAAAGCACCCGCAAAAGGCTTGCCGTGCTGGTCTTACGAATGCCAGTTAACCACCCCCGTATAGGCGGTGCCCAGCACGATTAGCCCAAAGACGATGCGGTACCAGGCGAAGGCGTTGAAGTTGTGGTGGGAGATGAAGCGCAGCAGGCCCTTAATTGCCAGCATGGCAAAGACGAAAGATGCCACGAAGCCCACGGCGAAGACCGGAATATCATCGAGGGAGAGGATGTCGCGGGCCTTATAAACGTCCAGGACGGTAGCGGCCAGCATGGTGGGAATGGCAAGGAAAAAGGACAACTCGGTCGCCGCCTGGCGGGATAGCCCAAAGAAGACGCCGCCCATGATGGTGGCTCCGGCCCGGGAGACGCCGGGGAACATGGCAATGGCCTGAGCAAAGCCGACTTTCAGGGCCTCCCGCCAGGTGATGTCATCCACCGAGGCGTAACGCACCGGCAAGTCGCGCCTTTCCACCCAGAGGATCACGAACCCCCCCACAATCAGGGCGAAGGCCACGGTGATGGGATTGAAAAGATAGGCCTTGATCAGGGAGTGCAGCAGTAAGCCCAGCACCGCGGCTGGCATGAAGGCGATCAGGATGTTGAGGGCGAAGTGCTGTTCGGACCCCGGCGCCCACATGCCTTTGATTACGCCCAGGAGACGGTCCCGGTAGAGCCAGCATACCGCCAGGATGGCGGCGAACTGGATGACGATTTCAAAGACCTTGCTCTGATCGTTGGTGTAGTCGAGCAGACTGCCGGCGATGATGAGGTGACCGGTCGAGGAGATCGGGAGAAATTCGGTCAGGCCCTCAACGATACCGAGGATCAGGGCCTTTATCAGCAATGGCAATTCAAACATCTGGGGTTCCTAGGGTGAGATGTGGCCGGGAGGGTGAAGGGTAGGGGGCCGTGGGTGAGGTGGGGTCGAGACGGTTGGGTGTTGCGAAAGACGCAATTGTAGCAGTCACTTGACTCGGAGGCGGACGGATGCGAGGTTCAAGCCTGGAACAGCAGCCGCCGCGCCGTCCAGGAGGTCAGGGGTGGCGGCTCCTGGCTGGCAAGGGCGGCCACATAGCCGGGTTGGGGCGAGAAATGGGTGATTTCCGGCGCCGGACTGTGGGCTGCGGCGGGCTGGAACAGGCCACCCCCGTCCAGCTTGACGGTGGCTTCCAGAGCCGTCCAGAAGCGAGTGAAGAGGGCTGGGCGTTCCGCCTCATCCTCGGCGAGCAGCATCGCGACCTGTTCCGGTGAAAAGAGGCGGCGGGCAATACCCAGCATGTCGCGGTTGGCCGTTAATGGCTCGCAGTCGATACCCACCGGCTTATCCCAGCGCAGGGCAACGAGGGCCAGGTCGCCGCTGGTGGTGAGGTTGAATTCCAGGGCGCCGGCCACCGCGGGCTTGCCCTTAGGCCCATGCTGGAAGGTGATGCGCGCGGGGGGGGTGGCAAGGGGAGCGGCCAGGATGAGCCGGAGGCCGGCATGGGCGCGGATATAGGCGTCGCGATATCCCGGCATCAGGAATCGATCAGCCCGTGCCTGCTCCGCGTCGGACAGCAGCGGCCAGAGGGCATCGGGATCGCCGTTGTCGGCACCGCAGGGGATGATCCAGAGCTGGAGATCCTGGGGCTTGAGGGGTGGCGCCGGGTCAGGGGCAAGCCAGGGCAGGGGGTTCAATGCCATCATAATGGGGCTTAGCTTGGATAAATACCGAGAGCCATAACATCCTCGGCCAATGACGGGAGGGTCGGGTGGCGGCGGGCGGGGGTGTCGACAGCAGGGATGCTTGTTGTCAAGCCGACAGGAAAGTATTCACGGCGTCCCCCGCCCGTCGCTACCCGGCCCGGGATACCGACAACTACCCTCGGCCCCCGGCGTTGGAGTCGGCCCGCCGGCTCCCTATAATGATCGACTCCTACCCAGGAGGTAGCAAGGTGGAACCCCACGAAAGCAAGTCCCTGCAGGCCGTCATCGAAGCCCTCTGCGCCAAGGGCTGTCGCCAGGTGTGGCGGGATATCCAGGCCCTGGAGGCGGGCGATTCCCCCGAGGAGGCCCGCGGGCTCACCGGCGCCGAGCGTGACCAGGTGTTGACCGAACTCAAGGCGATCATGGCGGTTTACGATAGTTGTCGCCCGGACCCTGGTCCGGACCCTTTCCCCGGACATGGATAAAGATGCAGAAGATCATTGATCAGATCAGCCAGGAACTAGGGGCGCGCCCGGAGCAGGTAGCCGCCGCTGTCCGTCTGCTCGACGAGGGGGCCACGGTACCCTTCATAGCCCGCTATCGCAAGGAGGTCACCGGTGGTCTGGACGACATCCAGTTACGACTGCTGGAGGAACGCCTGGGCTATCTGCGGGAGTTGGAAGAGCGGCGGGTGATGGTCCTGAGGAGCATCGAGGAGCAGGGCAAACTGAGCGCCGAACTCCAGACCGAGATCCTGGTGGCGGACACCAAGCAGCGTCTGGAGGATCTCTATCTACCCTTCAAGCCCAAGCGTCGCACCAAGGCCCAGATTGCTCGGGGGGCCGGGTTGGAACCCCTGGCTCTGGGCCTGCTGGAGGACCCAAGCCAAGACCCGGAGGTCCGGGCGGCCGGCTATATCGACCAGGCCAGGGGGGTGGCTGATAGCGTGACGGCCCTGGAAGGGGCACGCCAGATCCTGATGGAGCGCTTCGCTGAGGACGCGGAACTCACGGGTCGGCTGCGGACAGGCCTGTGGGAGCAGGGCCAACTGCGCGCCACTCTCATTCCTGGCAAGGAACAGGAGGGCAGCAAATTCGCGGATTATTTCGACTACGGCGAGGCCCTGGCCAAGATCCCCTCGCACCGCGCCCTCGCCCTGTTTCGCGGCCGTAACCAGGGGGTGCTGGCGTTGGACCTGATCCCCAGCGCGGGTGAGGACCCGGATGCGGTCTGGATCCAGGCGGTGGCCAACCACTTCGGTATTCGTGACCGGGGCCGGCCGGCGGATACCTGGCTGCGGGAGACGGCCCGCAAGGCCTGGCGGGTCAAGCTGCTGACGCGCCTTGACCTGGACCTCAAGTCGCGCCTGCTGGAGGCGGCGGAGGAGGAGGCTATCCGCGTCTTCGCCCGTAATCTCTCCGCCCTGCTGCTGGCGGCCCCCGCAGGCCGGCTGCCCACCCTGGGCCTTGATCCCGGTCTTCGCACCGGGGTCAAGGTGGCGGTGGTGGACGGCACCGGGCGGGTGGTGGCCACGGATACCCTCTTTCCCCATGTGCCCCGCAGCCAGTGGGACGCGTCCATCGCCCGTCTCGCCATCCTCGCCAAGGCTCACGGCGTCAAACTCATCAGCATCGGCAACGGCACCGCCTCCCGGGAGACCGACCGCTTGGTGCGGGATCTCATCAAACGTCACCCGGAACTGGGCCTGCGCTCCCTGGTGGTGAGCGAGGCCGGGGCCTCGGTCTATTCCGCCTCGGAGTATGGGTCCCGCGAACTGCCGGACATGGATGTCTCCCTGCGCGGGGCCGTGTCCATCGCCCGCCGGCTGCAGGATCCTCTGGCGGAACTCGTCAAAATCGAGCCCAAGGCCATCGGTGTTGGGCAGTATCAACATGACGTCAACCAGTCCCGACTCTCCCGGGCCCTGGAGACGGTCGTAGAGGACTGCGTCAACGCCGTCGGTGTGGACCTGAATACCGCCTCGGTACCTCTCCTGTCCCAGGTTTCGGGTTTGACGCGTACCCTGGCGGAGAACATCGTTTGCCATCGCGAGGAGCGCGGCGCCTTCCCGAACCGCGCCGCCCTGCGCGCGGTGCCGCGGCTGGGGGACAAGACCTTCCAACTCTGCGCCGGCTTCCTGCGCGTTCCGGACGGCAACGAGCCCCTGGACGCCTCCGCCGTCCACCCCGAGGCCTATCCGGTGGTGCGCCGCATCCTCACCCAGGCCGGCAAGGGCATTCGCGAACTCATCGGCGACGTGGCGACCCTACGCCGCCTCAATCCGGCGACCCTGACGGACGACCAGTTCGGCCTGCCCACGGTCAAGGACATACTGGCTGAATTGGAGAAACCGGGCCGGGACCCGCGCCCGGAATTCAAGGCGGCGGCGTTCATGGAGGGGGTCGAGACCCTGGATGATCTCAAGGAGGGCATGGTGTTGGAGGGTACGGTGACCAATGTCACCAATTTTGGCGCCTTCGTCGATGTGGGTGTCCACCAGGATGGACTGGTGCACATTTCGGCCCTGGCCGATCGTTTCGTCAAGGACCCCCAGGAGGTCGTCAAGACGGGGGACCTGGTGAAGGTCAAGGTGGTGGAGGTGAATAAGCCCCGACGTCGGATTGCCCTGACGATGCGGCTTGGGGATGAGCCGGGGGCCAGGATCGCTACTCAGGAAATGCGGCGCGCCTGGGCCAATGCCCGATCCAAGCCCAGTGCCAGCCCCCATGCGGACACCAGATCTGATTGCTCCACGCCCAGTCACAAGTCCAGTCTCGAACCAACGTCTGGCCAGGGTCTCGCCCCCGGGGGGGCTATGGCCAGTGCCTTTTCCCAGGCCCGGGACGGTCAGAAACGTCCCTGAATCTAGAGGTTGTGGAGGGGCCGGGCAGGGAGCCTCAGGCCGCCTTCATCGTCGCCTCCTGGGACTCCAGGCTACGCATCAGCGGATAGAGGTGCTCCGTCTCGCGCTGAATCCGGTCCAGGACCATGTCGAACATCTGGGTGGTATCCTCGACGAAGGCCGGGTAATCCTTGATACGCAGGTCGTTGTGACGCTCGACGCAATACTGCTTGAGGTAGGCGGCGAAGATGCGCTTGATTTCGGACGAGCCAGCCAGGAAGCGGTCAGCGGTGTTGCGCATCGCCTGGCTCTCATGGGTCAGGAGCCGACGGCAGAAGTCCCGGTCCACCTTCTCCATATGACTGCGGACCAGCTTTACATAGTCAAAAAAGATGCCCTGCGCGATCTTGGAGTCGCACATGAGGCGATCCTGGATCAGATAGCGGAACACATTGTTTTTCTCAGTAATATCGTGAATCTCTTCGTGCAGTATCGCAAAGGTGGCCATGGAGGGAACTCCTGTGGGGGCGAGCCAGGTAACTGGTGGCACTGAGGTGGCTGGCTTGGTTGTCATGCGTTTGTGGTTGCCAGCCACCGGGCGGTCGAGGGGGACCTGGGCGGAGGGCAAGCAAGGAAGCGAAGTTTAGCCCACCTGGCGGGGTCATGCCAGGGTTTGGGGCCCCAAGGATTTGATCCAACTCAAGGCGTCTTTGCGTCTCGAGGGTTTGTCACATTTAAATTTTTGGTGGTGGGCGGTGAGCACTTTTTGTTCTGCAACTTGTGTGGAAGCTACTTTGGCTAAGATGTTATGCTGAGGTGACTCGGGTAGCGAGGCAAACGCCCTGCTGTGCATAAATCCGGTTAACCGTTAATCAACTCCTTAGATGTTGGGAAGCGAGCGATGCTGAAGTATTTTTTGAGTATGGCTACCCTGTTGGCAGCCAGTGGGTTTTCGGTTTTGGTAGCCGATGCACAAACATCACCTTCCCTTCAAACAACATGTAAATTCGACATAGTAAAATTCTGCTCCAATACCTTTGGGGCAGAGGAAAGGATTCTGATTTGCCTCAATTCTCATAGCAAGAATGAATTGTCGCTAGATTGCAGATCCCTTCTGCAAGGACCGGAAGAATCCTATCGAGCCTGTGAGGCAGATATTGTCAAATTCTGCGCCAGGGTGAAGCCGGGCCAAGGCCGTGTTATTGATTGCCTGGATGCCCACAAGCAGAAATTGTCGAAAATTTGCCGAAGCGTTGTGAAAATCGCTATGCAGAACTCGGTTAGCGAAGCCAAATAATACTACAGGCTTCAGAAATTCCATCCGGCAGAATATTTAGTGGGCAATCTCTTAATCCCTGAAGCGATTATCATCGGCTTTATCATTGCTCACAAATCAATAACCAGCTAAGTAATATAATAATATTCATGTCATCAAAACCCCTGCTTGGTCCTTGTGATTCTTATCAACTTGAGCCCTTTGCCTATGAGTGGGCCTGGGCTATGGCGCGGGCGCAAGAGAATAATAATTGGGCGCCCGAGGAAATCGCCGTTGGCCCCGATGTGGCTGACTACAAAAACCCCGCCCTCGATCCGAAGTACAAGCACCTGTTCGAGTCGGTCATGGCGCAACTCACGACCTTTGACATCGAACGGGGTGACGACGCCGCAGAAACCTTTCTGTCCGTATTCCAGCCGGCAGAGATTAGGCACTTTTTCAAGCGCCTGGTCTGGGAGGAGGGATTACATACGCGTAGCTATCGTTATGTGATCGAGAATCTCGGCATCCCCTTGTCGATCTACGATACCTGGAAGACCGTGCCAGCGATGAAAGAACGGGTCGAGATGGCCCAGCAACTCTCCGAACCCGTCCTCCAAACCATTAAGCGGCGGATCGAGGGCCGGCCTTACCATGACATGACCCTGGAGGAAAAACAGGCACTGCTGCGTTCCCTGGTCTTTTGGTTCCTGGTCTTTGAGGGGTGTTGGTTCTGGGTATCGCTGCTAGGACCGATCCAACAGCTTGCCCGACTTGGCTACTTTAAGGGCGGTGCCGAACAATTTACCTATATTGCCCGCGATGAATCCAACCATATCGGCTTTGGTGTTGCGCTCATCAAGGAATTCATGGCGCAGTACCCGGAGACTGTCACCGAGCAGCTACTTGCCGATATCGAACGTGACACGCGGCGTTCCATCGAACTCGAGGAGGGCTATATCAGCTATTGCTTCAAGGACGGTCCCATTCTGGGCTACTCCGCCCCGGATCATGTGGCTACCGCCAAGTTCTTCGCCAATATGCGCCTCGGATCTGTCGGACTGCCACAACTCTTTGCCGATGCCTATCACGCCTTCCCTTGGATGAGCGAACAGATGGAGCTGAAGAAGGAAAAGAACTTCTTCGAGACGCGCGTCACGGAATACCAGGCGGGTGGGGCCTTATCATTCGATGACCAGGAAGATGGGATGTTAACGGAGCAGCAGAGCCCCTATCCGAGCTGCTTCAGGGCAAAATCGGCGGGTGAGGCCTCTTCCGCCGCCGATCTGGTTGAGGACAAGCAAATTCTGGAAGAGCTCTTTCCCGAAGAAGATCCTTACTTTGATAAGCATCAGCAACCTCAGTGGGACGACCCCCTCACGGGATTGAAAGGGTAGGCTCGTTGGCACTCCGGGGACCCCTAATTCCGACCTAACAGGGCCAGGCGGTGCAATCTAGGCTGACTAGGTCGCGGTGATTCTGGTGCGCTTTGCCACCGCGGGTGGAGGTCGGCGGGGACTTTGAGGTACGGCGGATGTCATGATGCATGTCCGCGACAACAGTAGGCCGGAAGGGGTTGACCAGCCCTTGTCCGCCGGGTCATCCATAAAGGCGCGTTGCGCCCTCAGAATCAATCTTCTGGAATCGATATCCGTGGATTTGGCCTTCCGACGGCTGGATTTACCGAGCTTGGGAGCGGTGATGATGGGCGTTCGGGGCATGCAGGGACTCCTCTGCAAATGGTTCTTGCTCAATCTTATCTTGCTCATCCACCTGCCCGATCTTGGCTCAGGTGGTGGAATAACTCCTGTTCACCATCTCGAAAGCCGCCTTTAGCGCTGCCTTCAGGCTGCCAGGGTCGGCTTGCCCCGTTCCCGCCAGGTCCAGGGCCGTGCCGTGGTCGACGGAGACGCGCACGATTGGAAGGCCTAGGGTGATGTTAACGGCGCGTCCGAATCCCAGATGCTTGAGAAGGGGCAAGCCTTGATCGTGGTACATAGCCAGGACGGCATGGGTTTGGGCTAGATGATCCGGCACAAAGGCAGTATCCGCGGCCAGGGGACCGACTAGGTCCAGGCCTTCGGTCCTGAGTTTCGCGAGCACAGGGGTTATGATCTCGATTTCCTCTCGGCCGAGGTGCCCTCCCTCGCCGGCGTGGGGGTTGAGGCCACAGACCAGCAGGCGTGGTCTGGCGATGCCGAAGCGGTGACGCAGATCCAGGTCAAGGATACGGATGACCCGCTCCAACCCCTCTGGGGTGATGTGGTCTGCAACCTGGCGCAGAGGCAGATGGGTGGTGGCCAGGGCGACCCTCAGCCCTGGCGTCGCCAGCATCATCACCGGATCGGCACCACAGCGTGCCGCCAGAAATTCCGTGTGCCCGGTAAAGGGAAAGCCGGCATCATTGAGAACACCCTTATGCACTGGGCCCGTGACCAAGGCGTCGAATTCTCCGGCCAGGCAGCCATCGCAGGCGCGCCTCAGGCAGTCCAGGACATAGGTCGCATTGGCGGGGTCGAGGCGGCCTGGATGGCTGGGGTGGCGCAGGATTATGGGTAGCACTTGGAGAATTCCGGCGCGCTGGGGTTGGCGGGGGGCGCCAGGATCGTAAACGACCAGTTCTATATCCAGGCCCAGTCGCTGGGCGCGGTCCCGCAGCAAGTCGGGATCGGTCACGATAACCCATTGGGCAGGAAAGTCCCCCTGTCCTACCTGGGCGCAGAGTTCAGGTCCTATGCCGGCGGGCTCGCCTGGGGTGAGGACGAGCCTGGGTAAAGTGGCGTTGGCCAAGCCTTAGCCCTGTTCCGCCGCCTTGGCGAGGCGATCCTCGATGTAGGCCTCGTCGCGCAGTTTGCGCAGCCACTGCTTGACGGCCTCGTCGGCCTTGCGTTCCCGCAGTTTTTGCTTGGCCTTGAGCTGCATCAATTCCTCGGTGGTATCTTGGCTGCGGCGCTCGTTAACCTGGACGATGTGCCAACCAAAGGTAGACTTGAAGGGCTGGCTGATCTGGTTGGGCGCGAGTTCGTTCATGACGGCCTCGAACTGAGGGACGGTATCCCCAGGGCTTAACCAGCCGAGGTCGCCCCCCTTGAGGGCCGACCCGGTGTCATCAGAGTTGGCGCGGGCCAGATTGGCGAAGTCATCGCCGCCCAGCAGGCGCATGCGCAGTTGCTCAAGGCGGATCCGGGCATCGTCGTCCGACACCACCTCATTGGTCCGAATGAGGATGTGGCGGGCCTTGGTCTGGGAGATGACGGCCGGCCCACTGCCCTTGATGTCCGTGACCTTGATGATGTGGAAGCCGCTGGGGCTGCGCAGTGGGTTGCTGACCTCGCCTTTGGCAAGGCTCCGAGCTACGTCCTGGGCCAGGGAGGGAACATCGGCCATGGCGAACCAGCCGAGGTCGCCTCCCTCCTGGGTTTGCTGCCCTTGGGATTCAGCGCGGGCCAGTTGGCCAAAATCAGCCCCAGCCCTAAGCTTGGTGACAAGAGCCTGGGCCTTCTTCCGTGCCTGCTCCTGTTCCTCGACGCTTGCCGTCTCCGGCACGGCGACCAGAATGTGAGAGAGGCGCACATCGGTCCGTTCGATCAGGCTGTCCGACTCGCGGGCCAGGAAACGCTTGACCTCAGGATCGGTGACACTGATGTTCTTGATGACCTCCCGCGCCTGGAGCTGGCTCATGATCATCTGGGTACGGGTATCCTCGCGGAAGTCCTCGAAGCGGATGCCGCTGGCCACCAGTGCGGTCTGCAAGCCCTCAAGCGTCAGATTGTTACGCTGGGCGATGCCCTCCATGGCCTGGGTTAGGGCGCCATCTTCGACCTTGATGCCAACCCTTTGGGCCTCTTGCATTTGCAGGCGCTTCTCGATCATGCGCTCCAAGACCTGCCTCTCCAGCTCGGCGCGGGGCGGCATCTCCGCACCTTTTTCGCGCATTTGGGGCAGGGCCAGGACGATCTCACGTTCCAATTCGCTACGGACGATCACGTCCTTGTTGACCACGGCGACGATGGAGTCCAGCTCCTCAAGGGTAGCCGCCAAGGCTGCCGGGGTCCAGATCAGTAGGGACAACAAGAGCAGGGGAGTGCGGGGGAAGGCCGACCATGGCCAGGGCCTCCACAGGCGCACGCCCTCATTATTCCGCGGTGTAGCCATAGATACCACGCTCCAGAAATTGATCGACTTTATCGCCAAATTTCGCCAGCCCGGCAAGCTCCAACTGGAGCATGACGCTGGTCTCGCCATCCGTGCCCGGCTGATTGTTGATGTAGCGCCCCAGCAGGTTTACCTTCCAGCAGCACTTACCATAGGAAATGCCAGCAAAGGTCTCGTTCACCTTTTCGTTATACAGGGAATAATACCAGCGTCCAACGAGTTTCAACTGCGGGTTGATGGGCCAGCTCGCAGAGAAATCCAGATCCCGGTAGCGGGTAGCCTCTGTTTCGCCCACATCATAGCGATAGGCGAGATTGAGCAGGTGATTTTGCGGGGAATGGTAGCGGAGTTCGACGATGAGCTTTTCCAGTGGATCTTGCTCATCCTCTGGTTGGGGGTCCCAACGCAGGGTTGTGCGACCGGTAAGATCCCGCATCAAGCGTGCGGCGACTTCGCCAACCAGGGCGCTTGCCTGCTGACGGGTCTCCGGGGTACTCGGTAGCCACACCCGGGGGTCCTCAAAGTAAAGGGGCTTGCCGATGCTGGCGCGCAGAAGTTCTTGCCCTGTACTGGTCTGAAGGAGACGGGTGCTCAGGCCCAGGGTGAGCTGGTTGGCATCGCCCACGCGATCATATCCGGCGAATCGGTTAGGGAGAAAGAGGGTACCGTAGCTGAAGCTCATGTCCGTGGTATCGAACACGGGAATGTCGGCCTGATCCTGGTAGGGTGTGTAGAGGTAAAAGGCACGTGGCTCCAGGGTCTGCAGGATCGACTGTCCCAGCCAACTCGTTTGACGTTCAAAAATTAGTTGCCCATCGAGATTGAAGCTGGGAATGGCATATGAGGGGTCGCTGGAGTCGCCGATCTCAGTGTCTTGGAGGCCATAGGCGCCGCCCCAGAAGTTCAGGCGTGGGATCAGATAGCCGTAGGTGCGGCGGATAGGCCAGGCAAGACTGGGCTGGAGGGTGGCCCGACCGCCATGAACCTTGGTGTCATGGTCGAAGTAGTTGTATTGACTGGGGAGAGTGAGTTCAAGACCCGCATCGGAGCGCCAGGGGGCCAGGTTCAATTCGAGTTGAGGTAGCCGGGAGTAGGGATACTCACTCGGTGGGACGGTGACATCGACGTTCTGGAACTGCTGGACTGTGAGGCGGGCGTTCCAGACCTGAGCCTGGTAGTTGAGATCGGCCCGGCGCTCAATGAAGCGGAGGCTGGTCAGTTCCAGGCTGTTGCCAAAATCCTCCAGGTATTGCTTGTCCGAGACGTCTTGAAAGCGCAGTGAGGAGGTCCAGCCCGAGCCCCAGTTGCCTTGATGCAGAATACGCAGGGCGCCCCGCGCCTCGTTATTGTATTCCTGGTCGCTCGCGATTCCCTCGGCATAGAAGTTAAGGGACTGGATAGGGGAGAGATAACGGAATTCGCCGCCGAGCAGCAACCCGCGTTTGCTCATATAGGTAGGCGTGAGGGTCGCGTCCATGTTGGGGGCGATATTGAAGTAATAGGGGGTGATCAGCTGGTAACCGGAGCTGCTGGAGTTGCCGATGACGGGAGGTAGAAAGCCGCTCTTGCGCCGGTCGTCGATCGGGAAGGAGAGGTAAGGGGAATAAAGCACGGGCACGCCCATCACCCTCAGCTTGGCGTCCCGAGCGACGCCCATACCCTCGACCTGATCGATATCTAACCGCGAAGCTGTCAGATCCCAGTCGCGCCGGCCTGGGGGGCAAGAAGTGAAGACAATGTCTTCGTAATGGGTCTTACCTTGTTCCAGCAACTCGGCGTGCTGGGCACCTCCCCGGGCATTGATGGGTCCGGCGAAGCGATAGCGTGGCTTGGTGATTTGGCCCTGGTTGGTTTTCAAATTGAGGGTTCCCTGATCGCCCAGGATGCGCACCCCCGGCTGTGCCAGGAATAAGTCTCCCTCAGCCGTGACCTCTTCCGTCTCGACGGCGTAGGTCATGGTTTGAGCCCGGATCTGACGGCTGCCTTGTTGCAGATCGATATTGCCACCCAGCCTGAGGAGTTGGTGGTTACGATCGTAGCCCAGGTCATCAGCCTCGATGGAGACGGGTTCCTGGTTTCCCGGGGGTGGGGGCAAGGGGGAGGGCCCGAGCCGCGCGGGCCTCAGACCGCAATAGTCCCAGTCGAGGCCCGTTTCCAAGGGGTCTCCCACCTCGGCCAGTACCGATATTGCCGCCGTCATGAGGAGGCAAAGAGTGGCAAGGCGAAGGCGGGGCACGGGCTTAGTCGTGGCGGGGCTTGTCACTGGCCGTTGGTAGCTGACATCCGTAAGGATGGAATCTGATGAGTCATTCTAACGGCTTCACTGCCCGGGCGGGAATTCTTGTTTGGCCGCGGCAGTGGGCTTGCCGCAAAATACCCGCCCGAATCATTGCCTGGAGATGGACATGCCGGAACGGCGCGCCCTGTTGGAAAATTGGTTGAGGTCTGTCCTGGATCTGGATGAAGTGATGTTCGAGCCGGCCTCGGGTGACGCCAGCTTCCGGCGTTATTGGCGGCTATGTCATCAGGGCATGAGCTTTATCGTTATGGATGCCCCGCCAGGACAGGAGGATACGGGCCGCTTTGTGCGACTGGCCAGCGCCTGGCAGGAACTGGGCCTGAGGACGCCGGAGATTCATTGCCAGAACGCCCCACAGGGTTTCCTGTTGCTGGAGGACTTTGGTAGTCGCCTCTATCTTGACCATCTGAATACTGAAAGCGCCGATCGGCTTTATGGCGATGCGCTGGGTGCCCTGGCCATTATTCAGGCCTGTGCTACTACGGCGGGGCTGCCCCGTTATGATGGCGCCTTCCTGCGCCGGGAGATGGATCTCTTTCGCGACTGGCTGCTGGAAAGACATCTCGGACTAGCCCTTTCTGCCCAGGAAGCCGCCGATCTCGAGGTGGCTCTGGCCTTTCTCGCCGCCAGCGCCCTGGAGCAGCCCCGGGTCTGTGTCCATCGCGATTTTCATTCCCGCAATCTCATGATCACAGCCTCGCCCTCGCCGGGCATCCTGGACTTTCAAGATGCGGTTGAAGGTCCCGTCACCTATGACTTAGTGTCCTTGCTGCGGGATTGTTATATCGCCTGGCCCCGGGGGCGCGTCGAGGAGTGGGCCTGGGGCTATTTTGGCCTGGCGGTTCAGTCCGGCATTCTGCGCCAGGAACACGAGGCCGACTTTTTGCGGTGGTTCGATCTGATGGGCATTCAGCGCCACCTTAAGGCCAGTGGCATCTTTGCCCGGCTGCATCGTCGCGATGGCAAGCCCGGCTATCTCGCTGACATACCCCGCACCTTGGGCTATATCCTGGAGGTAGCCCCGGCCTATTCACCCCTCCGGGGTCTGACGCACCTGATTCAGGCGCGGGTTCTGCCCACCCTGGCAGAGATGACTAACCGCACTCCGGCTACATAAAGCCAGATGCCGATGCCATCGGCCGCCAGGTCCAACAGGGAAAATTGGCGGTAGGGCAGAAAATACTGAACGACCTCGATGAAGAGGCCGAAGGCCAGGAGGCTCACCCACCGCTGCCGGCCATGGAGAGCGAAGCGAAGGCCGGTAGTCCCCGGAAGGCGTCGGCGCGAGCGTGCCGCCGGAGGGGCGTAGGGGCCACCGGTCCCAAAGCCGTGGAGGCGGTATGCAGAGCGCATCCGACACGCCGTCGAGCCATTCGTCGTAGGGTCATGGCAGAGTCCGACCGTCCCCACAGGGGACACGTCGTGACGGAGCCCTGACCCGGAGCGGGGCGGCTGGGGCCTCATGGTTGTCGCCGAGCGCAAGGCGAAAGGGGGACTGGGATGTCCCGTTTCGCATCCTGAGCACGGCGACACTCCGATTCCCCCAACCCTGAGCAGGGGATGAACCGGGATAGGCAGGGTCAGCGAGCCCGGCGAGGACGAAGAAGGCCAGAATGTGGTTGGCCTTGTCATAACCCGTGCCGGGAGTCGATGCCAAGGGGGCGAAGGCCAGGAAGGAGATGATGGCCAGGTAGGCTAGAAGAGCTAAGCGAAAGGTTAGCCGCCAAGCAGGCGTCCTCATTTGAAAATATCACTGAATAAATTAAAAAATATCTAGCAAGCGCTTCGTGTTTCCTTTAGGTTCCCTCGGAATAGGATACCGGGCAAAAGCGCTCTGCTCACCGACACGACACACCGATTACCCACGTTCGCGCGCAATGGCCCTATGTCCGATATCACGCCGGCAATAGCTATCTTGCCAATGTATCCGATCAACAGCCTGGTAGGCACGGATCTGTGCAGTACCGACGGTCTCACCTAAGGCGGTGACGCACAGGACGCGCCCACCTTGGGTAATCGTCTGGCCAGCCTTCAGGGCAGTGCCGGCGTGGAAGACCTTAGTATCCGCAATCTGTGCAGCCGCTTCCAGCCCGAGGATAAGATGCCCCTTTTCGTAAGTATCTGGATAGCCACCCGCGGCCATGACCACCCCTAGGGCGGCACGGGGATCCCATTCCACCTGCATCTCCCCGAGGCGCCCATCCAGGGCGGCCAGACAAAGTTCGATCAGGTCGGATCTTAGTCGCATCAGGATCGGTTGGGTTTCCGGGTCACCGAAACGGCAATTGTACTCCAGCACCTTGGGTGTGCCGTCGGCGGCGATCATGAGACCGGCATAGAGAAAGCCGCTATAGGGCAGTCCTTCCGAGGCCATGCCCGCCACTGTCGGGCGCATTACCTCGGCCATGATGCGCTCGTGTAACGCGGAGGTGACCACCGGAGCCGGGGAGTAGGCCCCCATGCCACCGGTGTTAGGGCCTTGGTCGCCGTCGTCCCGAGCCTTATGGTCCTGGGAACTGGCCATGGGTAGGATCTGGCCCTGGCTGACCATGGCGATGAAGCTGACCTCCTCACCCTGGAGGAATTCCTCGATGACGACCCGATTGCCCGCGCTGCCAAAACGGCCGCCGGCCAGCATGTCGCGAACGGCGGCCTCCGCAGTGGCAAGGTCTGGGGCCAGAATGACGCCCTTACCCGCCGCGAGTCCATCCGCCTTGACGACGACGGGGGCGCCGACCTGGCGCAAATAGGTGAGGGCGGGATCGATCTCGCTGAAACTGCCATAGGCCGCCGTGGGTATGCCGTGACGCTGGAGAAAGTCCTTGGTGAAGGACTTAGAGCCCTCCAATTGGGCCGCCCCTTGGGTGGGGCCGAAGCAGGGCAATCCGGCCGCCTGGAAACGGTCCACCAGACCCGCTACCAGGGGGGCCTCGGGACCGACGATGGTGAGACCGATGGCCTGGGCGCTGGCGAAGGCCACCAGGGCATCCAGGTCCTCGGCGGCGATGTCGAGATTCTGGACGCCCGGTTCCTGGGCGGTACCGCCATTGCCGGGAGCGACGAAGACCGTCTCGACCCGGGGCGACTGGGCGGCCTTCCAAGCCAGGGCATGCTCGCGGCCACCGCCGCCGATGATCAGGATATTCATGACAGGGACTCTCCCGTACGGATGGCCACCCGCGGCTGGCGGCGAGGGGCGAAGCTTTCAGGTGAAGGTGATGACCCCTCTCTGGCTGGCGCGGATGAAGGCGATGATCTGATTAGTCTCGGGTGCCGGGTAATCGCCCTCCGCCCTCTCTAAGGCCTCTTTCAAGGGCAGACCCGTGCGAAAGAGCAGGCGATAGACCGCCTTGATGAGATTACGCTGGGTCTGGGTGAAGCCATTGCGCCTGAGCCCCACTGCGTTGAGCCCGATGATGCGGGCGCGATGGCCATCGGCGGTGACAAAGGGGGGCACGTCCTGGGGCACGCCACTGACACCGGCGACCATGGCGTAGGCGCCGATGCGGCAGAACTGGTGCACCGCCACCTGACCCGAGAGGAAAACGTGATGTTCCAGTTCCACATGTCCGGCCAGGGTCGCCGTGTTGGCGAGGATGTTGTGGTCGCCAACTAGGCAGTCATGGCCCACATGGCTAAAGGCCATGAAATAGTTATGGCTGCCAATCCGGGTGCCCTGAGCGGTTTTGATGCCCTGGCTGACATTCACACACTCGCGAAAATGGTTGAAGTCACCGATGATCAGTGGCTTGGCCTTCTCCGGGCAGTAGCTCAGATCCTGGGCCCCCGAGCCCAGGGTGGCGCCATGGCAGACACGATTGCTCTGGCCCAAGCGGGTCCCGCTATAGATCCGCGCATTACTCTCGATGACACAGTCCGGGCCGACGCAGGCCCCGGCCTCGACAATGGCGAAGGGGCCAATAAGGGCGGATTCATGGACCTCGGCCCCATCCTCGAGGATAGCGGTGGGGTGGATCCTCAATGCCGGAAGTGCCGCATCCCCGTGAAGATCATGGCCATGCCGTGCTCGTCGGCAGCGGCGATGGTCTCCTCGTCGCGCATGGAGCCGCCGGGCTGGATAACCGCGGTGATACCCGCCGCTGCCGCCTGATCGATGCCGTCTCGGAAAGGAAAGAAGGCGTCCGAGGCCATGACCGCGCCCTTGACCGCCAGCCCCGCCTGCTCGGCCTTGATGACAGCGATGCGGGCCGAGTTGACGCGGCTCATCTGGCCGGCGCCGACACCGATGGTCATGCCGTCGCGACCATAGACGATAGCGTTGGACTTGACGAATTTGGCCACACGCCAGGTAAAGATGAGGTCGGTCATCTCCTGCTCGCTGGGGGTGCGTCGTGTGACGGTGCGCAATCCCTCAAACAACTCCAGGTCCGCCTCCTGGACCAGGAGGCCACCGTGGACGCGCTTGAAATCGAGACGCTTGGCGCTTTCACGGGACCAGGGGCCACACGCCAACAGTCGCACGTTCTTCTTGGCGGCAAGGGCCGTGCGGGCACCCGCCGCGATCTCGGGGGCTATGATGACCTCGACAAATTGACGCTCGGCGATGGCCAGGGCGGTAGCTTCGTCTAACTCGCCGTTGACGGCGATAATGCCGCCAAAGGCGGATTCCGGATCCGTGGCAAAGGCGCGTTCATAGGCCTCTAACAGATTGGCGCCTAGGGCGACGCCGCAGGGGTTGGCGTGCTTGACGATGACACAGGCCGGGGCCTCGTCGAATTGCTTGACACACTCCAGGGCCGCGTCCGTGTCGGCAATATTGTTGTAGGAGAGCTCCTTGCCCTGGATCTGGGTTGCCGTGGCGACACTGGTGTCACCGAAGCCGGCCTCCGTAAAGAAGGCGGCACCCTGGTGAGGATTTTCGCCGTAACGCATGGCCTGCTTGCGCTGGAATTGGAGGCTCAGGGTGCGCGGGTAGGGCAGGGGCTCGCCACCCTCCAGTCTCCGGCCCAGATAGTTGGCGATGGCGCCGTCGTAGCGGGCCGTATGCTCAAAGGTCTTGACTGCCAGGTCGAAGCGGGTGGTGGCGGTGACGGCACCGCCGTGCTCGGCCAGCTCCGCCAAGACGCGGCCGTAGTCCGCGGGATCGACCACTACGGTCACATCGGCGTGGTTCTTGGCGGCGGCTCGCAGCAACGTCGGTCCGCCGATGTCGATGTTCTCGATGGCGGTTTCCAGGTCGCAGCCGGGCTTGGCCACGGTCTGCTCGAAGGGGTAGAGGTTGACTACCACCAGATCGATGGGCTGGATGCCGTTTTCGAGCATGACCCTGTCATCAAGGCCGCGGCGACCCAGGATGCCGCCATGGACACGGGGGTGCAAGGTCTTGACCCGGCCCGCCATCATCTCCGGGAACCCGGTGTAGTCAGAGACCTCGGTGACCGGGATCCCCTGTTCCGTCAAAAGGCTGGCAGTGCCGCCGGTGGACAGGATCTCGATGCCCCAGCCCGTCAGGGCGCGGGCGAAATCCATCAAGCCAGTCTTGTCAGAAACGCTGATGAGGGCGCGGCGAATAGGTTGCATCTGGGTCCGCTCCAGTAGAAGGTCAAAAGACGTTGGGCGTCGACGTGTGGTGGCGCACGGGGTTCGGTGATCAATCAGTGAAAGGATGCATGTGCTGTCCGAGAGACTAGGGAAGCCGCGCCATCAAGGGCGATGGCCATCACGATTCGCCCGGCCATCGAGCCCAATGGGTTCTGTCAGGTCTAGGTACCTGCTCCGTTTTGGAAATGGGCGAGCTTCTTGCGCAAGGTAGTGCGGCTCATGCCCAGCACGGCGCAGGCGCGGCTCTGGTTACCTTGAGTGAAGTCCAACACCTCCTCGATCATGGGGCGCTCGATCTCCCTCAGGACCAGGCTTTGCAAGTCTCCCGGTGGGTAGTCGCCAATATGGTGCAGGTAAAAGCGCACAGCGCTGCGCACACACTCGCACAAGGGCTCGGAACGATCGACTCGCTGGACGGGAAAGGCCTCGAGCGTTACACAGGAGTGTTGTGCCAACAGGCTGTTCATGCCGCATGATCCCCCCTTGTCGGATCCTCATCGAAGTAGGCCTCGATCAGGTTTTGTTGTTCTTGCAAGGTACTAACCCGATTGAATTGCTTACGGAACCCGCTGGCATCACGTCGGGATCGGGTGTACCAACCCACATGTTTGCGGGCAATACAACAACCCGCCCTTTCACCATAAAACCTATGGAGGGCATGCAGATGCGCGATCAGTGTAGCCCGGATCCAGTCCAATGAGGGGCTGGGTAAGTGGGTGCCGGTCGCCAAGTGGTGGGAAATTTCCCGGAAGATCCAGGGGCGTCCCTGGGCTGCCCGTCCGATCATGATAGCATCGGCGCCCGTGTAATTCAGCACGAAACCGGCCCGCTCCGGTGAGTCGATATCTCCATTTGCGATAAGGGGGATGGGTACCGTCTGTCGGATGGCGCGGAGGGTCTCGAACTCCGCCTGTCCCGAGAATCCGCAGGCGCGGGTGCGGCCATGTACGGCCAGGGCGGCGATGCCGCTCTCCCAGGCGATGCGAGCGATGGACGGGGCATTACGTTCCTCGGGTGACCAGCCCGTGCGGATCTTGAGGGTAACGGGGGCGGACACGGCGGCCACCACGGCCGCCAGGATGCGACCCACCAGGCGCTCGTCCCGAAGCAGGGCGGAACCAGCGGCCTTGCGGCACACCTTCTTAGCCGGGCAGCCCATATTGATATCGATGATATCGGCGCCGAGGTCAAGGTTCATGCGCGCGGCTTCAGCCATGAGCGCGGGTTCGTTACCGAGAATCTGGGCTGCGATGGGGCCGGTCTCGCCCCGATAATCAAGGCGCCGGAGGCTTTTGCGATGGCCCCAGAGGCTGGTATCGGCGGAGACCATCTCGGAGACGGCTAGTCCGGCACCCAGGCCGCGGCAGAGTTCGCGGAAGGGCCGATCCGTCACCCCGGCCATGGGGGCGAGAATGAGGTTGTTGCTAAGGGTGAGGGCGCCGATGCGCAGGGGCCTGGGCTGAGCCGTGCCGGAGGCTTGGCCCTGGGCCGGTAGGCTGTCTGGATTCGTCATGACGCCAGGTCCTGCTCCCGACGACGCCCGGTGAGCAGAACCCAGTCCTCGCAAATTTCTGGGGGCTCCAAGTCAAGCCAGGGGGCATAGGCGGTGGCGACGGACTCGACCTGATCAACCAGTAAACCCGATAGGGCCAGGGCGCCGCCAGGACGCAGGCAGGCGGCGAGACGTGGCGCCAGCTCGATCAGGGGGCCGGCCAGGATGTTGGCCACCAGGTAGTCGGCCTGGTCATCCGGTGCGCCCAGAGGGGCATCGCAGGGCGTTAGGCAGCACAGCCGGCCGGCGACGCCGTTCTCGGTGGCATTCGCGAGGGTCGCCTCCAGGGCCTGAGGGTCATGATCCACGGCCAGGGCCTGGGCCGCGCCCAGCTTGAGGGCGGCGATGGCGAGAATCCCGGAACCGCAACCATAGTCGATCAGTCGGGTCCCGGTCAGAGCGGTGCGATCGAGCCACTTCAGGCAGAGTGCAGTGGTCGGATGGTGGCCGGTGCCAAAGGCGAGTCCCGGATCCAGTGCCACGATGACCTGGTCGGGTTGCTCATCCGCGGGTCGTTCGCCACGCGGGCAAACCCACAGGCGCTCGCCAAAACGGGTGGGGGCGAAGTCGTCCCGCCAGGTGTGTTCCCAGGCCTGGTCCTCGATGCGTTCGAAGCGGGGCGGGGCGGCCAGGTGTCCGGCCAAGGAAGCGACCAGGACCTCCACCTTCTTGCGGCTGGCCTCGTCCGGTGGGAAGAGGGCGGTAATCTGGAGCTGGCCCCAGAGTGGTGTGGCGCCAGGCGGCGGTTCCAGTTGGGGTTCATCGCTGGCGTCGCCAAGGGTCACGGCCAAGGCGCCGATGTTCTCCAGGGCCGCCTCGATGAGAGTGGCACGCTCCCGGTCTGTGGCGAGGGTGATTTGAAGCCAGGGCATGGGGATGCCGCTAAAGCCCCAGCTTCTTTTCCAGATAGTGGATATTGACCCCACCGGCGCGGAAGGCCGCGTCGGTAAGGATGCGGCGCTGGAGGGGCAGGTTGGTGTGGATGCCTTCAATGACCGTTTCCCGCAGGGCATTGCTCATGCGCGCCAGGGCGGAATTACGGTCCTCGCCGTGGGCAATCAGCTTGCCAATCATGGAGTCATAGTAGGGAGGGACATAGTAACCACTGTAGATATGGGTCTCCATGCGGATACCCGGCCCGCCGGGGGCGTGGAACTCCTCGATGCGACCGGGACAGGGGATGAAGGTATCCGGGTGTTCGGCATTGAGACGACACTCGATGGCGTGGCCGCGGATTTGGATGTCGTCCTGGGTGTAGTGCAGCTTCTCCCCAGCAGCGATGAGAATTTGCTCCTTGACGATATCCACCCCCGTGATCATTTCGGTCACCGGATGCTCGACCTGAACCCGGGTGTTCATCTCGATGAAAAAGAATTCGCCATTCTCGTAAAGAAATTCGAAGGTGCCAGCCCCGCGGTAGCCGATGCGGCGACAGGCCTCCGCGCAACGCTCGCCAATGGTGTGGCGCTGCTCGATCGTGATCCCAGGGGCTGGGGCCTCCTCGACCACCTTTTGGTGGCGGCGCTGCATGGAGCAATCACGTTCGCCCAAATGGATGGCATTCCCCTGGGTGTCGGCGAGGAGTTGAAACTCGACGTGACGGGGGTTCTCTAGATATTTCTCCATGTAAACCATGGGATTACCGAAGGCGGCCATGGCCTCGGCGCGGGTGAGGGCGATGGCATTGATCAGCGTGGCCTCAGCGTGGACGACTCGCATACCGCGTCCACCACCCCCGCCCGAGGCCTTGATGATGACCGGGTAGCCGATCTCGCGGGCCAGCTTGAGGGAGCGCTTTTTATCCTCGTCTAGGGGGCCATCAGAGCCAGGGACGCAGGGGACGCCGGCGGTGTGCATGGCGTGGATAGCGGAGACCTTGTCGCCCATGAGGCGGATGGTCTCGGGCCTGGGGCCGACGAAAATGAAGCCGCTTTTTTCCACGCGCTCGGCGAAGTCAGCGTTCTCCGACAAAAAGCCATAGCCGGGGTGAATGGCTACGGTATCGGTGACCTCGGCTGCGCTGATAATGGCGGGGATGTTCAGATAGCTGCCTGCTGATTGGGCGGGGCCAATGCACACGGTCTCGTCCGCTAATTTCACATGCTTAAGATCGCGGTCGGCCTCCGAGTGGACGGCGACAGTCTTGATCCCGAGCTCACGGCAGGCACGCAGGACGCGCAGCGCGATTTCCCCTCGGTTGGCGATGAGCAACTTCTCAATCATGGCGATGTGATCCGCGTCTGGGCGCTGGTGGAGACGGTTGGGCCCCTATTGGTGGGGCATGAGGGAGGCCGGGCTCTTTGGCGACAAAGCCGGGTATTCTCCCTGCCAGCGCGAGTGATTCTAGTCGATCACAAACAGGGGTTCGTTGTATTCCACGGGCTGGCCGTTATCGACCAGGACGCGCTTGATCGTCCCCGCCTTCTCGCACTCGATTTGATTGAGTATCTTCATCGCCTCGATGATGCAGAGGGTGTCGCCGACCTTGACGCTGCTGCCTTCCTCCACGAAGGCTCTGCTTCCCGGAGAGGGTGAGCGGTAAAAGGTGCCCACCATGGGCGAACGTACCAGGTTAACCTCCGGGATGTCCGTACCCGCGGAGGAATCGGCCTGGTCCGGTTCGGGGGGGGGCAAGACGAGTGGAGGCGGCGTGGACATGGACGCGGCGGGCATATAAAGCGGCATGCCCGTGGGGCCGGCACGGCTGATGCGCACCGATTCCTCGCCCTCACGGATCTCGATCTCCGTAATATCGGATTGTTCCAGGAGTTCGATGAGTTTTTTGACTTTGCGGATATCCATGGGTTTCGCGTCAGTTCTGGGTGTTGTCCTTGGCCAAACGGTCGGCGGCGGCGCGCAGGGCTAATTCGTAGCCTGGCGCTCCGAGGCCGCTGATGACACCCGCGGCCAAGTCCGAAAAATAGGAGTGGCGGCGAAAGGGCTCGCGGGCGGGGACGTTGGACAGGTGCACCTCGATGAAGGGAATGGCCACCGCCGCCAGGGCATCGCGCAGGGCAACGCTGGTATGGGTAAAGGCCGCCGGATTGAAAAGGATGAAGGCCACGCCCTGACTGGGGGCCTGGTGTATGGCATCGATCAGGACATGCTCGGCATTGCTCTGCAGGAAACTGATGGTCTGGCCGAGTTCCCCAGCCAGACGGCGCAGGCGCTCCTCAATCCCGGCCAAGGTCGTCTGGCCGTAATGACCCGGTTCCCGGGTACCGAGCAAATTCAGGTTGGGACCGTTGAGCACGAGTATGGATGTCATGAACAAATACCGGTGGGAAGGCGTCGGGCCCCGGCCCACTCGCACGGATTAAGGACACCTGGGGTGTCTCAGGATTGCTAGATGCGGGATTCTCCCGATTCAGCGAGATGCTGTCCAGTTCCGCGCGCGGTTATCCCTAATTTGCCGTCGGTTGCGCCCGCGTGGCCTCGGCAATCAAGGGCGCCAGTTTCTCCCTCAGGAATTCCTGGGTGACCTCGCCGAGTTGAGCATAGACCCGCCGGCCCTGACTGTCGAAGATGACGGTGAAGGGCAGACCTTGAAGCCGATTACCGAGACGGCGGGACATCTCCACGGCCTCGGTCCCGCCCATCAGGATCGGGAAATTGACCGGATTTCTTGCCAGGTAGCGCGCCACCTCCTCCTGGGTGTCAATAGCGATTCCGATCACCCTTACCTGTTCGCTTTCCGATTGCGCATCCAGGAGTACGGTAAGCTCGCTCAAACAGGGCAGGCACCAGGTGGCCCAGAAATTCAATATCACCACCTTGCCGGCCCAGGCAGAACTGGCGATCTCCTGACCATCCAGGGCCGGCAGGCTAAAGCCGGGCAGGTGCTTCAGTGGATCCTGGGTGTTTTTTGGAAGACCGGGCAAAGGACGGCTGGCGGTCTGGGTATCGCCCAACCAATTCTGACCAAAGAGGGCGATCAGGATACTGATGCCCCCGGCCAACAAGATCGCCAGCAGGATCTTTCCCGTCTTCAAGGCTGCAGGCTCTGCAAATGACGGGTGAAGTCGCCAGCGGGCATAAAGCCAACCAGGCGCTGATCGCGCCGTTCCTGGCCCTGGGGGTCGAAGAAGAGGATGGCGGGTGGTCCTGGGATGCCGAAACGTCCCTGCATCAAGGCCTGATCCTCGGCATCGTTGTCCGTGACATCCGCTTGGAGCAGGACGAAGCGTGCCATCTCGGCAGCGACGGCGGGGTCCGAGAAGGTGTAACGTTCCATCTCCTTGCAGGACACGCACCAATCAGCATAGAAGTCCAGCAATACGGGGCGGCCGCTGGCCTGGGCGGCGGCAATTTCTCGCTCCAGGTCGGACAACCCCGAGATGGCCTTGAAGTTGGCATGAGGGGCTGCATTGGCGGCCGTGCCGATCCCGAATCCCAAGCCGCGTAGGGGCTGCAGGGTGTCTTTGCCCCCCGCCGCCGCCCCCACCAGCATGAGGGCGCCATAGACCAGGATGACCAGTCCCAGGCCCTTCCAGAGTTTGCGCCAGCCGCTGGCCTCGGTGGGCAGGTGGTGAAGGGCACCCATGTAGATACCTGAACAGATGAGCAGGGCGCCCCAGAGCAGCATGGCGACACTGGGTTCCACCAGACGTTCGAGGAGGAGGATAGCTACCCCGAGGAGGGCGACGCCGAAGACCGCCTTGACCGCCTCCATCCAGACGCCGGCACGGGGCAGCAGCTTGCCTGCCGAGGTGCCGATCGCCAGGAGCGGCGCGCCCATGCCGAGGCCCATGGCGAAGAGGGCGGCAAAGCCGAGGAGGGCATCGCCGGTCTGCCCGATAAAGATGAGGGCGCCCGCCAGGGGCGGTGCCACGCAGGGACCCACGATGAGGGCAGAGAGGACGCCCATGATGGCTACGCCGATCAGGTGCCCCCCCTGTTGGCGTTGACTGAAGGAGGCGATCCGGGTCTGCAGGCTGGAGGGTAATTGCAGGTCGTAGAAGCCAAACATGGACAGGGCCAAGGCTACGAAGACCAAGGCGAACAGGGAGAGAATCCAGGGGTTCTGGAAGGCGGCCTGGAGATTGGCGCCGCCCAGACCCGCCAGCAGGCCGGCGATGGCATAGGTCAGGGACATGGCCAGAACATAGGTCAGGGACATCCAGAAGGCCTTGCGGGTAGAAAGGCCCGGGCCATGGCCGGCGATGATGCCGGACAAAATGGGGATCATGGGGAAAACGCAGGGGGTCAGGGCCAGGAGCAGGCCGAAACCGAAAAAGAGGGCGAGGGCCGCCCACACGTTACCGCTGGCCAGGGTGGCGGCAATACGATCTTGTTCGGAAATGCCAGCCCTGGTTCGGGGGGAGACGCCGGTTCCTGATTCCACTGGGGTTACCCGTGGGGCTACCGTGTTTGGGGTCTTCTCGGCCTTGGTCTCGTCGTTCGGAACCGTCAATGGCGCTTCGCCCGCGGCCTCTGCTGCTAAGACCGCAGCCGCCTGGGGCAACGCCAGTTCGATGCGTTCCTTGCGAGGGGGATAACAGACGCCGATATCGGCGCATCCCTGGAATTTGGCGACCAGAGTGATAGCGGTCGGCTCAGTGTTCCCTCGTTGGAGGGGCAGTTCCAAGTCGATGCGGTCACGATAGAGCGCCACGTCGCCGAGACTGCCATCAGGCTTGACGGCATTCTTCACCACCTCCGCGGGCGGCAACTCATAGGTGCCGATGCTGATCCCCGCTGGCCCCTCCAGGCTGAGGGCTAACTTGTCGCGGTAGAGATAAGTGCCCTCGGCGATGGTCCAGACGAGGCGCAGGCGATCCGGACCCACGACCTCGGCATCGAGGCGGAAGGCCTCCTCCGCTGGGAGCAAGGCATCTTCGGCATTCGGGTCGGAGAGACCCAGCGACTGGTTAAGGGCTGCTTTGTTGCCTGAGGCCAGGGGTTTGGCTTTGCCCCCCGACTCGGCGTCATGGGCTAAGGGAGGGATATCCAGGATGAGGGTCTGACGGTGCGGGGGGTAACAGAGGCCGGCATCGGCGCAGCCCTGGGAACTGGTCTCCAGGCTCAGACGCATCCCTTTCCCGGACGCTGGCTCGATGGGCAGGCTCACCGCTACCTGGCCACGCAGAATTTCAACCTCGCCAAAAAATTCGTCATGGCGCTTCTCGCCCGCGGGGAGTCGCGGCTCGCCGATCCGGATGTCCTCCGTCAAGCTGCGAAACTTGAATTTATTCCGGTAGAGATAATAGCCCTCCGCCACCGTCCACTTCAGGACGAGGGTTTTTGGCCCCTCAGCTACCGCCACCACGGGGAAGGCCTGTTCCGGCAACAGGAATTCCTCCTCCCCCCGGGGCGCGGAACTGGCGCAGAGCGCCAGGATCAGGAGGATGAAGAGGTTAGAGAGGCGGGGGTGGTACATGTAATTACCCAGTTTAGGTAGTCGGACAGGCCATGACTGATTGGGACTGCCATGATCTCCGGGAGGTCGTAGGGATGCAACTCGCGCAACCGCGCCGCAAGATCTGGAAAACCGGATGCCGACGATTTAATTAGAAGCAGGACCTCGGCATCGCGCTGTAGCTTACCCTGCCAGAAATAGATGGACCTCACCCCCGGCAGGAGGTTCACGCAGGCCGCCAGCCCCTCACCGACCAGAGTCTCGGCGAGTGATAAGGCAACGGACTCGTCCGGGCAGGTGCAGAAGGTTAGGAGGACGCCATCGGTCATGCTCTGATACCCTGAGGGCCTATCGGGTCATCGCGGAATGTCCGCAAGTGATTTAAGAGGGATTGGCCCGGTCGCGGGCCAAACGCTCCCAGGATCTTACCCTTAAATAAACGCCGCCGTCGCGGGCTGGTTCCCACCCTCTGCATCAAAGGGGAAACCCAATTTTGATCCTATTCCTGCTATTCCTGGTCGGTATCCCGCTGGTGGAACTCTATTTTCTCATTCAGGTCGGCTCCGAGATCGGCGTATTCCCCACGATTGGGGTCAGCCTGCTCACGGCTGCTCTGGGCGGCTACCTGGTGCGGCGGCAAGGCCTCGGTGTCTTGGCGAGGGTGCGACGGATCAGTAACCAGGGTGAACTTCCGGCCTTGGAGGTACTGGATGGCGCCCTGCTTCTGGTTGCCGGCACCTTTCTCCTCCTGCCCGGTTTCCTGACGGACACCCTGGGATTTTTGCTCCTGATCCCGGCCATTCGCAAGCACCTCATCCAGCGCTTTATCGTTATTCTGCCTCCTGGCCAGGATTCCGCCAGCATATCCGGTCGCCGCATCATTGAAGGCGATTACCGTCACGAATCTGACTGAAGGGGCTTGCCCCCGAACCCTGCGACCCGCCTGCGTAACATTTGCACGGTTCAACCCTTGACACGCCAAGACGAGCCCCTATTATTAGCACTCGCAAGCGGTGAGTGCTAATAACCCTAGTGCCACCCTACGTGACTACCAAGCCTCGGGTAGCTGATAGCCAGCGCCGGTGGCCAAAAACTCATCCTAAACCAACCTGCTTCACTCCGGAGACCGTTCTCGATGAACATTCGTCCCCTTCACGACCGCGTGGTCGTTCGCCGTATGGAAGAAGAGCGTACTTCGGCTGGTGGTATCGTCATACCCGATTCCGCCACCGAAAAGCCCATCCAGGGCAAGATCATCGCCGTTGGTAATGGCAAGACCCTCGACAACGGCCAGGTACGCGCCCTTGAGGTCAAGGTCGGTGACCGCGTCCTGTTCGGTAAGTATTCCGGTACCGAGGTCAAGCTCGACGGCGAGGATTTCCTCGTCATGCGCGAGGAAGACATCATGGGCGTAATCGAGGGCTGAGCGTCTCCGCCAGTACCCAAGCCCCCTTACACCCCACTGAATGATTAAAGGAATTCAAGAATGAGCGCAAAAGACGTCAAATTTGGCGATGATGCCCGTATTCGGATGCTGGCCGGCGTAAACGTCCTGGCCAATGCCGTCAAGATTACCCTAGGTCCCAAGGGCCGCAACGTGGTGCTGGAGAAGAGCTTTGGTGCTCCCACCATTACCAAGGACGGCGTCTCCGTTGCCAAGGAAATCGAACTCAAGGATCGGTTTGAGAACATGGGCGCCCAGATGGTCAAGGAGGTCGCCTCCAAGACCTCCGACGTCGCGGGCGACGGTACCACCACCGCCACCGTGCTGGCTCAGGCCATGCTGCGCGAGGGCCTCAAGGCTGTCGCCGCTGGCATGAACCCCATGGACCTCAAGCGCGGTATCGATAAGGCCGTCGAGGCCGTGGTCGCCGAGCTGCGTGTCCTGTCCAAGCCCTGTACCGAGAACAAGGCCATTGCCCAGGTAGGCACCATCTCCGCCAACTCCGACGAGTCCATTGGCCAAATCATTGCCCAGGCCATGGAGAAGGTTGGCAAGGAAGGCGTCATTACCGTCGAGGAAGGCAAGTCCCTGCACAACGAGCTGGATGTCGTCGAGGGTATGCAGTTCGATCGCGGCTACCTCTCGCCTTACTTCATCAACAACCAGCAAAACCAGAACGTCGAGCTGGAAGACCCCTTCATCCTCATCCACGACAAAAAGATCTCCAACATCCGTGACATGCTGCCGGTGCTGGAGGCTGTCGCCAAGGCTGGCCGGCCCCTGCTCCTCGTGGCTGAGGACGTGGAAGGCGAGGCCCTCGCTACCCTGGTGGTGAACAGCATCCGCGGCATCATCAAGGTCTGTGCCGTCAAGGCCCCGGGCTTTGGTGATCGTCGCAAGGCCATGCTCCAGGATATCGCCATCCTCACCGGCGCCACCGTCATCTCGGAAGAGGTCGGCCTGTCGCTGGAGAAGGCCACCCTCAACGAGCTGGGCACCGCCAAGAAGGTCCAGGTCAACAAGGAAGAGACCACCATCATCGATGGTGCTGGCAGCGAGGCCGACATCAAGGGCCGTTGCGAGCAGATCCGCGCCCAGGTCGAGGAGACCACCTCCGACTACGACCGCGAGAAGCTCCAGGAGCGCCTGGCCAAGCTGGCTGGTGGCGTGGCCGTCATCCAGGTCGGTGCCTCCACCGAGATGGAGATGAAGGAAAAGAAGGCTCGCGTCGAGGACGCCCTCCATGCTACCCGCGCCGCCGTGGAGGAAGGCATAGTTCCTGGTGGTGGTGTCGCCCTGGTTCGCGCCCTGCAGCATGTTAAGGGGCTGCAAGGCTCCAACCATGACCAGGACGTGGGCATCGATATTGCCCGCCGTGCCCTGGAAGAGCCTTTGCGCCAGATCGTCACCAACGCGGGTGACGAGGCCTCTGTCGTTCTGCACAAGGTCGTTGCCGGCGAGGGCAATTATGGTTACAACGCCGCCAATGGTGAGTACGGCGATATGGTCGAGATGGGCATTCTGGATCCCACCAAGGTAACCCGTTACGCCCTACAGAACGCCGCCTCCATTGCGGGCCTCATGATCACTACTGAGGCCATGGTGGCCGAGGAGCCCAAGGAAGAGTCTCATGGCCATGGTGGTGGTGGCGGTGGTATGGGTGGCATGGGCGGCATGGATATGATGTAAGCGCCCTGGGTTATCCGACCCGGCTAGCGAAGCCCCGCCCCGGCGGGGCTTTTTTTTGGGCGGGATAAGGCCTTTGTGGATGACGGTTGGGATGGGTCATTTGGTCGTCCCCTAATCTGCAGGACGGCTCTAGGACGCAACGTACTGTCGGGCAGGGACTTGCATCAAGGGGAATCCTGTAGGTTGCTGCACTAAACTAACGGTCGCTTCATGGTCGATAGCCATTGGGATTGAGGGGGGTCGGGCGCCCAGCAACGCCGCGGGAAAAGCCCGAATAGAGCACGGGCAGTACGAACAGGGTTAGCAGGGTCGAGGACAGCAGTCCCCCGACCACGACGGTCGCCAGCGGGCGTTGGACCTCGGAGCCCACGCCGGTGGCATAGAGCAGGGGCACCAGTCCGAGCAGCGTGGCGAGCGCCGTCATGAGTACCGGGCGCAGACGCGACAGGGCGCCGTCCAGGATGGCCGGGCGCTGGCCCATGCCGCCCTCCAGGTTCTGGTTGATGGCGTTGACCATCACCACGCCGTTGAGTACCGCGGTGCCGAAGACCGCGATAAAGCCAATGGAGCTCGGCACCGACAGATAGAGCCCGGAGAGGTACAGGGCCGCCACCCCGCCGATCAGGGCCAGCGGGACATTGAGCATGATGAGTAGCGCCTGACCGACGGAGTGAAAGGCGAAATAGAGCAGCAGGAAGATCAGCCCCAGGGACAAGGGCACCACGATCATGAGCCTTTGTTGGGCGCGCTGCTGGTTCTCGAACTGGCCGCCGAACACCACCGTATAGCCGGTCGGAAGCCCCGCTTCGGCGCCGATCCGCCGGTCGATCTCCGCGACCACACTGCCCATGTCGCGCCCGGCCACGTTCGCCTCGATCACGACGCGGCGCTGGACATCGTCGCGGCGGATTTGCGGCGGCCCCGAGTGGATCGCCACCTCGGCCAGATCGCGCAGCCTCACTCGGGCACCGTTGGCGGCGGTCAGGATGAGGTCGCCGATGGCCTCGACACGGTTACGGTGGTTGGGTCCTAGCCGCACCAGGATGTCGTAGCGCTCGTTGCCGCGGATCACCTGACCGGCCTTGACGCCGCCGATGGCATCCGCGACCAGGGCCATCACCTGGGCTATCGGGATGCCGTAGCGTGCCAGCCGATCGCGGTCCGGCCGGATCACCAATTGGGCCTCGCCAGCGATCGGCTCCAGTGCCACATCGCGGGTGCCGGGCACCGACTTCACTATGGCCTCGATGGCCTTGCCGTAGTGAGCGAGCCCGTCCAGGTCGGGACCGAAGAGCTTGACCGCGAGCTGGGCCTTGACCCCCGACAGCAACTCGTCGACACGGGTGGCAATCGGCTGGGAGAAGGAGAACAAGAGCCCCGGGTGTGCGGCCAGCGCCTGCTCCAGGCGCTCCTGGAGCCCCGCGCGGCTGGTTGCCGTGGACCATTGCGCCGGCGGTCTGAGTCCGACATAGATCTCGATGTTGGAGACCGGCTCGGGATCGCCGCCGAGCTCCGCCCGGCCGATGCGGCTGGAGGCATAGGTCACCTCCGGAAAGCCCAGCAGGATCGGCTCCAACTTGGCGGCCACGGCCAGAGCGGTGTCCAGGCTGGAGGACGCCGCCAGGGTGACACGGATGTTGATGGTCCCCTCTTCTAACTCAGGTACGAACTCGGTGCCTAGGCGGGGGACCAGCCACAGGGCGCCGACGAACAGGGTCGCCGCGACCAGCACCACCAGCCAGCGCACCCGCAGCGCGCCCTGGAGTAACCGGCGATAAGCCCAGGCCAGCGGCACCAGCAGCGGACTGGTGCGCGGTATAATGGCGTGCCTAAAGCTGTAGCTGGCCAGCGCCGGTACCACCGTCAGGGCGACCACCCCGGAGGCCAACATCGCCAGGACGATCGCCAGCGCCATGGGTTGGAACAGCTTGCCTTCCACGCCTTCGAGGGTGAAGAGCGGGGCGAACACGAGCAGGATGATGCCCACCGCAAAAAACACCGGGCGGCCGATCTCCCGCGCCGCCTCCTCGATGCGCAAGGCGATACCGCCCTCGCTGCCCTCGGGGTTGCCACGTGCGAGGTGCGAGAAGATGTGGTCCATCATGACCACGGAGCCGTCGACGATCATGCCGATAGCGATGGCCAGGCCGCCGAGCGACATCAGATTGGCAGAGACGCCCCCCCAGGCCATGACCGCCAGGGCGAAGCCGATGGACAGGGGGATGGAGATCAACACCAGGAGAGTGGCGCGGAGATTGAGCAGGAACAGGGTGAGGATGATTACGATCAGGACGAAGGCCTCGGCCAGGGCGCGGACGACGGTGGCCACCGCCTTCTCCACCAGGTCCGACTGGTCGTAGAAGGGCTCGATCGTTACCCCCGTGGGCAACGCGCGCTGGATCGCCGGTAGGCGTGCCCTGATGCCGTCGATGGTAGCCTTGGTATTGCCCCCCATGCGCTTGAG
The DNA here is from genome assembly GCA_044228795.1 of Chromatiaceae bacterium. Taxonomy (GTDB): domain Bacteria; phylum Pseudomonadota; class Gammaproteobacteria; order Chromatiales; family Chromatiaceae; genus M0108. Next base: position 56,948 of record JBGAUE010000014.1, on the reverse strand, counting down.
CACGATCCCGGCGACCACCTCGCCCAGGGCGCGCGGCCGACCCGCGGCATCGCGCACGCTCATGGTCACCGCGCCCTGACGGATCTCGGGACCGAAGGCGACCTCAGCCACATCTCGCACCCGCACCGGCACCCCGTCGATGTCCTTGAGCGGGACATTGGCGATATCGCGCAGGCCATTCTCGCCTGGGCGGATCCAGCCGACCCCGCGAATCGTCAGTTGCTCCGGACCGCGGTCCAGGTACCAGCCGCCAGCGTTGCGATTGTTGGCCTCGATCGTGGTCGCGAGATCCTGGACCGACAGGCCGTAGGACAGCAGGCGCTGGGGGTCAGCGTGAACCTGGAACTGGCGGACTTCGCCGCCGTAGGACAAGACCTCGGTGACACCGTCCACCGGCAGTAGCAGCAGCTTGGCCACCCAGTCGTTGAGTCCGCGCAGGGCCATGGGGTCAAAGCGGCCGGGGTCGTCGGTGCGCAAAATGTACTGGAAGACCTGGCCGAGGCCGGAGGTGTTGGGCCCCAGCTTCGGGATACCAACACCCGGTGGGATCTGCCCTTTGGCGTCCTGCAGCCGCTCGAACACCAGTTGGCGGGCAAAATAGATGTCGGTGCCCTCGTCGAACACTACGGTGACTACCGACAGACCGGTTTTGGAGATGGAACGTACCTCGGCCACGGCGGGCAGGGCGTACATCACCACCTCGACCGGGAAACTGATGAGCTGTTCGACCTCTTCCGCGGCCAGCCCCGGGGCCTCGGTATTGACCGTGACCTGGACATTGCTGACATCGGGAAAGGCGTCGAGCTTGAGGCCCGGCAGCAGCAGGGCGGTCGCTGCCACTGCCGCGAGCAAGGCCAGCAGGACTAGCAGTCGGTTGCGGACAGCGGCTTCGACGATACGATCGAGCATCCCTGCCTCCTCAATGGTTGTGGGGGTCGAACCCGCCTTTGGCGAGTTCCGACTGGAGAAAGAAGGCGCCCTGCGTCACCACCTGGGTGCCGGGCGCTAAGCCCTCGATCACGGCCAATCCCCCCGCAGTGCGGACGAGTCCGACCTCGACCGGCTCGAAGGCATCGTCGCCCTCGGCGACGAACACCTGCCAGTCCCCGTCCGGACTGCGCAGTACCGCTGTCTCGGGGATCGCTAGTACCGGTGCGGAGGAGCCAACCAGCACCTCCGCATCAACGAAGACCCCGGGGTGGAGCAGATGGCCCGGATCGGGGACCTCGATACGGACTTCCTGGGTACGCGTGGTCTCGTCCAGCCGATGGTGGATCTGGGTCACCTGTCCGTCGAGCCAGACCTTGTCGCTGCCAAAGGCCACGCGCGCCCGATCACCTACGGTGACCCGCGCCGCATCGGCGGGCGCAAGTTGCGCCTCGATCCAGCGCACGGATTCGTCGGTGATCTCGAACAGCACCCGCCCCGGCTGCACCTGCTCGCCTAGGATGAAATCGTCCTGGATCAGGGTTCCGGCTTGGGGTGCCAGGAGCTCGAAGGTGCCGTCGGCGCGCGTGGCGGGGTTTGCCAACAGGGCCGCAATCTGTGTCTGGGTCATACCAAAGGCAAGGACTCGCGAGCGGGCCTTCTGGCGTGCGACGCTGGCCTGCAGGTACTCCTTATCGGAGACGAACTTGTCTTTGATCTTGTCTAGCCGACCCCATTCGAGCTCGGCGACCACCAGATCGCCCTGGGCCTCGGCCAGTTCCACGCTGGAAAGGGTGACCAGGGGTTGGCCCGCCACCACGCGGTCGCCCAGGCGCGCCTGGCGTGCGACCACCTGGGCCGAGATGCGCGGTGTCACTTCGGCGGTGGCGTAGGCGTTGAGACGCACCTCGCCAGGCGCGTGCAGGCTCTCGCCTATGGAGTGCATCGTCAGCGACTCGGTGGTCAGACCCAGGGTACGACGCTGCTCGGGCGTGATCTCAACCCGCGGGGGCGGTTCAACTCCGTGATCGTGGCCACTGTTCGGGGCCTCCGTCGCCGGGATCGTCGAGGTAGCATTGGCCGTGGCCGTCAGGGTTGCGGGTACCCCGGCCAACAAGACAGCGAACAGCCAGGCAAACGAAAAGTTAACAAGCGCACACGGCGGTGTCGCGGTGGTATGAAAATAGCCCATCGGAAGAGTCCTCGATCCAGAAAATCGGACCAGCCACGCCCCGGGCGTGGCTGTTAAGCTGACGATAGACTCAGGACCGCGGTGGTTTCAGTGGGAGATTGGGCGCAAGCGTGGCGAGGGCGCAGCAGGCGAGGCAGACAAATCGCTCCGCCACGACCGCGCCGATGGATGGCAATTCCTGGTGCAGTCCGACCATATGGGCACTGGCGTGGCAGGCGTGATCGCAGCCGGTGATGGCGTGATGGGTATCGGTCTGCGTTGGGTTCGCCATGGCCAGCGTGTGTGCCTTGGCATCAAACTCCTGGCCTGCAAAGGCCCAGGCGGTCCCATATCCGAGGATAGCGACAATGAGGATGGATGCGACGAGGCGCCGGAACATGGTAGCGAGTTAGACGAGTGGCTTGTCAGGTGGGGGTTCAATATCCAGTAGATTTGGCCCCAGATCAGTGGAAATGGCCGGGTTGTGGGGACGGACAGGGGCGGCGGCGACGAATCTGGCGGATGGTGCCCGGGCTTTCTTCATCCTCCCGTCACCGGAGGAAAAAAGGCAACCTCGTCGCCATCTTGGACTGGGGTGTCGGGCCGGGCCATGGCCTGGTTGACGGCGGTGAGCAGGGTTTGCCCCTCGCCCAGTGCCTCGCTCCAGGGCTCGCCGCGCTGGCGCAGCAGGAAGAGGAGAGTGGCGACGGTGATAGCACCGCCAGTGGTGAGGGGGGCAGGGGCGAGGATGACCTCGGCGCCGGTGCCCAAGCGTTCCCGGAGGCTGGCAAAATAGCGGAGCTGGATCATGCGAGGATCTCGTTCAGGGGGATGTACTGGACTCCTTCCCCGCGCCTGATGGTCTGTTGGGCGGGGATGACTGCGAGCCCGTCGGCCCAGGTGACGGAGCCGAGGACGCCGGAGGACTGACTGGGATAGAGGTGGATCTCGGGTTGGCCATCTTGGTCGGGTACCAGACGAGCGCGGGGAAATTCCAATCGATCGGCGGCCTGAGGCCAATCGAAGCCGGCAGGGATTAGGAAGGCCTGCGGTTCCAGGTCTCCCGCAGTGCCCTGCATCCGGCGAATGAAGGGCCGGGCAAAGAGGCAGAAGGTGACGAAAAGAGACACCGGATTACCTGGGGTGCCGATGAAGGGCGTCCGCTCCGGACCCAGATGTCCGAAGGCCAGGGGCTTGCCGGGGCGGATGGCGACCTTCCAGAGGTCGAGGGTACCGAGCCTTTCCACCGCCAGTTTGACATGATCTTCATCCCCCACCGAGACGCCGCCGCTCCCCAGCACCAGATCCGCCTGGCTAGCGGCAGCGGTCAGGGTGGCGACCGTCGCCTCTAGCTTGTCCGGGACCATGCCCAGGTCCAGGGTCTCGCAGCCCAAAGCCGTCAATAGGCCCAACAGGGTGAAGCGGTTGGAGTTGTAGATTTGCCCGGGTCCCAGGGGTTGGCCGGGCATCACCAGTTCGTCGCCACTGGAAAAGACCGCGACCTTGAGCCGTCGCCAGACGTTCAGCCTGGCCACACCCACGGAGGCGGCTACCCCCAGATGTTGTGGGAGTAGGCGGGTACCGGCAGCGATGACCGGGGTCCCAACCTGGCTGTCCTCCCCGGCACGCCGGATGTTGGCTCCGGGAGTCACTCCAAAGGGTATGACGACCATGTCACCCTCGACCCGGCAAACCTCCTGGATCACGACCGTGTCGGCCCCCTCGGGGATGGGGGCGCCGGTGAAGATGCGTGCCGCGGTGCCGGGTTCCAGCCGGGTTCCGGGGCTCCCGGCAGGGATACGTTGGGAGACGCGCAGGCGGCCCTGGGCTCTAGCCAGGTCGCTGGCGCGCAGGGCGTAACCATCCATGGCGCTATTGTCCCAACCGGGCACGGCAACCTGGCTCACCACAGGGGTGGCCAAGACTCGGCCCAGGGTCTCCTGAATGGGTAGATTTTCCTGGTCCTGGACGGGACGGGCCTGGGCCAAGAGGCGTTTCAGGGCCTCTTCCTTACTCAGGAGGGCCTTGGGGCCGGCCCTGTCAGTGATGCAACAATCCGGGGCGCTAGTCATGGGTTTGCTCTTGGTACCAGGGCTGGAGCTATCTCTCCAGCAGCCGCTTGATGAGTTGCGCGAAGTTACAGGGCCGGGTGCGGTGGTCGAGTTGGGGGGCCAGGATCTGGTCCCAGGCGGTGCGGCAGGCGCCACTGGAGCCCGGTAAGCAGAAAATGAAGGTACCGTTGGCCATACCGCCGAGGGCCCGGGACTGGATAGTGGCGGTGCCGATCTCCTCCAGGGAGATGGTCCGAAAGCGTTCCCCGAAGCCCTCGATGCGCTTATCGAGGAGGGGTTCGATGGCCTCCGGGGTGCTGTCGCGGCCGGTAATACCCGTGCCGCCGGTAGCCAACACCACCTGGACGCCGGGATCGGCAATCCAGCGCGAAAAGATAGCCCGCATCTGGTAGATATCGTCGCGCACGATTTCCCGAGCCACCACCTGGTGGCCAGCGGCCAGGGCCCGGTCGCGCAACAGGGCACCGGATGTGTCGTCGGCCTCCCCCCGGCTGTCCGAAACCGTCAAGACAGCAATATTCAAGGGGATAAAGCCAGTATCCTCAAAGTGTTCAGTCATGTTCTTGAGCGCGGATGATCCTGAATGCCAGGATAGGAAATCTAGGGGTGGCCGGGAGTCGGTTCCACTCCCGGCCTGGGTTGGGGCTGATGCCCAGTCCGCGATCAGGCCTCCTTGCCACCGACCATCTTATAGGTCAAGGCACCCACAACCCCGCCAATGATGGGTGCGACCCAAAACAGCCAGAGCTGGCTAAGGGCTTGATTATAGCCACCCATGAGAAGGACGAGCGCTGGCCCCGTGCTGCGGGCTGGGTTGACCGAGGTATTGGTCACCGGGATTGAGATCAGGTGGATTAGGGTCAGGGCGAGGCCGATAGCCAGTCCGGCATGGGAACCAATACCGCGTTTGTCGGTGCTGCCCATGATGACGAACAGGAAGATAGCGGTCATTACCACCTCGGTTACAAATCCCGCCATCAGCGAATATTTGCCCGGTGACAGGTCGCCGTAGCCATTTACCGCCAGCCCGCTGGCCGACAGCACGAAGCCGGCCTGTCCACTGGCGATGACATATAGCAGGAAGGCTGCCAGGGTGGCACCCAGCACCTGTGCCACGATGTAAGGTACCAGTTGGCTGGCCGGGAAGCGTCCACCGACCACCAGGCCGACCGAGATCGCGGGGTTCAGATGACAGCCGGAAATATGGCCAACGGCATAGGCCATGGTCACGACCGTCAGACCGAAGGCGAGCGCGACCCCAAGCAGGCCAATGCCTACCCCGGGGAATGCCGCGGCTAGCACGGCGCTGCCGCAGCCACCGAGGACGAGCCAGAAGGTGCCGATGAATTCGGCGGCGAGTTTATTGCTGAGGTTCATGGATTGCTCCTTGAGCTGGTTGAAAAACTTAGGTTGTTGAAATACTGGGGTTGATGAGGCGGGGCGCGAAACTTGCATTAGGGAAGAATACCGTAACTCGTCGTGGAGACCAAAATTTCTAATGGTTCGACCCCTGGCCCAGGGCAATCACCGGGGACCCATCATCCTTCACCCTGGCGGCGTCCTAGTACACAGTGGCCTTGAGGGCTGAGATGCTGCTCACCGGGCGTATCAGTCCCAAGAGGGGGCCAGGGGGATCCTGAGGACGATTCAATAAGGCGGTGTTAGGGTCACTGGGCCTTGGTGATGCTCGCCTTCTCCAGCAGTAGCGGGTACTTATAGCCGGCGCCGAAGTCTAGGTCCACCACCAGGGTGCCGGTCACCGCAACCGTGTCACCCATTGCGGCGGTGTCGTCGCTGGTGATCGTCAGGTCGTTGGTGCCAAGGGCGGGGTCACCGGAGCCATCCTGTAGGTGGAGGAAGTTCCGGTTCATGATGTTGTTGTTGACCTTGACAACCTTGCCTTGAAGCTTCACCGGCTTGCCGGCGAGTTCTGCTTTCTCCTGGTAAAGGTCGGCGATACTCTTCTGGACCACCTCATCGGCGAAGGCGGGAACGATGAGTACCAGGGTGAAAAGAGCAGCGAGGGTGCGGGTGAAAATCATGGTGTCTTTAGTCCTGTGAGGGGATCTGGTGGATGGGTCGGTGGCCATTGTAAGGCCACCACGCCGCCGATGGGACGGGGGTTGGGGTACCGTGAAATCCGGCGAGTTCTGCGTCAAGGCCAGGGTACGGGATTAGAGGTTCTTGGCGGAAAAGGTGTCGCAGACCTTGACATCGCCCTTCTCCAGGCCGCGGCGGAACCAGGCGACGCGCTGTGCGGAGCTGCCGTGGGTGAAGCTGTCCGGGGTCACATAGCCCCGCGCCTGCCTTTGGAGGCGGTCGTCACCGATGGCAGAGGCGGCCTTGAGGGCCTCCTCGGCGTCGCCGGCCTCCAGGATGCCACGAGCTCGGTCCGCACGGTTGGCCCAGACCCCGGCGAAGCAGTCGGCCTGGAGTTCCAGGCGCACCGAGAGTTGGTTCGCCCCGGCCTTACCGCGGCCGCGCTTGGCCTCCTCGACCTGATCGGAAATGCCGAGCAGCTTTTGGACGTGGTGGCCAATTTCGTGGGCGATGACATAGGCCTGAGCGAAGTCACCCGGCGCGCCGAACTTGCTGCGCAGCTCGTCATAAAACGACAGGTCGATATAGACCTTATGGTCCCCAGGGCAGTAGAAGGGGCCCATGGCGGCCTCGGCGAAGCCGCAGGCGGAGCGCACATTGCCCGAGAACAGGACCAGCTTGGGCTCCTGGTAACGCTGTTTTCCCTGACGGAAGATCTCGCTCCAGGTGTCCTCCGTGTCCGCCAGGACGACGGAGACGAAGTCTTTGAGTTCATCGGCTTTGGCCCCGGCCCCCGGGGTTTGCAGGCCACCGGCATGAGGATGTGGTCTAGGTTTAGGCGCGCCTTGTTGGTGCCAGGTATCCGGCAACTGCAGCTGTCCACCGCGGGTGTCGGGTTGGGGGATCCCGCCGCCGAGGAAGGCGGTCAGGTCAACTCCGAAATAGAGGCCGACCAGGATCAGGAGAATGGTGCCCAGGCCACCGCCAACCCCGGCGCCCCGGCCGATGCGCACGGGCAGGCGCTGCCCAGGGAACCCGTCGCCGCCTGACCCAGGATCGTCCCGCAGGTCCTCCACATTGTCGCTTCGTCTGCCGCTTCTCCAGCGCATAAAGATCCCCCGCGATCCAGAATGCTAGTGTTCGAGTTGAATCGAGGTCTTGGCCGCCGGTGCCGGCCGGGTCCCGTGAACCTCCCCCGGCGCCAGCAGCATATAGAAGGCCGGCACGACATAGAGGGTGAAGAGGGTCCCGATGCCAAGCCCGGAGGCGATGACCAGCCCGATGTCGAAGCGGCTCACGGCACCGGGCCCACGGGCGATGAGCAGTGGGACCATGGCCACCACCATGGATACCGTGGTCATGAGGATGGGGCGTAAGCGGATGCGGGCCGCCTCCTCCACCGCTGCCGCCTTGGGTAGGCCCCGGTGCGCGCGCAACTGATTGGCGAATTCGACGATGAGAATGCCGTTCTTGGCCACCAGCCCGATGAGGGTAATCAGCCCGACCTGGGTATAGATATTGACGCTGGCAAAGCCCAGGGTCAGGAAGGCGACGGCCCCGAAGATGGACATGGGGACCGAGACCAGGATGATCAGCGGGTCACGCCAGCTTTCGAATTGGGCCGCCAGAACCAGATAAATGACCAGCAGCGACATAAAGAAGGTCAGGACCAAGGCACTGCCCTGCTGGGCATATTGGCGGGACTCGCCCATGAAGTCCCAGGCGTAACCCCGCGGCAGCACCTCCCGGGCCTGCCCCTCCAGGTAGGCGATGGCATCCCCCAGGGTTACCCCCGGGGCCATGATCCCCTCCAGGTTCACCGAATTAAGCTGCTGGAACTGGCTGCGTTTGCTCGGCTCTACCTGATCCTCGAAATGGACCAGACTGCCGAGGGGGACCAGGGCCCCGCTGGCAGACCGGACGTAGTAGTCGTCGAGCATGGCCGGGTCCAGCCGGTCGCCGCGTGCCGCCTGGGGAATGACCTGATAGCTGCGCTCCGACAGGCTGAAGCGGTTGACATAGCCCTCGCCCAACATCAGAGAAAGGTTGCGCCCGATCTCCCGCATACTGATGCCGAGATCGCCCGCGCGGTCGCGATCGATGAGGATGCGGGTGCGTGGCCGGGTGAAGTCCACGGACTTGCGCAGGAACATGAACTTGCCGCTACCCATGGCGCGTCCGACCAGCTCCCCCGCGACCTTGTCCAACTCGCCGTAGTCAGCCTCGGTGGTGAGGACGAACTGCATCGGGAAGCCGCGCCCCGCCCCGGGCAGGCTAGGGCGGGGGAAGACCGCCACGTCCACCCCGCTGATGGCCTTGAGCTTACCCTGCAGCTCCGGCATGACGGCCATCTGAGAGCGGGCGCGCTCCGAGGCCGAGGGCATCTTGAAGCCGCCGAAGGTGACACTGGGGTCGCCCCCCATTCCCACCAGGATGAAGCCCTCCTTGTACTCGGGGATGGTGTCGAAGACCTTGAGGATCTCATCCACATAGGCCGAACTGTAATCCACCGTCGCCGTCTGGGGCCCAATAGCCTGGAAGAACAGAATGCTCTGGTCCTCGGTCGGCGCCAACTCGTTGCGGCTGGTGGTGAACATGAACCAGATACTCGCCAGGATGACCGCGGCAAAGACCAGCATCACCGACGGGTAGCGCAGCAGCCCGTGCAGGGAGCGGCCATAGGCGTTGGCCAGCCCGGTGAAGAAGCGCTCGACACCGCGCTCGAAGCGCCCAGCCTGTCCGCCGGGCTTCAGTACCAGGGCGCTCAACATGGGCGAGAGGGTCAGGGCCACCACCCCGGAGACCAGTACGGCGGCGGCGAGTGAAAAGGCAAACTCGGTAAACAGCGACCCCACCAGCCCACCCATGAAACCGATGGGGGCATAGACCGCCACCAGGGTGGTGGTCATGGCGATGATGGGGACGGCCAACTCCCGTGCCCCCTGAATGGCGGCATCGATGCGGGTGGCCCCCTCCTCGATATGGCGGTGAACGTTCTCCACCACCACGATGGCATCGTCCACCACCAGCCCGATGGCCAGCACCATGGCCAGCAGCGTCAGCAGATTGATGGAGAACCCCAGCGCCAGCATGAGAAAGGCCCCACCAATGATGGAGAGGGGCACCGCCACCGCAGGGATCAGGGCCGCGCGCAGGGACCCCAAGCTCAGGAAAATGACCAGCAGCACGATCAGCACCGCCTCGCCCAAGGTGGTAAAGACCTCGTGGATGGAGTCGCGGATAAAGCCGCTGGCGTCGTAGGGGATGAAGACCGCGAGCCCCTCGGGAAGCTGGGCGCGAATCTCCGGTAGGAGTTCGTGGACGCGATCTGCCACCGTCAGGGGGTTAGCGCCCGGGGCCTGCTCCAGCCCGACGAAGATGGCCGGGATGCCCTTATACAGGGTCGTGGTGTTGTAACTCTGGGCCCCCAGTTCGATGGTGGCGACATCCTGGAGCCGCACCAGGGTCTGGCCCTCGGTGCGCACCACCAGGTTACGGAAGTCCTCCACCCGGCTCACGTCGGTATCGGCGCTCAGGTCCACGGCGAAGTAGCGGTCCTTGAGCCCGCCTACCCCGGCCAGGTAGTTGTTGCCGAGCAGCACGGCCTCGACATCGGTGGGGGTCACCCCCAGGGCGGCCATGCGCTTGGGGTCGAGCCAGACCCGCATGGCGAAGGACTTATTGCCGATCAGCCCCGCCTTGGCCACCCCGGGGACGGCCTGGAGCTGGGGCTGGACCACTCGTAACAGGTAGTCGGTGATCTGGGATTGATCCATGTCCTTACTGTAGAAGGCCAGGTACATCAGGGCCGTGGTATCGCCCGTGGTGGAGTCGATGACCGGGTCCTCGGCCTCGCGGGGCAGGACATTGCGTTGGCTTGCTACCTTGGCCTGGATCTCCGCGACCGCCGCCTTGGGGTCGTAGTTCAGGACCATGTGGGCCTCAATCGTGGACTGACCCTGGACGCTGGTGGAGGTCAGATAGTCGATCCCCGCCGCCTCGGCAACGGCCTGCTGCAATGGGGCCGTGATGAAGGACTTGACCAGGTCCCCGCCGGCTCCGGGATAACTGGTGGTGATGGTGACTACCGTGTCCTTGGTCTCCGGGTACTGGCGCACCTCCATGGAGAACAGGGAACGCAGACCGACTACCAGGATCAGCAGACTGATCACGCTGGCGAGCACCGGGCGGTGGATGAAGATGTCGGTGAATTTCATGGCGTCACGGTCCCAGGGGCCCCGTCGCCGCCGGCTGCACCGAGTTGTCGATCTTGATCGCCTGGCCATTGCGGAGCTTCACCTGGCCCGCCACCACCACCCGGTCTCCCTCTGCGAGGCCGCTGGCGATCTCCACCCGCCCGCCCTGGGCACCGGCGGTAGTCACCGGCCGGCGCTGGACCTGGGGCGTGCCGTCCTTCTCCTCGATCAGGAAGACACTGCTGCCGTAGGGGGCGAAGGTGATGGCGGTGCGCGGCAGGGTCAGAACCCCCTCCCGGGCCGGCAGCAGGGTGGCGACCTCCGCGAACATCCCAGGGCGCAGGGCCTGATCCGGGTTGGGCAGGGTCGCACGCACGCGAACGTTACGGGTCTTGACGTCCACCCCGGAGTCCAGGGCACTGATGTGGCCCTGGAATTCCTGCCCCGGATAGGCCGCCACCGTGACCACCACCGGCTGGCCTATCGCGATCTTGGTCAGCTCCCGCTCGGGTAGCGAATAGTCCACATAGACTGGGTCCTGGGTGTTGAGCGCCACGATATGCGATCCCGCGGGCAGGTAGTCACCCAGATTCACCTTGCGAATGCCCAGTTGTCCGGCAAAGGGGGCGACGATGCGCTTCTTGGCGATGCTCGCCCGTTTGGCAGTCACCCCCGCCTCGGCCGCATCGAGCGTGGCCTTGGCCTCGTCGTAGTCCGACTGGGACGTGGAACGATCCTTGAGTAGGGTCTGGAGGCGCTTGACCTTAATCTGGGCCAGGTCACGCAGGGCTAGGAGCGCTAACAGGTCGGCCTGGTCCACGGCATCATCGATCTGGACCAGGACCTCGCCGGACTTGACCATTTGCCCGGACTCGAACTTGATCTCGCGGACCAGGCCCGGGACCTCATTGGCGACCTCGATCCCTTGGACCGCCACCAGGCTGCCCACCGCCGCGAGGCTTGGGCGCCAGGTCTCGGATTCGACCCGGGCCGAGGCAACCACGGGCGGTGGAGGCGGGCCCTGCATGGCCGCCTGCTGTTGTTGTTGATAGTATTTCCAGCCGAATATGCCCCCTAGGATGGCCCCAAGGAACAGCAGGACAAGGAACAGACGCGAGATCATAGGGCTTAAATCCGGACAGCGGATGCACTTGCATCCGGAAGGTGCCGATTATACATGCGGTTTGCAAGCCCCACCGCTCAGTCCACCACCCACCCACGAGACGATTCCATGCCCACCAGTCCTCAGGTCTTGTTTACCCCTATCCCCCCCGCTGCCTACCGGACCGCCGAGGACCTGGAGGTCATCGCCGAACTCCTTGATCTGCGGGGGGCGGAGATCCTGGAACTGGGCTGCGGCGCTGCCGGGACCACGCGCCTGGTCATGCAACGCTTCGGACCAAGGCATATCGTCGCCACTGAGGTGGACCGCATCCAGCATGAGAAAAACCTTCAGGTCACGGACCTCTCCGGAGTCAGCTTCCGCTACGGCGGGGCCGAGGCCATCTCCGACCCGGACGGGAGCTTCGACGCCGTGCTCATGTTTAAGTCCCTGCACCACGTCCCCATGCCCCTGATGGACCAGGCCTTGCGGGAGGTCCATCGGGTGCTCAAGCCCGGCGGTCACGCACTCTTCCTGGAGCCCGTCTACGCAGGCCCCTTCAACGACTTGCTGCGGCTTATCAATGACGAGGGCGAGGTGCGGTTGGCTGCTGTCGCCGCCCTCAACCGGGCCCTGGATGCCGGGTTTTTCACTCTGGAAGCGGAGGTCTTCTACGAGACCCCGGGGTCCTACCCCGACTGGGAGGACTTCGAGGGGCGGTTCCTCAAGGTCACTCATACGGAACTCGACATAGACCCGGCCCGCTACGAGCAGATCCGTGCCGCCTTCCTCGCCCACCTGACCCCCAACGGGGCCCATTTTCGCAAACCCCACCGGGTAGACCTGCTGCAGCGGGTCTGAACCGACGTCTGCGCTCCCGTCGAACCCGGGCGCTCGCCATCCGGCCTAGCGCTGCTTACATACGGGCGGCCGCTGGCGTCATGTCCTGGGTCTGCAAGGTCGTCGGCATGGGCAGGTGCTGGATCGCCTTGCCGCCAAAGTCGACCTGGGTCAGGTCTACCTTGCGGATTGTCAGGTCACCATAGGTCCGGAAGTAGGCGATGCGGTGCTGGAGGTCATAGACCGATGCCCATTCGGTCTTATCGTAGCTAAGCGTCGGTGCGCCGCCATCCTGCGACGGAGTCTTTTCTGCCACCGCGCCGAGGGGGATGTCCACCGCGTTCAGGATGTGGAAGGCCAGGTTGATACCTTCTGCGGCGGTGGCGACCGGGACAGCTGAAAAGGCCAGGGCAGTGGCCTTGAGGAAGCGGCTGGGCGGGGTGTAGTCGCCAGGCAGCCCGACCAATCCTGTGCCTTGACCGAGGGGCTGAACCTCGACGGCGCCGAGCTTGAGACCGTCGACGTTGATGTTGGTGAGATTGATGTTATTGCGCAGATTATTTTGGTGCCATTCGAAGGGCGGGGAATTGGTGAGGACCCCGATGGGATTGTCATGGATGTGTAGCTTGCCGCCCAGGTATTCGACCACGATGGAGCCCCCTGAGGCATCGTGGATAGTCCAGTGCAGCGGCAGGGGGCCAGCTTGGGGCAGGATGAGCTCGTAAACGGTCAGTTTTGGCAGGGCTGCTCGCACCTCGTCCACGGTCGCGAACTGACTCAGTATCCAGTTGGCAAGATCGACATTGGAGACCGCGTGCTTACCATCGGCGGGGAAGGGCTGGTACTCGGCGAAACCGGGTAGGAAGAGGGCGCCGACCGACAGTCCGGCCTCATTGAGGCCGTCGGCGGCGATATCCATGCCGAGGGCATTGAAGCCGAGAAAGCCATGCTTCGCGGTCCAGGTCGTGCCGGGCTTGAGGTCGGGGCGGGTCGCGGTGAGCGGGTGGCCCCGTGGGACCAGCATCACCTGGCTTTTGAGATCCATCTCGAACTCCATGGATCGGGCGACGATCCAGGCTCCGTCCTGGGACTGGACGCGGAAGGAGGTACAAGCCTGCGCGGGGAAGGCGAGGGCAGTGAGGGCGCTTGCGGCTAAAACGGCCAGCGCGACACGGCGGATGGAGCTAAAGGGCATGACTATTAGCTCTTGGGTTGAATGAAACGAGATAGATGCAGACGGCAGAGAAGGAGAAAAATCAGTGTGCTCTGGCGGAGACACTGACCTCCCAGTTGCACTGCTCGATCAGGCCCTCGACCTCCCATGGCAGCTTGACCGGCTCGCGGAGTTGGTAAGTCTGGCCCTGTTCCCAGCAACGCTCCGCTTCATCGGCGCTCAACGGGAGGCCCTGGCGGCAGAGTTCCCAGAGGGCTTGGGATTGGCTGATGGTCATGAGAGTACCTCCGGCTTATGGTTCCTGGTCGGGGCGGCCTTGGCCTGGATGTAGGACTGTTACAACAATCCTCGCGCCAACCCCCCTGGAATCCTTGTCTCAGCAAACATTTGTTGTATTTTCGCGATGGCGTTCCTTTCCTACAACGAACGACCTTCGTGATCTAAAGGATAGTCTGCTGTTGCCACTTGACAAGGGGGAAGGGGTTATGGATCAGAAAATACATGTTGCATAAAGGCAACTATTATGCCGGGAGTTCTCAGTTCAGCTCGTCATCCTGCCAAAACTTCGTGCCCACCACGGTGCCCCTCGCCATCAGCCCCGTGCTATTGAGCTGGTACACTTTGATACCATCCGGCGTCTCCCATTCGCCCGCCGTACCCCCCTTGCCTTCGATCTTCGCCGTGGCTTCGGCCTCGCCACCGAAGGCCCATCCCTTGTCGAGAAACTTCTTCAGCACCTGGCGATTTTCAAAGATCAGGACCGTACGGGTGTCCTTGACACCGATGCCGAGGCCGCCACTAATCGAGGCCATTTTCATAAAGGTGTCCCGGCCGGTGAGGTTGTCCCGAACAACGCCTCGCCCACCGCCGCCGCCGACGAAGAAGATATGCGCCCCGGCAACCTCGAATACGCCATAGCCAGCGGCCTTGCGGATCTGGGTCTTGGTCTCCGGGATTTCCTTGTAGAGTTGGTTCAGGGTCTCCGTGCGCAGGTTACGCAACTGCTTGCGGGTAGCGGTCCTGTCGTCCCCCGCCATGGCGCCGGCCGCGACGAGCAGGACCATCAGGGCCAACAGCACCCGTGTCGGCAATTGATCAAGATATCGCATGGATCTCCTCCTTAGTCTTCATCCGCCGAGCGAAACGATCCGTCAGGATCGGTCCCAGCACGGCCGTAATCACCATCAAGACAATCATGGTATTGAGCACCGACTCAGTAATGAGTCGATCGCCATCCGCATTCATCGCATCGTAGGCAGCCATGGCTGCGGCAAGAGTTGCCGCCACCTGCGGCAGCGAGAGGGACCACATGGTTAGGGTGGCGGGCCAGTCGTATCCGTATAGCCAACGCGCGAACACCGCCGCCATCAACTTGCCAATGAAGAGGGCGATCACGATGGCGACAACGAACCCCAGGCTATTGACCAGGGTTGCCCCGAAGACCGGCAGGTTCAGCTTGATCCCGATGGTCATGAAAAACAGGGGCACGAAGAGCCCCTCGCCCATCATGACCACCTTGTCGCGGACCGGAGAGTGTTCAAGGATACGATTCACGGCGATACCGGCAAGAAAGGCGCCGACGATGTCTTCCAAATGGATCAAGTGGGCACCGGCGGCGGCGATCATGACGATCAGAAACGTGAAGACGAAGAGGGTGTTCTCGTCCTTGCGGTGGCGCCAAAAGTAAAAGCGCCCGAGTAGCGGTAGACCTTGTAGGATGATGATGGCATAGACCGCCAACTCCCCGAGCTGGATCAGGAGGCCAAGTGGTGAGAATCCCCCCTGGTGTATCGAGATACAGATGGCGAGGACGAGCAGGGAGGCAATGTCAGTAAAGATGGTCGCTCCCACTGTGACGGCGATCGGTTCGGTGCCGCCGAGACCCAGTTTGGTCAGAATCGGAAAGCCCAGCAAGGTGTGCGAGGCGATGAGTGATCCGATCAACACGGCCGCGACCCAATCGAAGTCGAAGGACCAGGCGACCACCATACCGGCGAGGAGTGGAAGCAGGAAGGACAATCCGCCAAAGTTCATCGAGCGCTGCCTGGTCGCTTGAAACACCCGCATGTCGATTTCCACGCCAGCGATAAACATCAGGAATACGCGTCCGACGCTGGCGAACAGATCTACGGTCGGGTCATCCGGCGAGATGATGCCGAAGGCGTAAGGCCCCAGCAGCACCCCGCCTACCAATAGGCCCACGACCCCCGGCAACAGCAGCCTCTGAAAGAGAAGCGGTAACAGCATGGCCAAAAATAGTACCAGGGCGAAGATTTCGAAGCTCGAAGCCCCCTCCTGGAAATAGCCGAGCATCTCCACTGGCCGATAGGAAATCAAGATCGCGGCCAGGGCAAACACCAGCGCACTCCCCAGAAGCCAGTGCTTGCGCAGAACCCGGCGGATAGCGGAAACCTTGATCAGAACTGAAGACGATTTTTCCATATTTTTCCGTTATCGAAGGGTCTGTCTCAAATGTATGAATCAGCGCTAGGTGACTGGGATGGGATGGCGGTGGTAGTGCTCAGGATCAGGGCTTCCCCTCCTTCTTGGTCTGCTCTTGGAGTGCCTTGAGGGCCGGATCCACGGGGGCCATGACGCCAAACTCCGCAAGCCAGCGACTGGCCTCCTGCCCCCGTCCCAGCTTGGCATTGTATTGAATGAGGGCGATCAGGAGGTCCCGATTGGCCGGATCCTGCTGTTGGGCGGCCTCCAGCACGGGTAGGGCCTCCGCGGTGCGGTCCGCGGCGTCCAGGGCCACCCCATACACATAGGCAAAGCGGCTATTGTCGGGAGCCAGCCGCGCGGCCCGCTCCAAGTCCGGGATAGCCGCATCCAGGTGGTGGGTACGTACCCGCGCCAGCCCCAAGGCATGCAGCAGGTCGGCATTGTCCGGATCGGCTGTCAGGCCGGCCTTGAGTTCGGCCTCGGCGTCCGTCTCCCGTCCCTGTTCCCGATAGAGGTCAGCCAGGTTGGCGCGGGCGGGTGTGAAGCGGGGATCGAGTTCCAGGGCGGTGCGATAGGACTGCTCCGCCAGGGCAGGTTCCCCAAGGGCGGTGGCAATGAGACCCAAGTTGAGATGAGCCTCGGGGCGGTCCGCATTGACCTGCTCGGCGGTCGCGTACTCCGCCAAGGCAACCCGCATCTGCTCCGCCAGCTTGCCGCCGATCCCCTGCCGCATCACCGGCGCCAGTACCCGGGTCGCCTCCAACCGTACCGTGCGCGCGGGATCGGACAGGAGGGGCCAGGCCAGCTCGATCCGGGTCCGCAAATCCACGAGATCCAAATAATGCACGGCCTGGGCGCGCACCAGGGCCTCCGGGTCGGCAAGCAGGCGGCGCACCGTGAGCAGGGTTGCGGGGCCCGAGCGATCCTGGGGCTGGTCATGGAGCCGGGCTAGGGCACTGGCCCGGGCGATGGCGGGCCGCGCCGGGTCCCCCGCCAGGGCCAGTAGGTGTTGGGTCGCATCCGGGGCCTTGTGGTCCGCCGCGAATAGGGCCTCGCCAAAATGAGGACCCCGATACTGGGGTTCGGGATACCAGGTTTCCACCGTGGTCGCCGCCCAGGCGGCATCCCGGTCGGTATGACAGCCATTGCAGGCGTTGGGGGTGCCGAGTTTGAGGGACAGGTCCGGTCGTGGCACGCGCAAACTGTGATCGGCCCGCTCGTCCACCCCCATGTAAAACCGCTGGGGCATGTGACAAGCCACGCAGGCGGCGCCCTTGGAGCCGGCCGGATGGTGATGATGCTCGGGTACATCGTAACGGGAGGGGACATGGCAGCGGGCGCAGACGGCATTGCCGTCGGCGTGGAGGCGCAGGCTGTGGGCGTCATGGCAGTCGCTGCAGACGACCCCCTGGTGGTACATGCGGCTCTGGATGAAGGAGCCGAAGACATAGACCTCGTCTTTGATCTGGCCATCGGGGAAATAGAGGTCCGGCTCCAGCAGGGCCAGCCGAAAGCCCTGATGCAGAGGCTCGCCGGGTTTTATCTCGTCCCAGATGCGACCGCGCCGGGAATGGCAGCGGGCACAGGTCTCGGTCTGGAGGTGGGAACTGCGGGGTGGCTGGCGACTGGGTTTGCCGGTCGCGGCGGAAAGCTGCCAGATGCCGCCATCGCGATCCTTTAGGTCTACCAGCAGCCCCCGAGTCGGATCATCGGCTGCGGCTGTAACGGCAACCTGATCTGTGCCTGTCCCGTAGGCTTGCGCCTGCCGTGTCGCGGCGGCCTTGGCCCACGCCAGATGGCGGGCACCGGGGCCGTGGCAGGCCTCGCAGGCGACGTTGCTCTCCGCGTAGCGGGTGTCATAGCCCTTCCGCTCGGCGTCATAGCGCTTCTGGAGGTCCGTGGAGTGGCAGTCGGCGCACTGGTAATTCCAGGTCTGGTCCGGCGCCGTCCAGTGCAGGGGATGGGTGTGGTCCATGGCCAGGTTGGGATAGAGATGGAACCAGTCCTGTCCCCCTTGATCCTGGGGGCGAGCATCCCAGGCCAAGCCCAGGCTCTGGAGCCGGCCACCGGGGAACGCGATCAGATATTGCTGAAGGGGATACCAGCCGAAGCTGTAGCGGATGGGAAAGTCCTTGAGTTCCCCATCCGGCCCATCGGTATGGACGAGGAAGCCGCCATCCCGGCGGAAAAAGCGGGAGGTCACCCCGTGGGCGGTGAGTTCGGCATCCTGGAAGTCGCCGAGGACCGTCTCGGGCGTCGCCATCCTCATGGCCCGGTCATGGTAAGAGCCCCGCCATAGGGCCAGTTCCTTGGGGTGACACTCGCCACAAGCCGCCGCACCCAGGAAACCCCGCTCCGCCCGTAAGGGGTCCAGAAGCGGGTCCGTCCCGGGAACCGACGGGGCCTCCAGGCCAGGCTGGGCCGTCAGGAAGCAGGGGATCAGTCCTAAGGCAAGAAAGCAGGCACGCAAAGTCATGTCATCAGGTTCAAGTCAGGGTGTTATGGTGGCCAGAATATCAGCCAGGGTCGGGCCCCGCCATGGCCGCCATCGGCCGGTTGCCCTGATCGACCGTCCACGAGATTGCCCCGCGCGCCTTAAAGGACGCTATTGGTGCTATATTGCTATGGTGCAGCACGAAAAGGCGAGAACATCATGAGTGCAACTATGATTCCATCCACCGTCAAAATGATTGGTGCGAATGGTCAAATTTCGCTGGGTAAACGGTATGCCGGTCGGCAGGTGTTAGTGGAGGAGCAGGCCCCTGGCGTTTGGCTTGTTCGCACCGTGACCATCGTCCCGGATAACGAACGCTGGCTGCAAACGCCTGCGGTCGCGGCAGACCTGGAGCGGGCCTTGGCATGGGCGGCAAGCAACCCCGCGGATGATGCCGAGCTCGACCAATTGCTGGTGAAATTGGCCGATGACTG
This sequence comes from Chromatiaceae bacterium, assembly GCA_044228795.1. Lineage (GTDB taxonomy): Bacteria > Pseudomonadota > Gammaproteobacteria > Chromatiales > Chromatiaceae > M0108. Next base: position 38,053 of record JBGAUE010000014.1, on the reverse strand, counting down.
AGTCAAAGGTTGACCCTCAAGTCAGGCTAGACCTCAACAACCCACTCTTTCAGGATGCCTTGTTCGCCTTACAAAAGCCTGAACGATTGGCGGCGCTGGAGACCCTCAACAAGTTGCGCCGTCTGACCTGGTCCCAGGTGTATCGCGATGTGGGCCTCAAATGGGAAAAGATTGTCAGCATCAAGCCTCCCGCAGGCATTGCTGCCCTGTACTCCCTCCGCATCACCCGGTCCCATCGCGCCACCGCCTATCGGGAGGGCGATTTCATCCGCCTCCTAACCATTGCTCCGGATCACGATAGTACCTAAGGCAAGAAGTAGATCTACCGTTCTCGAGTTACCCGCCCCTGGTCACTGTCGGCTATAAAGGCGATTGATGAGATTCACCAGCACATAGTGCCCGGCGGCATTGACCGCCAGTTCCTCGCGGGCCTGGACCAGTTGCAGCAGCAGGACCAGGATGGCGCTATCCACCAGGGCGACCAGGGTGGTGAAGAAGCTCACCCCCAAGGCACGGGCGATTTCGCCTAAGGGCTGGACGGCGGCGCTAGGGTCGATCATGGCCAGGGCCAGGGCGATGCCGACGACGGTGCCGATAAAGCCCACCGTGGGGATGACCCAGGTCAGATAGCGCAGCAGGGTGTAGCGCAGATCCACCCGGTGCATCAGGAGTTCCAGGCTGGAATTGAGCACGCTCACGGTCTGATCCACCGAGCGGCTGGCGAGGAACTGGAGGATGCAGAGGTCGATGAGACCCGGCAGAAAGCCCTGCTCCTCGTCATAATGCCCCGCCACCCGGGCCCGAATCGGCGGCAGATCGTGCGATTGCAGGACCACGGCATAGGCCTCGGGTAGCAGGCCCTGGGCCAGCAGGGCCTCCTCCCGCGCCGCGGCGCGCCACCGGCGGTAGATCTCGCCCAGCCCAATGAAGAGGAGCAGGTGGGTCAAATTCTGGATGGTGAAGGGATAAACGAAGGGATAAACCGGCGGCGGCGTGGCCTGATAATCGAGGATGACCAGTGCCGCTGGTCCCCCCGCCGGCAACACCCAAGTCAGCAGGGCGATGCACAGCATCGCCACCAAGGCTGACAGGATCAGGATGAGCCAGGCCTGGGGCCGCTGCCAGAGGATCGTGACCCAGGAGGGGCTCATTGGCCGCACTCCGGGCAAGGGGCTTCGGCGGTCTTGATACCCCCGCAGGAGCAGCGGATCAGCCGCCGCCCCTGGACCCTGGGCGCCTCCTCCGGAGTGGGGCCAGGAATCCCGGCCTTGAGCTGCAGGGCCTCCAGAAGTTCCCGCATCCCCAAGGTCACGCTGCCGAAGCGCACGCGGTCGAGGGGCGAAACTAGGCTCTGGCTGAGCCGTTGTGGTGCGCCGCTCCCCAGCAGAAAGGTGCCGTTGGTGCTCTGGCAATCCGTGAGCAGCCACTTGCCATCCTCCAGGAACTCCAATTCGGCGTGATGGCCGCTCACCGAATCATCCGCCAGCGGGATATCGCAGCTGCGCACCCGGCCGATGCTGTATTTACGCCGCACTGCCATCATCGCTACTCCTGGGGCCGCGCCCGATGGTCGGTATTGAGGGGCGAGACCTCCGCCCCGGGGTCTGCCGCGGGCGGGCCACTCCCTTCAGTGGCCTGGGTTGGGGCCGGGTCCAATAGGGGTTCAGCCTGCTCCGGCTGGGGCTGACCCGAGGCTTCGGGGTCATGGGCCTCAAGGGCGTGAGGCGCTGGCGACCACCCTAAACGCCACCCCACACCTAACCCCGTGGCCAGCATCACCAGGACCAGCGCGAGCCCCAGGGCCCAGGGGCCTGGCCACTGCCGCCGACGGACCCCGGCGCTGGTGACTGGCATCGGGCTGACCCGGGTGGGGGCATCCCCGCCCTCGCAGGCCAGAATGGCAACCGTCGCATTGTCCTGATGGACCCGCTGGAGCACCTGTAATCGCGTGATCAGTCCCGCTGCGGCGGTGTGGGGATCGGCGTCCAGCCCTTCCTGCAACTCGTCCCGGCTCAGGACGCCATCGACACCATCGCTGCACAGTAGCAGGCGATCCCCGGCCTCCAGGGCCAGAGGCCGCAAATTACGGTCGATCTCAGGGATCTCAGCCAGGCCGAGAAAGCTAATGAGGGCATCGCGCTGGGGGTGGTCCGCGATCCAGTCCGGGGTGGGACCTTCCGCTGCGGTCTCCCGCCAGAGTTGCAGGGCCAGGTTGTGCTCTTCATTGCAAGGCGTCAGGGAGCCATCGGCGGCCCGGTAGAGATAGAGGCGGCTATCGCCCGCGCTGATCCAGAAGAGTTGCCCCTGGCGTATGGCTGCTGCCACCAGGGTGGTGCCGACCTGACCCTCGCCGGCGGTCTGGCGGGCCAGATCATGCACGGTCTGGTTGGCGGCCGTGATCGCCCCCAACAGGCGCTCGGTCACGTCCCGGTCCGGCGGCTGCTCTGCCCAGGCCGCCAGAAAGCCGGTCACCGCCCCCTGGCTGGCCGCCCGGCCCTCGCTCAGACCCCCCATGCCATCCGCTACCACGGCCAAGACTACCTCCGGACCGGCCTGACCGCGCGCGTCAAAGCCGGCAAAACCGAAGGCGTCCTCCTGCTCCTGGCGGGTGCCGATCCACTGGGCATTGCCGGGACGCGGCCGCCAGCCGGGGGCGGCCAGGGTCTCAGGGGCAGTCTCAGGGGCTTGCGGGCTCGTCATCGGGATTCTCCGATCCCGGCCAGGCGCAATTCGGTCTGGCCGATGCGCAGCAGGTCCCCCTCCCGCAGTGGGGTCGGGGCCAACAGCCGCACCCCATTGAGCCATGTGCCATTGGTGGAGCCCAGATCCTCCACCAGCAGTCGGCGGTCATGGACGAAGAGGCGGGCATGGCGCGCCGAGACCTCCTCATCACCCACCAACGTCAGGGCGCAGGCACTGTTGCGCCCGATGACCCCGTCCGGGGCCAACACCAGGCGGGCCACCTCGCCGCGCCGGCGGCCGCCCATGTAGGCCAGGGTCAGGGTGGGACCTGCCGGGGCGGCTGGTCGCCGGGTGGTAGATCCGGGCCCCGTTGGCGGGGGTGGCGTGAGGGTGATCGGCGTTGCGGGTAGGGGCTGGGCCTCGGGCACTTGGACCGGTGGGGATGACGCTGCCGCGCGGCCCCGCCGCCGCAAGCCGAGGATGAGGAGTACCAGACCCAGACTCAGACCCACGGCGCCCAGCAGCCAAGGCCACCCGGCCACGAGAGCGGCGAGCAGTGCCCTGAGGGGCGGTTCGGAACCTGGCAGGGGGGAGGGTTCGGTTTGGGAAGGAATGCCAGGGGGGGTCTCGGCGGGCGGAGCCGCGGCGGGAGAGGGTGTGGCTGCCGGGTTCGCTGCGGTAGCGGGTTCCTGACCGTTGACCTGGCCGCCTTCCTGACCATCTGCCGGACTGGCATCCGCAGCCGCTGCCTCTGGCGCATCAGCCCCTGGTGGCGTCTCCGTACCCGGTGCCCCAGACGTGGCCGGTTCGCTAGCAGGCTCACTGTCAGGACTAGCTTCCGGGTTTGCCGGGTTGCCCGCCCCCGGCAGGGCGGGGGTGGGCGCCACAGTAACCGGTGGATAGAGTCGCACATCCACCCCGTCGCTCAGGGTCCGCCCGTCCTGGGTTAAGGCAATTTGTAGGCGATAGCGGTTGCCGTCTGACACGCAGGTGGCACACTGAATGCGGAGCCGCTCCACGGCGCGAATGCGTTCGCGCATCCCGGCGAAGGCTGAACCTAGATCACTGGCGCTGGCGTCGATGAAGAGTCCGCCGGAGCGGCGGGACAAGCGACCCAGGGCCGCCAGGCCCGCCTCCCGCGCGGCCCGATCCCGGGTCCGGCTGAAACCCAGGGCATAGATGGGCACTGCCCCCTCAGCCATCTGCATCTCGACCTCCTCGGCCGTCATGCCGCCCGGGGCGTCATCCTGGCCATCGCTCAGGATCACCAGGGCACGTCGCGAGGGCAGGTCGGCAGCCTGTTGCCGCCCCAGGGTCAGGCCCTGGGCCAGGGCCTGATGAAGTGCGGTGCGGTCATCGGTGGGCTTCAGGCCGTCGAGGGCCCTGGTTAGGGCCGCCCGGTCGGCCGTCGGTGCCACCAGGGTCCGGACCTGATGACCAAAGGTCAGGATGGCCGCCCGGTCCTGGTCCCCCAGGGCGGCGATCCAGTCCCGCAAGGCCTGCCGAATGCGCTCGAATTGGGCCTGATCCAGGGAGCGCGACAAATCGACCAGCAAAACGTAAAGCACCCCCTCGCCCGTCGCGGCGAAGGACGTGGTCGAGACCACCTCCGCTACCTGAGTGCCCAGGGTGGCGTGCGCCTGGCCCAGGGTTTCCGCCGCCACCGGCGCGCCGGACTCGTCGCGCACCGCCACATAGGCCGTGACCTCGGTGCCCCGGGCCAACGCCTGGGTAATTTGGAGGCTCGCCGGCACCCCGGCCAGGGCGCTGCGAGTGACCAGACTTGCCAGCAGCGCCAGCGATAAGACCACGGCCAGAGGTGCGCCTCCGCCACAGACGCCAGGGGAATCCCTAAAGCTACGCGGTGTCACCCGTCCCCCACCCGGAGGGGCCATCACGCCTGCTCCTCCACCGGCCAGGTAAAGCGCTCGCCGCAGAAGGGGATGAAGAGCAGCACCGTCTCCCCTAATTCGATGCGATCGTAGGGCGCCACCTCAACCGGAGTCAGCACCTCTTCGTCATTCAGATAGACCAGTCCCCGGCTGTCCCCCGGTGCCAGGCGGAAGCTGTGTTTCTTGGGGTTGTAGCTGATGACGGCATGATTGTCGCGGCTGATGGTGGCATCGCCGGTGATGGCGACATCCATGCTGGGTGCGCGGCCGACAAAGTTGCGCTCGCTATGCAGGCGATAGTCCCGGCCGCGCTCCGGCCCCTGGACGCACACCAACCAGCCCACCACGGGATCGACCCCGCCCAGGCGCTTGGCCCAGATATGACGCGTCGCCCCCGGATCTGGCCCCAGCCCCGGCGTGGGTGGCGTGCCTGCCGCGCGGGTATGACCGCCCTCGCCGCCCAGACGGGCATTAGTCTCCGTCCCCAGGGGCCGGGTGGGGCGTAGGTCCAGACCTACCCCACAGAAGGGGCAGTTCGAGTGGTCCTCGTCGTTATAAAAATGACCGTTGCCGCAAGACACCATGCTCATCGTTTTGATCTCCCTTGGAAATTTTTTAATTCGCTACCCACCCTCAGGGCACCAACCGCACCCCACCGCCCTCATCTACCCGGATAGTGGCGATACGTTCCCGCTGGCCACGTTGGGAGAGGGCGACCTCCGGGAAGACCTCGCTCCCGTCCCGGTGGAAGACCCGCCCCTTGACTACCACGGGTTTGCGCGTGTCCCGTACCTGGTAGAGCCTGACATCCACCCGGTAATCCCCTGGCGGGGCATCGCGGATTTCCCAAACCTCGTTGCCAGGGCCGACAATATTGTCCTCGCTCAACTCTCCCCGCCGCCCCGGGACAGTCTTGTGCCGGTCCCACCAGAACTCGGCACCGCTCGGGTCCGTCAGGTGCAGATCCACGTCGTCATGGGTATCCCAGCGGACATACAGGACCAGAAAGGTGTTGGCCAGTTGCCGCGCCAGGCCCTCCGCCCGCGCCTGCTGTCGCTCGGCCTCGGTTTGGGCTTGGCGGGCCTGCGCCTGCGCCGCTGCCATGTCCGCCTGGGCCTGGTTGGCCTGGGCTTGGGCTACCTGAGCTGCGTGCTCCGCCGCCTGGGCGGCCTGGGCCGCGGTGGCCGCCTGCCGCAACTCTGCCATGAGCACCTCCTGGTTCACTGTCTCCTTCTCGTAGTAAGGCAGCAGGATCACCACCAGGATGAGAAAGGCCGCCATGGCCCCGGCGATGACATCCAGCATCGACAGGCTGAGGGTGCTGATCTCGCGGTGGCGGGGTCTCATGACGACAGCCGCGCCTCGGCCAGCACCGCCAGGGCCGTGTAGTTGTCCTGGCTTGGCCTGGCGTGGCGGCGCAGGCCGAGTTCCATCCGTTCCAGCCAATCATGGGCATCGGTGGCCTTGGCCAGGGCCACCTCCATCTCGCCCTCGGTGACCGCTTCCCAGAAGCCGTCGCTGCACAACAAAAAGGCATCGCCCGCCTGGAGTTCGAAGGGCGCTGCCGCCAGGGTCGGGCGCGGCGGTTGGCCATCCCCCAGGGCGCGCAGCAGGCGGTTGCGATCCGGGTGGTCGCGTACCCCCGCCGGGGTCAATTCTCCCGCGCGCACCAGGGCCTGGGGGACACTGTGATCCTCGGTCTGGAAGCGTACCCGGCCATTGCGCAGTACATTAAGGCGGCTGTCGCCCACATGCGCCCAGAGGGCCCGCGCACCGTCGGTCGCCAGCACGACCAGGGTCGTGCGCATCCCGCTCAGACCGGGGTCCTCGGCCTGGTGGCTATGAATGGCCGCTGCCGCCGCCTCCAGTCCCTGGATCAGGGCGGCGGCCGTGACAGGTACCGTCGGGCTCCAGGCCCCAAGCACGGCCTCCACTGCCAGTTGTGAGGCCACCTCGCCGCCACCGTGGCCGCCCAGTCCATCCGCGACCACCCAACAACCGTCGCGATAGCCACAGGCATCCTCATTATGGGCCCGCGCCCCCGTGCGGCTCAGGAAAGCGGTATCGAAGTCTAAGGCCGTCATTGGTAATTCACCTCGAAGCTGACCACCGGGGTGGCGAGATAAAAGCGCGCCCCCGGCTCCAGGGGCTGGGCCTGGCCGGCCTTGACGCGCAGTGCTTGGCCCTGACCGGTGAGTAGAAAGACGCCGTTAGTGGACCAGCAATCCTCCACGTAAAAGCCACCCTGGTCGGGATCATGCCCCACCACGGCATGGCGCTGGCTGATACGGGCCTGATCGGCGGGTATCACCAGTTGCGCCAGGGTGGGATCACGGCCAATGGCCACGACCCCGGATTGCAGGGGGATGGTCTGTCCGGCGTAGGGCCCGGCCACGCCAATCAACATGGGGTGACGGGGCACGAGGGGCGCCTGGCGCTGGGGTAGCCGAGGTACTGCGGCTGGGGGTCCCCTTGACCCCAGCCGGGTGAGGCCATCCCTGACCCGTACCCGCCCTGTCGTCGTCATCATAAGCCCCATCAGGCCCAGGATCAGCAGTAACAGCAGCCCCCCGCTGGCCATCAATCCTGGCTCCCGCTCCCACCAGCGCTCCAGCGCCCACAGACGCCTGGAGCTAACCTGGTAAGGAATGTTGAGGCGGTCTAGCAGGGGCAGCAGGGCGTCGCTCGCTACGGCCCAGCCCAATCCCTCGCCCTGCACGACCCGTTGGATGGCGAAGTCCCCTGCCGCATTCAGGGCCGCCACGGCCGCCAGTGATTTCAGGGTGACGATTCCCACCACCCGCCCGGCCTCATCAAAGAGCGGCCCCCCGGAATTGCCGGGGTTGATCGCTGCGCTCACCTGCACCAAGGGCACCTCCTCAGGGCCAGCCGCCGGTAACAAGCGCCCGACCACGCCCTCCGATAGCGTCGCCGCGCTCAGGGCCGCCGTGCCGCCCATCGCGTCCGCATCGCTGGGAAAACCCACCACCACCACCGGGTCCCGCTGGGCCAGGGTTGCCAGCGTGGCGAAACGGGCGTCAGGGCGCCGGATGGACCTTGCTAGTTGCAATACCGCCAGGTCCTTGTCCTCGTCCCGCCCCCTGACCTCCGCCGTAACCGTCTCCCGCGCATCGGCATCCAGCAGCACCCGCACCTGTCCGCCCTCCTGGGTGCAGGCGACCACATGCCAATTGGTCACCAGATAAGTGCCGCCAGCCAGGCTAAAGCCAGACCCAGTCAGTGGGTCACCCTGTCCGGGCAGGCAGAGTACCCGCACTGCGCCGGTATTCAGGGTAGTGGTGTTGAAGAGATCAGCGGAGGTGAGCGCGGATGAGCAGAGGAAGAGGATGAGCCCCAGCCAGGGCGAGGGCTTGGGGCTGGCCGGGGTGGCTTTCATTGACGTTGGGCGCCAAGTGCCTTGAGAGCGGCTTGTGCTTCTGCAACCCCTTGTGCAGCCGCCTTGCGGAACAAGCGCACCGCCTCGGCCTTATCCTGGGCGACGCCTTGGCCCTTGAGGTACGATACGCCAAGATTGAATTGCCCTTCGGCATACCCTTGTTCCGCCGCCTTGCGGAACCAGCGCACCGCCTCGGCTTCGTCCTTGGCGACGCCCCTCCCATACTGGTACATGTAACCAAGTTTGGATTGGGCATTGGCAAGCCCTTGTTTAGCCGCCTTGCGGACCCAGCGCGCCGCCTCGACCGCATCCTGGGGGAAGCCTTGGCCAGTTTCGTACGATACGCCAAGATTGAATTGCCCTTTGGCATGCCCTTGTTCCGCCGCCTTGCGGAACCAACGCAACGCCTCGGCCTCATTCTTGGCGACACCTTGGCCATTGTCGTACATCCTGCCGAGATAAAATTGTGCCTGAGGGTCCCCTGCCTCAGCCAAGGGGCTCAGAATCTTCCGGGCCAGTTCATAGTCACCTTGCTTATAAGCCCGCTCACCTTCCGCGACCTTTGCCGCTCTATTTTCGGGAACCGGCGGGCGGGAGGGTTGTGCGGTGGATATGGGCGCCGTGGGTGTTGTTTGCGGTAAGGTTGCCGCTGGCGCTGGTTGTGGTGTGGGGGCACCAGCCGTGGGGAGCGTTGGTTTCCCGGTGGGCCCCGAGGCCCCCCCTTGCGGAGCAGCGGTGTTAGACCAGTCTCTGTCGCCCGGCTTGGATGGCGTCTGTAAGCGGTCTTTTTGGTAATCGTTACAGACTTTGGGACTCGTGGAATAGAAATAGGGGATTTCCTTTCCCGTCTCATCCTTGCGTTTCGCCACTAGGTTCTTGCCGCCCTCGGGATTGGCAGAAATCCTGTCGTCATACAGGCCCGGGTATTTGCTCTTGAGTTTCCGCAATTGCTCTTCCGGTCCGGCCACCATGTACTTGTAGCACAGTGGGGCCTCGGGTGGGATGTCGGACGTGGGCGCTAAGGCGGCGGCGAAATAGAGGGGGGCTTTTGCTTCTGGTGCAGCGGGCCCTTGGGGTGGCGGGGGAATAGTGGTTTGGACGGGCGGGGATGTGGGGGTGACCGAGGTTGGCGTCACCTGATTTGATGTGGGGATGCCGCCACGCACGAGGCGAACGTATCCGACATAGGACTTATTGTCATTGTCAACGCTGCCATCGTAGAAGTTGACGTACCACGCGTAGTAGGAGTTGCTGGCATTGGTCGAGATTGACCAGAACCAAGCTTGAGGCGTATCGGGAAAGGCCGCCATCCTAATTGTAGGCGATCCGAAATCGCCTTTACACTTTTCAGATGCAGTCTTCCAGTAGGCGGGTTCGCCCGAACTGCAATAGACCAAGCTGGCTAATTCACCCTTCGTCGGTAGCCGCCAGCCCTCCGGGGCGACCCGCTGAACCTCGTCCCACTTATAGGAGACTGCCTTACCCGTACAAGTGGCGCCATTCCAGGTCTGCCCGAGGCTGCACCGCTGCCATTGCAACTGGGTACGGGTGTCCTCGACTATGTCCTGGTCTGTGCCCACATATCTATAGCTTTCTCCCTCAGCCAGCGTGGGCAGCGGCTGGGTGGTCTCTGGCGAAGAATGCGGAGCGATCTTGGCGAAGATGAGCAATAAACCGAAGAGCATGAATGTTGGCCAAACCGATTTAAGCAGTTCACTTCTGATCGAATGGAAAAACCCCGCTTTGGGTTGGGTCACCGGCGTGGTGGCGGGAGTCACCGCCTCCTCGGTCCTGGCCGCCGCTCTCGGCTTGCCTGCCGGCAGCGGCTGGCGCGCACCGGATCGCCAAGCCTCTTGCAACTCCGCCATGCCCTGAAAGCGTTCCCCCGCCTTGACCGCCAGCGCTTGGAGCAAGGTTGCTTCCTGGCCGGGGGTAATGGCAATCCCCAGCCGGGAAGGCGGCACCAGGTCGTCGTCGTCCATCCTGTCCAGGGATTCCGGCGGGACCTGGCCGGTAATGGCGCGGTACAGGGTCGCGGCCAGGCCATAGACATCCGTCCAGGGACCTTGCTTGCCCTTCGTCCGGTATTGCTCCTCGGGGGCGTAACCGGGCTTGAGGATGATGGACAGGCTCTTGCTGTGCTCACTGGCGGCAAAGCGCGCCGCGCCAAAGTCCAGCAGCTTGATGCGCCCATCCTGGGTCAAGTAGATATTGTCCGGAGCCAGATCCCGATGCAGCAGACCCTCCTTGTGGACGGCGCGCAGGGCGTCGGCCACCGGCATCAGCAATTTCAGAGCGGCCGCGACACTGATCCGTCCGCCCGGTTGCTGGTCCAGATACTGCCGCAAGGTGATCCCTTCCACATAGTCCATGACGCAGTAGCCGGTGCCATGGGCGCGGAAGAAGTTCTTGACGGTGACGATACCGGGATGTTGGTCGAAGTGGGCCAGGGTGCGGGCCTCTTCGAGGAAGCGGTGCAGGCCGTAAGTGAACTGGTCACCCGCTTGGCCCGAATAGACCGACAGGCTCACCCCATCCGGCCCTCGGCTCACGCAATCCCGCGGCAGATATTCCTTGATGGCCAGCCGTAGCTGGAGATTATCGTCCCAGGCCAGGTAGGTGATGCCGAAGCCGCCGTGACCCAAGACCCGCCCGATGCGGTAGCGCCCGTCCAGCACCCTGCCTAAGGCCAGCGCCGGCGGCGGATTGTCCTGCCCAAGTTGCCAACCGCAGTGCGGGCAGGGCGTCGCTGTGGTGGCGCCGAAGCAGTGCGGACAACGGGCGGTATCTGGGGCGCTCAAGGGATGGCTTCCAAGTCAGGGGGAAGGGTGGCGGGAATTTATCACAGCCATGGCGGCGGTGCTTGAAAGCCCTGGCAGCGGGTTACAGCCACCCCGGATGGCTGGGAATCAGGGACGGAAAATCTCGTCAAGGGAGCGGGCGTCCAATACCCGGTCCACCCAGATATCGATCTCCTCAACGGAGGCCCCGGAGATAAGCGCGATCACCTCGGTGGGCGCGGTCCAGATCTGGCCACCCTTGGAATCGTGGCGTCTCAGGCCCGACTGCTGCTGCTTTCAGGTCGGCCGCAGCCAGTTTTCCAGCCGTAAACCCGCGACACGGGAAAATTCATGGCTATTGTCGGTGACCAAGGTCACATCAATCGCCAGGGCTTGGGCGGCGATCATCAGGTCATATGGTCCGATCAACTGGCCCCGCCGCTCCAGCTCGCCCTCATCGAGGTTAGTCGAGGGTAATTTCCCGGGGGTCAAAGGGCGGTTCAGGAATCGGCTCCAGGTCGAAACCGCCGAGCGCCCAGACCGGGGCCAGTGCTGCGGCCGCCCTCCTCGGCTGCGGGGGTTCCGGCACCAGTCGAGCGATGGCCTTCCCCCGGCGGGCAATGATGATTTCCTCGCCCGTCTCGACCCGTTCGAGCAGGGCGGAGAGGTGGGCCTTGGCTTGAGCGATCTGGACTTGTTCCATCGGTTGTTCACCTTAGATCTTACCTTGATGGTCGGAGGATAGCCTTCAGGGCGACCCAGCGAAATCCTCAGGTGCTTCCTACGGAGCGATGGTGTAATTCCGCCGCCCACGATGGCCGCCGATTTGCCCTTGGCAGAGGGTGTCCGGGGTCGTGACGGTCATTGGGTCCCCTTCCCGAACAGTCTGTCGTAACGCCGATTGTCGCCCTCGCGCACCTCGTAGCATTGCTCGACCGTGACCGGGGAGCCGGATTGCAGCAATTCGCTGACGGTGACGAGGCGATAGCCTTGCTGATGCAGGGCCGGGACCAGGATCCTCATGGCCTCGGCCGTGTGCCAACCGCGGCCGTTACCGTGGGCGACCACGATGGACCCGGGCTTGAGCTGGGCCATCACGGTCTTGACAATCTGCGCAGCGGTCTGCCCTTTGGCGGGGTCGCCGGTCACAATGCTCCATTGCACCGGGTAGAGGCCGGCGTCGGCAACCGCCTGCAGTGATTCGCTGTTACAGGTGCCGTAGGGGAAGCGGAAGGTCTCGGGCAACCGGGGGATGAGTGGTCCTTCGGTGGCGGCCAACGGGGCGGCGCAGGGGAGGGCCAGGAGTTGTTCGCGCAAGCGCTCATATTCGGCCTGGGTCCAGCGTATCTGGTTTACCATCTCCTCCCCCTGCAATACCCGCAGGTTGCCGTGGGTCCAGGCATGATTGCCGAGTTCAAAAAGCGGATCGGCCATGAGCTGTAGGGTGCGTGCGGGGTGTGAATGCATCCACTTACCGCCGGCATAGAAGGTCGCCTTGACGCCTTGCGCCCGCAGGGTGTCGACCAAGTCGCCATCGTAGCCAGTGACCTCATCAGCCTGCTCACAGAGATCGAAGGTCAGGGCAATGAGTTTCTCCCCGCCAAATGGGATGACGGAGCGTAGGGAGCGCGCGGGAACCTGGGGCATGGCGAATGGATGCATCCGCGGCAACTGACGATCCGGCGGGCGATGGTCGGGAGTCAGATGGTTGCGGATCTTGCGTTCCCCGGGCCGCCCGCGCAGATCTTGGGGGTCCCAGCAGGCCTCCAGGAGGTTGGTCGCCCCGGGCCTGGGGACGGGCGCGGGGGCCGGGTCCAACTGAGGGGTTACCCCGGTAGCGCGTTTGTTTCCCACCATCGCCTCGGGGGTGGTGAGAGGGGAATCGGCAGTCTGACCTGCTTGCGGCGCCGGAGCCTGAGGGGGCGGGATGGGGTCTGGTCTAATTGGCGGGGTGGCCGCTGCCGCGTCATCGCCTGGGACCGGCAGGGCCGCCGCGGCTTGATGAGTTTTGAAATGCTCGCCCGTGCCGACGGTGGTCTCCGTGGCTATAGCTGGCGCCAAGACCACGAGTAGGACGGCGAACCCAAGGGTTTTCCAGAGACCGTGGCGTGGTGCGATGGTCATTCAGGCAAACCTAGACTTTCACGAGATGTTTGAAGGTCACGATTTTCCAATCGGTGCCGTTCCATTGCAGGGGGATTGGTCCGCCCCAGCGTTGCTGTGTTCCGTCGAGGGTGGTGCCGATCCAGTCGATCCATACCGTGGCCGTGGATTCCTCGAAACCCTCCAGGCGCAGCTCATTGATCTGCACTGATCGGATATTCTCGACGATCTTGCGAGTGCCTTTGGTCGGGGACAGGAGACAGGCAATGGCCTCGTCCACCTGGTGGGCGCCGAGGTAGTTAAAATAGGCTTGTACCTTGGCCACCGGCGCCTGTCGGCGGCGCTCTTCGGCCCGGCGTTCCTCCGCCCGTCGCTCTTCCGCCTGGCGGGCCTCCGCAGTCCGGCGTTGCTGTTCCAGTACGGCCAGCCTGTCGCTGGCCTCCGACCGGTGCGTGCAACCAGTCTCCTGGCAGTTGTTCAGATATTGCCGATAGGCGGCCTCGGAATTTATCCGCTGGGCGGTGGTGTAGAGGACCTCATCGCGCGCTGCCTGCTGGCTGGCGGCCGCCTTCTGTTCGTTCCCCTTCTGATCTTGAGCTGATTTCTGTTTGCGCACCAGGGCCTGCTTGACCTCCGGGTGGTGGCCGCAACCGTTATCGGCACAGGCACTCAGATAGGTCAGATAGCCCTCTTCCGTGTCTTCGCGTCGGGCCTGCGCCTAGGCCGCGTCGTCACGCTGGACACGTTGTCGCGCCTCGTCCTGGCGGTCGAGTTCGGCAAGGCGCACGAGGGCCTCGGCCTGGTGCCCACAACCGTCGGCCGTGCAAGTGCCCAGATACATCCGATAGGCCGGGACCGCATCCTGGGCGCGGGCCACCGCGAAGGCGCGGTCGTCCCGCTGGCGCTGCGACTCCTGTTGCGCCTGCTGTTCCTGCCGGGCGCTCTCCCGCCAGGCGAAGGCGCCCCCGGCCGCGAGTACAACCGCTAAGACCAATCCAATCATCCAGGCGCGCGAGGCGGCCGGCGGTATGGGTGAGGGTGATGGTTGGGGAGGTGGTACTGGGATGGGCTGGGATGGCGCCGTGACTGGCTCGGCAAGCAGGGCTTGGAAACCTTGTACGGTCTGAGGGCGCCCCTCCGGACTCTGGTCCATGGCTCTGGCGAGGGCCTGACTCAGGGCCGGGGAGACCCCGAATGCGGCCGCAGGTTTGAGGGTGTCCCGGTCCCGGCGCTCGGTCGCCTCCGGCGGCGCCTCGCCGGTGACCATACGATAGAGCACCGCGGCGGCGGAGTAGATGTCGGTCCAGGGACCCTGAACCCCATTGCGGTGGTACTGCTCAAAGGGGGCATAGCCCGGGGTGATGATGGCCGACAGGGAGCGGCTGCGTTCCCCCATGGCATGGCGGGCGGCACCGAAGTCGAGCAGGATGGGACGCACCCCGCCGGAGTCCAGGCGCGCCAGGTAGAGGTTCTGGGGTTTGAGGTCGCGGTGCAGGAAGCCCTTGGCATGAACGCCGCGCAGGCCGTCGAGGATCGGGATGATCAGTTGTTTGGCCTGGTCCTCGGGCAGACGCCCACCCCGCTGGTCCAGGTACTCGGCAAGCGAGAGCCCTTGATAGTAGTCCATCACCAGATAGGCCGTCCCGTTGGCCTCGAAGAAGTGCCGCACCCGCACGATATTGGGGTGGTCGAGCTGGGCCAGGGTGCGCGCTTCCAATAGGAACTGCTCCAGGCCGAAACGGAACAGCTCGCCATCGTCCTGGGAATGAACGGCGACGGTGGCCCGGTCGCCGGACCGCCCGGCCAGGTCCCGGGGCAGAAACTCCTTGATGGCCACCCGGGTCTGGAGGTTGAGATCCCAGCCCAGGTAGGTGATGCCAAAGCCGCCGGGCCTGCCCAGCACCCGCCCGACCATAAACTCCTCATGGAGCCGGGTACGGTGCGGCAGGAGCAGCGGACCACGCTCGGCATGCTCATCGTAGCCGCAGTGGGGGCAGGGGTGGGTCCGGCCTTTGTCGGCGAAGCAGCCGGGGCAGAGCGCTCCGTAGGTCTGATCCATCGTTCATTAGTCCGTAAGTTGCCAGCAGAAAAATGAGGTGTTCGGCGTGTGTGATATCAAGTAAAGCGGTGGGAATTCTGAGCAATGATGAAATCGTCTGGTTCTGGGCAGGAACCCATACGGGCTATGTTTGCTTACAGAAGCATAGAATAAATCCTGATAACCAGGCGTCGGAAATGAGCGCCTGTTCCCCTGCGCCTCCGATAAGGCTGGGCCCTTTAGCGGTACCACCATCGCCCCTGCGGGCCGTGGTGGCTTGCCCGGGGGACATCCGGGCATTGAGCAGTTTCGCCTCGGCGCGCGCCAGATCGGCGGGGCGTGTGGCGACCGCGTCCTCGATTCGCATTGGGATTGCTTCTCCAAAGGCTCCCATTCTTATAAAGGCGCGGGTAAGCCAAATCAGATTGGCAAATCGATTTCAATAATCTTGTTGGACATCTTCCATAATTGAAGAATTTAATTTAAAATCCTAATCGTCATCTCTACAACTCGAGGAATAAACCGATGTCCACCCTGGCCGAGATTCAAGCCCAAATTGATGCCCTGCAGGAACAGGCAAGCCTAATCAAGAACCGCGAGAAGGATCGCATTATTTCGGAGCTACGAGAAACAATTAAAACCTATGGCCTGACGGCGGCGGACCTGGGACTGTATGCTCCAGAAATGCCCGTCGGTCGGCGTTCCGCGAGGGGCGCAAGATCCGTGGCGAAACCCGAGGCCATATACCGCGATGCCAATGGCAACGAATGGTCGGGCGGACGTGGCAGGCGCCCGCAATGGGTGATGGCGTTGTTGGAAGCCGGGGAAGATTTGGAAAACTACCGCATATCCAGATAGCCAGGATGGGAAGATCTGAAAGCCAATGTCATCAACATTGGCTTTTTTTATGACTTTGTGTCCAGACTACCTATTTCCCCTTCTGCTTGCCTTCCCCTCTAAATCCTGCCCCTTTGTTTTAGCACCAAACCTCTATTGGCGCGAAGGTTAGAACTCGTACCCTCTGGCTAAGTGGCGAGATGCTAATTACCCCAGCCATTTGCTCCGGAGTCCGTATTCCCCGGGGTTTCGCGTACCTCGACCTCGGCTGCCGCCTTTAATCCGAGCCTTGGCCGCTCTGGGTCAGGCGAGGGCGAATCCATGCCAGTGCCTTTTTGGCCAAGAGGGGAAAGATTCCCAACAAGACCAGCGAACCGACGAGTCCGGGTGAGAGGATATCCGCCAGGTCATCTACCTCGGCGAGTTGGGTGCCGGCATTCACATAGATGATGATGCCTGCCAGCATGCCGGCTTGGGTCACCCCGTAGAAGGTGCGGGTTAGCATGGGCGTGAGCCCCATCACCAGATTGATCATGAAGAAGGGGATGATGGGTACCAGCCGCATGGAAAAAAGATAAAAGGCCCCGTCCTTGGTGATGCCGGCATTGACGGTGGCGAGGCGCTCGCCGAAGTGGCGCTGCACGCTGTCATGCAAGACGAAGCGCGAGAGCCAAAAGGCCAGGGTGGCCCCGAAGGCGGCGGCGAAAGAGGCGATGGGTACTCCCTTCCAGAATCCGAACAGGGCGCCGCCGACCACCGTCATGAGTGCCGCGATGGGCAGGAAGAGGGTAATGAGCACATAGGCCGCCATATAGCCGCCAATGACCAGCCAGGGATGTTGTTCGTACCAGGCGACAAAGGAGTCGTGGCTGGCATGGAAGGCGTCCAGGGTGAGGTGCTGGCCCAGACCCAGGTCCAGGAAGAGCCAGACCAGGGCGGCGAGGGGAATCAACAGGGCTAGGCGTTTCATGAGGGGCGCCCGCGATCTCGGTCGTGAGGCGTTCGTGCCCCAGGGAAGATCCCTGGGGCTGGGTAAATCAGGCCAGAGCCTTGGACTTTAGCTGGGCGTATTCTGATTCGTTGATGGTCCCAGCATCCAGCAGGGCCTTGGCATCGGCAATTTGTTCCGCCGGGGATTTGCCGGCGACCTGACGGATATAGGCGTCGGCATCAGACTTGGCCTGGGTGTAAACGGCGCGTTCGCGCTCGGCCATGCCGCCACCGCGAGTGAGCAGGTAGAGGATGACGGTCAGGACCGGAATGAACAGCAGCCCTACGATCCACAGGGCCTTGTAGCCGCCGCCAAGCTCGGCATCCCGGAAGAGATCAACGACCACATGGAAGAGGACGATGAGATAGGCCACGAACAGGACGGTCGAGACGATGAGTTGGAGAATATCCCAGAATTGGGTCACGGTGATTTTCCTTCTAAAGTAAGTGGGTGTCCGACATGGACGCCCCCGGTTTCGAACAGAGGTCTTGCCACGGGTTCCCGATGGGTGGTGTCGGGATCGTCATTTTCCGATGGGCTCCCCTGCTTGCCAATGACGGAGGGTGGCGAGTATGGGGGCAATGGCTGGTGGTTCCGGGTTATCCGCGAACAGTCGGCGGATCATGCCGCGATGGGAGGCATTCACCACCAGGGGTGCGACGGCGGGCAGGCGGGCGGATTCCAGGCTCACCAGGCCGTCCCCCAGTCCCTCGCCGAGATGGGTGTCCAGCCTTTCCAGTTCCTCGGCCAGTTCCCCAACTCCGGCGGCGACCGCTGCCGCCTTGAAATCCGCCAGTCGCTCCCCGGGCGGGCCGATAAGCCGGCCGGCGATGATCAACAGGGGCACCTGTGCCGGCCAGGGTCGCGCATTGAGTTCATTCAGGAAATCGCTGCCGGGCCGCAAATCTATCTTGGCCTCCCCGAGGCCGTCCCGCAGTCCGGCTAGCGGGTCAAACCGACCTGGGTGCTTGCTGGCGAGATGATCGCGCAATTCCAGCCAGATGCGCAGCCGTGCCCACTCCGAGCCCTGATTCGGGGTGCCTAACAGAATGACACCGCCGACGGAGGCACCCTCCACCCGGGGACTGGTGGCGACCGGATGCCGCCAACGGGAGACGAATTCCCGCGCTACCAGACCGCCCATGCTGTGGCCAATGAGTACTAGCGGCTGATCAGCGGGCAATTCCAGCCAGTGTTGCGCCAGGTAGGCGGTGCTGCGGTCTATGCCCTGGTCGTTGGGATAGCGAAACTCCCAGACCGCGCAGCCGGCCTGAGTCAGAACGGGCGCCAGGTCATCCCAGATATCGCCGGGCTCATCCAGGCCATGAATCAACAGAATCGGCGGGGCCTTGGCCGCGGCTATCGGATCACGCCGATGGATGCCATGCCAGCCGTCATCAGGCGCCATGGCGGTGGGAAACCAGGCATGGAACTGTTGGCTGATCAGGCTACGCAGGCGGCGATCGGAACCGGGGCTATCCTCTGACCACCAGGTCCAAGCCAACATTAGGATGGCGGCGGCGATCAGGGTGATAACCAACCGGCGTGGCCAACGCCGAGGGCCTCTTGGCGGGCGGGTTGCCATGGTGTCGGCTTGGTACGTGAAAGACTTTAGGAATGCCCCGATGACCGGGGCAAACCTGGCGGTCCCGGATCTAGGCCGGCTTGGCCTCGGCATAGGCGCGGCTGGTCCGGAAGAGGAGCCAGAGGCCCATCATGGTCACCAGTACCTCGGCGGCCATGGTCAGCACCAGGGCCATGAGGCTCGCCATATCGATGGCGGAGACAAAGGTCGCACCCGCTGTGCCGTTCAGTTGGATAGCGGGTACGCCTCCTTGGGGGGCGCTCAGGAAGTAGAAAAAGATTTGCCCGACATCGAAGAGCATCACCAGAATGGAAAAGATGACGCCCAGGCTGCTGGCCATGAGGCCGGTCCAGACCTTGCCAATCACTTCCTCGCCGGTGGGACGGGTGGCGGGATCGGCAATCCGTTTGCCCAACTTGCGGTAACGATGGAACCAGAAGATGGTGAAGAATAGGACTAGGACGTTGCCCAGGGTTAGCCACTCAATGAAGGGGACCCCGGCGCGGGTGCCAGACAGGTTGCCGGCGAAGAAGAGGACAAAAATCATGACCGCCACCGGGAAGGTACCCAGCACCAGTTGCGACCAGAAGCCGATGCGGCCCGTGCGCTCGAAAGTAGTGGCCAGGCTCTCGACCTTGGCGTATTGGGGATCATCCAGGGTGTTCTTGAACATAAGTTTCCTCGGCCGCCAAGGGCGGGTTATGGGTCAGGGTAACTGGGGTTGCCTGGGCTGATCCGAATCCAACCGCTGTCAGGTCCAAGCCAGGTATAGAAATAGCGGGCGCGCCCGATGGCGGGATGTTAGTCCTCGGGGCAGCCCTGGGCAAGGCTCGGCTTGCAAGGACTGATGGTGTGCGGGTGCCAAACCATGAGTCCCAGGGCTGCCTCTCAAAACTGTTGAATGGGTTGGTCGAGCAGGTCATTCAGGGAAACGCCGATACCGATGGCGTTCTGGCTCCAGTTGTAGTCGATCATGCTGTCGCCATAGCCGGTGAAGGCCTGAACATAGCCGCGTAGGGGCCCTAACAGCGGGGGTGTGGTCCAGGCAATCTGGGCCGCGCCCTTGCCCGTGCTGGGATTGCCTCGGCCCATGAGGGTGAAGCTGTGACCGTGCCACTTATAGATGGCGGTGATGTCGCCGTAGCCCAGGTAATCCTCGATGTCCGGGTTGTCATCCCGGGATTCTTCCTCCCCGATACGGTACCAGGGGCGCACCAGTAAGACGAAGTTATCGGTCTCGACACCAAAGGTGGCGATGATACGGTCCCAACTGCGTGATAAGGCGTCCGTGCGGCCATTGGACTGGTGGTTCAGCCCCAGGTTGAAGAGACGCCAATGGAAACCCGCACCCATGTCCAGATCGGGGTTGTAGGTGACCATCGCCTCAGGCTCGTAGTTGGTTTCCCGGAAGGGGCTCGACATGGCCTCGTTATAGACCTGCCACTGATTTTGCTGGGTATAGGCCGCCCAGATGCCGAAGCGGCGATCATCCGTGGCCCAGAGTCGGAACTTGAAGCTAAGCTGGAATCGGGCCTCGACCTGATCGACGTGTAATTCCCCCGGGGGGAAAAGCGGCGTGAAGGGGTGCTCGTTGGGATTGTCGGAGTAGCGGGCGAACAGGAGGTAATTGGGACGATAGAGGTTGATGCCATAGCGTTCGGAATCCGGATTCAGCGCCCAGGCCGTACCGAGCAGGGAGGTGGCGGGCGGGTTGGCCGGGGTTGCTGCTGGTCCTGGCTCGGACTCGGCCGGAGTTGCGGCCAGGGTCTTGGCCGGCGGTGCCGTCAGGGGTTGGCTTTTACCGGTGCGGGTCGGTTTGGCAACCGGGGCCGCCGCGGCCGCGGCCCGGTCATAACAGGCCAGCCGTCCCTGGTCGCTAGCGATGCCTGCGCAGGCGGCGAAATCAGCCGCCTGGGCCTGGGTGCCGGTCAAGGCGGCTATGCCCACCAGCATGGCCAGAAGCGTGCGTGGGCGAGGCATGCACGGGTATTTCTTGATCAAGCTATTTATATCCATTTGATATAAAAATTAAAAGGACCCAAACAGGGTCCCGAGGACGATGACGGCCACCAAGGCCAGCAGGGCGCCAAGTATACCGACCATAACGATATCGATATAGCTGTCCCGGTGGGTCACCCCACACACGGCGAACAGGGTGACCACGGCACCGTTGTGGGGCAGGCTATCGAGGGTGCCCGAGGCGATGACGGCGACGCGATGCAGGAGGCCGGGGTCCATGCCCATGGCGGTGGCCAGTTGTAGATAGGTGGCGCCCAGGGCATCCAGGGCGATGGTCATCCCTCCGGAGGCCGAGCCGGTGAGGGCGGCCAGGATATTCGTGGAGACGGCGAGGGATACCAGGGGGCCGCCTTCAATCGCCAGCACCCAATCGCGCACCATCTCGAAGGCGGGGAGAGCGGCGACTACCGCGCCAAAACCAACGAGACTGGCGACGCTCAAGGCCGGCAGGACGGAGGCATTGGCACCGGCGTCCATGGTCTCCCGGACCTGGATCAGTCGGCGCGGGTTGAGTGCCAGCAAAACCAGAATGGCGGCAAAGAGGGCGATGAGCACCGACCAGATGCCGCCAACCGCCTGGAGTGAGGTGGATCCCCAGCGGTCCTCAGCCAGAAAATCCAGATTCAGCCTGGGCAGAACCACCAGGGACATGAGGAGATTGACCCCGATCACCACAATCAGGGGCAGGAAGGCTACCAGGGTGGAGGGGAAATCCTTACTGCGATGGCCGTGGTGCATCTCGGGCGGGTCAAAGTTCTGGACGATAGAGGAGCGCTCGCGCACCAAGGGGTTCTCCGCCGCGGCGTCTGGCGCGGAGACCCGGGCGGGGACGTCGCTAAAACCCGGCTCCTGGCGCCGCGCCTTGGCGACCCGCAGACCCAGCCACCAGAGTCCGAAGATCAACATGATGGCGGAGGCGATTAGCCCGAGGCCCGGCGCGGCGAAGGGTGTGGAGCCAAAGAAGGGCATGGGAATGGCGTTCTGAATCGCGGGGGTGCCGGGCATGGCCGACATGGTGAAGGTCGCGGCCCCCAGCCAGATGGCCCCCGGCGCCAGGTGTCCAGGAATGCTGGCATCGCGAAACAGGGCCTGGGCCATGGGCGCCAGGACGAAGAAGGCAACAAAGAGGCTGACCCCGCCATAAGTCACCAGGGCACCGGCCAGGACCACCGCCAGTACGGCATGGCGTGGGCCCAGCTTGGCGCTCATGAAGTGGGCGATGGCGGTGACCGAACCGCTATCATCCATGAGTTTGCCAAAGAGGGCGCCGAGGAGGAAGAGGGGGAAGAACTGGGCCAGGAAGCCGGCGGCACTGCCCATGAAGGTCTGGGTCCAGTGGGCGAGAAGGGGCTCGTTGGTAAATAGGGCGGCGACCATGCCCGCGGCCGGTGCGAGCAGCAGCACGCTCCAGCCCCGATACGCAAAGCCGATCAGGAGAGCCAGGCCAAGCAGAATTCCCAGAAGTCCCATGCTGAAGTCCCGATGATTTCGGTTAAGAAGGGGATGAGTTGAAAATCCGCCGGCCTTCACCGGCTGCGCGGAAACCCCTCACCCAGGTAATGTTAGGATCCCTTGTCCGGGCCTACTCCCAATCGATGAAGGTATCGAGGTCCAGCGATGAACGGTGGCCCAGGTCGTCGCCATGCTGTTCCAGGAACAACTCGGCCTGGCGGCGGCCCTCGTCCCGCAGCAGACATAGAAATTCCCATTCGGCGTTCATTTTTGAGGAATAGCCCAACTCCAGCATCATGGGGCTGGAGATACGGTGCATGCGCATCGCCGCCCAGCGCGCGCCCTCGGATTGTCCCGGGTCCGCCACCTGGCGCAACAGGGCGATCATGCGCAGTTCCTTGAGTAAGGGGGCGTTGAAGGCGACCTCATTCAGACGGTTATGGATCTCACTGGCGTTGCGTGGCGTTTCCAGCCGCTCGATGGGATTGATCTGAACCAGAATGGTGTCGTGGGCATCGGACTCCCTCACCAGGGGGGTAATGGTGGGGTTACCGGCGTAGCCCCCATCCCAGTAGGCCTCGCCCTCGATCTCGATGGCCTGAAAGAGGGTGGGCAGGCAGGCCGAGGCGAGCAGGACCTCCGGACAGATGTCCGCGTTGCGAAAGACCCGGCCACGACCCGTGCTGACCTTGGTAGCCGTGATGAACAGCTTGATGGGGGAGACCGCCAGTCGCTTGACGTCGATGGACCGGTCCAGGATGTCGCGCAAGGGGTGATACGCGGAGGGATTCATGTCGTAGGGCGAGATCATGCGCGCGGCGAGTTCAAAGGCGATGAAGACCGGCGATTGGTCCAGGGTCCAGCGCCCCATGAGCCGATCCAGGGGGGTCCGCTGCAGGGGACTCCACCGGGCCGCCTCCGCGACCTGCCGCCAGAAGTCCTCCATCGCCGCACGCGCCCCCTGGGGCCCGGCCCGGACAAAGCCATCGCAGAGTACCGCCGCGTTCATCGCCCCCGCCGAGGTGCCCGAGATGCCCTCGATCACCAGCCAGTCCTCCTCAAGCAGCCGGTCCAGCACCCCCCAGGTCAGGGCACCGTGGGATCCGCCACCCTGGAGGGCGAGGTCAATGTGGACCGGGGGGCGGCTGGGTTTGGGGAGGGGCGTGTCCATGGGTGCAGTTTCCGCAGTTGGGAGAAGGCTATGAGAGCCGGGGTGGGAGGGCTGATGAGCTGGGAGGCCGGTGTCGGCAATCAGGCGCTCAACCATGGATCAGTATAAGGGTAACAACCAGGGCACCATATAGACCGCTGTGATGCCGATGAGTAAGGTCAGGGGAAAACCGATGCGTACGAAGTCTATAAAGCCATAGTTGCCCTTGCTTTGGACCAGGATGTTGATGGGGGAAATATGAGTCATGAAGGTGGCGGAGGCCCCCAGGGCCACGATCATGGCGAAGGGGTAGGGCGAGGCCCCCAGGTTATGAGCGACCGCCAGGGCAATGGGTATGATCAGGACGGCATTGGCGGTATTGACGATAAAGAGGCCGGTCATGACGGTAATGGCGAAGAGGACGCCGAGGATGACGCGGGGATGGGCTGTTCCCAGCACCTGCACGAGTGCCTTCGCCGCCAGATCGACGCCACCGGTCCGTTCCAGCGCCAAGGCGAAGGGCATCATGCCGACGATCATGATGAGTGTCTTCCACTGGATGGCCCGGTAGGCCTTATCAATCTTGATGCAGCCGAAGGCGCCCATGAGGAAGGCGCCAAGGAGGGCGGCGTGAACATTGGGGATGATGCCCGTGGCCATGAGGGTCACCGTCAGGATTAGGATCAGGATGGCTTGAGGGGCCTTCTTGGCTGCAGGCAAGACTTCGTCGAATTCCTTGGGGAGGTTCAGGGCGACCAGGTCGTGACCGCCCTTCTGGAGTTGGCGGAGCGGTTTCCAGGGTCCGGCCAGCAGCAGGGTATCGCCGCCCTCCAGGATCTCCTCGCGGATGCCGTAGGGTGGGTGAGGGTCGCGGCCCCGACGCAGGCCGACCACCGTCAGCTGGGCGTCGGTCAGATCCATGGCCTCGGCCACCGTCATGTCGATGAGCTGAGACTCCTGCGGGACCATGACCTCGATCATGCCGACGTTATCCGCCTTATCAATGAAATAGCGTTGGGAGCGCGGCAACACCTCGACCTGGTACCGGGCGCTGAGGGATTCCACATCCGCCTGGTCGCTGTCAACATCCAGCAGCAGAATATCATTCACCTCCAGGACCGTGTCCGGAGAGCGTGCCAGTATCCGTCGGGAGGTACCTGTGCCGCGCTCGATGAGCAGCACCCTCACCCCGATTTTCCGGGGTAGATCGATCTCGCCCAGCGATTGTCTCAGCAAGGAGGAACCCGGCAGGACCCGCACCCGATATTCGCGATTCGTCAGGTTGTAGCGGTCGATCCAATCCATCATTTCCGGTTGGGGCCGCCCGCCGGACCCCTCGGACCGGGTCGAGCGTAGCCAGCGCCGCGCCACCAGCATGTAGAGGATGGTCACCACCAGGATTGGCAGGCCGAAGGGGGTGAAGCTGAAAAAGTTCAAGCCCTCGGCACCGGTGCGCATGAGCTCGTAGTTGATGATCAGGTTGGGTGAGGTGGCCACCAGGGTCAACATGCCGCTGACCAGGGCGGCATAGGCCATGGGCATGAGGAGTTTGGCGGGGTCGAGCCCGGTCCGGTCGGCAATGCGCAGCACGACCGGGATGAAGATGGCCACCACCCCTGTGCTGCTCATGAGGGAGCCGAGCAGGCCCACCGCCAGCATGATGAGCAGGGTCAGTAACCAGGCGCTGCTGCCACCCCTGTCCGCGAGCCAGTCGCCAACACCCTTGGCGACACCGGTCCGTGCCAGGGCCTCGCCGACCACGAACATGGCGCCAATGAGCACGATGTTGGAGTTGCTGAAGCCGGCGATGGCCTCGCTGATCGTCAGGATGCCAGTGAAGGGCAGGGCCAGCATCATCGTCAGGGCGACGGCGTCCGCCCGGGGCCGGTTGAGGGCGAACATGACGATAGCTGCGGCGAGCAGGAGGAGGACCTCCATCAGATCTTGAGTCATGGCTTTTCCATTGGGTACGGGGCGGGGAGGGCTTGGACCATCAAGGGCGGGCCTTCTCGAGCCTATGGGGCCTATGGGCAGGGACCTTCATGAGCTAATTAGCTTAAGACAAAACACATAGCACCTTGTCAAAACAACACAATATGGGGTAAGGATACTCAGAGGAGTCCCCACGGCAGCCTGCAAGGTACAGATCCCCGCCCTCAAGGTCCTGCTGCTAGGAGTCCACCCGCGAGGGCAACGGTGAGTATCAAGAGGGAGAGACCAGCCACGGGCCAGCGCCGCAGGCCGGCGTCCAACCGATTGATGGCCCCGCCCAGGGCCGCGGCGGATCGGGCCGGCCAGCCCAGGGGGCCCGCTCGGCCACCGGCACCCCAGGGCGCAAAGACCAGGACCAGGATGGCGATGGTCAGCACGGGCCAGAGCCCGGCTGCGACCCCGGCCCAGCTGAAGGCCCCAGCCCAGGCCGCGGCGATGGGCTCGGCCCCGGGCACGCGCCCGATGGCGATGAGGTCGAAGACCGCCGGGGGCAGCAGGCCGAGCAACAACGCAGCCAGCGCCAGAGCCAGAACGACCAGCTCCTGGGACCGCTGCGGTGCCTTGACCAATGCCAGGGGCTGCCGGGCTGCGGCTAGGGCGTGCCCCAGGACCCAGGTGAGATAGGCCGCGGTAAGGAGCCCCCCGGCATTGAGGACCAGGCCCCACCACCAGGACCCGTCGGCCTCGGCGGATTTCTGAAGCAAGGCCTTGACCAGATAGCCGCCGCTGGGCTGAAGCCCGAGCAAGGACAGGCCGGCGAGCGCAACGGCCAGCACCGTGATGGGCAAGGCCCGCCCGACCCCGGCCAGATCGCGTACCCGGTCGTGACCCAAGGCCCCATAGATGAGCCCGGCGGCCATGAACAGGGCCCCCTTGGCCAGGGCGTGGGCTACCACCTGGAGGGCGCCCCCGGCCAGGGCCCAGGTTGGGCCCATGCCCCCGGCGGCCAGGGGGAAGATCAGGAAGAGGTAGCCGATCTGGGCCACCGTCGAGTAGGCGACCAGGAGCTTGAGGCGCACCTGACCCAGGGCGACCAGATTGCCCATCAGGATCGCCGTGGCCCCAAGCACCCCCAGCATCTGGGCGGCCGGCAGCGCCAGGAGCCCCGGGGCCAGGTCGAACCACAGGCGCACCACCAGGAAGTAGGAGGCCTTGACGACCAGGGCCGAGAGCACGGCGCTGGCCGCCGGCGGCGCCCCGGAATGGGCCGGTGGCAGCCACAGATGCAGGGGAAAGAGGGCGGTCTTGGCGAGCAGACCGGCGGTCATCAGGGCGATGGCTATTTGCATTGCCGGCGGCACCAGACCCGCCGCCAATCGCTCCGCCAGCAAGGCGATATCCAGGGTCCCAAAGGTGCCATAGATGAGCACCGTGCCCAGCAAATAGAGGACCGAGCCCAGGAGCGCGAAGAGCAGATAGCGCAGAGCCGCCCCCAGGGTCTCAGCGCGGCCGTCAAGGCACACCAGCGGCACCGCGGAGAAGGTCAGGAGTTCCAGGGCGACAAACAGCGTGAACAGGTCCTGGCCGAGGAAAACCAGGTTGAGCCCCGCCCAAACCCCGAATAGGAGTGCCCAGAAGGCCAGGGAGGTCCGGGTCTCAGGAGCGCCCGGGGCGGGCCGGTAGTCGCGTTGGGCGTAGATGCCCACCGCCAGGAGCAGCACCGCGGTGGTGATCAGCATGACGGCGGAGAGCCCATCCGCCTTTAGGGCCACACCCAGGGGCGGGGCCCAGTCCCCCAGATCGTAATGCAAGGCCGCCCCACTTTTGAAAACGGTCGCTGCGATGGCCAGGGCCCCGGCAAGCCCAATCAACATGACCACCAGGGCGATGCGTCCCAGATAGCGCCCCCCCAGGGTCAGGGAAACCAACAGACCCAGCACCGGCAGCATCAGGGGGAGCACCAAGAGGGTCCCACCCAGGTCCAGCAGCCCGGCGAGCCAGGGGGCGAGGAGTGCGGTACCGTCCGTCACGACTCACCCGCGCTCTGGGACCCGCGGAGAGCAGATCCCGCGTCCTCCAGGGTGCTGCGTCCGCTCGCCTGCGCAAAGCGCTGCAGCAGGGTGACGGCGAGGGCGGTGGCGGCGAAGGCGACCACCAGACCGGTGATCACCAGGGCCTGGGGCACTGGGTCGCCGTCGACCCCCACCCCTGCCGCTGACAGGACGCCACCACCCCGCCGCGCAATCACCCCAAACACCAGGAAGACGCCGCTGCCAAGCAGGTTGAAGGCGAGAACCTTGCGCAGCGCCCCCGGGTGGCAGATCAGGCCCCAGAGGCCAAGCCCCACCAGGGCGGCACCACAGAGACCGAAGAGGGTTGCGCCGGTCATGAAAGCCCCTCGGTCTGGTCCCCGCCCGTCGGCGGCCCCGCCAGCAGGAGTCCCAGTGCCAGGGCGATGGACGGGGTCAAGGCGATCTCGATGGCAAGAATCAGGGGCTTGGCATAGCCCGCCGGGTAGGCCAGGAAGGCACCGGCCAGCCAGAGACCCGCCGCCCCGATACCGACGAAGACCAGGGGTCCGAACAACAAGACCAGGCGCAGCGCACGGCTGCTCACCCGCGGCGGCTCCAGCAAGCCCGCCACCAGGACCAGGGCCCACATGGCAGTCAGGACGGCGGCAGCCTGGAATTTTCCGCCGGGCTCGTCGGCCCCGATCCAAAGGAGGTGGATGGCCACCAGGATGCCGAAGGGCGGCAGAATCCGGGCCATCAGGGGCAGTGCGCCATTCGAGCGCAGGGGCGTCAAGGACGCCGGACGCCCGCCCCAGCCCTGATCCGAGGCCAGGGACCAGACACCGATTAGGGCGGGCAACAGGACCACCGTCTCCAGCAAGGTGTCGATGGCACGAAAGCCCAGCAGTACACCGGTAATCGGGTTCTGGACCCCGGTGGCCGGCAACTGCTCCGCCACCGCCGGCGCCAAGGTGGGAGCGGGGTCAGGCAACAGCAGCACCAGGACAGCGAGTCCGCCGGCCAGTGCCGCGCACAGGATTCCGACCAGCAACCGCAACCCGAGGCCAGGCCCAACGGCGGCCTCGGCGGCCTCGGCGGCCTCATAGGGGGCCAGACGCGCGGCGGCCCCAAGCAGCAGCAGGCCGGTGAGCCCGCTGCCCAGGGCGGCCTCGGTGAGGGCCACGTCCACCGCCGAAAGCCGCACCCAAACCAGGGCCAGCAGGAGCCCGTAGGCAACGAAGCCGACCACCGCGCTGTAGGCCCTGGGGGTGGCGCTGATCCAGACGGCGAGACCCAGGACCAACAGGGCCAGAACCCCATCGACCAACAGGGAGCTAGTCACGGGGGCGGCCCTCCTCGGCCCTGCGGGCCAGAGCTGCGAGCCAGGCGGCGGGCTGCCGCCCCCCCAGGAGCTGGCCAACCGTAGCCCCGGCCAGCAGGGCCAAGAGCCAGACGGCGATGAGCTTGAGCGCCATGGCCGGCCAGGGGACCTGGGGGAGCAGCCCCAGGACGACCAGCCCGAGGCCGAGATTGTCTGCCTTGGTGAGGGCATGCAGCCGCGTCAGTGTGTCCGGAAACCGCAGCAGCCCAACGGTCCCGGCCAGGAAGAACAGGGCCCCGAGGGTCACCAAGGTCAGGGTGTAGAGGTCCCAGAGGGTGACAGCCTCAGTCAATGTCGTCCCCTCGGGCCCGAGCAACGAAGGCGACGGCCGCGAAGGCAGCCAGCAGCGCCAGCACCAAAGCCAGGTCCCCCAGGGCCGATGCCCGGGTGGCGGCCCCGACCAGGAGCAGCGCGGCGACGCCGCCGGTCCCCAGTAGCTGGGTCGCCAGCATCCGATCCGCATCGTCAGGGCCTCTCAGGATGCGAATCAGGCCCAGGGCGACCGTGACCAGCACGAAGGCCGCCGTGGCGAGGAGAAAGGCGCCCATCCACTCACTCATTCCGCAATGCCTCCCCGGGTACGGACCATCAGCGCCTCATCCCGTGCAAGGGACGCCGCCACCGGCTGATCCAGGTCCAGGCAGTGATAGACCAGGCCCCCGTCGGGGTCATTCCCCACCGGTAGGGTCCCCGGCATCAGGCTGGTGATAGCCCCGAAGGCGTCCCGGCCAGTCCCTGACGGGATACCCACGGGATAGGTGAGAAACCCGGGTTTCAGGGGCAGGCGGGGGTCGAAGGCGCGCCGTGCTACATCCACCCCGGCGACCATGGACTGCCAGAGAAAATGCCCAACGAGTCTCAAAAAGGCGCGAATGTGCAGACGCCCCCGGGACGGCGGCAACAGGCGCAGACTGACCCAGGTCGCGACCAGGGTCGCCAAGAGTCCAACCAGCAGATCCCCGAGCAAAGCCACCCAAGCGCCCGCCAAGAACACATCGAGCATCCCGGGGCCGGTAAGCAGCAGCCAGAAGCCGAAGAGGCCAGTTCCACGGAGCAGTACCGCCCGAAGCGGGGGACGAGGGCCTCCCTCGGGGCCTTGCGCCGTTTCAGGTTCTTGGGGGGAGGAGGGCATGTGGCGACGGGTCACGGGCGTTTGTCCGGCAAATCCAGAAGCTCGTTCAATGGGATGCCGAAAGGGATGCTGTGCTGATGCAATTTGTAATCGATCAAGCGCTCGCCAGGGCCCGCGAATGCATCGACCAGGCCGCGCAGGGGACCGAGCAAGGCGATGCGACCAGAGTGAAGCCAGATAACAGATGGATCATCGGTAAGGTCTCGTTTCGCCGGCGTTGCTTACCCGGCTCCGCACCCATCGATCGGGCGACCGATGGGAAGCGTGCAAGGGTCAGGGGCGAAGGGGCTTTCGCGATTATGAGAGGATACCATGAGGGCTAGTTGACACCAATCCGTCGGGACGGACTTTGATCAATCGTACAGTTGCCGTCCCGTAATACTCGGGAGTCTGGCGGAAATTGCCCTCGTTCTTCCACGCGTCCCCGGGGGGGTTGACAAGTAGGCATAGCCATTCATCATGAGCTCGGCAGTCTTCGACTGCCACGAGTCGGGGGCTTTGTCATGTGAGCAACAGATTAAGGGACCTAACGTCCATGTCTAGGGTTTTTACAAACAACCTTGATTCCAGACTGCTGGCCATGCTGGGCATGACTTTGGCAGCGGTCCTGGCCCTGGTCATCCATGGCCCCATTCCCCAATCAGCTGCCTACCATGCCTTCGCGGATCAGCGTTCCTACTGGGGTATTCCGAATAGTATCGATACCCTCTCGAACCTGTCCTTCCTCCTGGTCGGATCAGCCGGTCTTTTCGCCCTGCGCCGAGGTGTCCCAGCGGGCGCTCTCCCCGCCCTGCGCCCCGCTTATCTGGTGTACTTTGCCGGTGCGGCCCTGTTGTTTCCGACTTCAGGTTACTACCACCTGTGGCCCGCGAATGAGACGCTCCTTTGGGACCGGCTCGCCATGACGGTCGCCTTCATGGCCTTCCTGGCCATTGTCATGGGTGAATACATCGAGCCCCGCTTGGGCATCCGCCTCCTGGTACCCCTGGTCGCGTTAGGCATGGGGTCTATCGCTTACTGGCGCCTTACCGACGGTGGGGATGGGGGCGATCTGCGGCCTTATGTGCTGGTGCAATTCCTGCCAATGCTGCTCATCCCTTTCATAGCCCTGACCTATCGTCCGCTCCTGCGTCCCGTCTGGTATCTATGGGCGCTGCTGGCCTGCTATGGCCTGGCGAAGCTGTTCGAATTATTGGACGAGCCCATCCTCGATCTCACGCAATACGTCAGCGGTCACAGCCTCAAACACCTCGCCGCTGCCTTGGGTATCGGCTTCTTCCTGCTGGGGCTCTACCAGCGTCGCCCCGAAGGTAGGTGTGTGCTTGATCCTTGAATCCACCAGGGGAATACGTCGTTATTCTGGCAACCTGACAAAGGTGGCTACCAGGGCATCATCCGCCATCCGCATCTCCAGCCGATCACCGGTCTGTTCGAAGCGTGAGGCCCTGGGCAGAGCCGTCAGAAAGGCGGTCTCCTGCTCCATGATTCCTTGCGGGTCCTGGCAGAATTTGCGGGTTGTCAGGGCCGGGCCGATAGTGATCTGGTCGCCGCTGATGGCAAAGGACGCGCTGAAATGGTTGCATCCCGCCGAGCCACTCAGGGAACCCCCGTCACCGAACTGGAGTTGCAACTCCGTACCGCCATGGACGCCCTCCAGCGCCCCCCGGCCATTGTTGTAACCCGTCACCTGCCAGTGGGAGCCAACCAGACTTGGGTTCTGGGGGCTGAATTTCATGGAACCGCTATCGAACTTCAGTTCGATGAAGAGGTTGCCGTCCTGAAAAAAATAGCTATTGGCCCCGCCCAGATTGGCCAGGAAGCGGTCGCCCAGGGAGGCCTCACCACAGGCCATGAGGGTCATGGGCCCCATCTCGATCCGCAGGCGATGGTCTTCAATCTCGTAGTGACCCTGGGCCCGGTTGCAGTCAGCCTGAATGGCGAGAGTTCCATCCCCGAGAAAGCGCAGATGGTAATTCCCTGGCTGGTCCGGGCGAAAGAGGTCGTCATTGTTCATCTGGGTTTGTTGCCATAACCAGCCAGTTGCTGTCAGGGCGGTCGGGTTTTCCACCGCTAGCAAGGTCTGGCTGGATAATCCGGCGACCAAGGTGATCAGGGGGGGAAAAGCGAATATTTTCGAATGCAAGAGGGTGTTCTCCAAAGGTGTCGTTAGGCTAGGTCAGGTACCAATCATCGGGTGGCGGTGATTCGGCTGGGACGCGGACGGCCCTTCCTGGGTTTGGGTTTCGGCGGCGAGGAGGCCGAGCAGGCACACCGCCAGGGGATCCCGGCGCAGGGCCAGGGACCCGCCCAACGCGGCGCTAGCGGCGGGGGCGTCATCGGTGGCAGGTATCTCGGTTACTGGGTGATAGCGGTCACCGGGCCCTGATCGCGACGCCCATCGGGAGATATCAAGGCCTCCTATGAACCTCGCGCGCCCCGAATCACCAGCCAAAGGGTTCCACCCCGGATATTACAGCGTAAGATAGCGCCATTGGCACCTGAAATGAACCTTGTCCCTGGCCCTCGCCGCCAGTGCCCGTACCCGCTGTTAGACGAGACACCCATGCGCTACGAGACCGACGATTTACGCATCCGCGCTATGAAGCAGTTGATATCCCCGGAGGACCTGATCCGGCTTTACCCCCTGACGGATGCCATCTCTGCCACCGTCCATCATACCCGGCGCGCCATTCGCGACATTCTCCACGACGATGATGACCGCCTGCTGGCAGTGGTGGGGCCCTGCTCAGTACATGACGTCAACGCGGCCAGGGATTACGCCGAACGACTCTTGCCGGTCCGCGACCGCCTCCGAAAGGAGTTACTGATTGTTATGCGCGTCTATTTTGAGAAGCCGCGCACCACGGTAGGCTGGAAGGGTCTCATCAACGATCCCCACCTAGATGGTAGTTTCGAAATCAACGAGGGTCTCAAACTGGCCCGCTCCTTGCTGGTGGATATCAATGGTCTGGGGGTGCCGGCGGGGACCGAGTTCCTTGACCTCATCAGCCCCCAATACATTGCCGATCTCATTAGCTGGGGGGCCATAGGTGCCCGCACGACCGAGAGCCAAGGCCATCGCGAGCTGTCGTCAGGGCTGTCCTGCCCGGTGGGCTTCAAGAACGCCACTAGCGGCAGCCTGCGCATTGCCCTGGATGCCATGCACGCGGCGGCCCATCCTCATCATTTCCTATCCGTCACCAAGGAGGGC
Organism: Chromatiaceae bacterium; assembly: GCA_044228795.1. GTDB lineage: Bacteria > Pseudomonadota > Gammaproteobacteria > Chromatiales > Chromatiaceae > M0108. The sequence goes on along the minus strand of JBGAUE010000014.1, from coordinate 5,459 downwards.
CGCTCTGCCATCTTCGCTACCGCCGGCAATCCGGATACCCATGTGATCCTGCGCGGGGGCGCTCGGCCGAACTACGACACTGAGAGCGTCAACATGGCGGCGGAGGAGATGGAGGACGCCGGTCTGCACCCGCGCCTCATGATTGATTTCAGCCACGCCAACAGCCGCAAGAAGCCTCAGAAGCAGGTGGATGTGGGCCGTGACGTCGCCGGCCAGGTTGCCCGGGGGGATCAGCGGATCATGGGTGCCATGATCGAGAGCCATCTGGTCGGGGGCCGCCAGGACTGGCACCCCGATACCGAATTGACCTATGGCCAGAGTATTACCGATGCCTGTATCGGCTGGGATGACACACAACCCCTGCTGGAGGAACTCGCCGAGGCCGTCCGCCGCCGCCGCGCGATATCCTGATTTTCTTTAGTTTCGAAGCCAAGGCGACCCATGCGACAAGAATATAATCCGCGCGCCATTGAGGCGGCGGCCCAAGCCTACTGGGAACAAGCTCAGTCCTTCAAGGCGATCGAAGACCCGAGCCGTGAGAAGTTCTACTGCCTGGCCATGTTCCCCTATCCCTCCGGGAAGCTGCACATGGGCCATGTGCGTAACTACACCATTGCCGATGTCATCGCCCGCTACCAGCGCATGCTCGGCAAGAACGTTCTGCAGCCTATGGGCTGGGACGCCTTTGGGCTGCCTGCGGAAAACGCCGCCATCCAACACGGCATCCCGCCCTCCCAATGGACCTTGTCCAACATTGCCTACATGAAGACCCAGCTCAAGAGCCTGGGCTTCGGCTATGACTGGGACCGGGAATTGGCGACCTGCGATCCGGATTACTATCGCTGGGAACAGTGGCTGTTTGGGCGCCTCATGGATAAGGGTCTGGCCTACCGCGCCAAGTCCATGGTGAACTGGGACCCGGTGGATCGCACCGTACTGGCCAACGAACAGGTCATCGATGGCAAGGGCTGGCGCTCCGGTGCCCCGGTGGAGAAGCGCGAGATCGAGCAGTGGTTCGTACGCATCACGGACTATGCCCAGGAACTTCTGGACGACCTCGAGGGACTTGATGGCTGGCCTGACCAGGTGCGCGCCATGCAGCGCAACTGGATCGGCCGCTCCGAGGGCGTCCACATGGACTTCGGTATCGCCGGCTCGGACGAGAAGCTCGGCATCTATACCACTCGTCCGGACACCCTCATGGGCGTGACCTATGTCGCCGTCGCCGCCGAACACCCCCTGGCGCGGCGGGCGGCCGCGACCGATCCCGGTCTGGCGGCCTTCATCGAGGAATGCCGGCAGGGTGGCGTCTCTGAGGCCGAGATCGAGACCATGGAGAAGAAAGGCCATGCCCTGGGCCTGGATGCCCTGCACCCTATCACGGGGGCGCCCGTGCCCATCTTCGCGGCTAACTTTGTCCTCATGGGCTACGGTACCGGGGCCGTCATGGCCGTCCCTGCCCATGACCAGCGCGACTGGGAATTCGCCGAGAAATACGGCATACCCCGCAGGCAGGTCATCTTCGCCGCCGATGGCTCCCCCTGTGGTATCGAGACCGGGGCCTACACCGAGAAGGGTGTATTGCGTGACTCAGGCCCCTTCGATGGCCTTGACTTCGCCCAGGCCTGCGACGCCATCGCCACCTGGCTGGAGAAGAGGGGTCGGGGCGGTCGTCGCGTCAACTTTCGTCTGCGCGACTGGGGCGTCTCCCGGCAACGCTACTGGGGCTGCCCCCTACCGGTGATCCATGGGGCGGATGGCCAGGTGCGCACCGAGACCCAATTGCCGGTGCGGCTACCGGAGGACGTCATCGTCGATGGCTCGGGATCGCCCCTCAAGAAGATGCCGGAATTCTCCGAGCTGGGCGGCGGCGAGACCCGGGAGACGGACACCTTCGATACCTTCTTCGAGTCCTCCTGGTACTACGCCCGCTACTGTTCCCCCCACTGCGATACCGCCATGTTGGACGAGCGTGCTCGTTACTGGCTGCCGGTCGATCAGTACGTCGGTGGCATCGAGCACGCCGTTCTGCATCTGCTCTATGCCCGCTTTTTCCATAAACTGATGCGGGACGAGGGCCTGGTGGATTGCGATGAGCCTTTCACCCAGCTACTCACCCAGGGCATGGTGGTAGCCGAGACCTGGTATCGGGAGGATGCCGAGGGTCGCAAACAGTGGTTCAATCCGGCGGATGTGGAGGTCGAGCGGGACGAGCGGAGCCGGCTGGTGCGGGGCCGGCTTCAGACCGATGGCCAGCCCGTCATTTTCGGGGGCATCGAGAAGATGTCCAAGTCGAAGAACAATGGGATTGATCCTCAGGTCCTGACGGATCGTTACGGGGCCGATACCGTGCGCCTTTACACCATGTTCACCTCTCCTCCGGAACAGTCCCTGGAGTGGAACGACGAGGGCGTGGAGGGGGCCTCACGCTTCCTCAAGCGGGTCTGGGCGCTAGCACTGGACGAGCACCGGGAGGGCCGAGAGGTTTGCGGAGGCCTGGAGGCCGGGGAGGCGCGCCATGAGATCCATTCCACCCTTAAGAAGGCCCTTTTTGATTATGAACGTCATCAATTCAATACCGTGGTCTCAGGTTGCATGACCATGGTCAATACCCTCCACAAACTCGACCGGAGCGCGGCCAGCGCGGAGGTGATGCGCGAGGGTCTCGCCATTGTCCTGCGGCTGCTTGCCCCCATCGCACCCCACCTGAGTCACTACCTTTGGCGCGAATTAGGCCTGGGTGACGACATCCTCCGGGCACTCTGGCCTGCCGTGGACGAGGAGGCCTTGCGCCGGGACACCCTTGACTATGTGGTCCAGGTCAACGGTAAGGTGCGCGGCAAGGTCCAGGTGCCCGCGGATGCGGATCCTCAGGCCGTGGAGAGGGCCGCCCTGGATAACGACAATGTGCGTCGCTTCCTGGGCGAGGCCCAGGTGCGCAAGGTGATCCTGGTCCCCAACAAGCTGGTCAATCTGGTGGTGCAATGATGGTAAAGGGGCTTGCGGATAGGCACTTGGGGTTAATGGTGACGATGCTGATGGCCTTGTCACTGATGACAGCCTGTGGCTTCAAACTGCGGGGGGCGGTGGAAATACCGTCCAATTTCAGCCCGGTCTTTGTCGAGACCCCGGGCAGCTCCACGGTTGGAGCGATTTTGCGGGAGAGATTCCAAATCTCCGGAGTACCACAGGCCACCTCACCCAAGGATGCCCGCTCTTTGGTTCGCATTCTGTCCGAGTCCCGTAACTCCAGGGTCGGTGCCCTGGATAGCAATGGCAAGATTATCGCCACCGAACTCTTCCTTAACCTGCGCTTCGACGCCCGTGACGCCATGGGCAAGGTTCTGATCGAGCCCAGGGCTCTTGAGATCTCCCGTACCTTCGAAAATGCTGATGTGGAGGTGTTGGGCAAGCAACTGGAGGCGGAGATCCTCTATACCGAGATGGCCCAGGACGCGGCCACCCAGGTACTCGCGATGTTGCGTGCCGTCTTACCCGCCGGCTAGCCCGGGACCCGCCGGCTGATGCGTATCCAGTTTCCCTGGCTGGCCTCCCACCTCAAGCAGGGACTGCCGCCGGTGGTCATGATCTGCGGGGACGAGCCCTTCCAACTCGGCGAGGCTGCCAGTCTGGTCCGCCAGACGGCCCGTGCGTTTGGCTTCGATGAGCGGGAGGTTCTCGAGGTGGATGGGCATTTCGACTGGGGCCTGCTGACGGTGGCAGCCCAGTCCCTGTCCCTCTTTTCCAGTCTCAAGCTCATCGAGTTACGGCTGGCTTCCGGCAAGATCGGTCGCGAGGGCGGTGAGGCGGTTCGCCACTATTGTGCCCAGCCTAGGCCCGAAAACCGGCTCTTGGTCCTGGCGCCCAATCTGGAATATCAGGAACTCCAGGCCAAATGGATTCAGTCAGTCGAGCGAGTCGGGGTGCTGCTCCAGGTCAAGCCCCTGGATAGCCAGGGGCTGGTGGATTGGATTGGGCAACGCCTGCGCGAACGCGGCCTGCGGCCTGGCCCTGAGGTCGCTGCCATGCTTGCCGAGCGAGTGGAGGGTAATTTGCTCGCCGCTGCCCAAGAGGTGGACAAGCTGGTTCTGATTCACGGTGAGGGTCCCCTTAACGCCGAACAACTCAGCCGCGCCATCTCCGACAGCTCCCGCTTTGATCTTTTCGATGTTCCCGATGCCGCCCTGGCGGGGGATCGCGCCCGCATGCACCGTATCCTCGCCGGCCTCGCCGCCGAGGGCACCGCCGAGCCCCTGATACTGTGGGTTTTGGCTCGCGAGGTCCGTCTATTGGCCCGCGCCGCCTTTGCCTCGCGCTCCGGCCCCCGGGCACTGGACGCCTTCCTGAACGCCGAACGGGTTTGGAAAAATCGCCAAGGGCCTCTGAAGTCGGCCCTGCACCGCCTGCCACCTGCCCGGTTGCGACACCTCCTTGGTCAATGCGCTTGTGCCGATCGTCAGATCAAGGGTCTAGAATCCGGCGAGGCATGGCTGACCCTGGCGGTCATCGGCGATGCCCTGGCGGGAGGGGAAGGGGCCCTTCCCCGAAGCGGATAGGGTCTGTATGAGGAGCGCAGCGGGGGGCTTGTCAGGGATTAGTTACTTAGCATTCTAACGCTGCCGGCCCTGGAGAGGGAAGCGAAGGCCGGTAGTCCCCGGAAGGTGTCGGAATGAACCTACCGCCGTAGGGCGCAGGGGCCACCGGTCCCAGAGCCGTGGAGGCGGTATGCAGAGCGCATCCGACACGCCGTCGAGCCATGCGTCGTCGGGTCATGGCCGATTCCGACCGTCCCCGCCGGGGACACGTCGTGACGGTGCCGTGACCCGGAGCGGGGCGGCTGGGACCTCATGGTTGTCGCCGAGCGCAAGGCGAAAGGGGTACTGGGATGTCCCGTTTCGCATCCTGAGCGCGCGACACTCCGGACATCCTGGGCAGTGGATACCAGACACTTTGGGTCCTTCCCGGGTTGCTCGAGTCCGCTGTCGGGATTGAACGCCACGCGCAGCGCAGCGCCAGCCGGCAGATCATACTTGGAGCCATCGTTGGCGAAAACCGACAGGCCTCGCCAGGTATTCTCCTCGGCGGCCGGCCAAACCTCATTGGCCAGCCGTACGGCATCCCGATGAAGGCGTTCATACGCAGTCCAGGACAGTTTGGCGCGCGCCTTGGTCACGGCGCTGCGGTGGACCGCTTCGGCTTTGGACCACAGGTCGCTGCTGCGGGCGTGAAGAAAGAACGCACCGGACTTGCCGTCGACGCCTTAGCTCTTACTGCCGGCGGTCAGGAACAACAGGAACAGAAAGAGCTTGGGGAGCGGGAGCTTGCGCCGGCGCGTAAAGGCCTTCGGCGAAGTGGTGAAGGTGTCCGCAAGACCGTTCGAAATTACTAAGACTTCAGTAAGTATTGCCATAACGCTGGTATAATAGCGTCATGAAATGCAAACGGAACGCAGACGCGCG
>JBGAUE010000013.1:66109-93308 GCA_044228795.1 Chromatiaceae bacterium | reverse complement strand
GGAGCTGTGCCCCACCAAGGCGCCGGAACGGGCGGTGCGCGAGGGTGTCGGGGCTATGCGCCTGCTGCTCCACGGCGCCCCCGCCCCACGTCGGCGACCGGCGGCCACCCCGTTCGATGTCGCCTTCCTCAACCTGGCCGGCGACGTCACCCCCAGCGCCATCGTCCAGGCCCTGGGACGGCGGGGGCACGGCAGCCTCTGCTTCTATGGCCCGCCCGGCACCGGCAAGACCGCCTTTGCCGAAATCCTGGCGGCGGCCCTGGACCGCGAATTGGTAGCCCGCCAGGCCTCGGACCTGGTGTCGAAGTATGTCGGCGAGACCGAGCAAAACCTGGCCCGTCTGTTCCGCGACTGCGACCCGGAACGATCGGTGCTGCTCCTCGACGAGGTGGACAGCTTCCTCGCCGAGCGGCGGGAGGCCCGCCATAGATGGGAGCGCACCCAGGTGAACGAGTTGCTGCAGCAGATGGAGCGTTTTCCGGGCATCTTCGTCGCCGCCACCAACCTCATGAGCGGCATCGATCAGGCGGCCCTGCGGCGATTTGATTTCAAGCTACATTTCCGGGCCCTGAACGCGGGGCAACGGCGGGTCCTGTTCGCCCGGGAGGCCCTGGGGGATGAGAAGGCACCGGTGCCAGAACTCATCGCCCGGCACATGGAGACCCTGAGCGCGCTGGCGCCGGGGGACTTCGCCACCGTCTGCCGGCAACGGACCCTGCTGGGGGAGTGCCTGACGCCGGAGCAGTTCCTGCGGCGGTTGGCGGCGGAGTGTCGGTTGAAGGGGGAGGATCATCGAAGCGTGGCCTGACCATGGCCCGGCATAAGTCCAAGGATTTGGGCTTATGCTAAGCTTCGTCCAGATCAAGCGTCCGGCCCGGCGACCATGGTGAAGCATGACATGCTGGAGCGCGCCGACACCCGCGGCCGGCAACGCATCGCGGCTGGCCCGGTAGCGGTTTCGGTGACCTCATCGCCTCCGTGGACTCCACCAAGATGAGGGGGGTACCGCGTTCCCTGAGCTTACGCCAAACGATATCCGGAGATCGCGCATGAAATCGCAAACAGTCCAGATCGAACAGGCGATCGAGGGCTTAGACCATCGCGCCAAGCTTCGCCTGATCGAGGTTCTGGCCCGCGCCTTGCGACAGGACCAGACGGTGCCGACCTCCGACCAGCGTCGGACCCAACTGGATGGTTTGCTGCGGGACTTGGATGCACTCCTCAGCGAAATCGCGAACGGCGGATTCTCCAATCGCGACCACCACACCCTGCTGTACGGACGGCGGCTGTGATTTTTGTGGAAACGGGCGCCTGGTATGCCGCCTGCGTGCCCACCGATACCGATTATCTGGCCGCACGCGCCTGGCTGGCGAATAACCAGGAGCCGCTGCTCACCACCGATTACTTCGTGGATGACGGGAGTATTGATCATGCTATCGGGCTGTTCCTCACAACAAAAGGCGGTTCCTCTGCCATGGTTCACTGAGCGGGGCATCGAGGAAATAGCGCTATCGGAAGTATTGAATGCACATCGCCAAGGCAAGCTGCGCCTGCCATTATACCAACGCGACTCGGTATGGTCGGAAGGACGGGTCTGTGGTCTCTGGGACTCGTTGCTGCGGGGCTTTCCAATCCCTTCGTTCTTATTGGTCGAAGGCAAGGGGAATTCCCGCGATTTTGCGGACAACGGGGTTAGGGGCGCAACCGCCGGGACCGGGAGCGAACTCTATTACGACCTACTGGACGGACAGCAGCGGCTCTCCGCCATCATTGCCGGAACCTCGCCGGACGCCACCCGCCTCCGGCTATGGGTCGACTTGGCGCCGCCACCCGGTGAAGTACACCCTTTGAGGTTCGCATACTGGCTGCACCCCTGCACGAAAACCTTTCCGTTCGGCTTCCACATGAAAGCGGGTGGGGAGCACGACTTTCAGGCCATGAGCGACGAAGCACTGAAAACGATCTGGAATTCGATCCAACACACGGAATTCAGCGGTAAAGATTATTACGAGCTGCCGTTGGACCGTACTTTTCCTTGGGAAGCGCGCTGCCCAGTGCCCTTAGCCCGCTTGGTCGATCCAGCGACCTGGGATGTCAATCCTGATGTTCTGCCTGAGCAAATCAACAAGCTGAGTGACGAGTATCGGGAACCCCTCAAGAAATTCAAACCCGACCTGAGCACGCCGGATCCTGCTGTCCTCGACAGCTTGATCAAGGGGCTGAAGCGGGTGAGAGAGGCGAAGTTGGCGTTGCAATACATCGACCTTGCGAATATCGAGCAGGACGAGGAGGATAACGGAGGGCACGAGCTATTCACGCGCATCGGCCGCGGAGGCGTGCAAATCACGGCGCGGCAACTCGCGGTGTCCAAGTTGATGCTAACCCTCGGCAAACCAGGTAACGATGCCTTGGTCGCTTTTCAGAAATCCAAGTATGGCCTGCTGCTGGAAACCGAGGATGTCGTGCATGCACTGGCGCGGGTCGCCTTGGCGGAAGCTAGGCCAGCGCCCGCGGCGGGACCCGCCCTAGCTTCAGGCAGAACCGAACCCACCGACGACTTGGAATTGCTCGACTTGAACTTAGAGCGCTTGCATAAGCTAAAGAAGGGCAAAGCGGAAATATGGGAAACGTTCCAACAAAAACTGAGTGATTATTGTGGCGTCGACGAGGCTCCAGAGAGCGGTGGGGACACCCGGTTAGGCTATGCTTTCAGGCGGGTGTTCGAGCGTATCGAATTCCACCCCAAAAGCAATCCCTTTGGTTTTTCCTTGCTGCAACTTGCCGGGTCCACCAACAATAAAGAAGGCATCACGCCGATTACCCTGCACCCGCTATTAGTATGGCAATTTAAGCACCCCCATGACGAGCCAACAATTCCGCAGCGGAATGAGATGCTACGTTGGATGCTGTTCGCTAATGGGATTTGCGCCGACCGGTCGAACATTGCTCTGAATCGGGAGATATTTAATAAGGCATGCCAGTTGGGGCAATTTTCATTCACGGATATAACCCAAGCGGTGTTCAGAGATGACGATAGCAATCAATTGCGCCAATTGCTGGGGTTCAGATGGACCGAACCGCGGATAGCGGCAAATGGAACCGTTGAGGATATCGTACATGAACACCGGAGCCTACCCACGCCATTGCAAGTCGTTACCCTATCAGCGAAGCGCCTGCTGCTTAACAATACGGTGCACTCCGGGGTGGGGGATTTTGTCTTGATGTGGAATCAGCGACTGGGACTGTACGAAATGTATGGTGAGACTCATCTTGAGCATATCCCCGCGCTGTTCGGCAAAGGCCGCCCCTTCGACGCCGATCACATCGTTCCTCGAAGCCGCTTTCTCTATCAAGCGATTAACGATGATGATTTGAAGAGCGGCGTCGCCGCCTTCTTTGAAGATGAGTCTCAGGCTAGCACGTATTTTGTTAGGGATGGGTGTTTTAGGAAGCATCTGCCGAACATGCAGTCCAACTACCGCTACTGGCCGAAATACTTGAACCGCGCCGATGGTAACTGTAGCGTGAAGGACAAGCTGCCGGTCAAGACCATTCTGTCTCGCCTCAATGGGCACCCGTTATACGCTTGTTTCACACGAGCTGACCAGAATGCTCCTTGGCTGTGGAGCGCTATTCCCGTACCGGATCAGGCAACTTGGGAACAACTACCGCCCGACGACAACCAATGGGATTCCAGGCTAATCGAAGCTTTCATCAGTTGCCTGTTGAAGCGCGAATATTTTCTCTACGGCGAAGCCTATAAGTTTTTGACAGGCGACGACGCCGGTGAATTCAACTACCATGACATTATTAAAACCGAGCCGCCAGTTTAAGGGGCCGGACGCGAGCACGTAGATTTGGCAGGGAAATAGGATGCGTACGACGAATGCAGACAATTGATCGGCCGCAATGACGCAGCCGCGTGCGAACCGGTCACTCATGTGTTGCGGTACCAACGGCTCGCGGCAGTCGTTCGAGCCCGCTTAGTTTTCGCGATGGCGAAGTGGCGGATCGCCCTGCGGGCATCCGCCCTACGGGGCTACGGGGCTTCGCGGTCCGTTTCGGCCATGACCATCCCTGGAACCGCTCCGAGCGCCAACCACCAGCCGCGGACAACCCCCGCACCCTGGGCCTGCACTGGCGGGATGGCGGGGTCATCCACTGTTCGCATTTCATCGGTGCGGTGCGCCTGGGAGAGGACGCCGATGCCCCCTGTCTGTGCGTGGCGCCGAAGCTGAAGCGGCTCGACCTGGCGGCGGTCTTTGCGGCCGTGCTCGCGGCACCCCAGGCACAGACCGGGGTCGAGTTCGATCGGCTGTTCGGTTGCGATCCGACGCAGGCACCGATCGAAGGCGTCCAGTTACCGCAACTGACGCTGCTTGAGGTCACGGCCTATCTCTACCTCCTTGCCCAATTCGTTCGGCGGCATCTGCGGGAGGACTTCCGCCGCGTCGAGGAGAACCTGGTGGGCCGGGTGCGCGGGCGCGTGCGAATCGCCGATCAGGTGCGCGAGAACCTGGTCCGTGCCCGCCCCGACCGGATGGTCTGCGAGTTCACGGTCCTGGGGCGGGACACTCCGGAGAACCGCCTGCTCAAGGCGGCGCTGGAGGCGGGCCTGCGTTGGCTTCGCCAGCAACCGCCGTCTGTCGTGCCGGCCGAGGTCTGGCACTGGGGCACCCTCGGCCGTACCGCGCTGACCGCGGTGCCGCTGCAACGCATCGGTCCGCGAGACTGGGCGAGCGCGCGTCGGCACGGTGCCATGCGTCATTATGCCGAGCCGCTGGCCCTTGCCCGGTTGGTGCTGACCCGTCTGCATCTGGACCCTACTGGCGGAGCGGCTGAGGACCGGCACACGCTGCCCTTCTTTCTCGACGGCAACCGCCTGTTCGAGGCCTGGGTTGGGGTCTGTCTCGGGCACGCAGGCTGCCAGCCCGAGGCCCAGCGGGAGGGGATTCTTGCGCTGCCTGACGGGTACCGATGGCCGTTTAGGCCCGATTTCTTGGTGTCGATCGAGAATCCTGGCGGCCGTGCCATCGTCGATGCAAAGTACAAACCCGGTAAGCTCGATAATTCAGATGGCGGAGTCTAGAATCAAATGCAACACCTCTACACTTATAGGTGTTGTGATGACCAAGCACTTCGAACAACTGTCGGCCGAGGCATGGTTCGCGGTGCCGGTGCCGGAACCGCTGCCGGTAGGGCTGTCCGTGGCGAGCGCCTTGCACGATTTTGCGATTGCCTGGAAGCACCGCGCGGACACTGCCGCCTGCTGGCCAGACCACTTCCGGGTCGGAGTCGTCAGGGTACCTTTGCCGACCCTCACTTAGCCGGATCCGACGGCAATGACAGGTAACCTTGCCACCAGAATGGTCGATCAAAACTCAACTTGTGATGGCAAGACACAACCCGACATCCATAGCATCTCAATAACGGGTTGACTCATTGCACTCATGTCGACTCAACAATTGGCTGATGCCGATGATTAGAAGAATTTCAGCACAATAGCCCCATGTCCATCTCTGACACACTCATCAAGCAAATCCTTACCACGTCCATTCCTCCCCGTCAGGGGATTCCCTTATATGAAGATGAACTCCCTGAGGATGGTCTTCTGCCCACGGGTCTATTTGATGATGCCCCCCAGCTTGAGATCTTCCGTGACCGTGAGCCCGACAGTAGTGAAGATTTCCCCCAATTTCCGGAAACCATCACCCTCCTTGGCTCCTACCGCTGGATGTCCAGTCCCGGACTGATCACCCTTCATCGCAACAATATTGAGGCGTATTGGAAGAGCCTCATGCGCCATGGACAACGGTGGTATCCCTTTATCACCCTAAAGGATGGCGAGCGCATCCTGCAACTCCTTGTTTACTCTGTTTACCAGCATGAGCGATTTCACTACGTCTGCGACTTTTGCCGTCGCCTGTTCGCCGGGTCTTTCGACCGTTGGCACGAGGAGGCGCTCGCGGTCGCCTGGGAATGGCAGTGGCTGAAGTCACAGGATCGGTGGAACTCCTTTTATGGCCTCATGCATCCAACCTTGCGGCGCATCGTCGTCCAAGCTATGTTCGATCACCGCGCGCCTGGTTACCGCGACTGGCGGCAATTCGCTAATCAAAATAACTTTTACGACGCCGTGACCGCCTATCTCTACCCCGCCAGTATCCAGACATTCAATGGCACCTCCTTCAGCTTTGGTGCCTGGGCGGTTGCTCATGTGCCGGACGATAATAACCGAGCGTGGGAGGAACAAATTGGGCGATGAGCTACAGCATCGGATACGGGAGCACGAGCACGGTGCTCTTATAGCGGATTTTACCTATCAAACAACCAGAATATTCAGGACGATCAATGAGCAGCCCATTTGACAAGGTACCGGTCGAACCCGATACCCGCATCCTGATGCAGGTCGAGGCCAATCTCGATGACTATGAAGTGCTATACCAGAAATGGTCTTGGGGTGGCATCACGGCCGAGTCATTCATCTTCCCGACGGCGGCAGTGATGTCATTGACGGATGAAGCGCTAAAGTCCCTGGCGGCCAGTTCGCCCATGGTGAAGGCGGATTCCGCCATGACCCTGTCCCGGCAGGATCAATTTTCTTTCGTCAACTTCAACTTCGTTTCTGAATAAGATCAGTTTTTCCAGGGCCGCCCGATCAGGCCATGGCGGCCCAATCTTCTTTTTTCCCAAGCCCCTCGTAGGTGATCCTGGGAAAATCCACTTCGATCGGTATTGATGGCTATTTTTCCGGTTGAACCTCCTGATTCCGAGGGAATTGCAGCATGAGTTCCGCAATGCGATAGGAGTCCCTGACAAACCGTTTGATTTTGCTGGTATGGACCATGGCACTCCAGTTTTTGTTGCCAGGTTGATTTTGATAAAAACCCAACAGGAGCCCCTCTGCCACCTGTACCGCGATTTCATTTAGCTCGTCATTTTCCGTCTTATTTTCATCGAGATGATGGGCGAAGAAACAGGCATTCCGGATAAACTGGTTATAGCTGAATTGGGGTCCCATCAAAGTAGTCCGCTGAAAAAATACCGACAGGAGCGTTTTTAAGATTCTTGATGCCGCATAGTCAACAAATTTCATCGTCATTCCTCTCATCAGTTTTCTGGCCCTCGCCAGGGTTTGGTCAAATTTTGCGGCGCCCCAGCTTTGCCGATCATGGGGCTAATCTTCCGGGAAGCTTTTGCACGCCGCGGAATGAGGACCAGTATCTTTCGCCAGGTCGGGTAAGGGTTAGCCGCCCGCCCGTATCGAGTGTTGGTCCCATGGCGGAGCGGGGCAACCCGCGAACAAGATGGGGCAAGCGTACACAGAGAATCCTGTAGGCCGTAGGGGAAATCGCGTTCCCTGAAGTGCTGGTACAGCTTCGAAATAAGCTTATTGCGGATGCCGACAGTTTTAACGTCCTGGAAGGCAACACGAAGCACCCTTTATGGCTTGGGTGTGGAGGTCCGCCGGAGTCCTCAGGCCGTGGCATGCAGGAAGAGAGACGCTGGAGAACTCGGGAAGCCCCCAAGGCTCCTGGACGAGGTGAGACGATGAAACCGACCGGGCTGGGACACGAACGGGTGAAGAGCCCTGACACGGCGTGCGCTCGGGTGGAAGCGTCGAGCATGGCGCGCCCAGGCAGGCCGGCGACGGCCGTATGCCAAGGAGGTGTCTTATCGGGCATAGTAGTCGGAGGTTGGGAAAGCCAGCCACATGGCGAAGGACCCGACGGGAGTACGCAGCCCGCAAAGGAAACTCGTGCCGGACATGCAGGATCGGATCAACACGAGCCAACCTCACTGCGGGGAATAGCAAATCGGGCAAAGGAGAGCAAACACCATCGCTTTCGCAACCTCTTCCAAGAGGTGAATGCCGAGCTGTTGATGCACTGTTGGCACGGCTTGAATAAGGGTGCGGCCAGCGGCGTTGATGGGCTGACAGCGGAGACTTACGCGACCAATCTGGAAGGCAATATCGCCGACTTGGCGGAGCGCGTGAAAGCGGGGCGCTACCGGGCGAAGCTCGTCCGGCGCGTCTACATCCCCAAAGAGAACGGAAAAGAGAGGCCGCTGGGCATCCCGGCGCTGGAAGATAAACTCGTGCAACTGGCCTGTGCCAAGTTATTGGGGGCGATCTACGAAGAAGACTTCCTCGATTGCTCCCACGGGTATCGACCGGGGCGAAACGCCAAGGATACGGTGTGCGATCTGACCTTCGAACTGATGTACGGCAAGTTCGGCTTTCTGGTCGAAGCCGACATCCGTGGGTTCTTTGAGCACATCGACCACGACTGGCTGCTGCGGATGCTGGCGTTGCGAATCGACGACAGCGCCTTTCTTACTCTCATCGCGAAATGGCTCAAGGCGGGAATTCTGGACACCGATGGTACGGTGCTGCATCCCGACACAGGGACCCCGCAGGGCGGGATCGTTTCACCGGTGCTGGCTAACGTCTATCTGCACCATGTTCTGGACCTCTGGTTCGAGCGTGTGGTCAAGCCCCGCTGCCGCGGGGAGGCGCTGCTGTGCCGGTACGCCGACGACTTCGTCTGCGCCTTCCGCTTCCGCGACGATGCCGAGCGGTTCTTCAAGGTACTGCCTCAACGGTTGGCCAAGTTCGGCCTAGAGGAGGCGCCTGAGAAGACGCAAGTCTTGCGTTTCAGCCGCTTTCATCCGAGCATGACGCGGCGGGTCACTTTCCTCGGTTTCGAGTTGTTCTGGTTTCCGGATCGGGAAGGTACCCCGCGGGTCAAACGCCGCACCGCCCGCAAGAAACTCAGCGGTGCGGTGCAGCGTCTTAAGGACTGGATCAAGGGCCACCGGCACCTGCCGGGCAGGGACTTCATCAATGGGCTCAATCGCCGACTGGTTGGGCACTACAACTACTACGGACTGCGGGGCAACTCGCGGGACCTGTGGCGTTTCTTCCAGACGGCAACGGAGTATGCGTTCAAATGGCTTAATCGGCGCGGTGGCAAGCGCAAGAGCTTTACCTGGCAGGTGTTCAACCGCGCCTTAGCGAAGCTCGGCATCGCGAAGCCCCGCATTACCGAGAAGCCAGCGACGCAACGGGTGTTTGCATGAACCATTCGCTCGCGCGAAGGCGAGTACAACCGAAGAACCGGATGCGGAAAAACTGCACGTCCGGGACTGTGCCGGGGGCGCCGGGCAACCGGCGTCCCTACGGCTGAGATGAATTAGTAAACGAACCTCCTCATGACGACGACGATGCCTGGGTATGGTTCGAGAATTTAGGCGAGATAGAGCGCGCGCAACTTGAGGAAAAACCGGGAGAATTGGCAGAAAAGATCCAAGAGAATAGACACGCGATGTTTTCCATCGGAGCACCGCAATTCTCCCAGGGTGTCAGGCATAACGACCCAATTAAGGCCCTGAAGGCCGTCCTGATCGAAGCAGCAGTTTGTGACCCGGCTGAGGGCCACCAGCCAGGAAACCCGCAGTTCTTCCAGTCCTCGGCGATTACCCTGGACAGCCACTGGAGGAAGATCAAGGAGACCGCGCCGGAGTTGACAGATTTGCACACTGAGGCGCAGTCGCAGTTTGAGAAGGCGCTTCAAGCTATAGCCGACAACGACATCTCGCGGGCGGTCTGTTGCGCCTTATCCGCAAGCTGCATTGTCGCGGAGATGAAGCTGCTCCAAGTGGCCGCTGCCGAGCTGGAGGGCATCAGAGTAGCTCTCGGTAGACTAACCAGGACCAAACTCGAGGAAAGGGAGGACAGAGAACGCTTCCAAGCGGCGTGCAGGCGTCATTGGACAAAGCATCCGGAGACTAGAATCCGTGGAGAAAACGGGATCATGTCCATAATCAGACCGTATCTCTCACGTGCCTACGATCCGAAGACTCTTGAAAATTGGGCTAGCGAGGTCGCCCCTCCGGCGGTAAAAAAGCGCAGCGGCCGCCCCCGCAAGGAATGAACCTAAATTCCTCTGTTAACTCGATCCGAGAGCCAACCGAGGAGGTGGCAAGCGGCGAGGCGATGGAATTTGCGGTCTGGCCGCAGTGATTTGGTTGACGATGTAACGCACGAGGGCGCGCCAGCGGTCGATGGTTGGCAACTGAGGCGCGTTTGCCAGAACATGGTCAAGACCCGCGCGGATATTGGCGATCATCTCCTTGATCCGCGCGCCTGCCCCATGGGACAGGGTGAGCAGCAGCCGGGACTGGCCGGCGTGCTGGGTCAGGCGGGCGACACCGCTGAGCAGCATGGGGCGGCTGGTGATCGCCTCCAGGCGGGTCTGCGGATGCGCCAGGCGGACATACCAACTCCACCCGTTGTCAATCAGCGCCACCGCGCGCGCCGACAGGTTACAGCGCTCCAGGTCATGGGTGGTGTAGCCACCCCAGCCCCAGTGGTTCTTCAACTCATCGAAACCGTTCTCGCAATCGGCCCGGTCCCGGTAGAGCGGGCCCATGGCTTCCAGCGCATAGTCGGCGTTGGTCACCAGCACGGCGTACTCCCAGAGCTTGACCTGGTCTGAACTGTCGATGAAGTGCAGCGCCTGCTGTGGGTCCTCACTGTGGGTCTCGGCCGCCAGGCGGTCTTTGACCCGCCGCCGCAGCACCACCACGCGCCGCGCGCGGCTCCAGCCCGACAGCCGCAGTTGGCTTTCGACGGCGTCGCAGCCCTGACCCACGCCGTGCCACTCGCCGTGCTGCCATTGCCGTTCGATCAGGCGTTTAACCCCGGCGGTCTGCCGCAGCTTGAACAGATAGCGCTGCCCCATGGCTTCCATCTCGAGCATGACCCCCTCATTGCCAAAGGCGTTGTCGCCGCGCACCAGGGTGGGGCGTTCCTCGGGGGCGAGCCGCTCGAGCAACTGACACAGGCGGGGCAGGCGGTGTTTGGCCGCGCTGGCTTTGCCGCCTTGCACCTCGACATCGAGCACCAGGCGCAGGTTGCCGATCCAGTAGGTATGCAGGGTATGGCTTGGGCGTCCTGGCTGGGTGGGGTTGTAGCCGATCTCGGCGCCGGCCTGGTGGCCGTAGAGCAGTTTGACGGTGGTGTCGATGTCGAGGATCCAGGCGGTGCGCAGGGCCTCACGGGTGCTCTCGCTCAGGGCCGTGTCCATCCAGGCGGTGCTCTTCGCCAGTGGTGCCACGCGCGCGGCGCGCTCTTCTTCACCGCCGCGCTTGGGCTGGTTCGGTGCCAGATGCGCCAGGGCGCGACGCAGGCTCTCATCGCTGACAATTTTGTCCATGCCGAGGATCTGCGGGGCGACGGCGTCGCCGCGCAGTCCGGTCACGTGCGCATAGCGCCGCTGCCCATCCAGGATCGACAGCAGCCAGGTGCCAAGGACGTTCCCCACGGCGGGCGCGTTGGGGCTGGTGTAGGCCATCGGGCAGCCATCCACCCAGCGCGCGCACAGCCCCGAGACGTCCAGAAACTCGGCAAAGAACACCAACTGCCCTAGGGCTGTGGCGCTGCCGCCTTCGTCCCAGCGAACGTGAAACCGACCGCCGGGGGTCGCTACGCGCAACACCTCCGCCGCTCGCTCCTGCTGCTGCTCCTGCCAGGCGCTATCGACCGCTTTGACCAGAGCCTTTTGCTCAAACACCCCCTCACCCATTGGGTGACCCTCCTGTTCTGATGCAAGCCCGCTCCCGCACTGAGCTTACAGCCGTTCTGTCGAAGTCAACTGAGGAAAATAGGATGAACTAAACCCGAGTTCGGCCAAAAAACCACCTGTCCGGCCCAGAGGGGATATTTCCCCTGAATTTGCTGGTGTAGCTTGGCATTCCTGTGAATCATCCAGGAATACGAGCCATGCCCTCCTATCGATCCGACCGAATCCCTACCGAAGACTTCGCTCACGCGCTGGGCGTAAAACCACAGACGGTACGGGTCCGCCTCTGCCGCACCGGCTCCTACTTTGGCGTGCGGCCCTTCAAGACCCCGAGCGGGCGTCTGATGTGGCCCAGTGATGGCCCCGACCAGCTCATCCGCACCGCGAGCGGTACCTCGCGATGACCCTGGTTCCAGCCCCACAGCACTGGCCGCGTCAGTCTGCCAAAACGTCAGCAGCATCTTCAACCTCGACCATGAGTAATACCGCCATGTTTAACGACAACTTTGACTATTCGCAACCCGGCGATACTCAGAACAAGTATCGTCCGCAAGTCCCCCATAGCCATCAGAAAACCCCCACAAAGGCACCCACACCCGACATCGAGATAGCGCGTGGCTTTCTGGCGCGGCTGGATCCTGGCGCAGCGCAATGGACCTTTTTTACCTTCGACGATCGTAAGGATCGTTCGGGGGGAAGGCTCGGAGCCTTGAATCGTACCCTGCACGGGACCTTAAGCGAGTCGTGGGAACAGCTCATGGCCCTTCAGGCGCAGGGCGCCGGCGTCGCGGTGGTCGTCAATGAGACCGACTTGACTGGACGCAAGAAGGAAAACCTGACCCGGGTACGGGCCCTGTGGCAGGAGTGTGACCGCGGCGACGAGCCGGAGTTGCCCTGCCAACCGCACCTGGTCGTGGAGTCATCCCCCGGTCGCTTTCACCGCTATCTCCTGGTCGCTGAGGCGCCCCTCGACAGCTTTGCGGGCGTCCAGGAGTGTCTCGTCCAGCGCTATGGCTCGGATCCGAACGCCAAAGACATCACCCGCGGATTGCGCCTGCCGGGCACGCTGCACCTGAAGCACCCGGATCAACCCTGGCTGGTGCGGCTGGTCGAGGAATCCGACGACCCGGCCTGGTCCTGGGAAAAGATTCTGCAGCTCTTCCCGCCGGTGACCCGCGACAGCGCCCCACGCATCCGGGCCGCAGGTAGCACCGGTGCGGCCTGTCCGGCACACCAGGAGGAGGAGGTCTTCTCCAGGCAGTTGCTGCCCCAGTACGCCAAGGTGGTGTCCGCCCTGCAAGCCCTTGACCCCGACATTGGCTATCTGGACTGGCTCCACATCGGCATGGCCCTGCACGCCGCGGGCGGCGGCGACCCGGTGGCATTGGAGCTATGGGACTCCTGGAGCCGCAAGGGCCATGCTTACCGGGAGGGGGAAACAGCCTATCGCTGGCAGACCTTCCACTTCGACCCGGCACAAGGCGTGGGGCTGGGCACCTTGTTTCATCTCTGCAAAGCCGCGGGGTGGAAGGGGCTGAGTGGGTCGGATGACGAGACGATCGCGGCCGCGGGCCGCCAAAGGGCTTGGCAACTCGAAGAGTTTGACCAACGCTACCGGCTGGTGATGGTCGAGGGCAAGGCCAGTCTGGTCTATATCGACCTGGATCCTAATTTCGACGCGCCCAAGGTGGTACTGTCCACTCTCCGGGACCTGAGGGTCATGTACGGCCATTTGCGTGTGCCGGTGATCGCTTACTCCAAAGGCTTGCCGCGGATTCAGTTCAAGCCCCTCGTCGATGTTTGGTATCACCAGCCCCACCGCAAACAGTACGACCGGATCGAGTTTCGCCCCGAGGCCCGGCTCGCGCCGGGGGATCTGCGGTTGCCGGAGGGTGATACGCTCAACCTGTTCTTGGGCTACCCGATACGTCCAGTCGAGGGCAAGTGCGAATTGATCCTCTCTCACATTCGCGCGATCTGGTGCCATGAAAACGATGAGGTCTATCAGTACGTGGTGGCCTGGTTAGCACAGATGGTGCAATTTCCTGGTGTGCCCGCAGAAACGGCACTGGTACTCCGTTCAGGTCAGGGAGCCGGTAAAAATATCATTATTGATATGTTTCAGAAGATTTTTGGCGCGCACACCTACGTGACCACCAAGATCGACGATCTGACCGGGCGCTTTAACCACCATCTGGCAGCGACGATTTTGCTGGCGCTGAACGAAGCCCTTTGGGGAGGCAACAGGAGTGCCGCAGGAACGATCAAGAGCATTGTCACCGACCGAATCATCGCTGTAGAGCCCAAGGGGGTCAATAAGTTCAGCGTGCGCAATTGTGTTCACCTGATCGTTCTGTCCAACGAGGACTGGCCGATTCCCGTCGACCTGGATGACCGCCGCTTCTTCATTCTCGATCTGAGCCCCGCGCGTATCGGCGACCATGCCTATTTCGCTGCCCTCAAGCAAGAAATCGATGCCGGTGGCCTGGAGGCCTTCCTGTACCTGCTGCTGCACTGGAATCTCCAGGGTTTCGACCCCCGCAAGATGCCCGACCTCGGACTGGAACAGGTGACGCGGCTTGAGGCGAAACTGCGCGGTGCGGACCCCGTGGTGCAGTGGTGGGCGGACGTCCTGCAGGATGGCGGCTTGAACCTGGCGGCACTGCTCTCCCGCTTCGGGCATGACCCCCTGCTGGGTAGTGTGAGATTCAATACCTCTAACTGGGAGAACGCACCCATTGAAGTACCCTGCGCCACGGTGCGCCTGGCCTTTGAGGCCTGGGCTAAGGACAGATCCCAGCGAGTGCAATCCGCGGTGTCGTTCGGACGCACCTTCATTCGCATCACGGGTTGCCGCCGGGAGCGCAAGACGGACTATGGCAGCCGGCAGTGGTGCTATGTGCTGCCGAATCTCGCCGAGTGCCGGGCGGCGTTCGAGAAGGCCATCCACCAGGCGGTCGACTGGGGTGAACCTGATGGGGAGGGCTAGCGCCACTGCTTGTGCCGCTCCTGCGGCAGAGGGGCGTAGCCGTGGCATCCTGGCGCCGCGCTTGCGCCGCCGGGAACCTGCCCCGCTGGATGCCACGGGTGAGGGTGGGATAGCTCAAAGACAAGGACGCTGAGCTGTTCCTGGCCGCCGCCCCCATGGTGGGGGCGCGGCAAATGTCGCTAACTAGGGCATCCCGGACGCTGCTAGGACACGCAGACGCCGCGTGGTTACTCGCATCGTCCCGGTTGCCCTAGTTGTCCTATTATTTTTCTTTACCAGAAATAAAAATCGGAGTGTCGCCGTGCTCAGGATGCGAAACGGGACATCCCAGTCCCCCTTTCGCCTTGCGCTCGGCGACAACCATGAGGCCCCGGCCGCCCCGCTCCGGGTCAGGGCTCCGTCACGACGTGTCCCCTGTGGGGACGGTCGGACTCTGCCATGACCCTACGACGAATGGCTCGACGGCGTGTCGGATGCGCTCTGCATACCGCCTCCACGGCTTCGGGACCGGTGGCCCCTACGCCCCTCCGGCGGCACGCTCGCGCCGACGCCTTCCGGGGACTACCGGCCTTCGCTTCGCTCTCCATGGCCGGCAGCGGAGGAGCTTTAATAAAAAAAAATACCGAAATAAAAAGCATCCAGGACCTAGGACATCTAGGACAGCTCTATCCCCCCGCCCACTCGTGGCAGGTGCGGCGCCGGCCTGCAGGTTCAGCATCACGCCTGCTGATCCATCATCCCCTGCTCCCAACGCTCGGTGTGACGTGCGTTCTGCCGGCGCTCGATGACCTGGAGCAGGCGCTGCGCTCCCAGCATGGCGGCCTGCCACGCCCGGCTCTGGCGGGTGAACTCGCCCAGCACCCGCTGCACATTGCCATCCCCTTTGGTGAGGGTCGCCGTTTCGATCTTTTCCAACCGATACAGGCGCCACCAGGCCACGATCAGCTTCGCCGTAAGCTCGATCTCCAGGGGGGTCTCGGGAATGACGGCGCCGACGATGCGCCTGGCCAGTGCTTCAAAGGCTTGGGCGTTCTCGCGTTCCCAGAGCACATGTTCCAGACAGGGGGTGATCAATTCCATAGCGCGGTCGACCCGGGCCTGGTTAAGGGGCCTGCGCGCCGGCGCCTCTTTACCCGCGAAGCGCGCCGGAAAGGCGAGAATCGCCGCCCTAGGCGCTATTCCTTCCCACTCATCGGGTGACGAGTCACCCGGCTGGCACATCTTGGCGTCAGGCATTGCCGTCATTCCCCCATGCAAATACCATTGATGTTCTATAATATCACTATTGACACAGACAATTAATAAATGAATTCATACCCCTGTGGCCAGCAGTGATAGTAACTGATGAGCAACCCGATGACTGGATGGGAGCCCGCATGAGCGCTAATGAGTTTTTGCAAGAACCTGCCACCCGCCGGCCAGCGCGAATTGGCGGGATGGAGGACAGCGACGCCCCTGCCTTTAATGAGTTGATCAATGCCCAAACCCGGCTCATTGCCATCGTGCAGCGGGAGGTGGAGGCACAGCGCGACAGCCTGAGCCCGCGGGAACTCAAGGACCTGATCGCCACCCTCGGCTCCCATCTGGGCCTGCTCTACCGGGTGCAGGAGGCAAAGAACCATCGCCACCTACCAGCTGTTCGTTTCGGTAGTAGTGGAATGGGTGAAGGGGCTTGAGCCGCCCCTGGCACAGAGGCTTCTGGCAGAGCTAAGGGAGACAGGCGACCGGATGAAGGCACCCTTGCCGGATGGCGTCTAGTTGCCAGATGCTTTGCAGCAACTCGTTATGGGCCTCCCGGCCGTGCCGTCGTCCGCAAGGGTTGGGAGTTGAATTCAGGGTGGCCGCAAAGGGCCTGACGGAGCGGGAGAACTAAGGGCGCCGCGGCAACTCGCTGGCCAGCTTTGGGCGGTGGCGGGAGGATTTCCGTGCGGAGCGAGGCGACGCCAGGGCGGCTTCGTGCAAGCACCCACGACATGCACAAGATCCTGTCCTGGCACCATGCGGAGTATAAAAGGCCAATCTTGCGGTGGATGCTTTAGGTGGCTACCAGATAGGCAGGGTACTTCCACCCTACCCTTTTCAAGGGCCCTGGTTAGGGCGTAGACTTCAGATCCATTCGCAAACCGGGCGATTACCTCCCCGATCCTGCGAGACAAGACCGAAAAAAACAAGAGGAGCAGGAGCGTGGGGGGACAGGCTGCGCCGCGGGATCTTGACCAGCTTCAGGCCATCACCCGCCTCCGGGTTATCGTCGGTTACCTCGGCGAGAAGGCTCAGTGCGATTGGTGGCCGAGTGGCTTCTTCACGCCTTCCAGCGCGGCCTTTCTGAACCCGGTGTTTGCCCGCACCGCACCGCTGGCCCAGTACCACGGGGTCAAAGAGGCTGCCCGGCGGGTGCATGACGAGCACATCGGTATTGGCCGGGTGTTCCACCTGTACCGGCTACCCGAGACCCTGGAGCAGTCACTGTTCGAACTCCTGCAGGAACCGGCGGCCGCCATCGCTGCCCACCCAGACCTCACCTCGCAGGCCGTCGCGCTAGACGCGCTCCAGTCCTTCTTCAAAACCGCGAGTGCTGGCCAGGAGGGACCCATCCAGATCGGCACCTCCGCGGACCTCGATGACGGCGCCTGGATCAGCGCCGCCGCTGGCGGCTACTACGCCGCCTTCACCCAGGGGAGGCGCTCCTACCCCTACCTTGTGGATCGGTCGTGACGACCAAGAGCCAGTACACTACGCGGCTCCAGGCGGGCCTGGGTCTGATCCCGGAGACGCGGTTGCTGCTGACCCTCTGGACGCCCGGCATGAGCAGCCCAGCCCTTTACCAGGCGGCCCTGCGTTCCGGCGAGTTCCCCAACATCTCGGCCCGGCGGCTGCGTAACATCGTCAGGGAGTGCTTCGCGCCGCGTTATTTGGTGGCCGAGGGGCAGCCGGCGCGCACCCTGCAGCAACTCACCGGCGCACTCCTCCCTGCCGAGCTGCACCAGCTCTTCTTTCTCCACACCTGCCGGGCCAACCCGATCCTTGCGGACTTCGTCCGGGAGGTCTTTTGGGAGCGCTACGCCGCGGGCGACGACCAGGTCACCGTGGCCGAAGCCAAGGCCTTCGTCGGCCGCGGCGTCGATGATGGCAAGACCGCCAAACGTTGGTCGGACAGCACCGTTAAGCGCGTTACCTCCTACCTGCTCGGCGGCTGCACCGACTACGGCCTGCTCGGCAAGCGCACCCTCTCGGCGCGCGCCATCGTCCCCTATCGTATCGAGGCCAAGGCCGCTGCCTATCTGGCCCATGACCTGCACTTTGCCGGCCTCGGCGACAATGCCCTGCTAGCCCACCCAGACTGGCAACTCTTCGGCCTGGCGCGCGGGGATGTCCGCGATGAGCTGAAACGGCTGTCCCTGCAGGGGCATCTCATCCTGCAAGCCGCCGGTGAGATCACCCACATCGGCTGGAAGCACCAGCACATGGAGGACCTCGTTGATGTCCTCGCTGAAGGCTGATTTCAACGAGTTGCTCGTCCGGATTCGCCAGGGTCGCGAGTTTGCCCACGCGAGCTTCGAGCCCATCTACTACCTCGTTTTTCAACCCAACCAGATGCTGGACGTGAAGCGCCAGACACCGGCCTGGGTCGCCAAACTGCGCAACGAAGGCTTCGAGGTGACCCTGTTCTCCATTGCGGAGCAGGTCACCGACATACTAAGCAAGGCGCCATTGCGCAAGGTGTGGCTGGCGGCAGACGCCCAGCACCCGCTGGATTGGACCAAGACGAGCCAGTCCCTCGCCAATGCCCTCGTCAAGGCCGACGGCCTGCAATCGCGGCTCGAAGCGGTACTGACGGTACTGGAGGGCAGCGCCAACACCCTCGTGCTGGTGACCGATCTGGAGGCCCTGCACCCTTATCTGCGCATTGGCGCCATCGAGGCCCAGCTCCAGGGCAAGTTCCACGTACCCACCGTCTTCCTGTACCCCGGTGTACGCACCGGCAAGACGCGACTCAAGTTCCTGGGCTTCTACCCGGAAGACGGCAACTACCGCTCAGTGCACGTCGGCGGCTGAGCAGCGCAACCCACGCATCGGACGGCACCCACCATGAAGATTCGCGAGCTCTTCGATCCCAGCCGGGACATCTACCGCACCATCGAGAAGGTGATCACCTACGGCGCGGCGCAGGAGCAGCGCCTCAAGGCCGAGATCTCCGAGTACGTGGTCACGGAGAGCATCGACGAGCAGACCGAAAAACTGCTCAGCAAGATGCAAGCGGCCATGGAGGCGGGCGGCCAGAACGAGGTCGGCGTCTGGGTGTCCGGATTTTATGGCTCCGGCAAGAGTTCCTTCACCAAGTATCTGGGCCTCGCCTTCGACGACCGGGTCACCATCGACGGCCAGCCGTTCCTGAAATCGCTCCAGGACCGCTACCACAAGCCACAATCCCGGGCCCTGCTCAATACCATCGCCAAGCGTTTCCCGGCGGCCGTGGTCATGCTCGATCTGGCGACCGCGCAGGTGGCCGGGGCCACCCTGGAGGTCGTCTCCACGGTCCTCTACTACAAGGTCCTGCAATGGGCCGGCTACTCGCGCAATCTCAAGGTGGCCGCCCTGGAGCGCAAGCTCAAGAAGGACGGGCGTTATGATGACTTCCAGGCCCGCTTCCAGACCCGGAGCGGTGAAGACTGGCGTGACTACCAGAACGATGAGCTGGTCGTGGACAGCCTGCTCCCCGAGCTGGCGCATGAGATGTACCCGGAGTTTTTCCGCACCCCCCAGTCGTTCACGACCACCACGAGTGAATTCATCACCCTGCTCAATGACCGGGTCCAGGAGATCCTCGCCATCGTCCGGGAGACGGCCGGCAAGGACTATGTGCTGTTCGTGATTGACGAGGTTGGCCAGTACGTCGGCAGCAACCAGAACAAGATTCTCGATCTGCAGGGCCTCGCCGAGAACCTGAAGAATATCGGCGGCGGCCGGGCCTGGATTCTCGGCACCGCACAGCAGACCCTGACGGAGGACGACCCCCGCGCCGCCCTGAACTCTCCCGAGCTCTACAAGCTCAAGGACCGGTTTCCGATCCAGGTTGACCTCGAGTCACGGGACATCAAGGAAATCTGCACCCGGCGTCTGCTGGGCAAGTCCCCGGCTGGGGCCAAGGAGCTCGATCGCCACTTCGCCCAGCACGGCCAGGCCCTGCGCCAGCACACCAAGCTGCAGGATGCCAAGTACTACGACGCCGACTTCGACCGCGACACCTTCATCAACCTGTACCCCTTCCTGCCCGCCCATTTCGACATCCTGCTGCATCTGCTCGGGGCACTGGCCAAATCTACCGGCGGCATCGGCCTACGCTCGGCGATCAAGGTCATCCAGGAGGTATTGATCGAGGGCCCCGACGGGCGTACACCGGTGGCCGGCCATCAGGTTGGTTGGTTGGCGACCACGGTGACCCTGTTCGATGCGCTGGAAAAGGACATTCAGCGGGCCTTCCCATCCATCCACCAGGCGGTCGGCAAGGTGCTGATCCGCTTCCCGGACTCGGCATTGCACCAGGAGGTCGCCAAGACCGTCGCCGTGCTCCAGATCCTCGGCAACCTGCCAGTGACGGTGCATAACGTCACGAGCCTGATGCACCCGGCCATCGATGCCGCGCCGCGTGCCGATGCCATCAAGACGGCCGTGGACGCGCTGCTCAACGATCCCCTCGTACCGCTCGGCGAGCGCCATGGCACCTTGAGCTTCTTCAGCGAGAAGCTCAACGACATCGAACAGGAGCGCGCCCAACTGCCGTTACGCTCCACGGACCTGCGGCGGATCTTCAGTGAGGCCCTACGCGAGGTGTTCGATCCGTTGCCATCCGCCCGGCTGCACGGATCCTTGGCGGTGACGGCGGGGGTGAAGCTGCAGTCCGGCGGCCACATCGCCAGTCTGGCTGGGGAACGGGAGGCCATCCAGACCCTCGTGGAGTTTGTCGATCCCACCGACTACGAAACGGCCCGTACCCGCCTGGTGGACGACTCGCGCCACAAGACCTCCGAGAACCTCATCTACCTGCTGGGCCGCCGCTCAGCGGAGGCCGACGACAAGGTGGCGGAGCTGTACCGCTCCCAACGCATCGTCGAGCTGCACCGCAACGACCCGGACCCGGAGATCAAGGAATACTGCGCCAGCCAGACCGATGTCGCGGCGCGGCGCATCGGCGAGCTGAAGACCCTCTTACAGCGCCGCCTGGCCCAGGGCTCCTTCCTGTTTCGCGGCGAAACCACGGCCGTCGACAGCCTGGCCACCGACCTGCTCGAAGCGGCCAAGAAACACCTCGGCACCGCCGCGGCACAGGTCTTCCACCGCTACGCGGAGGCGCCGGAGCGGGTCGATACCGCGGTGGCGGAGAAATTCCTGCGCACCGGGGCGGGCAACCTGAGGGCCATCACGACCCAGCTCGATCCGCTCGGCCTGGTGCAGGTCACGGGCGGCAACCCGACCATCCGCACCGACCATAAGGCGCTCGTCAGCATCCGTGACTTTATCGATCGCAACGGCACCCTGGACGGCAAGCGCCTGCTCGAGCACTTCAGCAGTGCCCCGTTCGGCTGGTCGCAAGACACCTTGCGCTACCTGGTCGCGGCGCTGCTCGTCGGGGGCGACATCAAACTGAAGGTGTCCGGGCGCGAGGTCACCGTGGCGGGCCAGCAGGCCATCGACGCCCTTAAGACCAACCTTGCCTTCAAACCGATCGGCGTCGCCCTGCGCCAGGACAAACCGCCGCTGGAGGTCTTGGCACGGGCCGCGCAACGCCTGACTGACCTGATTGGCGACACGGTGGTGCCCCTAGAGGAAGACATCGGCAAGGCCGCGGCCAAGCATCTGCCGCAGTTCCAGCAGGCCTTCGCCCCCCTGGCCGAGAAACTCTCTGGCCTCGATCTGCCCGGCGCCGAGCGAGTGCGCGCCCTGACCCAGCAGATCGCGGACCTGCTGTTCACCGACGCCTCGGACGCCCCGGAACATCTCGGTGGCGAAGAGTCGACCCTGTACGATGGCCTGAAGTGGGCTCAGGCGGTCACCAAGGCCCTGGGGCACGGCCTGCAAGACACCATCAAGGACCTGCGAGCCCATCAGCACGCCATTGCCAGCCTACCCAGCAGCGGCGTTCCCGGTCAGCTCAAGCAGGATTGTGCCGACGACCTCGAACGGCTCGCCGGCTGGCTCGGCCAGGACGATTTCTACCAGCATACGGCCGACCTCAACACCCTCCTGACGGCCCTGTACGCCCAGGTCGCCACGGCCGCAACGGGGATGGCGCAGGCCCAGGAACAGCGCATTCGCGACGGTGAGCAGGACCTCAAGCGCATCCCGGAGTGGACGGAGCTGACCCAGGAGACTCAGAACAATGCCCTCGACCAACTGGCCGGCCTGGCGCTATCGGCCAGCAAGGACCTGGCCGGTCTCCAGCGCCTCATCAGTCACGAATTCGACCTGTCCACCCGACTCGAAGCGCTGAAGCAGCGCATCATCCGCGAGGGGCGGGAGCGGCAGCGGCAGCGGGTACAGGAAGAGAAGGAGCGGAACGTAAAGGAAGGTAAAGATAAGCTGAGCCGGACCATCCGGGTCCCCATCGCGGTATCGAGCGCTTCCGGCCTAGATGATCTTATCAAGCGGCTCCAGTCCCTCAAGGCGGAATTGGCATATTACGATGAATTTGAGATCAGAATTGAGCAGTTATAAAGGGATAGCCCTAGCGTACGAGCTCAATCCCGATATGCCATCACCCCAATAGAAAGCCGACAAGAGCTGTTGGTTCAGGAGCGTCCATGAGCATTAGGCAAGAAGATAAGCGGCACGTCGAGCAGATTGCTGAGGATGCACTTGGAACATTCGAGGCGGTCGCCGAAACCGCTCGCCGCAGACTCCACGATGAGCATGGCATCGGCCCCGACACCCTAGCGGCCGTTAACACCATGACTGCCGGTGCAGCCATGCGACGACTCGATCAAATCAGTCAGGAGAATCGCGCAAGCTACCAAATTCTGCTTGACGAACCTGCTATTGCCCGCGTAGTTGCCGAAGATGAGAGTGGCAAGCGGCGGATCTATTATATCTGTCGGGCAGCACCCCCATCCGGATTTGAGAACTTCGCAAGTTATCGCGCCCCCGTTGGACGTTTGGCATCCCTTACCGCAGGCGATGTCTTCACCTTCCCCAACGGGAACTACGTGGAAATTCTGGAGCGCGCCCTATTTCGTCCCGCGAGACTTCAGGGCGGCTGGGATTCCAAAAATACGATCATCGAGTCGGATGACTTCGGTCCGCTTACGATCGAATCGCTTAGAGCGTTACTCAGCCAGCCGGGCGTAGCGGTTCCAGAGGAGCTACTCGATCAACTGCTCGCAGAAGAACAATTGGCTGCCAACGTCATCGAAGGCGTGCGACGTAGCGTCATCACCAAGATGGGTCTCAGGGACCAACCAGTTCTCGACCAATACCAAGACGAGATATTTCGCCTCCCATTAGATAAGCGTCTACTGATTCTTGGGCCTCCTGGGACGGGGAAGACCACGACATTGATTCGTCGACTGGGTCAAAAACTCGATACCGCTTACCTGGGCGAGGACGAACAGCATATCGTTGAAAGGATCGGCTCGACAAACGGAGTTACCCACGCCAAAAGCTGGATGATGTTTACTCCGACCGAACTCCTAAAACAATATCTGAAAGAGGCGTTTGCTCGCGAAGGAGTCCCTGCGTCCGATCTACGTATCAGAACTTGGCAAGACTACCGGCGCGAACTAGCCCGGAACACATTCGGCGTTCTGCGAACCGCTTCCGGGGGGGGTGCCTTCGTGCTGAAGGATTCTGCCCAAAACATCAAAACTGAGTCGCTAGAGCACTCCATCGAATGGTTTTCGGACTTCAACGAATGGCAGCGCACCGCGTTTTTGCGTGACTTGCATCAGTCCGCTGAGCGACTGAGTAAGGAGGCGATTGTCGGAGGAGCGGATGTCGGCCAACGTCTTTTGTCGATCCTCGATCGCGCAGCGGGTAATTCCGTGCCGGCAACGCTCGGCGCTCTTGCCGCCGAGGTTAGCGGTGTCCAGGCCCAGGTCTCTCTGTTAAGGGACGGAACAGACAAGAAGATCAAGGGCTGTCTCAATTTGCAGCTAAATCGTGACCGGGACTTCTTGAACACCCTGGCGACGTTCATCGACGGCCTTCAGCAGGCTGCTGATGCAGATACCGATGAGGGGGAAGACCAGGACGCAGACGAAGAGGATGCGAATCTTCCAAGCACCGGTCGGGGCCTGGCTATTTCAGCCTACATGCAGTCAGTCCGCGGGCAGGCCCGTGCACACGCCGCGAGGCGCAGCCTCAACAAGGAGTCACGTAATGGGAAGATTGTCGAGTGGTTGGCTGATCGGTCATTGGCCCAAGCCGACCTTGCAGAGGTTGGCGCTAGCCTCTTGGTACAAACATACGCTCGCCGGTTTGTGAATCCGGTTAAGCGCTACGTCCAAGGTATCCCAAGACGTTATCGTGCATTTCGCCGTGTTCGCCAAGAGGAAGCGAAGTGGTACGCCCAGGGTCCCTTCAGCTCAACGGACCTACACCCATTAGAGCTTGACATCGTCCTGCTTGCGATTCTTCGTTCGGGTGGTGAGTTACTCAGTAGACCTGAGATCTTTAGGGACATTGCGCAACCCGCCTGGTCGGCACTGAAACCCATATTGGGCCTCTACACCAATCAAATTCTAGTGGACGAGGCGACGGACTTCTCCCCAGTCCAAATGGCCTGTATGGCGGGGCTGTGCCACCCGCAGATCCGATCTTTCTTTGCCTGCGGTGACTTCAACCAACGACTGACAACCTGGGGAAGCCGGTCAATTGACGAGATGAAATGGATTGTTCCCGATGTCGAAGTCAAGACGATTACGGTGTCCTACCGCCAGAGCCGACAACTCAACGAGCTTGCCCGCGCCATTATCCGAGCGGCGGGGGAATCGGACCAGAACGTGACTCTGCCCGAGCACGTCGACAGCGAAGGTGTCGCGCCCGTCTTGATGGAATACGCATCGCAGACTGCGGAGGTTGTGACTTGGCTGGCCGAAAGAATCCGTGAGATCGAGCGTTTTGTTACTCAACTACCCTCCACCGCGATATTCGTCAATGAGGAAAGCCAGGTTCAAACGCTTGCCGATGCGCTGAACGACATTCTCGCTGACTACAACATTCGCGTCGTGGCCTGTCCCCAGGGGCAGGTTATGGGGCGAGACAATGACGTGCGGGTGTTCGCTGTCGAACACATCAAGGGTCTGGAGTTCGAGGCAGTATTCTTTATTGGTATCGACCGTCTAGCAGATCTTCATCCGCAGTTGTTCGACAAATATCTCTATGTCGGTACAACGAGAGCCGCTACCTATCTGGGTGTTACTTGCCAAGACGTATTGCCCCCGGCGATTTCCGGGTTGAGGTCAATGTTTGTCCCGGTCTGGGATACGACCAGGCAACCCTGCTGAGCATTTCCAAATGGCCTTTGACCAACCAACTCGCAATCGCCTCCAGCGCTTCGTCAACGAGGCCCGCAACCTGCTGACCGAGGAGTTCACCCGGCAGTTACAACGGGACTATGGGATGGACCCCAAGACTGGCGAGGTGGCGGAGATCGCCAAGCTCTCCGATCTGGACGACAGTCGGTTAGAGACCGCCAAGATCCTGCGGCAGGTCTTTGCCCACTACCTGGCCACCGAGTCGGCGGGGGGGCGGACCGCCGCGGCGCCGGTGCTGGAGCGCATCGTCCGTGAGCAGGCCTTTACTGTCCTCAATCGCCTGGCGGCCCTGCGCATGGCGGAGGCACGGGGCATCCTGGTCGAATCGGTCGGTAACGGCTACCAGGCCAAGGGTTTTCAGCTTTACGCCCGTTTGGCTGGCACCGCTTTGGGGGAAACCGGCGATGTCTACCGCAGCTACCTGTTCAGCGTCTGCGACGAGCAGGCCCAGGACCTGCCCAGCCTGTTCGACCGTTACGCGCCGCAGGGGCGACTCTTTCCCCGCGAGGCGGCCCTCCTGCCGCTGCTGACCCTGATCAACGACCCCGAGATCGAGGCCCTGTGGGCCGAAGACGAGACCATCGGCTGGATTTACCAGTACTTCAACTCCAAGGAAGAGCGCAAGGCCATGCGCGACGCCAGCCAGGCGCCGCGTAATAGCCGTGAGCTGGCGGTGCGCAACCAGTTCTTCACCCCCCGCTATGTGGTGGAGTTTCTCCTCGACAACACCCTCGGCCGACTCTGGTTCAACGCTACGGGCGGTCAGACGGCCTTGCGCGAACGCTGCCAGTACCTGCTGGTCAAGCCCGATGAGGCGCCGCCAGCGGCCACCCCACTGCGGGACCCCCGCACCCTGAAGCTGCTCGACCCGGCTTGCGGCTCCATGCACTTTGGCCTCTACGCCTTCGACCTCTTCCTGGTGATCTACCGGGAGGCCTGGGCCTGGGAGCAGCAACAGGGCCCCGGCTCCCTCTCATGCCCCTCTCCTTCAGTGAGAGAGGGGCCAGGGGAGAGGGGGGCAGCCTTCAAGCCGCTCTGCCACACCTATGCCGACGAAGCCGCCTTCCTCCGCGATGTCCCGCGCCTCATCATCGAGCACAACCTCTATGGCGTGGACATCGACCCGCGCGCCGCGCAGATCGCCTCCCTGGCCCTGTGGCTGCGGGCGCAGCGGGCCTGGCACGAGGCGGGCGTCAAGGCCAAAGACCGCCCCCTGATTGGGCGGGGTCATGTGGTCGCCGCCACGGCGCCGCCGGCGGAACAGGAACTACGCCAGCAGTTTGCCGCGGGGCTCGACCAGCGCGATGCCGAACTCTTCGAGAAGACCCTGCAACTCCTGAAGGGCCTGCCCGAGCTGGGTGTGCTGCTGCGGGTGGAGCGCGAGCTGCCGGCTCTGATCCGCCAGGTCTATGTGGGCACGGGTACCGGCCTGTTTGCCGACCAGGAGCGGGAAAATTGGCAGCAGGCCGAGGCGCGGCTACGCGAGGCACTGACCGAGTTCGCCCAGGCGGCGCGATCCACCTACCAGGGCCGCCTGTTTGCCCAGGACGCGCTGCAAGGGTTACGGCTGATCGACCTCTGCCGCGAGGTTTTCGATGTGGTGGTGATGAATCCACCCTTTGGCGCACTGTCCGCCGGGGTGAAGGACCCACTGGGTCGCGCCTATCCGCGCAGCAAGAACGACCTGCTGGCCATCTTCGTCGAGCGCGGGCTGGAACTGTTGCGGCCCGGCGGGCGCCTCGGGGCCATCACCTCACGCACCTGTTTCTTCCTCTCCAGCTTCCAGAAATGGCGTGAGCAGGTGGTACTGGGCATCGCCCGGCCCGAGGTCATGGCCGACCTGGGGCACGGGGTCATGGACGACGCCATGGTCGAGGCGGCGGCCTATTGTTTATGCAAGGTCTGAGCAAGCAGGTCTGCCGTCCGTGCGCTAACCTGGGCGCGGATCAATCGGGTCTTTGAGGAGGCTGACAGCATGGGCATGTTCGATTCGCTCTATATCGCACTGGACGGCCGGGAGATCGGGATCCAGACCAAGCGTTTCGATTGCGCGCTTGAGCATTATCGCGTGGGCGACTGGATCGGCGGGGCCC
>JBGAUE010000013.1:0-62171 GCA_044228795.1 Chromatiaceae bacterium | reverse complement strand
GACAAGTCGCTGGCCATCGCCCACGGGCTGGAGGACCTGTACCTCGAGCCCGAGGCCAAGCCGAAAGCGACCCGCGGCGGCAAAAAGAACAGTATTGCAGGGAAGGTCAAGATTCACGGCGATATCATCAACACGGTCCCAGAGAGCGACTGGGATCTGCCCCGGTAGCCTTCTTCCACTACCGAGCACCCTTGATCAACCACCGAAGGAATGCGCCATGCTTGATCCCTCTGTCATCACCCATGCAGCACAACGCGTGATCGCCGTGGCACGCGACCCGGTTAAGGTGATCCTGTTCGGCTCCTATGCCCGTGGTGATGCGGGCGAGGACTCGGATCTCGATCTCTTGGTGGTGGAAAAAGACCTTCCCGATCCTACGGGGGAATATCTGCGCCTGCGCGAGGCCATTGGATCAGTCGGCGTCGGCGTGGATTTGCTGGTTTTTTCCGAGGCGGAGTTTGAAAGACGGCGGGATTGGTGCAGCACACCGGTGTACTGGGCGATTCGCGAGGGGAGAACACTCCATGAATCCCCAG
This sequence comes from Chromatiaceae bacterium, assembly GCA_044228795.1. GTDB lineage: Bacteria > Pseudomonadota > Gammaproteobacteria > Chromatiales > Chromatiaceae > M0108. The sequence goes on along the minus strand of JBGAUE010000013.1, from coordinate 61,635 downwards.
CCTGACGAAGCCGCACAACTACTGGCTGCCGGCGAACGGGACCGCACTGGGTTTCGTATCCTGAATCGCGATGCCGAGGCCTCCGATGCGATCGTTCTGTTTCACGCCCAGCAAGCGGTAGAGAAATTTATCAAGTCGGCCTTGGCATCTCGCGGCGTGGTCTATCGCCGCACTCATGACCTGCTCGAATTGTCCAGTCTGGCGACTCAAAACGGCCTGGCAATCCCTGCAGACCCGGCATTGCTTGCACGGCTTGGGCCCTACGCCGTCGAATTCCGCTACATGTGCATACTGGCGCCAACCGTGTCGCGCGTCGAGGCAGAAGCACTGATTGACAGGCTTCTGGAATGGGCCAAGCAAGAGTTGACGGCCTGCCATGCAAGGCCATAGTGATCGGTGGATGCTGCAGGCGGACGGTGCCGATCCTGCTCCGATGCTCCGCTGCGCGCGCCTTATACACTATGCAATGGTGCCCACAGTCTTCTGCCTACTGCCTATCGTCCCATGAGCCTCGCCACCTACATCCAGAAGGACGTCCTCCTGCCGCGCCTACGCCAGACCGGGGTGTTGGTGGTCTACGACCCAGCGCGCCGCTACCGGGAGCTGTGCGCGGGTCTGGCGGCGGATGACCTGCGGGTGGTGGATGCCACCAAGAGCGGCATCGAGAGTCGCGAGGCGGCGCTGGGCGGTCTGGGCGCGCTCACCCAGCCCAACACCAAGCTCACGGGGCTGCTGATCTATGTCCCTGCCAACCCCCCGGTGACCGATGAGGACCGGCAGCGGGACCCCTTCTCGATCTATGGAACCTGCGGCAGCACCTTCCCGGCCGGTGACGGCGATGAATATCTGAGCCTTTGCCTGAAGGCCAAGCCCGATCATGCCACGGAAATCCGCCGCATCTTCAGCGAGAACCCGGACCCTGGGTTCACGGTCATCGATGCCGTGGGCGGCGGGCTCGGCTGGCCCAGCCTGCGTGCCCTGCTGGAGGCCGAATCAGCCCGCGACATCCTCTTCGCGCTCTTAGCTCCGAGTGACCGGCAGGCCCAGGCGCTGAAGGCCCAGGACACCTGGGTAGGTGAGGCGCGGGACCTGTTCAAGGCGACTCTCGGGCTCAAGATCAAGACCCGGGCCAAAGCCTGGGCAACGCTTGCGGACGAGCTGTGGCGCTTCCTGCTGTTCAGCGAGTTCGTGTTCGATCTGCCGCAGGGACTGTCGGAGGCTTTAGGAGGGGTGCCGCACGCCCCGGACTCGGCCCGGCCGCTGGTGACCGACCTGTGCGAGCGGCTGCGTAACGATCAGCGGACCCGTGTCACCTACATCGACCGGGCGGAGGCTATCGAGCAGGAGCTCAATCTACGCGCGCTCTGCGCCGGCGTGACGGATCTGGGCACCCGCGACACCTTCCCGTTCGAGGAACGGACCTTCTTCGCCCAGGCGGTGGCGGCGCTGCAGCGCGACGATCCGGACGCCGTGCGCGCCATCATCCAGCGCCATGCGCATTCGGTGTGGATCGGCAAAGGGGAGAGCCAGGCGCAGTGGGGACTGATCGAGGCCGCCGCCCACCTGGTCGAGGCCTGCGCGGACTACGAACGCCAGTTGCCCAGTCACGCCCAGTCACAGGAGAAGCTGGTCGACTTCTACCTGGGTAGCCTGCGCGAGACCGACCGCCGGCAACGGGAGCTGGAGCAGGCGGTGAGCGACCACCTGGATAGCGACCCGGCCATCGACGCCGTGATCGAGCAAGCACGGGCCCGCTACCGGGGGCTGGCGGAGCAGATCCAGGTCGTCTTCACCAAGCACCTGGAAGGTGCGGGTTGGCCCCCCGCCGGGCGTTTGGCCAATGCCGAGGTGTTTGACGCCCTGGTAGCGCCGCGCCTCCAGGAGAGTGGGCGCCGCGTGGCCTATTTCCTCATCGACGCCCTGCGTTACGAGTTGGGGGTGGCCTTGCAACAGCAATTGGCGGATGACGCAACCGTCGAGCTACGGCCGGCCTTCGCGTCACTGCCGAGCATCACCCCCGTGGGCATGGCCAGCCTGCTGCCCGGTGCGGGCAAGGGGCTGGCGCTGGCTCGGAAAGACGACAGCCTCGTGCCGATGCTGGGTGATGTCGTCGTGGCGAATGTCAGTCAGCGGATGGAGGTGCTGCGCAAGAAGTTCGGCGATCGTTTTGCGGAGATGGGGTTGAACGACTTCGTCCGGTCGCCGCGCGAGCTGCCCGAGACCGTCAACTTGCTCGTACTGCGTAGCGTGGATATCGACAGCCATCTGGAGAACAACCCCGAGACGACCCTGAGCCTGATCTACGACACCCTGAAGCGCATCCGCGTCGCTATCCACAAGCTGGCGAAGGCCGGCTTCCATGACGTCGTCATCGCCACGGATCACGGCTTCTTTCTCAACGCCCAGGCGGAGGCCGGAGACGTGTGCAAGAAGCCGCCCGGGACCTGGCTCACGGTGCACGATCGCTGCCTGCTCGGCGACGGCGCGCCCGACAGCCACAATTTTGTTGTCAGCGCGGACAAGGTCGGGGTGCGGGGCGACTTCAACCAGGTGGCCGGTCCGCGCAGCATGGCACCCTATAAGTCAGGGCTGCTCTATTTCCACGGCGGCGCCTCGCTGCCGGAGCTGGTCGTACCCGTGCTCACTGTGAAACTTGAGCCAGGCGGGGCGCCGGTCCTGGAAAAGGCGACCGTCCACGTCAGCTACAAGAACGGGGCGACCCGGATCACCACGCGGTTACCGGTGATCGAGGTCCTGCTGGAAGGCGACATCTTCTCGCAGGCCGCGGACTTTGAGATCCTGCTCGAGGCCCAGGACAAGAAGGGCAAGGTGGTCGGTGAGGCCAAGGCGGGCGGCCTGGTGAATCCGGCCACGGGGACCCTGAACCTCAAGCCCGGCGCGCGGGTCCAGGTGACCCTCAAGATGCTGATGGACTTCGAGGGCAAGTTCACCGTCAAGGCACTGAACCCAACCACCCTCGCCCCCTATTGCAGCCTTGCCCTTGAGACTGACTACACGGTATAGAACGCTATGGAATACCTGATGGACCCACTGGACCAAAAGTTAAACAAGGTCTTCGATGGCAAGGTCGTGCGCAAGGATCTGCTCCACCGCATCAAGAAGGGCACCAACGTGCCCACCTTCGTCCTGGAGTTTCTGCTCGCGCGCTACTGCGCCAGCAACGACCCCGCCGAGATTCAGGCCGGCATGGAGGCGGTGCTCGCCACGCTCCAGGACAACTATGTGCGCCCGGACGAGGCCAATGCCGCCCAGTCGCGGGTTGCTACCAAGGGCAAACACCGCTTCTTTGACAAGGTCCATGTCCGCTACCATGAGAAGGAGAAGCGTCACTGGGCGGCGCTAGAGAACTTCGCCTCGCAGCGGATTGCCATCGGCGAGAAGTTCTACCGCGACAATGACCGGCTGCTGGAGGGCGGTATCTGGGCGGAGGTGACGATTGCCCACAACGACATCGAGGCCGACAAGTACGCCTTCTACGTCGAGGATCTGCGGCCGATCCAGTTGAGCCGCTTCGATTTCGCCGGTTATTGCGAGGGGCGTAGCCAGTTCAGCCGGGACGAGTGGCTGGACGCGGTGCTGCGCTCGGTGGGGCTGGAGCCCGGCAAGCTGAGTCGGCGGCTGAAACTCCACTTCGTGGCCCGGCTGACGCCACTCGTGGAGGCGAATCTCAACTTCATCGAGCTGGGGCCACGCGGCACCGGCAAGTCCTACTTCTTCAGCGAGTTCTCGCCCTACTCGACCCTGATCAGCGGCGGCCAGGCCACCAAATCGGTGCTCTTCTACAACAATGCCCGTAACAAGATCGGTCTGGTCGGGTTCTGGGATACCGTCGCCTTCGACGAGGTGGGCGGCATCAAGGTGAAGGACCCGGACACCATCCAGATCATGAAGGACTTTATGGCAAATGGCCGCTTCTCCCGTGGGGCAGAGGTCATCGCCGACGCCAGCCTCGCCTTCGTCGGCAATATCGACCAATCGGTCGAGCAGATCGTCAACTCGACGGAGTACGACCTGTTTCAACCCCTGCCCCCCCAGTTCGACTTAGCGGTCATGGACCGGCTGGCCTGCTACCTCCCGGGCTGGGAGATGCCCAAAAACAGCAGCGCCTTCCTGACCGAGCGCTACGGGCTCATCACCGATTACCTGGCTGAGGCCTATCACTACCAGCTCAAGCACACCAACCGTTACGAGGAGGTGACCCAGCGCATCCGTCTCGGCAGTTCGGTGGAGGGCCGTGACGAGAAGGGCATCAAAAAGACGGTCAGCGCGCTCCTGAAGATCCTGCATCCGGATGGTCCGCCCAGCGACCAGGAGTTTGATGAGTATGTCGGGTACGCGGTCGAGTGCCGGCGGCGCATCAAGGAGCAGATGAACAAGCGCAAGCCGGACGACGAGTTCGCGCGCATCAACTTGTCCTATTACAACGCCGACGGGGCCGAAGTGATGGTCTTCTGCCCGGAGTCGCAGGCCGCCAGTGCCACCCAGCAGCCATTGCGGCGGCACCTGGGGTCCGTGCCAGCGGCAACCGAGAGCAGGGCGTCGGCCGAACCTCCCGTGGCACCGGCGGTGGTTCGGTCTCCGCCGACCGCTCCCGAGATCCGCGGTGAGGTCCCAGGCCCTGGCGAACCCGAGGGCGAGCGGCTCCCTGAGCTCGGGGCCAAGCACCTGACCATCCGCTACAACGACACGGGTCACACCTACGAAAGCCTGTTTGGGGCCTACCTGGTCGGGGCCAAACAGGTGGTCGTTGAGGACCCTTACATCCGCCTGCAGCACCAGATCCAGAACTTCGTCCGTCTCTGCGAGCTGCTCGTCAAGCAAGGCACGGTGCGACAGATCCAGCTAATCACCGGCTACGAAGACAGCAACCAGAAGGCGGACATCGCGGAAAAGTTGTCGGACCTGTCCGAGAGCCTGCGCGACGCCGACATCGAGCTGACGCTTGATTTCAACCCGCGCCTGCACGACCGTGCGATCACCCTGGACAATGGCTGGTTCATCAAGATAGGCCGCGGCCTCGACATCTACCAAAGGCCCCAGAGTTGGTTCGAGTTAGGCTCAAACGATGTCAGCCTCAGACGGTGTCTGGAGACGAATGTGGACATTTACCGGAAGTGAGGAAGGTCGAAAGCAAGGAACTTGATGGCTCCCTTCAAGAAGGCCTGTATTCTTGCCCGATGGCCTGGCTGTCCCCGCCCAGTATGGAGATGCCGTGTTTCAGGGGACGCTTAGGGTGGCACTTGGGCGCGTCCGAAACCTTGGTGCCTTTTTACCCCCTTGATTTGGAAAAATTTCGATGTCCCAAGAATTGAGAAAGAGCGCCCTGGATTATCACCGTTATCCACGTCCGGGCAAGCTGGCGATCCAGGCTACCAAGCCGTTGGCCAATCAGCGCGACCTGGCCCTGGCCTACTCGCCGGGGGTGGCGGCGGCCTGCGAAGAGATCGCCGCCGATCCCCTAGCGGCGGCCCTTTACACCAGCCGCGCCAATCTGGTGGCCGTCATCACCAACGGCACGGCGGTGCTCGGCCTGGGGGCCATCGGCGCCCTTGCCTCCAAGCCGGTGATGGAAGGTAAGGCGGTCCTTTTCAAGCAATTTGCCGACATCGATGTCTTCGACATCGAGATCGATGAACTCGACCCTGAGCAACTCATCGCGACCATCGCCCGCCTGGAGCCCTCCTTCGGCGGCATCAATCTCGAGGACATCAAGGCCCCGGATTGCTTCATCGTCGAAAAGGCCCTCAGGGAGCGCATGAAGATCCCGGTCTTCCATGACGACCAGCATGGCACGGCCATCGTCGTTTGTGCGGCCGTCCTCAATGGTCTCAAGCTGGTCGGCAAGGAGATTGGTGAGGCGCGATTGGTGACCGCCGGTGCCGGCGCCGCCGCCCTGGCCTGCCTGGATCTCCTGGTCTCCCTGGGCCTCAAGCGCGAGCGGGTCATCGTCACCGACATCGCCGGGGTGGTCTATGAGGGCCGTACCGAGGTCATGGATCCCTACAAGGCTCGCTACGCCATCGCTACCCCCCTCCGGACTCTGGAGGAGGCCCTGGATGGTGCCGACATCTTCCTGGGCCTCTCCGCCGCCGGTATCCTGAAGGCCCCCTGGCTGGTGAAGATGGCCGCCAACCCCTTGGTGTTCGCCCTGGCCAATCCCGACCCCGAGATCGCGCCGGAGGAGGCCCGCGCCGTTCGCCCTGATGCCATCCTGGCCACGGGCCGCACGGACTACCCCAATCAGGTCAATAACGTCCTCTGCTTCCCCTTCCTCTTCCGCGGTGCCCTAGATTGCGGCGCCACCGAGATCAACGAAGCTATGAAGCTCGCCTGCGTTCAGGCTATCGCCGATCTCGCTCGGGCCCGGCCCTCGGATATCGTCCGCAACGCCTATGGGGGCCTGGACCTGCGGTTTGGCCCCGAGTACCTGATCCCCAAGCCCTTTGACCCCCGCCTCATGGAGCAGGTCGCCCCGGCGGTGGCCGCGGCCGCCATTGCCTCCGGTGTCGCCGCCCGTCCCATCGAGGACCTGGTTGCCTATCGCCAAAGCATGCAGGAACGCGTATTTCGCACCGGCATGACCATGAAGCTCGTCTTCGATCAGGCGCGCAAAGCGGTGCGGCGAGTGGTATTTGCCGAGGGCGAGGAGGACAAGGTCCTCCAGGCCGCCCAACAGGCCCTGGAACAGGGCATTGCCAGCCCCATTCTCATCGGGCGCCGGCCCGTGATCGAGCAGCGTTTGACCAGCCTGGGGCTGGCCATGAAGGCCGACGTGGATTTCCGCCTCCTCGATCCCCAGGATAATCCTGATGCCGAGGCTCATTTCGCGGCCTTTTATCAAAGGGCCAAGCGCCGTGGCTATACCCCCGCGGAGGCGCGGGTCCACATCCGCAACTCCTCTACGGCCCTGTCTGCGACCTTGCTGCGGACCGGCGAGGCGGATGCCATGATCTGCGGCATCGTCGGGCGGTACCTTAGCCATCTTGAGCAGATCGAACTTATCATTGGTCCCGCCAAGGGCGTCGGGCACATGACGGCCATGAACGTCGTAGTACTCCAGAGTGGCACCCTCTTTATCGCCGACACGGACGTGCAGGTGGACCCCAACACGGCGGCCCTGGTGGAGATCACCACGTTGTGCGTTGAAGAGGTGCGGCGCTTCGGAATCGAGCCCAAGGTTGCCATGTTGTCCCATTCCAACTTTGGCAGCCATCAGGACGCCTCCGCCGGTAAGATGCACGACGCCCTCCGTCTGATTCGGGCTGCTTACCCGGAGTTGGAGATCGAGGGCGAGATGCGCGCCGACTTGGCCCTGTCCCAGGCGATTCGCCAGGAGCGTTTCCCCGATTCTCTGTTGGAGGGTCGCGCCAATCTGCTTATCATGCCTAATCAGGACGCTGCCAATATCGCCTTCAATCTGCTCAAGCTGATGGGGGAGGGTACCGCGATTGGGCCCATCCTCTTAGGCGCCGCTAAGTCAGCCCATGTTGTCACGCCAGGGCTTACGGTACGGGGTTTGCTGAATATGACGGCCCTGGCGGCGGTTCAGGTGCGCTGAGGAGAGCAAGGCGTAGCGCCAGCCAGTCGCCGCCACCACAAAAAATCCGGTGCCAGGGGGCGCCGGGTTTAGAGCCGATGATCGGGTTAAGAAGAGAAGGGATTAGCTTCCGAAGTTGTGGTCCTGGTTCGCGACCGTCTGGGTTTCGACCATGGATACCTGGGATTGGCTTATGAACTGCTGATCATCGTTGGAGACGGAAACAGTGGCGGAGACACCCCCAACGACTAGCGCTAATGCAGCGATTACACCTAACATTGTCTTCTCCAGATGAGATGTGATGGAAGATGTGGATCAGTATATTAGGATTTACTAATCTATCAAGTCTTCATCTGTTACAAGATGTAACCGGCGCCACCCGCGTCTTCCACCCCTTGCCTGTTGGGTCAAGCATGAAAAAGTCGTTCCTAGCCGCGGTTGGTCGCGGCGGTGTCTCCCTGGCAGGGGCTATCCTGCTAGGCACCAGCCTCGGATGGGCCCAAGGGGCCATGGATCAGTCCCTCTCGGTCGCGGCCCTGGGTAAGTCGGCCCCGGTCACCCCCGCCTGGGAGCATCTCGATGGGGCCGGGCTCCATCTCCAGTCCGCCGCTGTCATGGTGGCGGATTCGGCCGGAAACCCCATCTATTCCAAACATGAGGACGAGCCCAAGTCCATTGCCTCCGTCACCAAGCTGATGACCGCCATCGTGGTGCTGGATGCCGGGGTTGACCTGGAAGCGGCTATCACCATCCGCCCGGAGGACAAGGACCTGTTGCGCAACAGTAGTTCCCGGCTACAAATCAATCGCGCTCACCTGACGCGGCGGGAACTTCTGCTGGTAGCCCTGATGTCCTCGGATAATCGCGCGGCCGCGGCCCTGGGGCGGACCACCTACGCGGGCGGGACTCCCGAGTTCGTCGAGCACATGAACCGTAAGGCCAAGGCGCTGGGGATGAGCAATACCCACTTCGTCGACAGCAGTGGCCTTAACGCCGAGAATCGTTCCACGGCACGGGATCTGACTAAGCTGGTGGGTGCCGCCTCCGGTTATCCCCTGATCCGGGCGGCGACGACCACCCGGGATGCCATGCTGCACCCTCACCCTGGCGGCGGTGCCCTGGGCTATCGCAATACCAATCCCCTGGTCTCCAACGATGCCTGGGAGATCGAGTTGAGCAAAACCGGCTATATCACCGACGCCGGCCGTTGCCTGGTCATGCAGGCCATGGTCGGCGGGCGCCGACTGCGTTTCGTGCTGCTGGATTCGCCGGGCAAGCATACGCCCATGGGCGATTCTAACCGCCTGCGTCAGTGGATCGAGGGGACCCTGGCCAAGCAGGGGGCGGGCTGAAGGTGCGAGAGTCAGAGAGACCCGGGGAGAGAAGAACCCGGGCTAGAGTCGGAGGTCACTGGGATTAGGAAAAGCCCGTCCTCAGCGCCGGTCAGTTTGCCGGTAGTCGTAGCCGGGTTTAACCCAGTAAGGAGGGTTGCTGGCTGCCGGGTAGCCGAATTGCTCCTCCGGATAGGGAGCCCCGGCTTTCAACCGCTGCTGTTCACGTTCGCTCAAGGGCCGATACCTAAATTTCTCCATGGGGTTAGGTGCGACTGGCACATATCTGGACACAGCCTGCTCCTGCCAGGATGGGGCCTGGGTTGGCGGCGGTGTCCAGGGTCGCTCTGGCGGGGAGGCTTGAACAGGTGGCGTCGATGTTGGAGTTGGCGTCTCCTTGGTGGGTGAGAACAGCAGCCATCCCCCCCCGATACCCAGCACGGCGGCGACCAGATAGCCGGTGATCCTCATGGCTTATGCTGCCCTCGACTCGGTGATTTCCTGAATTGAGTATACTCCAGGCTGGCGGCTATCTGGCGGCTTCCGCCTCCTTATCCCGTTCGATCAAGGCATAGGCGGAATGGTTGTGGATGGACTCAAAGTTCTCGGACTCCACAATGTAGGCGTCGACGCGGTCGTCGTCGTTAAGGCGCATGGCCACATCCCGCACCATGTCCTCGACGAATTTCGGGTTGTTGTAGGCGCGTTCGGTAACGTACTTCTCGTCCGGGCGTTTGAGCAGGCCGTAGAGTTCGCAGGAGGCCTCCTTTTCCACCAGGTCGATGATCTCCTCCAGCCAGATGAAGCCCCGGGTGCGGACCTGAACGGTGACATGGGAGCGCTGGTTGTGGGCACCGTAGGCTGAGATCTCCTTGGAGCAGGGGCAGAGGCTGGTGACGGGCACCACCACCTTGATGAACATCCGCGGTGTACCCTGGCTGATTTCGCCGATGAAGGTGACGTCATAGTCCAGCAGGCTCTGGACACCGCTGATGGGGGCCTTCTTGTTGACGAAGTAGGGGAAGCGCATCTCGATATGGCCCATTTCGGACTCCAGCCGCCCGGCCATCTCCGTCAACATCTCCTTGAAGGACTCGATGCCGATCTCCTTCTCGTGCTTGTTAAGGATCTGCACAAAGCGCGACATGTGCGTGCCCTTGAAGTTGTGGGGCAGGTAAACGTACATGTTGAAGGTGGCGACGGTGTGCTGCTCGCCGTCGCTGCGATCCCGTACCCGAACCGGATGGCGTATGTCCTTGATACCTACCTTATCGATAGCAATTTGACGGGTGTCGGCACTGGCCTGGACATCGGCAATGGGCAGGGGACAGGATGACTTCTTGAGCGTTGAATCCATGGGGAATCCACCTTGACGCTGGTTCGTTGGGGGGCTGAACGCCGATTATGTCCGGCAATTGGGGACGGGACAGGGAAAAGCCAAGCCAGGGGACGGGCGGTCGGCGTGGCGATGCCTGTCAGCTTACCGGTCCCGCTGGACAATGTAATCGGCTATCCACCGCAGTGGGTCGGCCTTGATGTCAAAGGGCTCCAGGCTGGCGAGGGCCTCGCCGACCAGATCGGTGGCCGCCTGGCGGGCGGCCTCCAGGCCCATGAGGGCGGGGTAGGTGGCCTTAGCCTTAGCCTGGTCCTTGCCTTGGGTCTTGCCCAGGATGGCGGAGGGGGCCTCGACATCCAGGATATCGTCGCGAATCTGGAAGGCCAGCCCCAGGCATTTGGCGTAGTGGTCCAGCCGGTCCGCCAAGTCCGGCGCCAGGTCCGGCGCGGCTTGGCTGGCCAGGTTCACGCTGGCGCGAATCAGGGCGCCCGTCTTGTGGATATGGATGTTCTCCAGGGTGATCAGGTCCATCTCCTGGCCCTCGGCCTCCAGATCCATGGCCTGGCCGCCGGCCATGCCGCGGGAACCCGAGGCCCAGGCGAGGCGGTCGATCATGGTCAGGCGGACCTCGGGCGCCACCGCCAGGGTCCCGTCCCGGGCCAACACCAGAAAGGCCTGCGTCATGAGGGCATCGCCGGCCAGGATGGCGGTGGCCTCGTCGAAGGCCTTGTGACAGGTGGGCTGGCCTCGGCGCAGATCATCGTCATCCATGGCCGGCAGGTCGTCGTGGATCAGCGAATAGGCGTGAATCATCTCCACTGCGCAGGCGAGGGCGTTCACCTTTTCCGGCGCCAGGCCAACGGCCGCGGCGGTGGCATAGACCAGGGTAGGGCGGACACGCTTACCGCCACCGAGGACGGCATAACGCATGGCTCGATGCAGCTTGGCGGGGGGTGCCTGTTCCGGGGGCAGCCAGGCCTCCAGAACGGCCTCGATGCGCTGGCCGCAGGCATCGAGGAAGCGATTGAATTGGGTATCAGACATGATCGGCGAAGGGCTCCAGCTCGGCATCCGCCGATTTGGCGGAGAGGATCAGGACACGTTGCTCGGCCTGGTCCAGCGTCTTCTGGCAGGTGCGTGCCAGCCCGATACCCCGCTCGAAGGCCTCAAGGGAGGCCTCCAGGCTCAGATCCCCCTTTTCAAGGCTGTCCACCAGGGCTTCGAGATCGCTTAGGGCCTGTTCGAAGCCCGCCAGTGGGGTTTGAGTGTCGGGGGTCATGGGTGGGCTGCGGCCTTTAGGTTGCGAGGAGGGAGCGGACCCTTAATGTTCCTGGGAGCGCGAACCCCATGCGCATTTGAATCCGTCGAGGCAGCTAGGTTACCTTTCACGCCTTTTGGCGGTCAAATCTCTCAAAGGAGCGTGCATCCGGCATGACAAGTACCTACAACGCCGCCGCCATCGAGGTCCTCAGCGGCCTGGACCCGGTACGCAAGCGCCCCGGTATGTACACTGACACCACCCGGCCCAATCACCTGGCCCAGGAGGTCGTAGACAACAGCGTCGACGAGGCTCTAGCCGGCCATGCCAAGACCATTTCCGTGGTCCTCTACGCCGACGGCTCCCTGGAGGTCAGCGACGATGGCCGCGGTATGCCGGTGGACATCCACCCTGATGAAGGCCTGCCCGGGGTGGAGGTCATTCTCACCAAGCTCCACGCCGGCGGCAAGTTCTCTAACGACAGCTATCGTTTCGCTGGTGGTCTTCATGGCGTCGGCGTCTCCGTCGTCAATGCCCTCTCCCGGCACCTGGAGGTCTGGGTCAAGCGCGACGGCCTGGAGTACAACATGGCCTTCGCCCATGGCGACAAGGTCTCGGACCTGGAGACGGTCGGCAAGGTGACGCGTAAGGAGACGGGCACTCGCCTGCGCTTCTGGCCCGACCCTGGCTACTTCGACAGCCCGCGCTTCTCCACCCGCCGCCTCAAACACCTGCTTCAGGCCAAGGCCGTGCTCTGCCCCGGCCTCACCGTCAATTTTCGTGACGAGGCCTGCCAGGAAGACCTCACCTGGTATTACGAAGACGGCCTCAAGGACTATCTGATTCAATCTCTGTCCGATCGCGACCTCATCCCCCGGGACCCCTTCACCGGCACCCTGGAAGGTACCACCGAGGCCGCCGCCTGGGCCCTGGTCTGGCTTCCCGCAGGTGGTGAGCCCTTCGCCGAGAGCTACGTCAACCTCATCCCTACCGTACAGGGCGGTACCCATGTCAATGGCCTGCGCACTGGCCTCACCGAGGCGGTGCGCGACTTTTGCGAGTTCCGCAACCTACTGCCCCGGGGCGTCAAGCTCGCCCCCGAGGATGTCTGGGCGCGCTGCGCCTATATCCTCTCCGTCAAGCTCCTGGATCCCCAGTTTTCGGGTCAGACTAAGGAACGCCTCTCCTCCCGCGAGTGCGCCTCCTTCGTTGCTGGCGTCGTCCGTGACGCCTTCAGTCTCTGGCTCAATCAGCACGTTCAGGATGGCGAGGCCATCGCCCAACTCGCCATTGGTGCCGCCCAGGCCCGCCTGCGCGCCGGCCGCACCGTGGTGCGCAAGAAGATCACCGCCGGTCCCGCTCTGCCCGGCAAGCTTGCCGACTGCACCGCCACCGACCCCTCGCGTGGCGAGCTGTTCCTGGTCGAAGGCGATTCCGCCGGCGGCTCTGCCAAGCAGGCCCGCGATCGGGAATTCCAGGCCATCCTGCCTCTGCGCGGCAAGATTCTCAACACCTGGGAGGTCGATCCGAGCGAGGTGCTGGGCTCCCAGGAGGTTCACGATATCGCCGTCGCCATCGGGGTAGACCCGGGCAACGACGATCTCTCCAGACTCCGGTTTGGCAAGGTCTGTGTCCTCGCTGACGCCGACTCCGACGGCGCCCACATCGCCACCCTGCTGTGCGCCCTCTTCCTCCGCCACTTCCCGCGCCTGGTGGCCGAGGGCCACGTCTATGTCGCCCTGCCGCCTTTGTATCGCATCGACGTCGGCAAGCAGGTCTTCTACGCCCTGGACGAAGACGAAAAGCGCGGCATCCTCGACCGCATCGCCGCCGAAAAGCTTAAGGGCAAGGTCAACGTCCAGCGTTTCAAGGGGTTGGGCGAGATGAACCCCGGCCAGTTGCGCGAAACCAGCATCCATCCCGACACCCGCCGCCTGGTACAACTGACCATCGAGGATCCGACGGAGAGCCAACAACTCATGGACATGCTGCTCGCCAAGAAACGCGCCGGCGACCGCCGCGCCTGGCTCCAGGACAAGGGGGATCTGGCAGAGGTGGCGCTGTGACCTGGCGGGGTATTGAGTGGATTGGCCCAGTGGTGGGCGGTGAGGCACTCCAGTTGTTATTGGATAGCCAGATGAGGATGAAATCCCTGATCTCAGGAAGTCAACTTTTATGACAGCTAACAGCCAACCCACAGCCTTCACCCCCGAAGGCATCGAGCGCCGCCCGCTGCACGTCTTCAGCGAGAAGGCGTATCTCGATTATTCGATGTACGTCATTCTCGACCGCGCCTTGCCGCATCTGGGGGACGGCCTCAAGCCGGTGCAGCGGCGCATCCTCTACGCCATGTCTGAACTGGGCCTCTCCGCCGCCTCCAAGCACAAGAAATCCGCTCGCACCGTTGGCGATGTCCTCGGCAAATTTCACCCCCATGGCGACACCGCTTGCTACGAGGCCATGGTGCTCATGGCTCAGCCCTTTTCCTACCGGTATCCGCTCATCGACGGCCAGGGCAACTGGGGCTCCCCCGATGAGCCCAAGTCTTTCGCGGCCATGCGCTACACCGAGGCGCGTCTCACCCCCTATGCCGAGATCCTGCTTGGCGAACTGGGGCAGGGCACCGTGGATTGGCAGCCTAATTTCGACGGCACCCTGGAGGAGCCTGTCCTGCTGCCCGCGCGCCTGCCCAACATTCTCCTCAACGGTGCCACCGGCATCGCCGTGGGCATGGCCACTGACATCCCGCCTCACAACCTGCGTGAGGTCGCCCGTGCCTGTATTCACCTTCTCGACCATCCAGAGGCTACTATCCCGGAATTGATGGTCTTCATCCCCGGCCCCGACTATCCGACCGCCGCGACCATCATCACGCCCGCCGTCGAGATCCGGCGCCTCTACGAGACTGGCAACGGCAGTCTGCGCCAGCGTGCCCGCTACGAACTGGAGCAGGGCGATATCGTCATCACCGCTTTGCCCTACCAAGTCTCCGGTAACCGCATCCTGGAGCAGATCGCCGCCCAGATGCGTGACAAGAAGCTGCCCTGGCTTGAAGACCTGCGTGACGAATCCGACCACGAGGCTCCGACCCGCCTGGTGCTGATCCCCCGTGACCGCCGCGTCCCCGTCGAGCGGCTCATGTCCCACCTCTATGCCACCACCGACCTGGAGCGCTCCTACCGCGTCAACCTCAACCTCATTGGTCTCGATGGCCGGCCGCGGGTCTATGACCTCAAGGGCGTCCTCCTGGCCTGGCTGAGCTTTCGCCACGCGACGGTGCGCCGCCGCCTCCAGCACCGCCTCGATCAGGTGCTGCAACGCCTGCACCTGCTGGAAGGGTTACTCATTGCCTTCCTCAACCTCGACGAGGTCATCCGCATCATCCGCAGCGAGGACGAGCCCAAGCCGGTGCTCATGGCCGCCTTTGGCCTGGACGAGGCCCAGGCCGACTATGTCCTCAATACTCGGCTGCGCCAACTCGCTCGCCTGGAGGAGATGCGTATCCGCGCCGAGCAGGCCGAACTGGCGGCGGAGCGCGATGGGCTGGCAGCCCTGCTGGGGGACGAGGCCGCCCTGCGCGGCCTGATTCAGGACGAGATCACCCGGGATGCCGACAAATACGGTGACGACCGTCGCTCGCCGCTTCAGGAGGCCCGCCTTGCTATCGCCCTCGACGACACTGACCTCAGTCCCAGCGAGCTGGTCACCGTGGTGCTGTCCGAAAAGGGCTGGGTGCGGGCCGCCAAGGGCCACGACATCGACCCCGCCAGCCTGGCCTACAAGGCCGGGGATGGTTTTCTGGCCGCTGCCCGGTTGAAATCCAATCAGGCTGTCATCTTTCTCGACACCACCGGGCGCAGCTACTCCCTGCTAGCCAACAGTTTGCCCTCCGCCCGAGGCCAGGGCGAACCCCTTACCGGCAAGCTGACGCCGCCCCCGGGGGCCCGCTTCGTTGCCATCCTGGGTGGCGAAGGGAGTCAGCGGGTCGTTTTGGCCAGTGATGCTGGCTATGGCTTCGTCACCACCCTCGACGACCTTCAGGCCAAGCCCAAGGGTGGCAAGGCAGTCCTGAGCCTGCCGGCCGGAGCCCAGGTCATGCCGCCCCCGCTGGTTTTCAACAGCGGCTCCGATCACCTGGCGGTGATCAGCTCCGGGGGGCATCTGCTGGTCTTCCCCATCGCCGAGTTACCGGAGATGCCCCGGGGGAAGGGCAATAAGTTCATTGCCATCCCCAAGGCCAAACCGGGGGAGGAACAGGAGCGGGTCAGCCACCTGGCGGTGATCCATCAGGGCGGCGGCCTGATCATCGTCGCCGGCAAGCGGCGCTACACCCTCAAGCCCGCCGATCTGGATGCCTTCCAAGGTGAGCGGGGCAGAAGAGGGCGGCTGTTGCCGCGGGGTTTCCAGCGGGTCGAGGGGGTGGAAGTGGCCTGACCCCTGCGGGACCCGGGTGAGAACCCCAGACCGCCGCCACGATACCGTCCATAGGAACGAGATGTTGGGAGTTGGCTGCCAGGGACTAAAACCCCAATAGAGTCATGGCGCCAGACGAGTCGATCAGGAGCTTGAGGGAAATAGCCAAGGAGGCGGTGACGAGCAGGGGGCGGATGAGGCGGGCGCCGTGGCGCAGGACGAGATGGGAGCCCAGCCAGGCGCCGAGGAATTGGCCGGCGGCCATGAGGAGCCCGTAGCGCCACAGGACATGGCCACTGGGGAGGAAGACGAGCAGGGCGGCGAGGTTGCTGGCGAAATTGAGGAGTTTGGTGTGGGCGGTGGCGCGGCTGAGGTTGTAACCCAGCAGGGCGACATAACCCATGGCGAAGAAGCTGCCGGTACCGGGGCCAAAAAAACCGTCGTAGAAGCCGATGGGCAGGGCGATCAGGAAGGCGAAGGCGCACTGACTCAGGCGTTGGCGGGCGTCGAGGTCCGAGACGCGGGGGGAGAAGAGGAAATAGAGGCTGAAGGCGATCAGTAGGGCGGGTATCAGCCAGGGGGGCAGGGCACCGCCGATCTGGCGGATGAAGATGACACCACTGGCGGCACCCACGAAGGCGCAGCTAAAGGCCAGGGCCGCCGAGCGGAGGTCGATGAGCCCCTGGTACAGGAAATTGGCGCTGGCAGTGGCGGTGCCGAAGACGCCTTGGGCCTTGTTGGTGGCCAGGGCCTCTAAGGGCCCCAGGCCCGCCCAGAGCAGGGCCGGCAGGGTAATGAGTCCGCCGCCGCCCGCGATGGCGTCCACCAGACCCGCGGTCAGGGCTAGCATGAAGAGGAGTATTTCGGTTGCCACGGGCTGGGAATGCGGAATTTGGATTGAAAATGCCAGATCAGGGCATTAGTTTAGGTCCTTTCCAGTCTTACCCTCGCCCTCTTCATGCCCGCCCTCGTTGTACGCCAGCTCCAAAAGACCTACCGCAATGGCTTCGAGGCCCTCAAGGGGGTGGATCTGACCGTCGATGCTGGCGATTTCTTTGCCTTGCTGGGCCCCAATGGGGCTGGCAAATCGACCCTGATCGGTATCCTCGCCTCTTTGATCAACAAGAGCGGGGGCGAGGTCAGCGTCTTTGGCCACGACCTGGACCGGGAGCCGGAGGCGGTAAAGGCCTGCCTGGGTCTGGTGCCCCAGGAGTTCAATTTCAATATCTTTTTGCCCGTGGTCGAGGTGCTCCTCAACCAGGCGGGCTATTACGGCATCTCGCGTCCGGAGGCACTGGCAAGGGCGGAATTCTACCTGCGCAAGCTGGAGTTGTGGGACCGGCGCCACACCGAGATGCGACACCTCTCGGGGGGGCTCAAGCGCCGTCTGATGATTGCCCGAGGCCTGATCCATAGGCCCCGGCTGCTCATTCTGGACGAGCCGACCGCCGGTGTTGATATCGAGATTCGTCGGAGCATGTGGGGATTTCTGCGCGAACTCAACGCCCAAGGCACCACCATCATTCTGACCACTCACTATCTGGAGGAGGCCGAGAGTCTCTGCCGCCATATCGTCATCATTAACCGGGGGCGGGTCGCCGAGCGTGAAGGCATGACGCGGCTCCTGGGGCGGCTGGAGGCCGAAACCTTCGTCCTGAATCTGAAGCACCCCTTGACCGACGCGCCCGAATTGCCCGATTTCCCCTCCCTGCTGCTGGACGATATGAGCCTGGAGGTGGAGTTATCACGCGGTCAGAGCGTCAACAGTCTCTTTAGCGCCCTGTCGCGCCGGGGTGTCGAGGTGGCCAGCCTGCGCAACAAACAGAACCGGCTGGAGCGACTGTTTCTGGATGCCCTGGATAAGCGGGGCGAGGAGGCGTCATGAGCTCAGGCACGAGTCGTGTTATAACCCCGGGCAGGGGCCGCTGGGGCCGTTACTGGATCGCTTTCAGTACCATCTTGCGCAAGGAGATCCTGCGGTTTTCCCGCATCTGGGTGCAAACCCTGCTGCCTTCCGTCATCACTACGGCCCTCTACTTTGTCATCTTCGGGCGCCTGATCGGCGATCGCATCGGCCCCATGGAGGGCTTTGCCTATTTGGACTTCATCGTCCCCGGGCTGGTGCTCATGTCGGTTATCACCAACGCCTATGCCAACGTCGTCTCATCTTTCTACTCTAGCAAGTTTTCCCGCTATGTGGAGGAGTTGCTGGTGGCACCGGTGCCCAACTGGGTTATTCTGGGGGGCTACGTCGCCGGGGGGGTGGCGAGAGGATTGACCGTGGGTGTGGCGGTGACCCTGGTCGCGCTCGTCTTCACCAACCTGCAGATTCACAATTATCTGGCGAGCCTGGCAGTATTTATACTCACGGCGATCCTTTTTGCCCTGGGTGGCTTCATCAATGCCGTCTATGCCAATAGCTTCGACGACATCTCCATCATTCCGACCTTTGTCCTCACCCCCATGACCTACCTGGGCGGGGTTTTCTACTCCATTGATCTGCTCCCGGACTTTTGGCGATTCCTGTCCCAGGGCAATCCGGTGCTCTACATGGTGAATGCCTTTCGCTATGGTTTTCTGGGTGTAAGCGATATCAACCTGGGAGTGGCCTTCACCATTATCCTGGGCTTTATCTTCGCCATGGGCTATTACAGCCTGCGTTTGCTCGACCGAGGGGTGGGAATCAAGTCGTGAGGAAGGTTGCCGCAGATGTCGCCCCATGGGACCATGATGTTCAATATGCCCTGGCAGCCGCAACTTGCCTGCCCCTCCTATTGACCAGGTCCCGGCGACCGCTCGCCGCGAGGATTTAGCCTAGTGAACCGGCGCTATCGCGACGAAGACGAACAGGACTACGACGAGGACGAAGGGGCAGCCACGCCCGGCGAGCGCCGAAGCCTGCTGTTAAGGGTTCTGCGCTTCCTGGTTGGAACCTTCCTGGTGGTGGGATTGGCAGGCACCTTAGCCGTTGTCATCTATGCCATCCCTCTCGATACCACGGTGCGGGAGAAGTTCGAGGGTAAGCGTTGGGCCTTGCCGGCCCGGGTATATGCACGCCCCCTGGAACTTTATGCCGGCGCCCCCCTGGCCCCTCAGGAACTGGTGGCCGAGCTGAAGCGGCTGGATTACCGGGAACTCGCTCAACCCACCCGTCCTGGCACTTACCAGCGCGCCGATGGCAACTTCCTGATCCGTACCCGGGGCTTCCAGTTTTGGGACGGTGCCGAGCCGGAACGTTTCATCGCCATTGAGGTCGGTGACGACCATATCACCCGCATCGCCAATGCTGGAGACGATGGTGAGGAGCCCGACCTGGTGCGGCTCGACCCCGTCTTAATCGACAGCATCTACCCGATTCACAACGAGGATCGCGTCCTGGTCCAGGCCTCGGACCTGCCACCCCTGCTAATCGATACCCTCAAGGCCGTGGAGGACCGTTCCTTCGGCACCCATATTGGTATCGATCCCATGGCCATCCTCCGCGCCGCCATCAAGAATTACCAGGCCGGGGCCGTGGTCGAGGGCGGTAGCACCCTCACCCAACAACTTGTCAAGAACTTTTATCTGTCGGATGAGCGTAGCCTGAAGCGAAAGGTTAACGAGGCCCTCATGGCCATCCTCTTGGAACTGCGCTATCCCAAAGAGGATATCCTGGAGGCCTACTCCAACGAGATCTACCTGGGTCAGGATGGCAGTCGCGCCATTCATGGCTTTGGGCTCGCCAGCCGCTTCTATTTCAACCGGGAACTGGGCGAATTGGGGGTTCCCGAGACGGCACTCCTTATTGCGCTCATCAAGGGGCCCTCCTTCTACGATCCCCGTCGTCACCCCGAACGTGCCACTGAGCGTCGTAACCTGGTCATCGATGTGATGGTCAGCCAGGGCATTATCGACCTGGCCCGGTCGGAGATCGCCAAAGCCGCGCCTCTGGGCGTGGGCCCAAAGGGCGGCCGTCCGGCGGGGGTTTATCCCGCCTTCACCGACCTGGTGCGTCGGCAATTGAAGCGGGATTATCGCGAGGAAGATCTGCGTTCCGAGGGCCTGATCATCTTTACCACCCTGTCGCCCACGATACAGGGTCAGGCTGAGAGGGCTGTCCGCGAGGGTCTGCCGGTCCTGGAGAAGCTGCGCCGGTTCAAGCCCGGCACCCTGGAGGGCGCGGCCGTGGTTGTCTCAGCGGCCCAGGGCGAGGTGCTGGCCCTGGTGGGCGGTCGCGATGCGGATTATGCCGGCTTTAACCGAGCCCTGGAGGCGGTGCGGCCTATTGGTTCTCTGGTCAAGCCCATGATTTATCTGGAGGCTCTGAACGACCCCAAGAAATTCAACATTGCTACCCCCCTGAACGATAACGGCGTCAGCCTGGCTCTTAGCGATGGTAAACGCTGGGAGCCTAAAAATTATGACGGCAGGACCCACGGCAATGTGCCCCTCTACCTGGCCTTGGCCAAGTCCTATAACCTGGCAACGGTTAACCTGGGATTGGAATTGGGACTGGATCGGGTCATCAAGCGGTTCCAGGACTTGGGGGTACAGCGGAAGATCGAAAAGGTTCCAGCCATGTTGTTGGGCTCCATCTCCCTCTCTCCGGTGGAAGTGGCACAGGTTTATCAATCCATCGCCGCCAGCGGCTTCCGCGCCCCTTTACGGGCCATTCGGGATGTCCTTAATACTCAGGGCGAACCTCTGAACCGTTACCCCTTGGCGGTGGAGCCGGCCTCCAGTCCCCAGGCGGCCTATCTCCTCACCTGGGCCATGCGCCAGGTGGTCCAGCAAGGTACGGCGACTTGGCTCAAGACGCGGTTGCCAAAGGAACTGGAGGTAGCGGGCAAGACCGGCACCACCAACGAGCTGCGGGATAGTTGGTTTGCCGGCTTCAGCGGCGACAAGGTGATCGTGGCCTGGGTCGGACGCGATGATAACCAGCCCACGGGACTTACCGGTGGTACTGGGGCCCTGCGCATCTGGGGTGATATCATGGCCAACATCGACACCCAGCCTCTCCCGGATTTTCCACCCGATGGTATCGAGATGGTCTATGTCGATCGCTATAATGGTCGCCGCGCCCCTAAGGGTTGTGGAAGGGCTATGTCTCTGCCCTTTGATGCTAGCGCCGTGCCGACCAAGACCTCTGATTGTGGTGCTGCCGCGTCGCCCGCACCGGCAGCCGAGGAGGCCGCCGCTCCAGGGCCGCCCCCCCCCAAGGAGGAGAAGAAATCCAGCGGTGGCGGAATTGGGAGTTTCCTGCGTGACTTTTTAGGTAACTGATGAACAAGGTACTGATTTCGCTGCTGGCCGCCGCCTTTCTAGTCGGGTGCGCGGGTAAACCCCGGGAGGGGGGGGCGGCTCCCGTCGAAAGCGTCCGCGGCCAGAAGGCCCCCAACGTTGTGGCCCCGGTTCAACCCGAACCGGTAGTGGATGTTTATGCCTACCGTTCGCCCGGTAAGACCCCGCCCCCCCCGCCTCCCGCTGGCCAATCCGTCGAGCCGGGTGGCTCCGCTGGCACCATGTTGGCGCTGCGATCCGAGACGCCGGGCACGGTACGGGTGCCGCGGACGAATGGCACGGCCAAGCCCCAGGAGATAGATCCGGGTTTGGCCCCGGCCATTTCCTGGACGCCACCAGCTGCCTCGGCGGCAGCCCCCAAGGCCCCGCCTATTCAAGCCGGGTCTTCCGCCTCAGCGTCTGGGGTGGCTAACCCCGTTCCGTCCAAGTCCAGCCAGGGGGCCAACTCCGCCTCTTCGGGCGGTACTCCCCCCAAGGCCACCGCCCTCATTCCCGTCAAGCCCGCTCCCCCGCCACCTCCGCCACCTGTTGTCAAGTACGCAGCGCCTCCGCCTCCCGCCCCGGCGCTCCCGTCGGCGGCCTCCTCGTTGGCGGCGCAGGCAGAGCAGCAACGCGAGCGTGGCGACTATGTTGGCGCCGCTGCCACCCTGGAGCGCGCTATCCGTATCCAGCCCCGGGAGGCCTATCTCTGGAACCGGCTGGCGCGGGTGCGGCTTGATCAGAATAACTACGACCAGGCTGGCTCCTTGGCCCAGAAGTCCAATACTCTGTCCAAGGATCAGGACCAGATCAAGCAGGATAATTGGGGGATGATCGCTGCGACTCGTCGGGCCGCTGGCGATCAAAATGGTGCCCAGGAGGCGGAAGCCAAGGCTGGCTCCAAGTGAAAACCGGGGTCAAGCGATCAACATTCCTAGCATTGGCTCGGGGCATTTACCCGCAATTACTGCGGGAACCCTTCTCCACTCTGGACGGTGAATGTGACCTCAATTTTCGGTAACCCTGCGCGAAGCGGCTAAACCGTGAGCAAGGTCGCCGACATCCTGGGACCCGACGGTGTCCTTGCCCGGCGCCTCGATGGCTACAATTATCGCCCTCAGCAGGAGGCCATGGCGGAGCAGGTTGCCCAGGTCCTGGCGGAGGGTGGCACCCTGATTTGCGAGGCGGGTACGGGTACTGGCAAGACCTACGCCTATCTGACGCCGGCTCTGCTCTCCGGGCGCAAGGTCCTCATCTCCACCGGCACCCGCAACCTCCAGGACCAGCTCTTCTATCGCGATCTGCCTCTGGTTCGCGACGCCCTGGACCTGCCCGTTCGCATCGCCCTCCTCAAGGGGCGGGCCAATTATCTATGTCCCTACCGATTGGCCCTGGCTCTTGGGGATCACCATGCCGGATCCGCCGATTTCCGTCACCAGTTGCTGGCGGTGCGCGACTGGGCCAGCGCGACCCGGCGCGGGGATATCGCGGAACTGGCTTTGCCTGACGATGCCCCGGTCTGGCCGGCGGTCACCTCCACCAGCGATAACTGCCTGCGGCAGGATTGTCCGGACTGGGATCAATGTCCCCTGTTAGAGGCCCGCCGCCGCGCCCAGGAGGCGGACCTGGTGGTTGTCAACCACCACTTATTGTGTGCCGACATTGCCCTGCGCGATGAGGGCTTTGGGGAGATCCTGCCAGGGGCCGATGCCTTCATCGTCGATGAGGCACATCAGCTCCCGGAGGTGGCAGTTAACTTCTTCGGTACCGCGGTCAGCGGCCGCCAGCTTCTGGAGCTGGTCCGCGACACCGAGGCTGAATATGGGCGCGAGGCTGGGGACATGCCGGAGTTCCCCGAACTCCTCGCCCAGCTACGTCATGGCGTCCTGGAAATGCGTCTCGTCCTGGGGGAGGAGGCTCGCCGGTCCCCCTGGCGGGATATCGCCGAGGACCCTGCTGCCTCTGGCCGCCTGGAGGCGTTGCGCCAAGGCCTGGAGGATGTCCACGCCGCCCTGGAGGCCCTAAAGGGGCGTGGCAAGGGCCTGGATTCCTGCCTGGCCCGCGCCGCCGATCTTGCCAGCGGGCTGACCCACATCATCGTACCACCCGAGGATTCTGCGGATATCCGCTGGTTTGAGACCCAGGGCAAGGGGTTTCGTCTGCACCAGACACCCCTATCCGTTGCCGGTATCTTCCAGGCCCAGATGGAGCGCTACCCGGCTGCCTGGATCTTTACCTCCGCGACCCTGGCGGTGGCCGAGCGCTTTGATCATTTCGCCAGCCAGTTGGGCATTGGCAACGCCCACACGGCCTGTTGGGATAGCCCTTTCGATTATCCCAACCAGGCCCTCTGGTTCGTACCACGCGGCCTGCCAGACCCTTCCCTACCTACATATGGCGACGCGGTCACAGACTTGGCCGCCCAGATACTCGCCTTCAGCCGGGGCCGCGCCTTTCTGCTTTTCACCAGCCACCGGGCCCTGCGCCGCGCAGCCGAACAGCTGGAGACCCGGGTGGACTATCCCCTGCTGGTCCAGGGCATGGCTCCGCGGGGCGAACTGCTCAGGCGCTTTCGGGAACTCGGCAACGCGGTGCTGCTGGGCACAGCCAGCTTCTGGGAGGGGGTTGACGTGCGCGGCGAGGCCCTGTCCTGCGTCATTATTGACAAGCTCCCCTTTGCCTCACCCGGAGATCCAGTGTTAGCTGCTCGCATCGACGCTCTGCGCCAACAGGGCGGCAACCCCTTCCGTGATTTTCAGTTACCTCAGGCCGTCATTAGCCTTAAGCAGGGTGCGGGCCGCCTCATCCGCGACGCCGCCGATCGCGGGGTGCTGGTGGTCTGCGACCCGCGACTCCTCTCCAAGCCCTATGGCCATGCCTTCCTCAAGAGTCTGCCCCCCATGGCCCGCACCCGTGACCTGGCTCTGGTTGAGCACTTCTTTGCCGAAGGCCTTAACGGCTAGCCGCCGCACCCGGAATACCATGCGCATCCTGGCCATTGATACCTCCGGCGAGGCCTGTTCCGCCGCCCTCCTGACCGAGACAGGTCTCCATCAGCGTCTGGCCTGGGAGCCGCGTCGCCATGCAGATCTTATCCTGGGCATGGTGGCCGCGCTGATGAGGGAGGCCGATCTGAAACTCCGGGAACTGGACGCCCTGGCCTTCGGCCGCGGCCCCGGCTCTTTTACCGGCGTTCGTATCGCCACCGCCGTGGTCCAGGGTCTCGCCTTCGGCGCTGACCTGCCGGTCCTCCCCATCTCCACTCTGGCTGGTCTGGCCCAAGGTCAACAGCGCCGCCAGGGCGCGCTTAAGTGCCTTGCCGCCCTCGATGCACGCATGGGGGAGGTATATTGGGGGCAGTATGTCCTGGATGGCCAGGGACTGATGCGTCTGGATGGCGAGGAGGTCGTGACTGCCCCAGAACGGGTAGAATTACCAAGGGATACGGGCTGGCAAGGCGCTGGTGGTGGCTGGGACACTTATGGGGTTCTCCTGCGCCAGCGCCTCGGGGCAGGGATCACCCTCATCGACCCTGCCGCTATCTGCGAATCCCAGGATCTGGTTCTCATTGCCGCCGCCGAATTGGCCGCAGGCCATGCCCTGCCCCCAGAGCAGGCCCTACCCGTATATCTGCGGGATAAGGTCACTCATGGTTTGACAGGGCTGGCAGGTCGCGAGTGACCAGCACCCCTTCCCGACATTGTCACGGGCAGCGCTCATAAAAATTATGATTTAGGTACGGAATTGGATACCCTCGGGCGCGTCTAGCTATGAAAGGTCCCTCAGAGGAGGATTTTGCCATGATCTTTGTCAGCCAGAGCATGACTGTGAGCAGCACTAGCCTGCGCCGGTGCTTTCCCCGAAGCGGCTCCCAGAAGCAGGGCAACTGGCTTGCCGAATTACTTCGGACTCAGGGGGAGCACTAACGATGGACCCTAATCCCTCAAACCACCCCGACGGGACCGGGGATCCTTTGTCAGAGATGTTGCCAGACCTTACCGAACTGGATGTGGTGGATGCCATGCGCGACATCCAGGGTTATCTGGACATCAGCCCCGGGGATTTCCATGAGCTCTACCGTGTCTCCGCCAGCCACGCTTTGGCCCGCTTAGCGGGGAACCCGATGGCCCGGTATCTGATGCGCACCGGCGGTCCGGCCCTCGTGCCTGAACAATCCCTGATCGCGGCGGTGGCACAACTGGCTGAGGCCGGAGTCAAGTCCGCCGCCGTGGTGGACCCCCAAGACCTGGTCATCGGCATACTGACCGAGACCGACGTCCTGCGCCACATGGATGTGGATTCAATTCTGGCCCTGTTGGCGCGCCTCGGACAGGACCCCGAGGCCCTGAAACGCTGCTGCACCGGGATCTGGGTTTCGGATGTCATGACCAGCCCGGCCCTGACCCTGCCGGCAGACGCTACCCTCCCGGTCATGACCCAGGCCTTCGCCCGCCACGGCGGACGCAGCATGCCGGTGGTCGATAGTGCGGGTCGGCTGCTCGGGATCTTGGCCCGCAAGGACCTGATCCACGCCTACGGGACGGCCGGGCACCACCTCTGAGCAGACTGAGGGCCGGGTCACGGGTGTTGGCGAATGGCCGGCTAACGGGGACACGCCGTCATCGCTTGGCCGGGAGGCTTCATGCTTGCCATCGACAATCTCGCTAAACGCTTCGATACCTCCTGCGCCCAGGCCCTCTTTGAGCGGGTCTCACTACGATTGGCACCTGGCGAGTCCGTTGCCATCATGGGCGAGTCAGGGGTTGGGAAATCGACCTTTCTCAACTGTATTGCGGGGTTAGAGCCCGTCGATGGCGGACGGATACAGCTACGGGACCGGGAACTGACGACGCTTGACGAGGATGAGTTCGCGCTCTTGCGGCGGCGGGACTTTGGTTTCGTGTTCCAGGCCTTTCACCTGCTGCCGCATCTGACCCTCGCTCAGAACGTCGCCTTGCCGCTCTGGTTGCTGGAACAGGGTGAGGCCAGTGCCGATAGGCGCGCCCGCGCCCTACTGGAGCGGGTCGGTCTTGGCCACCGCGCGGACGACTGGCCCCGCCATCTCTCTGGCGGGGAGATGCAGCGGGTAGCCATCGCGCGCGCCCTGGTTCATGAGCCAGCTTTGGTCCTTTGCGATGAGCCGACCGGCAACCTGGACCCTGCTCGGGCCCTGGGGGTGTTGGGATTCTTGTTCGAGGGTATCCGAACGGCAGGTGCTATCGGCATCCTGGTTACCCACTCGCAGCTGGCGGCGGCCCATGCCGATCGCATCCTGCGCCTGACTTCCCTGGGTCTGATCGAGGAGCCGGGCGGGTCATGAGGCTGGGCGCCGTGGCGAGGCATGTCTTCCTGGGCAGTTTGTGGCGGCGACCCCTGGCTACCAGCCTGTCTCTGTTGGCCATCGCTCTAGGGGTGGCATTGGGGCTGGCGGTGCAACTCATCCATGCCGCGGCCCTCGATGAATTTGGGCGCGGTATGCGCTTGCTCAACGGTGAGGCGGATCTTCAGGTCCTCGGGCCTCAGAGCGGCTTCGATGATGGGCTCTATCCACTGCTGGCCCAACGCCCGGAGGTGGCCGAGGCCAGCCCCTTGCTGGAGATAGAGGCGCGCTTACCGGGACGCGCCAACACCCTGCGCATCCTCGGGATCGATCTCTTTCGGGCTGCTCGCGTTACCCCCTCCTTGTTGCCAGTGGTCGGGGACCGGTTGGGAACTCCAACCTCCGATCGGGCCGCGCCCACGGCCAGGGGTGATGTCCGACTGGATGCCCTTGAACCCGATGCCCTCTTCGTGAGCCCGGCCGCCGCGGCCCAACTCGCTATCACGGGAGGGGAGGTCTTGAGGGTGCAGGTTGGCACCCGTGCGGCGGAGCTACGCTTTGCCGGCACGATTCCCGCCGCGGGCCTTGGCCAGGTGCTGGCCGTGATGGATATCGCCGCCGCTCAACAGACCTTTGAGCGGATCGGGCGCTTGAGCCGGATCGATTTGCGTCTCGCGCCCGGTAGCGATTCGGTTCGGGCCCGTCAGGCCCTGAGCGAACTGCTGCCGCCCGGGGTTAGTCTCCGCACCCCGGCCGACGCCCAATCCGAGATCCAGGGTCTGTCCCGTGCTTACCGGGTGAATCTGACCATGCTGGCGGCCATGGCTCTGATAACCGGCGGCTTCCTGGTGTTTTCGGCCCAATGGCTCGCGGTGGTGCGGCGGCGGCAGGAGTTTGCCTTTTTGCGTGCCATCGGGCTGGATCGCGTCGGCCTGAAGCGTGGTCTCCTTGCCGAGGGAGGGCTGCTGGGACTCATCGGCGGTCTCATCGGCGTGGCGCTGGCCTATCTGCTGACTGCGCTGGCCTTTCAGGTGATTGGCGGCGATCTGGGGGCAGGGTACTTTCGGGGGCTGGCACCGAAACTTCATTGGGAGTCCGGCTTGATCCTGGGCTATCTGGCCCTTGGCTTCCTTACCGGGCTGGGGGGTGCCTGGCTGCCAGCCTGCGAGGCCGCGCGGCTGATCCCCGCCCGGGGCTTGCGGGCGGGAGACGAGGCCGAGGCCTATCGGGCGCCACCACGCTGGGGCCTAACCCTGAGCCTCTTTGCCGTTGCGGCCCTGTCCTGTCTTCTTCCGCCCTTTGATGGCCTACCCCTGGGTGGCTATCTGGCGGTGGCCCTGATCCTGGTAGGGGCCGTGATGGCCTTGCCGGGGGTAACCCCCTGGGCGATGCAACCGCTGGCGGGGAGTCGCTCCATCCTGACGCGACTGGCGAGGGCGCGTCTTGCTGCTGCCCCAGGGCAGACGGTGGTGGCGGGCGCCGGGGTAGTGGCCAGCGTCGCCCTTGCAGTGTCTATGGCCATCATGGTCAGTTCCTTTCGGGATTCGCTGGACGACTGGCTGACCCAGATGCTGCCCGCCGATCTTTATCTGCGCGCGGCCGCGGCGGGCACCAGCGGTTATCTGGAACCAGAGTGGGTGAAACGAGTGTCCTTGCTGCCAGGGGTGACCGCGGTTCGCCCCGTGCGCTTCGAGACTCTCCGTATTGGGGCCGGGGGCGAGGCGATCGCACTCATCTCCCGTCCCGTCACGGCGCGAGCGGGCCTGCCGCTGGTAGTTGGAACGACCGCGCCAGAGGGAAGGGGCACGGACCCAGCCGCCTGGATCTCGGAGGCAGCCGCCGATAGACTGCGCCTCGGGATCGGTGATCCCCTTCCCTTGCCTCTTGGCGACCAAGTTCAGACCTTCCGGATCGCCGGTATCTGGCGGGATTACGCCCGCCAGCAGGGGGCGGTTGTTATCGAACTGGGGACCTTCCAGAGGCTGACCGGGGATGGGCGCGTCAACGATCTCGGGGTCTTACTGGCCGCCGGGACCGACCCCTCCGGGGTGATGAGCCTTATCCGCGCTCTGCTCGGCGCGGAAGTGAGCGAGATGATTCTGCCGGGGGAACTGCGCGCCATGATCCTGGGGGTCTTCGATCGCACCTTCCTGGTGACTTACCTGATGGAGGCGGTCGCGGTTGTGATCGGCCTCTTTGGGATCAGTACCAGCTTTGCCGCTCTAGCCACCAGTCGGCGCAAGGAGCTGGGAATCCTGCGCCATCTCGGCCTGAGGCGGCGCCAGATCGGCACCCTGCTGGCCACCGAGGCAACCTTGACCGCAGTGGTCGGCGTCGTTATCGGATTGCTCGCGGGCGGGGCCATCGCCTGGATTCTGATCGAGGTCATCAATCGCCAGAGTTTTCACTGGAGCATGGATATGCATTGGCCTTTGGGCGTGTTGCTGGTCTTCAGTCTTGCCATGATCCTGCTCGCGGCCCTGGCCGCCCATCTGTCCGGCCGTCAGGCGATGCGGCAGGATGCGGTCCTGGCAGTTCGGGAGGACTGGTGAGGAGGCCGGTAGCACCTGATGGGTGTCGTCTACCTGGGTGGGTCCGGCTCAGTCTTGGGCTGATTAAGCGCCTGGGTCGGAGTTTTATCCTGATTATGGGTTTAACCCTGTATCTGAGTGCCTCCGTCCCGGCGAGCGACTTTGCGGCAGTGGTCCCGGGCCGTCCTCTGGTCTTTCCCGCCGATACCGGCGCCCACCCTGACTACCGGACGGAATGGTGGTACATCACCGGATGGTTGACCGACGGGGGTGGTGCCGAGCGGGGTTTTCAGGTGACCTTCTTTCGGGTTGCCACTGGCATAGGCGCGGACAATCCCAGCCGCTTCACGCCCCGCCAACTCATTCTGGCCCATGCCGCCATCGCCGACCCGGCCACCGGCCACCTGCTCCAGGCCGAGCGGGCCGAGCGCGGCCTGGAGCCGCTTGCCGGCGCCGCGCTTGAGCGGACTCATACCTGGATTAAGGATTGGGCGCTGACTCTGGAGGGTGACTGGTATCTGGCCAGGATCGACACCGAGGCCTTCGCGCTCGACCTCAGCCTGATCCCTGCCGGCCCTCCCGTCCTGAATGGTCGCGAGGGATTTAGCCAAAAGACCCCGAATCCTAATCATGCAAGCTATTACTACAGCCGCCCTCACCTGGCGGTTAAGGGCCGGATGCGCCTGAATGGCGAGGCATTCCTGGTTACGGGACGGGCCTGGCTGGATCATGAATGGTCTAGCGAGATGCTGTCCGAGGAGGCCCAGGGCTGGGATTGGATCGGCATCAATCTGCATGATGGCGGTTCCCTGATGGCCTTCCAGATGCGCCACCCTGATGGTTCGATACTCTGGAGCGCCGGGACCCTGCGCGAGGGAGGCGGCAACGCGCGGCACCTGACACCCGCACAGGTCCGGTTTCACCCTCAACGCCTCTGGCAGTCGCCGCGCACGGGCAAGTCTTATCCGGTTGCCTGGGGGCTGGAGATCGATGGGCATTCCTGGCAGCTCTTGCCCCTGATGGAAGACCAGGAGTTGGATGGTCGCCACTCCACCGGTGTTGTTTACTGGGAGGGGGCGGTCCGCCTCTTGGCCGCTGATCAAGAAATCGGACGGGGCTATCTGGAGATGACGGGCTATTGACAGAATTGGCCGCCTCTAAAAAAATTGACGAGATTGCAGTGACATAAAAGGGAGCTTCTGGGGCCATGATTGATTTGAGCGAGACCCTGGCCGCTTGGCATACCCCAGAGCGCGAGGCGACCCTGAAGCGGGCACTGGAGGGCCTGGATGCGGCCTGTCTGCCCTTGCAACAGGCTCTGGCGCGCGGGAGTCAGGTGACCGGGGAACCCTTCCAGGTCATGATCCTGACGACAGCGGAGGGAGCGGACGGCTTGCGGGCACGGGTGGGGGTCTTTTTCACCAGCCTCATCGGCGGCTGTCAGTGTGCGGATGATCCGACGCCCCTGGAGAGTTTGCCGGAATATGCCCAGATCGAGGTCATCATTCAGCGGGAGACCGGGATAGCCAGTTTGCGTCTTCTGGATTGACCCAGATGGGTGGCTAACCCGAGGGGGTTGCCAGTGCCTTCAAAGCCCGTTTGCGGAAGACCCCCATCTCTTTGGCGGCCTGGATATCGCCTTTCGCCGCGGCAACGGCGATGCCTTGATCTAGGATGGCGATAGCCTCAGCAGGGCGCCCGCTGGCTTGGAGGGCCTTGCCGTGGAGCTTCCAGGCAGCGGAATAGCGCGGGTCGAGGCGCGTGGCCGCGGCCAGGTGCTGGATGGCCATTTCCAGAGCCCCCTCTTTGAGGTACTCATTGCCCAGGCTATATCGCAACAGGGCGCTGTCCGGCCCCTTGGTGAGCAGAGCCTCCAGGTTGGTAATGGTGGTCATGGGCCTTCCCCGGATGGGTGAATTATGAAACGACAGAGTTGGGATGCGGCGGTGCGGCCTACAAGGGGGCTGGCTAAATTTCGGGGTCGGCCGTCTTACCAGGGGGGAGACGATGGTGCGCTGGGCGCCGCGCCTTGGCAGACGCTGGGCTGTCATCCCGCCTTCCCGAAGCCGGGGAACTGGGGCCTGCAAGTTAGACTGGCCTGGGTCGGGGGTGGCGCCCTCCAACTCGATTACCACCTGCGAGCGCCGTGGGGGGCCCTGGTCATGCCCCCTCAGACAAACCCCGGCCGCCAGGATGGGCTCTGGCAGCATAGCTGCTGCGAGGCCTTCGTAGGCTTGCCTGGAGAGACGGGATACCGGGAGTTCAATTTTTCTCCCTCGGGTGCCTGGGCATTCTATGCCTTTGCCGATGAGCGCGTCCCTTTGCCACTGCCCCCGCTAGAGCGGCAGGGGGATGCTCCCGGAGTCCAATGTGAACGCCGCCGCCACGCCTGGCGCCTGCGCGTTCGCATCCCTGCGAATCTACTCCCCAACCGACAGCCTGGCCAGGTTCTGCTCCTGGGATTGGCGGCGGTGGTCGAGGACCAACAGGGGGGGCTCAGCTACTGGGCATTGGTTCATCCGCGCCCCCAGCCGGATTTCCATCACCCGGGTGGGCGGGTATTGACTTGGTCAGGGCCTGTCCATAAACCCCCGGCCAGGCGTGGAGAGCGGGTATAACCAGGTCCACGAGGCTTTGGATTTCTCATTGCAGCCACCAAATCCAGGTCATTCAACTTCAGGGGGCCCCATCATGCAGGACAAACCCATCATCCGTACTGCTATTCCCAAACGTCGCTATCAGATTGGCGACTATGCCGCCAGTCTGCTCGGGGAGATCGAGAGTGGGGATGCCCGGGCCTTCCGGTACATTCTGGCCTTCGTAGCCATGGGCAAGACCGAACCATCCCTCTATGTCCTGTCCGAACTCAGCTCCCCGCGCGAGGCAGACCTGGGCCGATATCGCCTGCGTCTTGTTAACGAGACCCTGTCCGAGGTCATGGATAGCGACGACCGCTGGGGCGATCTGGAGACCTTCGCCAAGCAGGCCCTGAAAGTCGGCACTCAGGCCCTGGGCCTGCAACGGGAGGCGGTTATCCGCCTCATGTAACCGGGCTAGCGTCCAGGGAGCCAACAACTCCGACTCTCCAGCCTCCATAGGGAGCTGCTCTCATCCGTGGAGAACCTGAACTTTCCGGGGTTCTGCTCCACCCCATTGGCTATTCCAGAGACAGGATGAAATCCCACTGTTCCGGGGTCACGGGCATGACGGAGAGTCGGTTGCCCGGGCGCACCAGGGGCATGCCCGCCAAGGGCCCATCGGTATGGGCCTTAAGTTCGGCCAGGGTGATGTTGCGTCCCAGGTGCCGCACATAGCGCACCTCCACCATGAACCAGCGCGGCTTGTCCGGATCGCTCTTGGGATCGAAATATTTGGCCTCGGGATCAAAGGCCGTGTGGTCGGGATAGGCCTCTCTGGCTACCTCCATGAGGCCAACGATGCCGGGTTCGGCGCAGTTGGAGTGGTAAAAAAAGACCTGGTCTCCCACCTTCATCTCGTCACGCATCATGTTGCGCGCCTGATAGTTCCGCACCCCATCCCAGGGCTCGGTTTGGTTCGGGGTGGCGACCAGGTGGTCGATACCAAAGACATGGGGCTCGGATTTCATCAGCCAGTAGGCCATGCTTGCTCCTCTCTGTAGATCGTGGGTCTTGTAGAAGGGATTCAGCCTCGCGCGCTGGATCTCTCCAGGGTGGCGCTCATGTGCAGGAAGTTCGCCAGCCGCTCCGGGTTGAGTTCCCCTGCCGCCACGGCCCCCTTGAGGGCGCAGCCGGGCTCCTGGTCGTGGTGGCAGTTCGCGAAGCGACAATGCCCGATGAGGGGGGCTATGTCCCGGAAGCCTTGCTCTAGATCGGCCTGACCGTCCAGGGTCAGCCGGAAGCTGCGTACCCCGGGGGAGTCGATGAGGTGGCCCCCATCCGGCAAGTGGTAACAGGTGGCGGTGGAGGTGGTGTGCCTGCCCAGTCCGGTGGCCAGGGACAGGCGTCCGATCTGGATGTCGAGATCCGGTAGCAGGGCCTTGACCAGGGACGACTTGCCCACCCCCGACTGGCCCACCAGGATGCTGGTCTCCCCCGTGAGCCGAGCCGACAGGGATGCCAGGCCCTCATCGTTGAACAGACTTAACAAGACTAAGGGGTAGCCGATCCGCTCGTAAGGGGCCAGCAGGCTGGCCATGGTGACTCGGCCCTGGGCATCCAGCAGGTCGGTTTTGTTGCAGGCGATCAGGGCCTTGACGCCCAGGCGCTCGGCGGCGGCCAGGTATTGGTCGAGGAGGTAGGTACTGGGCTCGGGTTTGGGGGCGAGGATGGCCACCAGTTGCGTCAGGTTGGCCGCCAGGGCCTTGTCGCGGCCGCTGTAATCCGGACGAGCCAGGACCGTCGCACGCGCCTGAATGGCGGTCACCACGCCGCGGTCCGGGCCGCTGGCCTGCCAGACTACCCGGTCACCGCATACGGGATGACCCATGTTCTGACGCGCTAGGCAGTGCCAAACCTGGCCGGCCTCGTCCTCTATCGCCAGTTCGGCCCCATGTCGCACCACCACCAGGCCGTGGCGAGGTTGGTCGACATCGCAGGTCGCCAGGACCTGTTCGGCGCGTTCGTGCAGGCGCTTCCGGCGCTGGTCCTGAATATTGAGGATACGCGCCTTCTGGCGATCCGAGAGCCGACGTCCCGGCATCAGGGTTTGAATTTGTAGTAATGCGTGTTCAGGTAGCCCGCCATGTTGGCGATATCCTCGTCGAACCACTTGAGTCCCAGGGCCTGCTCGCAACGCCCCACTTGAGCCTCCAGTCCGCTGAGCGATGTCACCTTGCGGTCCGTGCGTGTATAGACCTCGGTGCCATGGCAGGAGGTGCAGTTGAATTGGTAGAGTTCGGTGATGTCCTTGTCCTCACCGGCTAGGGCAGGAAGGGTGGTAGCGAGACAGAGGGAGAAAAGGAGCGGGCGAGGGTTCATTTTTTGGATCTCCTGGAAAAAGGTTGACGATGGGATTCTATGCCATTTCCCCCCGGTTACCGACACCGGGAACAGATGCAGGGGCCATCGAGGTAGCGGCAAGAGGAGAAACTTGAGGTTACACTGAGGGCTTTCTCAGTGCGATGCAAGACAGCATGAAACCCGAAGATAGCCATCTGGTGTGGCTGGACCTGGAAATGACCGGCCTGGAGCCCTCTCGGGATCGGATCATTGAGATCGCCACCCTCGTCACCGACACGCATCTTGAAGTTCTGGCAGAGGGTCCGGTTATTGCCATCCATCAGCCCGAGGCGGTGCTCGCGGCCATGGACGCCTGGAACCAGGAACACCATGGGGCCTCAGGCCTGTTGGAGCGGGTCCGGGCCAGCGATCGGGATGAAGGGTTGGCGGAGCTTGAGACCCTGGATTTTCTCGCGTCCTGGGTACCGGCGGGGAAGTCGCCACTCTGTGGCAACAGCATTTGCCAGGATCGGCGCTTTCTGGCCGGGTCTATGCCGAAGCTGGAGGCCTGGTTCCATTATCGCAATCTGGACGTGAGCAGCATCAAGATACTGGCCCAACGCTGGGCGCCGGCGGTGGCGGACTCCTTCAAAAAGCAATCAGCCCACCGCGCCCTGGATGACATTCGCGAATCCATCGCCGAACTCCGGCATTATCGGGAGCACCTACTTCGGCTCTGATGGGCCAAGGCCCAGACGACGTGCTCCCGAACCAATGCGCTGGCATGGTTGCGGCGGGCCTCCAGGGCCGCGATGGTGGCGGGGGAGGGTGGGGCATTACCAAGGGCGACGGCCAGATTTCTCAGCCAGCGTAGATGCCCGAGGCGGCGGATGGTGCTGCCCTCGGTGCGGTGCTGAAATTCGGTCTCGTCCCAGGCGAAGAGGGCGATGAGGGTGGTAGCTTCCAGGCTCTGACGGGGGTGAAAATCTCTCTCCAGTGTGAGTCGGGCGAAGCGGTTCCAGGGGCAGACCAACTGGCAGTCGTCGCATCCGTATATTCGGTTGCCAATCAGGGGCCGCAGAGGTTCGGGTATAGGGCCTTTCAGTTCGATGGTGAGATAGGAAATGCAGCGCCGGGCGTCAAGCTGGTAGGGAGCCAGGATGGCGCCCGTTGGGCAGGCGTCCAGGCAGGCGTGGCAACGCCCGCAGTGATCAGTCTCCGGTTGGTCTAGGGGGAGCGGTAGATCGACGAAGAGTTCGCCCAGAAAAAACCAGGAGCCGGCGCGACTATTGATGAGGTTGGTGTGTTTACCGATCCAGCCCAGGCCGGCATTTTGGGCGAGGGCCTTTTCCAGCACGGGGGCGGAATCGACGAAGGCGCGGTGTCCGCAGGGGCCGACCTCGGCGGTGATGCGCTCGGCCAGGCGTTGGAGTCGGGTGCGCATCAGCTTGTGATAGTCCCTGCCGAGGGCGTAGCGAGAGATGAAGGCGGTGGCCGGGTCCTCCAGGCGCTCGCGGAGGCGGCCCTGGTCCTCGGGAAGATAATCCATCCGCGCGGACAAAATGCGCAGGGTCCCGGGCACCAACTCCGCCGGCCGTGCGCGCTTGCCGCCATGGCGGGTCATGTAATCCATCTCCCCCATACGGCCCTGTTCGAGCCAGGCCAATAGCCGGGCCTCGCTCTCGCCCAGGTCGATGCCGGCAATGCCGATCTGCTGGAATCCCAATTCCCGGCCCCACTTCTTGATGTGCTTGGCAACTTGGGTCAAATCAATGTCCTTCATGGGGCCTGGGTCCAAGGGTGGCGCGGAGTTGTAATCGTCTTCGGCTGCCCTACCATGGCGGCAGGTGACATGGGTTTCTTTACCTGACCGAGGGGCGTCATGGATATCGTGTTTCTACGCGGGCTGCGCATCGAGACTACCATCGGTGTCTACGATTGGGAAAAACAGATCAAACAGCCCCTGGTGCTGGATCTGGAGATGGGGGCGGATGTGGCCAGGGGGGCGGCCACCGATCGGATCGAGGACGCTCTAGACTATCAGCGGGTATCCGAACGGCTCAAGGCGTTCGTGGCCGAGAGCCGCTTCGAACTGGTGGAGACCCTGGCGGAACGCTGCGCAGCGCTGCTACGCGAGGAATTTGGTATTCCCTGGCTACGGCTTAGCGTTAACAAGATCGGGGCGGTCAGCGGCGCGGCGGACGTGGGTGTCAGCATCGAACGTGGTAAGCGGCCTATTTGAAGAGATCTTGCGCCCGCTGGAGCAGGTTGGTTGCGCGGGATTGGCCGCTGTCACCCCCCGAACGGTCAGCGGGATCGAACAGTTCGCAGAAGTTGGCCCGCTCCTTTTCTGCTACCAACTCGGTCATGGGCTCCAGGCAGGCGTTAGGCCGCCCGGGGGCATAGTGGCGACAATTGCGGCAGACCCGGGTGGGCTTACCGCAACCAAGACAGAGGGACTCGCGGCCATAGTCGCACGGGGTGAGATCGTGGCCACAGTGCCAACAGTGGCCAATGATGTCGGTAGCCATGCCTTGGGCTCCAGGCTTAATGGGTGCTGATGCGCAGGTAATGATGGGCCGCTTCCAGCAGCTTTTGGCGTCCAAAGACGATCTTCCACCGGCTGCCGCCGACTTGGCGCCAGAGCCAGGCGGCACGTATGCCGGCCAAAAGCAGGGACCGGATGCGGTTCTGGTTGTCGGGGTTTTGTAGAAAGTTAGGCTCCCCCTTCACCATGATGCGTGGCTGGAGTTGGCTGACAGTCTGACTGTAGATGTCGGCCAGGTGGGCCAGCAGGTTGGGGTGCAGCATGGGGAAGTGCACCAGCTTGGCACGCGCTCCCTCGATGCCCTGAGCAATCTGCTGGATCATGGGCGGGCGACCGTTGAGCACGGACTCCAACTTCAGAAGGGCGAGCAGGTAGCGGGTGAATTCCAGATCCTTGGGCGTTTTCCCGCTGAACTGGTTGGCCAGTTCCCGGATACCCGGCGTGAGGGCACCGGGTGGGCCAAAGATCTCGGCGGTGGAATCGGCGTCGGTTTGGAAGAGACTGTAGATACAAGGCTCCATGAGGTCCGTGTCCACCGTGCCCTTGGTGGCGATGCGGCGGACACAGAGGCTGGCTTGATAAATGGCCCCCAAGGCGATGAGGCGGTCTTGAACGTTGTAGATCATGGGCTTGGCGATTTATGAGCTATCAGAAGGCCATCGTGGCGGTAAAATCTTAACGGGAAAAGTCCAATTGGCCCCTCGTCAGGACTCCATGGTCTCAATAATGCCACCCCCCAGGCATTCTTCACCTAAATAAATGACCGCAGCCTGGCCGGGTGTGACGGCCCTTTGGGGCTGGTAAAAACTGAGTCTGGCATGATCGCCGTTGAGCTCTTCGAACCGGCAGAACTGCAAGGGCTGGCGATGCCGTAAGCGGGCCTGGCAGGCGAAGGGTGGGTCGCGAGGGGGCTGACCGCTGATCCAGTGCATACGGCTGGCGGTCAGGCCGCGGCTGAGCAGCAGGGGGTGGTCGTGGCCCTGAACGACAATCAGGGTGTTGCGGGTCGCATCCTTGGCGGCAACGAACCAGGGGGCCTCCAGACCACCCGACAGGCCACCGATACCGAGCCCCTGGCGCTGGCCGAGGGTGTAATAGGCCAGTCCCGGGTGTTCGCCGAGACACAGCCCCTCCGGCGTCTCGATGGGCCCCGGGTTGGGGGGAACATAACGGGCTAGGAAGTTGCTGAAGCGGCGCTCCCCAATGAAACAGATGCCGGTGCTATCCTTTTTTGCCGCCGTGGCCAGCCCGGCTTGCCGCGCCAGGGTGCGAACCTCTTGCTTGTTCAATTCCCCGAGAGGGAAGAGGGCATGGGCAAGTTGCTCCTGGTCCAGGAGGTGGAGGAAATAGGTTTGGTCCTTATTCTGGTCGCGGCTCAGGCAGAGGTGGTAGCCCTGGGCATCCTCGATTAGGCGGGCGTAGTGGCCAGTGGCAATCCGCTGATAGCCAAGGGCGAGGGCATGATCCAGGAAGGCGCGAAATTTTATCTCGCGATTGCAGAGTATATCCGGATTAGGTGTACGGTTGGCTTGGTACTCCGCCAGAAAATCGGAAAAGACACGATCCCAATACTCAGTGGCAAAGTTGACGGTACCCAGGGGGATGCCGAGCCGTGTCGCGATCATCATCGCATCCCTGAGGTCCGCCGCTGCCGCGCAATAACCGGCATCGTCGTCCTCCTCCCAGTTCTTCATGAAGAGCCCTTCCACCCGATATCCCTGTTCAAGCAGGAGCAGGGCTGCCACCGAGGAATCCACGCCGCCTGAGAGGCCGACCATGACGGGGCACCGAGCGGGGTGGAGGGATGTAGGGGGTGGCAACCGCATTGATTTATATAATTGATTAATAATATATTTCCAGAACAGTCAAAGGGGACGAATGATTTCAGGCCCAGGAAGGCATATTCTTTGCGTAGCTGTACGCAAGCCCCGGATCGGGTGCTAGACTAACTTTATTTGTGCAACCCTAAAGAGACAGACGATATGGCCTACGATAAAATTCAGGTGCCCGCCAGCGGTGAAAAGATCCAGGTCGATGACAATTATGCCCTCCTGGTCCCTAACAAGCCCATCATTCCCTACATTGAGGGTGACGGCACGGGTGTCGATATCTCCCCCGTCATGATGAAGGTGGTGGATGCCGCGGTGTCCAAGGCCTACGACGGCAGCCGCCAGATCCAGTGGATGGAGATTTTTGCCGGCGAAAAATCTACCAAGATTTATGGCGACGACGTTTGGTTGCCGGCCGAAACCATGGACGCGATACGGGAGTACGTGGTCTCGATTAAGGGTCCTCTGACTACTCCTGTGGGCGGTGGCATCCGCTCCCTCAATGTGGCCCTGCGTCAACAATTGGATCTTTACGTCTGTTTACGGCCTGTGCGCTACTTCCAAGGCACCCCCAGCCCGGTAAAGGAACCGGAGAACACGGACATGGTGATCTTTCGGGAGAACTCGGAGGACATTTACGCTGGCATTGAGTGGCAGGCGGGGTCGCCTGAGGCGAACAAGGTAATCGCCTTCCTTCAGAAGGAAATGGGTGTTACCAAGATCCGTTTCCCCGAGACCTCTGGCATTGGCATCAAGCCTGTGTCATCAGAGGGCACCAAGCGTCTTATGCGTAAGGCGGTCCAGTACGCTATCGACAACGATCGCGCCTCCGTGACCCTGGTGCATAAGGGCAATATCATGAAGTTTACGGAAGGTGCCTTTAAGACCTGGGGCTACGAACTGGCCAGGGAGGAATTTGGGGCAGAGGAAATCGATGGGGGTCCCTGGTGCGCCCTGACCAACCCCAAGACTGGTCGCGAGATCATCATCAAGGATGTTATCGCCGATGCCTTTCTGCAGCAGATTCTGCTGCGCCCCAAGGAATACGACGTCATTGCCACGCTCAATCTGAACGGCGACTACATCTCCGATGCCCTAGCGGCACAGGTTGGTGGCATCGGCCTGGCGCCGGGGGCTAACTTATCCGATTCCGTGGCCATGTTCGAGGCGACCCATGGTACCGCCCCCAAGTACGCCGGCAAGGACCAGGTCAACCCGAGTTCCATTATCCTCTCCGCTGAGATGATGTTGCGTCACCTGGGCTGGATCGAGGCGGCGGATCTAATTATCAAGGGCGTGGAAGGGGCTATCCTCGCCAAGACTGTCACTTATGATCTGGAACGTTTGATGCCAGGTGCCACCAAGTTAAGCTGTTCGGCCTTTGGTGAGGCGGTGATCGCTAATATGTAGGGAAAGCTTGAAGTGCATCGTCCCGAGGTATGGCCGGGAAACCTCGTTGCCCTGCCAATTTGTTGGGACAAGCTGCTTGGTGGAACCAGCCGATACCGCCGGCCTTCACCTGATAAACGGATAAAATCACCCGCGCTCCTCAAAAACGGGAGCGCGGGTTGTTAAATTCTAGTTAAGGCGGTTTACGCGGGCGGCGTGGAGACCCTTGGGTCCTTGAGTGATCTCGAATTGAACCTTCTGCCCCTCCTTGAGGGTTCGATAGCCATCCATGTCAATGGCCGAAAAATGAACGAAAACGTCATCTTCCTTTTCATCGGCCTTCACGAAGCCATATCCCTTGGCATTATTAAACCATTTTACCGTACCGGTCATCATCGCTGCTACTCCTCCGGGAGATGGTGGGGTATTCCCCCTGTTAGAATTTCCAGCCCTGGATCAGGCTCCTCCAGGTGCCTTGTCCAGGGGCTCCATAACTCCCTAAGCCGTAGCGAGGTATTGAGTTACCCCTCGGTTCAGGGTATTACTGAGGCGCTCCGATTTGTACGGGCAACCCTCTCGTTTTTCTCCGGCATCCTAATTCCACTGTGCGAGCCGATTCCTTGAGTGCGAAGTATAATGACCTCATTGCATGGGTCAAATCCAAAGTGACATTTCCGTGAGATTTCGCATTGACATGAGTAGATCAAATGTGGATTGGGAGCGGGGGGAGGGGGTGACCGTCCAGCAAGCCAGACCGGAACTCCAGCCACCGCCCCGTTACAAAGTGCTTCTGCTTAACGATGACTTTACCCCCATGGAATTCGTTGTTCAGGTTCTGGAATCCTTCTTCCATTTAAGTCGGGAAAAGGCTACCCAGATTATGCTGCATGTTCACACCCGCGGCGTTGGGGTCTGCGGGCTCTTTGCGCGAGACGTCGCCGAGACTAAGGTGGCACAGGTCATGGATTTTGCGCGACGGCATCAGCACCCCCTGATGTGTACCATGGAAGAGGTCTGAAGACCCCTGAATACCGGATCGGTG
Source organism: Chromatiaceae bacterium (assembly GCA_044228795.1). Lineage (GTDB taxonomy): Bacteria > Pseudomonadota > Gammaproteobacteria > Chromatiales > Chromatiaceae > M0108. The sequence continues at coordinate 20,899 of JBGAUE010000013.1, read as the reverse complement.
AACCCTTATGTTGAGCAAAGATCTTGAATTCACGCTGACCCAGGCCTTCCATCAGGCACGGGAACGCCGGCACGAATACATGACGGTGGAGCATCTGCTCCTAGCCCTGCTCGATAATCCGAGCGCGGCTAAGGTGTTGCGGGCCTGTGGCGCGGACGAAGGGCGGTTGCGAACGGACATCAACCTCTTCATCGAGGAGACTACCCCGCTGGTGCCCACAGGAGAAATGCGCGAGACCCAGCCGACCATAGGTTTTCAGCGCGTCTTACAAAGGGCTGTCTTTCATGTCCAGTCCGCAGGCAAGAAGGAGGTTTCGGGGGCCAATGTCCTGGTGGCGCTGTTCGGCGAACAGGATTCCCAAGCGGTATTTTTGCTTAACCGCCAGGACATCAGCCGCCTGGATGTCGTCAATTTTATTTCCCATGGAATCTCAAAGGTTCCTGGCGAGGGTGGGGAGGAGGAAACTCAGGGCGAGTCTGGGGAGGAGCGGCGTCCAGAGGGTAAGGAAAGCCCCAGTCCTCTGGAGAGTTTCACCTCGAACCTCAATGAACTCGCGCATCAAGGACTGATCGATCCGCTCATCGGTCGTCAAACCGAGATTGAGCGGACCCTCCAAATCCTCTGTCGACGTCGGAAAAACAACCCTTTGCTCGTGGGGGAGGCCGGGGTCGGCAAGACGGCCATTGCCGAGGGTCTGGCGCGGCGTATCGTGGAGGAGGAGGTGCCCGAGGTTCTGGCGGATGCCGTCATTTATGCCCTGGATTTGGGCGCTTTGGTAGCCGGCACCAAGTACCGGGGAGATTTCGAGAAACGTCTCAAGGCGGTGATCGCCCAACTCAAGCAACAGCCTAAGGCTATCCTTTTCATCGACGAGATCCATACCATTATTGGCGCGGGTTCCGCCTCGGGGGGGACCATGGATGCCTCCAACCTCATAAAGCCTGTACTAGCCTCGGGCGACCTGCGCTGTATTGGCTCCACGACCTATCAGGAGTTTCGCGGCATTTTCGAGAAGGATCGGGCCCTGGCCCGACGCTTTCAGAAGATCGATATCGGAGAACCCAGCGTTGAGGATACGGTGGAGATCCTCAAGGGCCTCAAGAGCCGTTTCGAGGAGCATCACCAGGTTAGCTACACTCAGCCAGCCCTGCGCGCGGCGGCGGAACTCTCGGCCAAGCACATCAATGACCGGCACCTACCGGACAAGGCCATCGACGTCATCGATGAGGCCGGTGCCCATGTGCAACTCATGCCGGCGGCCAAGCGCAAGAAGCGCATCGATGTCATGGATATCGAGCGCATCGTTGCCAAGATCGCCCGCATTCCTCCCAAGCAGGTCTCGTCCTCGGACACCGAATCTCTGCGTAATCTGGACCGGGATCTGAAGATGGTGGTCTTTGGCCAGGAGGCGGCCATCGATACCCTGACTGCCGCCATCCGCATGAGCCGCTCTGGCCTTGGCCAGGAGGAAAAGCCCATTGGTTCCTTCCTCTTCGCGGGTCCTACCGGAGTCGGGAAGACGGAGGTGACGCGCCAACTTGCCCGCATCCTGGGCCTACAGTTGATCCGCTTCGATATGTCCGAATACATGGAACGCCACACCGTCTCGCGCCTCATTGGCGCCCCGCCCGGTTATGTCGGTTTCGATCAGGGCGGCCTGCTGACGGAAGAAATCAACAAGCATCCTCATGCCGTGCTCCTTCTGGATGAGGTCGAGAAGGCCCACCCGGACGTCTTCAATTTACTTCTGCAGGTCATGGACCACGGCACCCTTACCGACAACAATGGCCGAAAGGCGGATTTTCGGCATGTCGTCCTGGTCATGACCACTAACGCGGGTGCGGCGGAATCCAGTCGTCCGTCCATCGGCTTCACCGAGCAGGACCATGCTACCGATGGTTTGGAGATTCTTAAGCGCCTCTTCACCCCCGAGTTCCGCAATCGGCTTGATGCCGTGATCCAGTTTGGTGCCTTATCGCCGGCCACTATTGTCAATGTTGTGGACAAATTCCTCTTTGAACTGGAGCAACAGTTGCTGGAGAAGAAGGTGAGTTTGACCGTGGATAGCGAGGCTCGTGCCTGGCTTGCCAGCCGAGGTTACGATGCGCGCATGGGCGCCCGACCCATGAGCCGCATCATCCGCGAGCACATCAAAAAACCCCTGGCCAACGAACTGCTTTTTGGACAGCTTGTCAATGGGGGCTCGGTGCGGGTCAAGGTGGAAGGGGAGGAGCTGGGCTTCGAGGTCGCGGCCAAGGCTGCCTAAGGGCTACCTCAAGGGCGAGAATAGGGTAGTCCGGAGTCGATCCAACCATTTAGCGGGCGCGATAGGTGATGCGGCCCTTGGTCAGATCGTAGGGGGTTAGCTCCACGGTAACCTTATCTCCGGTAAGAATGCGGATGTAGTGCTTACGCATCTTTCCGGAAATGTGGGCGGTTACCACGTGGCCATTTTCCAATTCCACACGGAACATGGTGTTAGGAAGGGTGTCAACCACAGTACCTTCCATCGATAGAACGTCTTCTTTAGCCATTGATCTGCATCGTATCGCCCTGCGAGCGAACCCTAAATCCGAAAAGCGAAATTATAGCATGTGGCTTCCTAGACAAGATCATCTTTGTTTTGTATAGCTAGGTTATAAGGGTGGTATTACTGCAAATCCTTCGGACTCGCCGAATTATTAAAGCCCGCGAAGACGCGGGCATTTTGCATTTAAGAACCCTGTGAAATTAGAAGGCGGCACCCGACTGCTTGCCCAGCTTCTTGAGTATCAGGGCCAGGGGACAGAAGCCGGTAAAGGCAGACTGGAGCAGATTCAGACCAACGAAACCGGTCAGCAGCAACCAGAGCTGATTGCCGGTCATGTATGCCAGGACTACTGAGATCAGGATGACGATGCCGGCAAAGGCCAGGATAATGCGGTCGATAGTCATGGGGAAAGTCCTCGAAGTGAAAAGTCTAAACGTGGGGTTAGGTCAGTGTCATATTATCGGACGCTAATATGGTCTTCAAGTTGGATGCGCGGCCAGGATTATGTCCCGACGGTGCCCATCAACCGGAGAACCCAGTCATGACCGGGTATGATGAAATGATCGACGGTTTGCGGCTTCCCATTGCCTACCCACACCCGGTGGCGGGGGTAGAGCATATCGAGACTCATATTTCTCATGTGTTCCTGGCGGGGGATTATGCGTACAAAATCAAGAAACCAGTCAACCTGGGTTTTCTTGACTTTTCCACCCTTGAGCGTAGGCACTTCTTTTGCCGGGAAGAACTGCGACTCAACGCCCGCCTTGCGCCGCGCCTTTACCTGGAGGTGGTGCCGGTCACCGGTAGCCAGGAGGCCCCCCGTCTGGGGGGGGTGGGGCGGGCTTTCGAATACGCGGTCAAGATGCGCCGCTTCGATCAGACGGGTCTGCTCAGCACTCGGCCCCTTGAGGATGATCTGCCGGAACGGGTCGCCGAACGGGTCGCGGCCTTCCATGCCGCTATCCCGGCGGTGGGCGAGGATCAAGCCTTTGGCACCGCAGAGGCCGTGCTGGGGCCCATGCTTGCCAATTTCGAGGCTATTCGCAGTCGTTCCATGGATGAGGTCATCCTCAACCGCCTGGAGTCGCTCGAGGCCTGGACCCGTAACCGCCACGCCGATTTGGTACCCACACTCAGTCAGCGGCGTGCCGAGGGCTTCGTTCGTGAATGTCATGGGGACATGCACCGGGGCAACATCGCTCTGGTTGAGGGTGAGATCCTTATTTTCGATGGCATCGAGTTTAATCCCGCCCTGCGTTGGATCGATGTCCAGAGTGAATTGGCCTTTCTTCTGATGGACCTGGAGGAGGCCGGTGAACGGGGTCCCACGCGGCGGCTGTTGAACCGCTATCTGGAACTGACCGGCGATTATGCGGGGTTGAGGGTGCTGAATTTTTATCAGGTCTATCGCGCCATGGTGCGGGCCAAGGTGCGGGCTATTCGTCTTAGCCAGCCGGATCTTGCCCCCGAGGACGTGGAACGGGATCGGCGTGCATTGGTGGACTACCTGACCCTGGCCGAGGGCTTTACCCAGCCGCGCCATCCCTGCCTCTGTCTCATTCATGGGGTCTCGGGATCTGGCAAGAGCCGGCTAGCCCTAGGGCTACGGGCGCGTCTACCTCTGATTCATTTGCGCTCCGACATCGAACGCAAACGCCTTTTTGGCTTGACGGCGGAGGCGCGCACTCATCCTGGGAAGGTTAGTGGTGGCATCTATGCCGCCGATGCTGGGGAACGAACCTATGGCCGCTTGCTGGAATTGGCAGGGACCTTGCTAGACGCGGGTTGCAGTCCCCTGGTGGACGCTACCTTTCTCAGAGGAATACAGCGGGCCCCCTTTTTAAATCTGGCTAGGGCCAAGGGCCTGACCTGTCGAACGCTGGCCTGTGATGCGCCAGTGGAGGTGCTCAGGAAGCGGATAAACCAGCGGGCAGAGGCAGGGGTGGATCCGTCAGAGGCCGGTATTGAGGTGTTAGAAGCCCAACTTGCCATTCGCGAACCCCTGGCAACCGTCGAGTTAGCCCTGACCATCCCTGTGGATACCACGCAACCCGAGTGCTTGGAGAAAGCGGCTCAAGTTTTGGGTTTAGCCTGTCATTGGCGAAAAGCCTAGGGTTCTAGCCAGGGATATTTTGGGACTGCATTGTTGGGGCGACTCCGCATCAACCCCTCATGGAGTCAAAAAACTCACTATTGGTCTTGGTAACCTTGAGCTTGTCGTGCAGGAATTCCATGGCGGCGAGCTCATCCATGGGATGCAGGATCTTGCGTAGGATCCACATTTTCTGGAGTTCGGCGGGGTCCATCAGCAGTTCCTCGCGGCGGGTGCCGGAGCGGTTGATGTTGATGGAGGGAAAGATCCGTTTTTCGGCGATACGCCGGTCCATGTGGATCTCCATATTACCGGTACCCTTGAACTCCTCGTAGATGACGTCGTCCATGCGCGAGCCGGTGTCAACCAGGGCCGTGGCCAAAATAGTGAGGGAGCCACCTTCCTCGACGTTGCGGGCGGCGCCGAAGAAGCGTTTGGGCCGCTGGAGGGCGTTGGCATCGACGCCACCGGTCAGGACCTTGCCGGAGGAAGGGACTACGGTGTTGTAGGCGCGGGCCAGGCGGGTGATAGAGTCCAGAAGAATGACTACGTCGTGCTTGTGTTCCACCAGGCGTTTGGCCTTTTCGATCACCATCTCGGCAACCTGGACGTGGCGGGTGGCGGGCTCGTCGAAGGTGGAGGAGATGACCTCGCCGCGCACCGAACGGGACATCTCGGTGACTTCCTCCGGGCGCTCGTCAATGAGCAGGACGATGAGGTAGCAATCCGGATGATTGTGACCGATCGACTGGGCGATGTTTTGCAACATCATGGTCTTGCCGGCCTTGGGCGGTGAGACGATGAGCCCGCGTTGGCCCCGGCCGATGGGTGACACCAGGTCGATGGTACGGGCGGTAATATCCTCAGTGCTGCCATTGCCTAGTTCGAGCTTGAGCCGCTTATTGGCGAAGAGCGGCGTGAAGTTCTCGAAGAGAATCTTGGTCTTGGTTGCCTCCGGCCGGTCGAAGTTAATGTCGTTGACCTTGAGCAAGGCGAAGTAGCGCTCGCCTTCCTTGGGGGGGCGGATCTTGCCGGTAATGGTATCGCCTGTACGTAGGTTAAAGCGGCGAATCTGGCTGGGAGAGACATAGATGTCGTCCGGTCCGGCGAGATAAGAAGAATCACCCGCGCGCAGAAAGCCGAAGCCGTCCTGAAGAATCTCAAGCACCCCGTCGCCGGAAATCTCCTCGCCCTTTTTGGCATGCGCCTTGAGAATGGCAAAGATCAGGTCTTGTTTGCGGGACCGGCCAACGCCCTCGATGAGCATGGTTTGAGCCATGTCCACCAGTTCGTTAACCGGCATCTTTTTCAGTTCGGTCAGATTCATGTTGTTACTTGGAAACGGGGTCTGGTCAGATGGCTCAAAACCGGCCGCTGGCGTCTGAGATGCCGGAACGCCGGAGTGGAGAAGGTGGGTGAGTTGGGGGCGGGGGCGCCCGGTCGGGCGCCCCGCGCGGATCATTCCATTGCCTGATTATGCCTGGAGGTCACAAGTTACTGTCGATAAAGGCTGTGAGCTGAGATTTGGAGACGGCACCAACCTTGGTGGCCTCCACCTCACCCTGCTTGAAGAGCATCAGGGTCGGGATGCCCCGGATCCCATAGCGGGGGGGGGTGTCCGGATTCTGATCGATGTTGAGCTTGGCGACGCGCAGCCTGCCCTGGTACTCCGCGGCGATCTCGTCCAGAACGGGCGCGATCATTTTACAGGGGCCGCACCATTCGGCCCAGTAATCGACGAGGACGGGATCGTCGGCTTTGATGACGTCTTGCTCGAAGGATGCATCCGTCACATGGATGATGCGATCACTCACTTGGGTTGATCTCCAGGTTTTGGGTTCTTGCGGGACGCGGCTTTGGAGGAGGATGCCGCCGGCAAGCGCTGCAAATGTCGCACGTGGCGGGCGAGCCGGGTGGCGCTGGGAACTGGGCTTGAGTAAGATGCTATTTCAGCCAAGATTCCAGAAATTTGCAAGCCTTTCGAAAGGCCGGCAATCATTTGGGCCTGCGAGCCCCCGGTTTTCATGACCCAGACACACCTTTCCGACATCCGTTTCGCCAGCTTTGATCTCGACCCCCGCATTCTTCAAGGCCTGGCGGATGCCGGTTTTGACTACTGCACGCCGATCCAGGCCGAGGCCCTGCCCATCGCCCTCGCGGGCCAAGACGTGGCGGGCCAGGCCCAGACCGGGACGGGTAAGACGGCCGCCTTCGTTGTGGCCACCCTCCATCGCCTCCTGACTAGGTCCCCATCGCCCCAGCGCAGACCTAATGAGCCCCGGGCCCTGTTCGTGGCACCCACCCGTGAGCTGGCGGTGCAGATCCACAAGGACACCCAGCAACTGGCCGCTCATTGCGGTGTCCGGCTGGGCCTGGTCTATGGCGGCACCGGCTATCAGCAGCAGCGCGACGAGGTTGCCGCCGGGATCGATATCCTCATCGGTACGCCGGGCCGGCTCATCGACTACTTCAAGCAGCGGGTCTTCGACTTGCGGGTAGCCGAGGTCGTGGTGATCGACGAGGCTGATCGCATGTTCGACCTGGGTTTTATTCAAGACATCCGCTATCTGCTGCGGCGATTGCCCCCTCCCAGCGAGCGGCTCGGGATGCTGTTCTCCGCTACTTTGTCCTACCGGGTGACTGAGCTGGCCTACGAGCACATGAATGACCCCCGTCCGGTGGCGATTGAGCCCGACCGGGTGACGGCGGATAAGGTGGTGCAACGCTGTTACATGGTTGGTAATGACGAAAAGATACCCCTCATCATCGGTCTGTTGCGGGGTCTGGTGGAGGCGCGGGTCATCATCTTCGCCAACACCAAACGCGCCACCGAGGGTATCTGGGGCTTTCTGGAGGGCAATGGCTTTCGCGCCGCCATTCTGTCCGGCGATGTGCCTCAAAAGAAGCGCCTCAGCCTCCTCAAGGCCTTCCAACATGGGGAACTCCCCGTCCTGGTAGCTACGGACGTAGCGGCGCGGGGTCTGCATATCCCCGGCGTGACGCACGTCATCAACTACGACCTGCCCGATGATGCGGAAGACTATGTGCACCGTATTGGCCGGACCGCGCGCGCCGGCGCTAAGGGCGACGCCATCAGTTTCGTCTGCGAAACCTACGCCTTCTGCCTTCCAGACATCGAGCGCTTCATTGGTGCCAAGATCCCGGTGGAGCCCGTGAGCGCCGAGATGCTGGCGCCGGTCGATCCTCGCAGTCGGGTACGGGTACCTCGCCATGGGGATGGACATAATGATGAGGGGCCGCGCCGAGGACGGGGCGGCCGGGGCGAGGGTCCTCGACCTGGGGGGCGGCGAGGGCCCAATGAGCGTCGCCCGCGCCCCGAGGCTGCTGCGACCGAGTTGCCACCCAAGGCTGCGCCAACTCTTTCGGCCACCAACCCCGTTACCCCAACCGAGTCATCTTCGGGGGAGCCGCCAGCACCCAAGCCACGCCGGAGACGGCGTGGGCCCAGCCGCGCGGCGACGGTGGGAGCCGGCACGGGGCCCGAGGGCACTGGTCCAGCGGCTGTGGAGCCCTGATTTCCCTGCGCCTGGGATTACCCCCGCAAGCCGGGCAGCAAGTCTCCAAAGCCATGAATGGCCGGATAAGCCCCGCCTGCATTCGGTGGGGCCTTGGTATCCGGTGCCAGCACAGCCAGCAGGTGACGGAAACCGTAATCACGGGCGGCCTGCAATACGGTGGGGCTGTCATCGATGAAAAGGGTACGATCCGGGTCGAAGGGTTCGATGGTCTGGACCCGGGACCAGAAGCCGGGAGCCTCCTTCGCCAGGCCCAGGTCGTGGGCACAGATGATCCGTTCCAGATGACCCGCCAGGCGGGTCTTGCGCATCTTGAGGGCGATGGCCTTCTGATGGGCATTGGTCACGAGTACGCGCCTTTCAACGCGCGTGGCCAGAGCCTCGAGGAATTCGAGTACCTGGGGATGGACAGCAATGAGATGGTCTATTTCTTCCTTCAAAAGGGCGATGTCCAGTCCCAATTCGCGGCTCCAGTGGTCGATGCAGTACCATGTGAGCGTGCCCTCGTGGTCCTTGTAGCGGGCGAGGAGTTGGTCCTTGGCCTGGTCAACCGGCAAATCCCGCGCCGCCGCATAGCGGGCCGGGACATGTTCCCGCCAGAAGTGGTTGTCGAAATGCAGATCCAGCAAGGTCCCGTCCATGTCCAGGAAAACCTTGTCGATGACGTTCCAATCGATCATCGGCGGCCTCTCGTCTCCAGGTTGCGGTGTAGCGTCAAAGGATACCTCCTTGGCCCGGGATTTTCCCCTAATCCTTTCACCTGGTAGCTGACTCTATGCCCTGCATGATGATATTAAGCTCTCTAGTTAAGGCGGAGGAGGACCCATGGGAATCCTGAAAATTCCATACTACGCAATGTGGCAAGCACTGCTCTTCACGGCCCTTGTCCTGGGTATGGGCCCGGTGGCCGGCGCGGAGGATGATTTCAGCTTTGATGACTCCCCCCGCGAGCAGGCGGTAGAGTACCCCGATTGGTTCAAAAAAAGCCTTCTCGATCTGCGGGAAGACCTGAACGAGGCCGTGCAAGGGGGTAAGCAAGGGCTGATGGTCTATTTTGGACAGGCGCGATGCGCCTATTGCCACCGCCTGCTGCAGGTTAATTTCGGTCTGGATGACATCGCCAATTACACGCGCCAACACTTCGACCTGGTTGCCCTGGATGCCCGAGGACCCCGAGAGGTGACTCTCCTGAATGGCGCCGTCATGTCCGAACAGGAATTTGCCTTGGCGGAGGAAACCAACTTCACCCCCTCCATCCTTTTTTACGATCGCGCAGGCCGAGAAGCCCTGCGTTTACGTGGCTATTACCCCCCCTACCAATTCCGCGCCGCCCTGGAATATGTCGCCGATGGTCATTACACCCGGGAGAGTTTTCGCGATTACCTGGCGCGTGGTGATGACCGGCTCGTCTTCGATGCTGAGGATCTCAATGAGGAAGACTTCTTCGCCTCAGCACCCTTTAACCTGGATCGGAGTCGTTTTCCCGGGGAGCGGCCCTTGGTTGTTTTTTTTGAGCAGGGGGATTGCCATGCCTGTGATGTGCTGCATGGCCAGTTGTTGCGCGACGCCACCATTCGTAATTTGGTTCAGGACCTGGATAGCGTGCAGCTCGACATGCGGGCGGTAACCCCGGTGGTGACACCGAGCGGGCAACGGACCCAAGCCCGGGACTGGGCTGCCGCCCTGGGGCTCTTCCATGCCCCCACTCTGATCTTCTTCGACGAGCAGGGCCGGGAGGTCCTGCGCCTGGACTCCCTGGTCCGTTTTTATCGCCTCGGCCAGGTACTCGGTTATGTCTCCAGCCGCGCCTACCGGGATCAGAGCTATCCCCAATGGCGCGCCCAGCGTTCTGAATAGCCCAACCCCGGAGGTCTAACCCCTGGTCGGCAAGATCAGGAATCCGGGCTCGTGCCTGTCATTTTGCTCGGTTACCTCCGCACCATCGCCCGACTTCCCGCTTGGACCCCATTCAAATTTGTGCGCCGCAGCATTTGCGGCTATGGTTAACGCCTAGTGAGACCTCCATCGCTCTCCTTGACGATCGCGGTGTCAGGAAATCGCCATGTATATTCACGATTCTTTGTCCATGGCATGCGAGTCGGTCGCTTCTTTCTTAAGCAGGCCCCTTGGGGCCCCCATGTTGTACTCCAAGGAATATTCGATGCAATTCAGTTTATATGTGGCCGGGGCCGGCAGGGGCACCGGCAAGTCTGTCGTTGCTCTGGGCTTGATGGAGATGCTTTCGGCGTTCAATCGCAAGATTGGTTTCTTCCGCCCCATTGTCCAGCGATCCGCGCAGGAGGATGCCCTCATCGAACTCATGCGCGCCCGTTACAACTTGCAGTACGAGCCGGAGATGCTCTACGGCTGCACCGCGGAAGACGCCAAGCATCTGCTGGGTAGTGGGCATTACGATGAATTACTCAAGCGAATCCTGACCAAGTACAAGGCCCTGGAGGAAGTGTGCGACCAGGTGGTGTGCGCCGGCACCGACTATGACGGCCTGGTGCCCTCCCTGGAGTTCGACTTCAATGCCGACCTGGCCAACAATCTCGGCTGTCTCCTCATCGTCGTGGTCAAGGGCTTCAAACGTGACCCCGAGGAAATTCTGGATGCCGTGCGCCTGGCTCAGGAATCCCTGCTGGATCGTGGTAGCGATGTTTGGGCGACTGTTATCAATGGCGTGGCAGCGGAGCACCTCGCTGTCATGCGTGAGCAGGTACGTTCGGCCTTGCCGGATGCCTCGGTCTATGTGCTCCCCGAGCACCCCTTGCTCGGCCAGCCAACCATAGGAGAGATCGCGCTGGCGCTCAAGGCGCGACGCCTCTACGGTGACGAGGACACCCTGACCCAGGTGGTGACCCACTTCAAAATTGCGGCCATGGAGGTCCCGGACTTCCTCAATCACCTGGAGGATGGCTCTCTCATCATTACGCCAGGCGATCGCGCGGACATCATTCTCGCCAGCCTGGTCGCAGATGCCTCCACGAACTTCCCCCGTGTCGCGGGGTTGCTGCTGACCGGCGGGATCGATCTGGGAGAGAACCTGCGCCGGCTCATGGGCGGCCTGCGGCGCGCCAAGGTGCCTATCCTCAGCGTGGATACCGATACCTACATGACGGCCATGGACCTTAACCGGGTCCATGCCAGTATCCTGCCCACGGATGATCGCAAGATCGCCGCCGCTATCGGCCTCTTTGAGGCCAATGTCATGAGCGAAATGCCGCAACGCCCGCCGGCACGACACCTGGAGCGCCGCACTCCCCTTATGTTCGAGTACGAGCTGTTCCGCCGTGCCAAATCAAAGCGTCGCCACATCGTGCTGCCAGAGGGCGAGGACGAGCGGATACTGCGCGCCGCGGAGATTCTCACCCTGCGCGATGTCGTCGATCTGACCCTGCTCGGCGACCCGGATAAGATCGGCAGCAGTGTCCGTGACCTGGGCCTCAAGCTTAACGGCATCAAGATCATCGATCCCGTAACCGCGCCAGATCGTGAGCGCTATGGCCGCACCTATTTCGAATTGCGGCGGCACAAGGGCATATCGGAACAGATGGCCTTTGATCTGATGCAGGATGTGAGTTACTTCGGCACCTCCATGGTCTATCAGGGTGACGCCCATGGCATGGTCTCTGGCGCCATGCATACGACCCAGCACACCATCCGGCCCGCCTTCGAGATCATCAAAACCCGGCCGGGTGCCATGATCGTCTCCAGCGTCTTTTTCATGTGCCTGGCGGATCGGGTGTTGGTCTATGGTGACTGCGCCGTGAACCCTAACCCCAACGCCGAGGAGTTGGCGGACATCGCCATCTCCTCTGCCGAAACCGCAGCCGTCTTTGGCATCGAGCCACGTGTGGCCATGCTCTCCTATTCCACCGGTGCCTCCGGTAAGGGTGCGGATGTGGACAAGGTGCGGGAGGCCACGCGCATCGCCCATGCCCGCCGGCCCGATCTCAAACTGGAGGGCCCTATCCAGTACGATGCCGCCATCGATCCCGACGTGGCTCGTGCCAAGATGCCGGACAGCGAGGTGGCGGGGCAGGCGACTGTCTTCATCTTCCCGGATCTCAATACCGGCAATAACACCTACAAGGCCGTGCAGCGCAGCGCCGATGCCATTGCCATCGGTCCCGTCCTGCAAGGGCTCAATAAGCCCGTCAATGACTTGAGTCGCGGCTGCCTGGTAGCCGATATCGTCAATACCGTCGTCATTACCGCCATTCAGGCCCAGACGGCGTCGCCAGCAGCTTGATGGTTCCGCGCCGGGAGGGCGCCTCTCCCTCTCCCCCCATCCCCCCCGTACTCCTGGGTGTCTCATGAAGGTTCTGGTTCTCAATTCTGGTAGCTCGTCGATCAAATATCAGCTCTTCCAGTCCGAAAGTTGGCAGGTCCTGGCGGCGGGTGCCGTCAACCGCATCGGCGAGCCGCGCGGTGACTTCCAGGGTCACTGGCTTAATGAGGCAGGACAAGAACAAGACTTCGACCTGGCCCTGCCCATCGCCCATCATGGCGGGGGACTGGAACTTATTGTCGCCCGGCTGCGCGAGTCCGGGGTGCTGTCGGAACCGGGCGAACTGGTTGCCGTCGGCCACCGGGTGGTCCATGGTGGCGAGGCCTTCCAGCACCCGACCCGAGTGAATGGGGAGGTTATTGCCGCCATTCGCGACATGATCCCCTTGGCTCCCCTGCATAACCCGGCGAACCTGGAGGGCATCGAAGTGGCAATCCGCCTGTTCCCCGGGGTGCCGCAGGTGGCAGTCTTCGATACCGCCTTCCACCAGACCATGCTGCCCGCGGCCTATCGTTATGCATTGCCGGAGAACCTCTATCGGGACCATAGGGTCAGGCGCTATGGGTTCCATGGCAGTTCTCATGCCTATGTCAGCCGCCGGGCGGCGGCGCTGCTCGGGAAGGAACCAGGGGATTGCAACCTCATTACCCTGCACCTGGGCAACGGTGCCAGTGCGGCGGCGGTACGCGCAGGTAAGAGTATCGATACCTCCATGGGCATGACGCCCCTGGAGGGCCTGGTGATGGGCACCCGCTGCGGTGATCTGGACCCGGCCATTCCTTTCTATCTGGCCAAGAATCTGGGCATGGACAACCAGGACCTGGATGACCTCTTGAATCGCCGTAGCGGCCTGCTCGGGCTCTGCGGTGTCAACGATATGCGTGAGATTCACCGTCGCATCGCCCAGGGTGATCCGACCGCCGTCCTGGCCCTGGAGGTCTTTTGCCACCGGCTGCGGAAATATCTCGGGGCTTACTGGATTGAATTGGGCCGCCTGGATGCCCTAGTCTTCACCGGGGGTATTGGCGAGCATGATACCGAGGTACGCAGCCGCACCTGCCTGGGGCTGGAGGACCTGGGCCTCCGGCTCGATGCCAATGCCAACCAGGCCCGGGATCCTGGCGAGCGAGCGGTCAGCCAGGCGGACAGCCCAGTGGCGGTATTGGTCATCCCCACCAACGAGGAGCTGGAAATTGCACGGCAGGCCTTGGAGGCAGTGGGTGGATAGGCTTGTAGGAAGAGCTTCTAGCCAGGGGGGTCGGGTGGCGTCAAGCCTACAGGGATGTATTCACGGCGTCCCCCGCCCGATGCCGCCCGATGCCGCCCGATTCGGGCATGCCGAAAAAGCTTAAGTTTTCCTAACCAACAGACATGGGTGCGCGCTGTTTGCGGACGATGGCCATGACCATCTCCAGGGCCTGCTCATAGTTGAGACGGGGATCCACCTGGGTGCGGTAGGCACGTTCCAGTCCCACCTCGTCCAGACCCCGGGCGCCGCCCAGGCACTCGGTGACATCATCGCCGGTCAACTCGAAGTGGACACCACCGAGGTGGCCGCCCAGTTCGCGGTGGATGTCGAAAGCCTGGCTCAGTTCCGCCAGGATGCGGTCGAAGTGCCGGGTTTTGTAACCGCTGGCGGTGGTCTCGGTGTTGCCATGCATGGGGTCGCAGACCCAGAGTACCGGATGACCGGTGCGCCGGATGGTCGCGATCATCTGAGGTAATTCAGCGGCGATCCGGTCGGCGCCAAACCGGTGGATCAGGACCAGCCGACCCGGTTCCCGCCGGGGATTCAGGCGCTCCACCAGGGCCTCCAGCCATTCAGGTGAGAGGCCGCCCCCCAACTTGACTCCAACCGGGTTGGCGATACCGCTCATGAATTCCACATGGGCGCCGTCCGGATCAGCGGTACGCAGCCCAAGCCAGGGCAGGTGGGCGCTGAGATCGAACCAGCCCGGGAAGCGGCGTACCTGGCGGGTCAGGGCCTGCTCGTAAGGCAGGTGCAGGGCCTCATGACTGGTAAAGAATTGCACCCGCCCCAGCTCTTCCGAGGCCCCACAGCCTACGGCGCGCATGAAACGCAGGGACTCCTCCAGGTCCTCGACCACCCTGCGGTAGTCCTGGGCGCTGGGGGAGTGAGCCATGAAGGCCAGATCCCAGTTCTCCGGGTGATGGAGGTCGGCGAAACCGCCCTCAGACAGGGCCCGAATGAAGTTGAGGGTCAGGGCGGCCCGGCCATGGCCGAGCAGCAGACGCGCCGGGTCCGGGGTGCGTGCCCCGGCAGTGAACTCGGGGCCATTGACCAGATCGCCACGATAGCTGGGCAGGGTGATGCCATCCCGGGTCTCCAGATCCAATGAGCGTGGCTTGGTGTACTGGCCGGCAATGCGCCCCACCCGGATCACCCGCTGCTTCAGGCCCTGCACCAGCACCAGGCTCATCTGGAGCAGGATCTTGAGCTTGTTGGCGATGATGTCCGACTGGCAGTCCGCGAAACCTTCGGCGCAGTCACCGCCCTGGAGCAGAAAGCCATCGCCCCGTTCCGCCGCGGCCAATTGTTTTCGTAAGGCCTGGATCTCCCAGGAGGTGACCAGGGGTGGCAAGCGAGCGAGCTCCGCCAGGGCGGCGTCAAGGGCTTCCCTATCGGGATACTTTGCCTGTTGCTGGGCGGGCCGTGACTCCCAGGAGCTTGGCGACCAGTCTGGCGCCGGCCAGGTGGCCGAGGCCATCAAGTGGCGGCCTGCGCCGCGCGGCCGGCCTCGAAGGCCTGCTCATTGACCACCACCAAGGCGGGTTTGCGCTCCCGAAATCGGGCCAGGATGGCCTCCTTGAGGATCTCAGCGGGGAAGGGCAGGTAGTCGGAGATGGCCCCTAGCATTACGGTATTGACCAGCTTGAGGTTGCCCAGCTCGCGGGCGATGGCCCCCGCGTCGAAGGCATGGACCTCGATGTCCCGGGCGCGCATCTCCGCCACCGGGTCATCCGGGTAAGGGAAAAGACCCAGGGTCACCACCGGCGGCTCCTGGCGCAAGCGATTGACCATGGCCACGCCCCCGTGGCGCAATTGTCCACACCAGCGCAGAGCCTCCGCCGGCTCGAAGCCCACCAGGATGTCGGCCTCGCCATGGGGAATGGCTGGAGACAGGACCCGGCAGCCAAAGCGCACATGGGAGGTGACGACGCCACCGCGCTGGGCCATGCCTGCCACCTCGGTCTTCTTGACGTCATAGCCCTGGGAGAGGGCGGTCTGCGAGAGGACCTCGGCCGCCGTCATGACACCCTGGCCACCAATGCCGGCGACCAGGATGTTGGTGACCTGGCCTGAGGGGATCATGTCAGGGTTCATAGCCTGGCCCGGCCCGATTAAAGGCGGTGAGGGGGAGGATGGCTTCAGGTCCGCAGGTGCCGGGGCAAAGATCACAACCGGTACAGGCGGCGCTGTCGATAGTGACGAAGGTCAGCTCCTTCGCGCTGCCATTGGGCTTGACCACCGTCTCGCGCCGGGTAACGGCGATGGCGGGGCAGCCTACCGCCAGGCAGTTGGAGCAGCCAGTGCACTTCTCTTCGTCCACGGCATAGGGCGGCTTGTTGCGGTAGCGCTCGGTGAGGACGCAGGGCTGGTTGGTGATGATGACCGAGGTGTCATCAACCTTCACCTCCTCGCGCAGGGCCTTAAAAAGGGTGGGCAATTCGTAGGGATTGACCTCGTGGACGCGCTCCGGCTTGACGCCGAGGGCCTCTACCAGCTTGCGGAAGTTGATCTGAGGGGCCTCGAGGCCGTGGATGTCGCGCCCGGTGCCGGGGTGCTCCTGGCCGCCAGTCATACCCACGGCGCTATTGTCCAACAGAAGGATGGTGACATTGCCACGGTTATAGACGATGTCCAGCAGGCCCTGCATGCCCATGTGCAGGAAGGTGGAATCGCCGATGACGGCGAGCACGCGCTTATCCTTGTCGGCGGCGCTGCGGCCCTTGTCCAGGCCCAGGGCCACACCCATGGAGGCGCCCATGGAAATACAGGTGTCCATGGCGTTCCAGGGGTGACCGGCGCCCAGGGTGTAGCAGCCGATGTCGCCAGCGATCTGGGTGTTCTTGATCTTGGACAGGCAGTAATAGATGCCCAGGTGGGGACAGGCGACGCACATGGTCGGCGGGCGGGGGAAGACCTGCACCGGGGTGGTGAAGGCGAGGGGGCGTTTGGGTCTTTGCTCTGGCTCCGCCGGTTCACCCAGGAAGGCACGGATGGCGGGGCGCAGGATATGGGGTGCCAGTTCACCCATGCGTGGCAGCAGGTCCTTGCCGTGGACCGTAATGCCTGCGGCGCGGATCTCCTGCTCCAGTAGGGGTTCAACCTCCTCGACCACGACCAGATGCCCGACCTGTGCCGCCAGGGAGCGGATCAGGCCCAGGGGGGGCGGATAGCTAAAGCCCAGCTTGACCAGGGGTGCGTCGGGAAAGGATTCCAGGACGTGCAGATAGGTGGGTCCCGAGGTGACGAAGCCGATCCGCGGGTCCTTGCCGGCCTTGAGCCGGTTCAGATCGGTGACCTCCGCGAAGGCGCGGAGCTGCTCCTCGCGGGCCAGCATGAGGGGGATGCGGCGACCGGCATTCATGGGCGTCATGACCATGCGGGCCGGATTTTTCTGGAAGCCCTTGACCGGGTGCTCCTCCCGCCCGCCCGTCATCACTACCCCCTTGACGTGGCAGATACGGGTCGTGAGGCGCAGGAGCACCGGGGTGTCGAATTGCTCCGAGAGGGTGAAGGCCTCCCGAGTCATCTCATAGGCCTCTTGGGCGTCGGCGGGCTCCAGGACGGGGAGGTGGGCGAAGCGGCCCCAGTGGCGGGAGTCCTGCTCATTCTGGGAGGAGGACAGGCCCACGTCGTCCGCCACGGCCACCACCAGACCGCCACCGACCCCAATGAGGGTCTGGGTCATGAGGGCGTCCGAGGCCACGTTAAGACCTACGTGTTTCATGGCGCAGAGGGCGCGGCTACCCGCCAAGGAGGCACCGATCGCCACCTCCAGCGCGACCTTCTCGTTGACCGACCACTCCGCGTAGAGGTCCTTATAGATGGCGGTGTATTCGAGGATTTCCGTGGCGGGCGTGCCGGGGTAGGCCGCCGCAACCCGGCAGCCAGCTTCCCAGGCGCCGCGCGCGACGGCCTCGTTGCCGGACATGAAGTGGCGTTCGAGTTGGGGTAAGGGAATCACAACGCTCAAGGCCGGGTCTCTTCGCATGGTCGGTTAGGGAAAACTGGCATTATACTGGCGTGGGCATCCCACGGGCATGATCGCCATGAGTTTGGGAAACCTCCCTTGGGCCTGCGAAATGTGCCACACCCGTCATTGTCCCGGTACGATCCCC
Organism: Chromatiaceae bacterium; assembly: GCA_044228795.1. Classification (GTDB taxonomy): domain Bacteria; phylum Pseudomonadota; class Gammaproteobacteria; order Chromatiales; family Chromatiaceae; genus M0108. Next base: position 3,080 of record JBGAUE010000013.1, on the reverse strand, counting down.
GTCCTTGGATGCTCCTGGTAGGTCCCGTTTCAGCCTTGACCTTTTTCTATATCCTTGTCCTAGCCGGAGCTGCTCATGTCCCTGGTCCAGACCGAGAATCTCAATGTTGCTGCCTTTGACCACATGCCTTCGCCGGACGAAATCAAGGCCCGTGTTCCCCTGACGGAGCAGGCGGTGGCGGGGGTGGTGGCGGGGCGCCAGGCTCTGATGGATATTCTGGATCGACGGGACCCCCGCCGCTTTGTGGTCGTGGGCCCCTGTTCCATTCACGACCCGGTGGCAGGGCTCGACTATGCCCGCCGGCTCCAGGCCCTGGCGGATGAGGTCGCGGATGTCCTGGTGCTGGTGATGCGGGTCTATTTCGAGAAGCCCCGCACGGCGACGGGCTGGAAGGGCTTTATCAATGACCCCTTCATGGATGACTCCTTTCGGATTGACGTGGGCATGGAGAAGGCGCGCCGCTTTTTGCTGGATGTCTGTGAACTCGGCCTGCCCACCGGCACCGAGGCCCTGGACCCCATTGCCCCCCAGTATTACGGCGACCTGGTGAGCTGGACGGCCATTGGTGCCCGTACCTCCGAATCCCAGACTCACCGGGAGATGGCCTCGGGCCTCTCCACCCCGGTAGGTTTCAAGAATGGCACGGACGGTGACCTGGACGTCGCCATTAACGCCATCATCTCCGCCGCCCATCCTCATAGCTTTTTGGGGATCAACAACCAGGGTCAGTCGGCGATTACCCGTACGCGTGGCAACCCCTATGGCCACCTTGTGCTGCGAGGCGGCGGTGGGCGACCGAATTACGATACTGTTTCCATCTCCCTGGCTGAACAGGCTCTGGACAAGGCAGAACTCCCCAGCAACCTCGTTGTGGATTGCTCCCACGCCAACTCTTGGAAGCGGCCTGACTATCAGCCTCTGGTGATGCGGGATGTGATGCACCAGATCCGGGAGGGCAACGGCTCGGTGGTGGGCCTCATGATCGAGAGTCATCTGGAGGCCGGAAATCAGCCGATTCCGGCGGATCTGTCACAACTCAGGTATGGCTGCTCGGTGACCGATGCCTGCGTCGGCTGGGACGCGACCGCCACCATGATTCGCGATGCCGCCTCCGTATTGCGCCAGGTCGCCCAGCGCCCAATCTAGGGGAGGCGCGCCCGTTGCGCCCTGGATGAATCCATTGTGAGCCCTGGTGACAAGTCATGATCCTGCACACCAAAGTTGAAACCATGCCCCGCGAGGACCTGGAGAAGCTCCAGCTCAAGCGCCTGCAAACCACCGTCGGGCGCTGCTACTGCACCGTCGGCTTTTATCATGATGCTATGGACGAATTGGGCGTCAAGCCCCGCCACATCCAAGCCCTGACCGATACCCGCCTACTGCCTTACACCAAGAAAGAGCACCTGCGCGACAGCTACCCTTTCGGCCTCTTCGCGGTGCCCCTGGATCAAGTGGTACGTGTCCATGCCTCCTCTGGCACCACCGGCAAGCCCACGGTCGTTGGTTACACCGCGCGTGACATCCGCACCTGGAGCCAACTCATGGCCCGTTCCCTGGCCGCGGCTGGCCTGCGCCTGGGCGACCGTATGCATAATGCCTATGGCTACGGACTCTTTACCGGCGGCCTCGGCTTCCACTATGGCGGCGAGGAACTGGGAGTCATGGTCACCCCCATGTCCGGTGGCCAGACCCAGAAACAGATCATGCTCATCAAGGATTTCGAGGCCACGGGGCTCTGTTGTACCCCCTCCTATGCCCTCAACCTGGCCGAGGAGGCCGAGGTCCTGGGGGTGGATCTGCGCAAGCTGCCTCTCAAGGTCGGCATCCACGGTGCCGAGCCCTGGAGCGAGGAGATGCGCTACGAGCTGGAATCCCGCCTGGGCATTGACGCTATTGATATTTATGGCTTGTCTGAGGTCATGGGCCCCGGCGTGGGTGTCGAGTGCATCAACGTCAAGGATGGATTGCACATCTGGGAGGACCATTTCCTGGTGGAGTGCGTCGATATCGATACGGGCAAACCCCTGCCCTATGGCGAGGAGGGCGAGATCGTCTTTACCTCCCTCACCAAGGAGGCCTTCCCCCTGCTGCGCTATCGTACCCGGGATATCGCCTCCCTTAATCCGACCCCCTGTAAGTGCGGCCGGACTCATGTGCGCATGTCCCGTATCACGGGGCGCACGGACGACATGCTCATCATCCGCGGTGTCAACGTCTATCCCTCCCAGGTCGAATCCGTCCTCATGAGGACCGAAATCCTCTCGCCCTTCTACCAGATCGAAGTCTATCGCGAGGGCTCCATGGACACCATGGTGGTCAATGTCGAGGCCAGCCCGCCCCTGGTCGAGCAGGGTGAGGAGGCTATGCGCAAGGTCGCCGCCCGGGCCACCAAGGATATTAAGGACTTCATTGGCGTGAGCTGTCAGGTGATGGTCAAGAAGGTCGGGGAGATCCCCCGTTCCCAGGGCAAGGCCATGCGGGTGGTGGATCACCGCAAGGACAAAAAGTAGCTCGGAAAGTAACCATCCCCCGGCATAGATGGTCGCCCCGGTTTGTCAAGCAATCAGTCAATGGCGTCAAGGAGGTAGAGATTGCGCCCATAGATCCGGACTCTGATCGAGGCCGTAGCCTCTGTCCCTGATGGAATACGCTGATCGGGTCCTCAGCAAAGCCGCGCACTTCACGTGCACTGCCGGGGCCAGGTTTGCCCGATCACGGTCTGACCTGTCTTGCCATCACGTCATGATCGCCTGAACAATCGGTGGAGACTCTCCTTTCGAACTCTGTTGCCTCGTACTGCTATACCGCAGGGTTTTCCATGGCGCCGCTCGCCGGCGGTCCCGCTTCTACCCGAGGCAAGCGGCGCGGTGGGAAACCCGTGTTCATGCCGCTGCGAGCGGTGGTTGATAGTCGGCTTGGTAGTCCCGGCCATGCGCGAGCAGCGCCCAGACAGTGCGGGCGTTTTTGTTCGCCAGTGCCACCGCCGCCACGTTCTGGTTGCGCCGGCCCATCAGCCGCGCCAGCCAGCTCTCGGCATAGCCCACCTTGCGCTCGGCCACCCGGATCACTGCCCGGGCACC
>JBGAUE010000012.1:0-101195 GCA_044228795.1 Chromatiaceae bacterium | reverse complement strand
GCCGCGTTAGCGGCCCCGCCCAGCCGCTTCGAGCGGCTCACGAATGAAAGCCCCCGGCTCTGCCGGGGGATGGTTACTACCGCCTCGACCACGTCGGTACAATACTCGTCCAGGGAGTAATTCTTGCTGTAGGGATGGTTGGCATTGGCGCCCTCGTAATCTACTGCCAGGCCCCCGCCAAGGTCCAGAAAACCCAAGCGCGCCTCTTCCCGGACCAGCTCAACATAGTAGCGACAAGCCTCCAGGACGCCATTGCGGATGTCGCGGATGTTGGGAATCTGGGATCCCAGGTGGAAGTGCAGGAGTTCCAGACAGTCGAGCATATTTCGACGGTGCAACTCTTCCACCAGATCCATCAGTTGATGGGGGGTAAGGCCGAACAGGCTGCGGTCGCCGCTGGTCTCATTCCAGAGGCCGCCCGCCCGGGAGGCGAGCTTGATGCGGGCACCGATACGGGGCCGGACCCCTGTCTGCTCGGCGCATGCCAGGAGGACGGACAGTTCCGCGGGGGTCTCGATCACAAAGAGGCACTGGTAGCCAATTCGCTGGGCTAGCAGGCCCAGTACGAAGAATTCCTGGTCCTTGTAACCGTTACAGACGATGAGACCATCGCGGCCAGCGAGGGCGAAGAGGGCGATGATGAGTTCCGCCTTACTACCCGCCTCCAGGCCATGGCCGTAACGAGAGCCAAAGGCCGTGATCTCCTCGATGACCTGGCGTTGTTGGTTGACCTTGATGGGAAAGACGCCCCGATAGGCACCCTGGTAGCCTAGGCTGGCGATGGCGGCGTGAAAGCTTTCATGAATCCGGGTGATTTGGGCATAAAGGAGATTTTCGACCCGCAGCAAGGCCGGCGCCCGCAGGCCACGCTGATGCATGCCGGAGAGTATGTCCAAAAGTGGTATCTCGACCCGGCCGCTGGGGAAGTCCGCCCCCACCGTGACCTTGCCATCCTCGGAAAGGCCAAAATACCCAGATCCCCAATAGGGAATGCGATATAACTCCCCGGCCTTGGCAAGGGTCCATTCTTGAAACATCAGAACCGGCTTTTCACAAGAACTGGGAATTGAGCAAGATGCCAAAAATTGAACTAACTTCAATAAGTAACGTGATATCTCATTTATCTCTAAGGATATTATCCCATTCTTGTTACTGTCCGATGACGGTCGTTTGGTCTGGACTCGAGGTGTTCTGAATGTATGATGGGTGTGAAGTTATCCCCCGGAAAACAGAGCCAGTTTGCAACCTTTCGACTTGAGAACAGGCTTTCCCCCAGGATGCCACCGCTTAATGTATTCAACCCCCAGCCATACTGAAGATCCTCAGTCTCTGGTGCCCAGCCCTGTTTCCCAACAGGCGGAGGTGGCGGTTGAACTCTGCAACCTCGGCCGCGCCTTCGCGGGAACCCGGGTCCTCGCTGGCCTTGATCTCCGTATCGCCGACGGGGAATTCCTGGCCTTGCTAGGGGCTTCGGGTTGCGGCAAGACCACCCTGCTGCGCCTGATCGCCGGGCTGGACCGCCCGGATGAGGGCGAAATCCGGCTCGCCAGCACGGCCCAGGCCAAGGCCTATGTCTTCCAGGATGCCTGCCTACTGCCCTGGCGGCGGGTTTTGGATAATGTCGCCCTGCCCCTGGAGTTGAGCGGGGTGCCCAGGGCCGAACGTCAGGCGATTGCCCGCCGGCTTATCCAGACTGTGGGGCTCGAGGCGGCCATGGAACGTTTTCCCGAGGAACTCTCTGGTGGCATGAAGATGCGTGTCTCCCTGGCGCGGGCCCTGGTGACTGAACCGCGGCTCCTGCTCCTCGATGAACCTTTCGCGGCCCTGGACGAGTTCACCCGCCAATTCCTTGACGATCATCTCCAAACCCTCTTTCTCGATCATCGCATGACGGTGGTATTCGTGACCCATTCCATCGCCGAGGCCGTGTTTCTCGCAGATCGCGTGGTCATGCTGAGCTCAGCCGGCGGCGGCATCGTCCTGGATCATCGGGTTGAGTTGCCCCGCCCCCGGGATGCGGATACGCGGGTCTCGGCGGCCTATCTGGCCCAAATCCAGCGCCTCGCCGCTGCCTTGAATGATGAAGTCACAGGGGAGGGGATCATCAGATGACGGGCTCTCGTCTGGCGACCTGGCTACCGCCCCTCCTCAGCTTCGCCGGCCTCACCCTGATGTTGGAGTTGGGGCTTTGGTTAGCGGACATCCCCCGCTATATGATGCCCCGCCCCTCGCAGGTGTTCACGGCCCTGTATGTCCATGGCGCAGAGTTGACCCAGGCTATCCTGCGCACCAGTCTTGCCGCCTGTGCAGGCTTGATCGCCAGCGCCCTCCTGGGCGTGACGGCGGCCATACTTCTTTCGAGTAATGACTGGATGCGGCGTGCCTTCTACCCCTATGCGGTCTTCTTTCAGACCGTGCCCATCATCGCCATCGCCCCTCTCCTAGTGATCTGGTTTGGCTATGGACTCAAGACCATTATTGCCGTCAGCTTTATCGTTTCGGTATTTCCAATTGTCGCCAATACCTTGAGTGGTCTCTTGTCCACCGATCCGGCATTACGCGATCTCTTCCGTCTGCACCAGGCCACTACCCTGACAACCCTGTTGAAACTGCGCATCCCGGCTGCCATCCCCCAATTTCTGACCGGCTTGCGCATCGCCTCCGGTCTTGCCGTCATCGGCGCCATTGTGGGCGAGTTCGTGGCGGATGACTATCGGGCTGGCGGTGGCATCGGCACCCAGGTCATGGTCGCCATCAAGGAAATGAAAACCGACAAGGTCTTCGCGGCGGTGCTCATGGCCTCGCTATTGGGTCTCGTCTTCTTCGCCCTCATCAATCTCATCAGTCGCTTCACCATGCGGCATTGGCACATCGCCGAAACCCGGGAGTAACCTATGTTTATCCAGCGCGCAAGCCTTAGCCTCTACCTGCTGTCACTGCTGCTGCTCGCCGGTTGTTTCGGCGAGGATGCCCCAACCTCGGCCTTGCCAAAGACGGCGTTGCAACTGAACTGGGTCCCCGAGCCCGAATTTGGCGGCTATTATGCCGCCCGAGAGTTAGGGGCCTTTGTTGCCGAGGGGCTGGATGTGGAGATCCGTCCGGGCGGGGCCCAGTCACCGGTGGAACAGATGGTGGCCGCTGGCCAGGTGGCATTCGGAATCAGCAGCGGCGATAACCTGCTGATGGCGCGGGACCGCGGCGCCGATCTGGTGGCCATCTTTGCGGCCTATCAGTCATTTCCCGAGGGCATCATGGTTCACGCCAGCCGGGGCCTGAATGCCATGACGGAGGTCTTCCAGGGTGGGACCCTGGGGGTTATCCCCGGCACCCCCTTTCTGAAGCTTCTGGAGCGTCAATACGGGCTGGATAAGGTGAAGGTGGTGCCGCACGACAACAATATCGCCCCCTTCCTGCATGATCCTAAGATGGCCCAGCAATGTTTTATCAGTTCCGAGCCCATCGTTGCCCGCCACGCCGGGGTGGAACCCAAAGTCTTTATGCTCAAGGATATCGGCTTTAACCCCTATACGGGCCTCATCATCACGCGGCGGCAAACCCTTGAGGCACATCCCGACCAGGTCAGGGCCTTGGTGCGCGCTGTTCGCCGGGGTTGGCAGGCCTACCTGGCAGATCCAGGCCCAGCTAACCGCGTCATGCACGCACTCAACCCCACCATGGCCGCCGAGACCTTCGCCGAGGCGGCCATCATCCAGAAGCCCCTGATCCAGGGTCAACTTGATGACGGCTCATTGGGGACCATGACGCTGGAGAGATGGCGGACCCTGGCCGAACAACTGCACGGCCTGGGCCTCATCGAACGGGTTGATCCGGCAGGCGCCTTCGTCAATCCCTGACCCGGGTGGCCCACCCTCTGTCCTCGGTGGTGACGAAGGTGGGCATGGGGGGGTTAGGTTATCCGACTTAGGGCCTCACGCGGTCGATAACCACCTGCAGGGAGGGATTCTCTGCTGTCGCCAGCGGCCCGACCTCCCCCTCCAGGTCACCGCTTTGGGGAATGGCCTGGCCGTTGGCGGAGATGCGGGCACCGACTATCACCTGGGGGAAGTTAGACAGGCGCATGGCGGGGGTCATGGCCAGGCTGTCGTCCAGGGTGACGGTGAGGGGGAGATCCGCGACGCGCAGGCGTTTGACTGCCAGGGGCATGGGTGGGCCAGAGGCGGCCTTGGCGAAGACGAAGAGGCTCTGGTTGGGATCGGCCTTGGCCCTCAAGGGTTCCGCTAGGCTGACCTGGACCTGTATGGCCGGGCTCTTTGTGGCGATGGGGGCTGGCTGGGGGCTAGTGGGGGGGCTCACCGGGGTCATGGCGGTGGTGGCAGCAACCGAGGGCCTTGCTGGGGTAGCAGCGGGAGGCATGCCGCCCTGCTCGCGGGCGTCCGCGATGATTTGCCGAAGTTCCGTGGCATCTTCGCCCGCGGCGTCGAGGTCCATCCCCAGGGCCTCCCAGCGCTCCACGGCCAGGGGAAGGTCCCCGGCTTGATAGGCGGCGAGGCCATTGAGCCAGCGTCCCGTGGCGTGCTTGGGTTCAATGAGAAGAGCAGAGGCGATCAGTTCCGCTGGCCGGCCGGCTAGCTGGCTGTTGGCGGCGGTTGCCAGGGCCTGGGCCAGGTTGATCATGACCTCGGGGTTCTGGGGGGCCAGGGCCAGAGCCCGGGCCAGGGCGGCGGCGCCCTTTTCGGGCTGGTCCAGGGCCACATAGGTCCGCCCTAGCATCAGCCAGCCTTCCATTTGCTCTGGATGCTCCTCCATCCTGGCGGCCAGCCGCTCGGCCATGATGTCGAGGGAGGCGGCCTGTTGATCACCTACGGCGCCATGCTCTGGCGGCGCCTGGGTGGCCGAGACGGTCGCCATCTCGAGGCGCGGGATGATGGCGCTGTCGCCTAGGGTGAGGTAAAGGCCGATGGCGAAGGCCGGCAAGGCCAGGGCCAGGGCCAGGGCGGTAAAGGGTGCCGTTGCCGGTTTGGTGGTGGCGGACCTGGAACCCTGGCCATTCACGTCATGCAGGAGTTCGCGCTCCAAATCCTGGCGGGCATCCTGATATTGGCCCTTTTCTAACTTGCCTGCCTCCAGGTCGGTCTCCAATTCAAGGAGCTGTTGGCGGAAGACCTCAAGGTTAAGCTGGTCCTGATCCGTGTCTTCGGCCGCATCGTGCCGGGACAGGAGGGGTGGAATCACGAAGATGAGGGCCAGGCCAGCGAGGCCGGTGACGAGTATCCAGAAGATGGTCATGCCTTGTCCTTAATGGGGTTCGAGTCCTCCACCAGGAGGGCTTGCAGCCGTTGCCTGTCCTCTGTCGACAGATTCTGCTCACGGGCCTCCTTTTTCTTGCGCAGGGTGAGGAGTAAAAAGAGGCCGCCGATGCCGGCGAGCAGCAGGGGTCCAAACCAGAGGGGGTAGGTGGAGGGTTTGAGCGGCGGGTCATAGAGGACAAAGTCACCGTAGCGAGCGACCAGGAAGTCGATGACCTCTTGACGGGATTTGCCCGACTGCAGAAGTCGATAGACCTCCTTGCGCAGGTCCTCGGCCAGATCGGCCTGGGAACCGGCCAGGGACTCGTTCTGGCACACCAGGCAGCGTAGCTCGCCCGTCAGGCGACGGAAATCCTCGGCCTGGGCGGGGTCCTGAAAATGGAACTCTTCCAGGGTATAGGCGCTTGCCAGGGGGGCGGCCAGCAGCCCCGCCAGCAGCCAGGCTGGCCATTGCGTTTGGATCATGACCGCGATTCCTTACACTTTTTGGTGGTCAGGTCGATGGAGGGGGCCATTTCCGTCTCCCAGGTACCGGGTTCGACGGGGCCGATTTTTTTGTAACAGATGCGGCCCTCCCCATCGACCAGGAAGGTCTCGGGGGCGCCGTAGACACCCCAGTTAATGCCAGCCTGGTTGTTAGGGTCAAAGGCGCTGACCCGGTAAGGATTGCCGGAGGTCTTCAACATCTGCTTGGCATCCCCCTCTGTGTCCTTCCAGTTCAGGCCCAGGATCTGCACCTCCTTGAGCTCGCGCGCCAGGCGCATGAGTTGGGTGTGCTCGGCGCGGCAGGAGTGGCACCAGGAGGCCCAGACATTGAGGAGGGAGACCTTGCCCAGGAAGTCGGCTCGCGAAATGGTTCGAGTCGGATCCCCCAGGGCCGGGAGCGAAAACTCGGGAGCCGGCTTGCCGATCAAGGGTGAGGGCACCTTGCTGGGGTCAGTGGTGAGGCCAAAAAAGAGCAGGGCGACCAGGACGCCGAATAATCCCAGGGGGATTAGAAATTTGAGGGACTTACCCATGTCATCAGTTCCTGATGGCGGCGGCGGCGGCGTTGGGGAGGTTCACGGCCTTGCGCACGACGCGATAACGCCGGTCCGTGATCGCCAGCAAGCCACCGAGCGCCATGAAGATAGCGGACAGCCAGATCCAGCGCACATAGGGCTTGTAGTAGAGACGCAAGGCCCAGTCACCGCCATCCAAGGGTTCGCCCAGGGAGACATAAAGGTCTCGCGTCAAACCCCAGTCGATGGAGGCCTCTGTCATGGGTTTCTTAGAGGTAAAGTAGTTGCGCTTTTCTGGCCAGAGTTCGGCGATCTGGCGGTCGCCGTCAAACACCTGAAAATGGCCGCGCGCTGCCATGTAATTGGGCCCAGGCTCGTTTTTGACGCCATGGAACAGGAATCGGTAGCCAGCGACCTCCTGCACATCACCCGGTGACATCCGCACGTCCTTTTCCTGGCCGAAATTAGAGACCATGGTGGCGCCGACAATGAAGATGGCCACGCCCAGATGGGCCAGCACCATGCCGAAGAAACTGCGGCCATTGCCCGCCAGGTCGGTGAAGAAGGCGCCGGGGCTGGTTTTATGGCGCAGGCGATCGCGTACCACTAGGACATGGGAGGCCAGCAGCCAGACCGCCAGGCCGATGCCGATGGGCACCAGAAACCAGCCAGAGGCGATGAGGGGCATGAAGGCCACGGTCAGCAAGGAGACCATCCCAGCCAGGGCAAAGGGCAGCCAGAGTTCACGTATCAGGCGCCCGGCATCATCCTGTTTCCAGCGCGTCCAGGGGCCTATGCCCATGAGCAGGGCCAGGAAGGGGGTGACGGCCACGAACATGGTGTTGAACCATGGAAAACCCACGGAGATCTTGCCCCAGCCCATGGCCTCGTAAATGAGGGGTGCAAGGGTGCCGAGGAGGATGAAGGCGGTGAGCAGGGTCAGGAGGAGGTTGTTGGAAAGGAGCAGGGTCTCGCGGGAAAGTAACTCGAAGCGGCCCCCGCCAGAGACCTCGGGTGCTCGCCAGGCATAAAGGGCCAGGGAGCCCCCAATGACCAGACAGAGGAAGACGAGAATGAAGGCGCCGCGCGCCGGGTCGGTGGCGAAGGCGTGGACCGAGGTGAGGACGCCGGAGCGGACCAGGAAGGTGCCCAGCAGGCTCAGAGAGAAGGCGGTGATGGCCAACAGCACGGTCCAGCTCTTGAAGGCCCCGCGCTTCTCCGTAACCGCCAAGGAGTGAATGAGGGCGGTACCGGCTAGCCAGGGCATAAAGGAGGCATTTTCCACCGGGTCCCAGAACCACCAGCCGCCCCAACCCAGTTCGTAGTAAGCCCACCAACTCCCCAGGGCGATACCGAGGGTGAGGAACATCCAGGCCGTAGTCGTCCAGGGTCGCGACCAGCGCGCCCAGGAGGCGTCCAGCTTACCCCCCAGGAGTGCGGCTATGGCAAATGAGAAGGCGACGGAGAAGCCCACATAGCCCATGTAAAGCAAGGGCGGATGTACGGCCAGGCCAGGGTCCTGGAGCAAGGGGTTGAGGTCGCGCCCCTCTAGTGGCGCCGGGAAGATGCGGTCGAAGGGATTGGAGGTCAGCAACATAAACAGCAGGAAACCGATCCCCACCATCCCCATGACGGCAAGCACCCGGGCCACGACCTGGAGCGGCAGATTGCGACTCAGGGTGGCGACGGCGGCGCCCCAGGCGGCCAGGAAGGTCGCCCAAAGCAGCAGGGAGCCCTCGTGGGCACCCCAGAGCGCCGAAACCTTATAGATGCTTGGCATCAGGGTATTAGAGTTGCTGGCGACATAGATGACGGAGAAGTCGTCGGTCAGAAAGGCCTGCAGCAGGAGGGCGAAGGCGATGGCAGTGAAGGTGAATTGCCCCCAGGCCAGGGGACGGGACATATTCATCCAGTTGCGGTTGCCGGTGTAGGAGCCCGCTAAGGGCACCGAGGCCTGGATCAGGGCCAGGCCCAGCGCCAGAATCAGAGCAAAGTGACCAAGTTCGGGGATCATTGGCTATCTCCACCGGCGGCCCGGCCAGGCTGGCTGGGACTTGCGTTACCTAGGGCCGGGTTGCTGGCTAGGTTGGTATCCTGACTCGCCATTTTGACGACCCCCTCCGCATGGGTGGTCTTGAGGCTATCCTGGACCTCCGGCGGCATGTAGGACTCATCGTGTTTGGCCAGCACCTCCTCGGCGACAAAGACCCCACCGGCCCCCATGCGGCCCTTGGTGACCACGCCCTGCCCCTCGCCAAAGAGGTCCGGAAGTATGCCCGTGTAGCTGACCTTGACCGTCTGGGCCATGTCGGTCACGTCAAAGTGGACCGTGAGACCGTCTGGTTGGCGCGCCAGGCTATTCTTGACGACCAGGCCGCCCAGGCGATATAGAATATTGGGTGGTGCCTCGTTTGCCAGGACCTGGGAAGGGCTGTAGAAGTAAGCGATGTTGCTTTGCATGGCGCGAATGGCGAGCCAGGAGGCGACACCTACGCCGGCGATACCCACGGCGATAAAAATCATACGTTTCTGACGGGCTTTCATGCTTGGTCTCCACGGGTACGCAAACGGACCATTCGACTCAGGCGCGCGAAAATAGTTCGTCTCTGGTGCCTCAGCTGCAAAACCTCCGCCACCATTAGGATCAGGGTCAGGCCATAGGCACTCCAGACATAGGCGCCATAGCCGCCTTGAGCTAGGAAGTCGCTCATATTTCTTTCTCCAGGATTTCCTTGACCCAGTTGGTATCGCCTTCTCGTTCCAGAATGATGGAGCGCAGCCGGGTCAGAATGGTGGCGAAGGAGTACATCCACATGCCCAAGGTCATAATAAGCATGGCAAAGAGGATATTCCCATCCATTTTGGACATGGATGAGCGTTGGTGTAGGGCGGCACACTGATTCGGGTCCGGGCAGTTGATGGACCAGAAGATGATGGGCAACATCACCAAGCCAACGATGGCTAACAAGGCGCTGGCCTTGTCGCCCCGGCGAGGATCGTCAATGGCGGAGTTGAGGGCCAGGTAGCCCACATAGAGGAAGAAGAGAATCAACTCCGAGGTCAGGCGCGGGTCCCAGTCCCACCAGGTACCCCAACTGGGGTGGCCCCACAGGGAGCCGGTAAAGAGGGCAATGAAGGTAAAGATAGCCCCCGTGGGCGCCGTGGCCCGGGTCATCATGAAGGAGAGTCGGGTGTTGAACACCAGCCCGATGGCGGACCAGACCGCCAGCATGAGGTAAAGCCACATGGACATCCAGGCAGCCGGCACATGGATGAAAATGATGCGGTAATACTCCTTCTGGGGATTAGTCCCCCCGAGTCGGTCGGGTGTCTCTAGCAAGCCCCAATAGAGGCCAATGGCCAGTGCCAGTACCGCCAGCACCCAGAAAAAGGGGATGAGTTTTCCCGCCAGGGGGTAAAACGAGGCCGGGGAGGAGAATCGGAATAGCTTCATAGCGCGATCAGGCAAGGAGGGCCAGTGAAAGGGCGATGGACAAGCTTAGCATGGGCTGGCCAGGTGGCCGAACAGGAGGCCATTAATTAAGGTCTGGGGGAGCGAATTCCAATCGCGATCACAAGCGGGGCCCAGTCCACCGTGATCATCCCGGACACCCCGGTAAATGGCCCCCCAGCTGTTCGGTCAACCTCGATGCCAACTCGCTATTCCGTGGCAATCCGCAGGGCCGCCGCCGCCGCCAGGGGCGACAGGATAAGGGCTAGCAGCAGGAAGGCCCCCAGCAAAGAAAAATAGGGTCCCGTGTCGGCGAAGGCGATGACGCTGACGGTCACCGCCCGGGAGCCGTAGACCAGTACCGGGATATAGAGGGGCAGGATCAAGAGCGCTAGCAGGATGCCGCCGCCGCGCAGGCCCAGGGTCAAGGCCGCGCCGATGGCCCCGATGAGGCTCAGGACCGGGGTGCCCAGGAGCAAGGCCAAAACCATGGTCAGGAGGGCGATGTCCGGCAACTGGTACTGCATTCCGACCAAGGGGGCCATGGCCACCAAGGGCAGGCCGGTCAGCAGCCAGTGAGCCGTCACCTTGGCCAGGACCACCAGGGACAGGGGCTGTGGTGTCATGAGCATCTGCTCCAGGGTACCGTCCTCGTGATCGGCGGCGAAAAGCCGCTCCAAGGCCAGCATGGAGGCCAACAGGGCCGCGACCCAGACCACGCCAGGCCCCAGGATGCGCAGGATCTGCTTCTCCGTGCTCACGCCCAGGGGAAACAGACTGATAACGATGACAAAAAAGAAGAGGGTGGTCAGGACATCGGTGCGCCGACGCATGGCCAGGCGCAGGTCGCGACCGAGGATGCACAAAAAAACGCGCCACATCAGGCGGGTTCCTCCATGTACCCGGCCAGATCCCCAAGTGGGTACAGGTCAGCATCCTGGGGTGGGCCCAAATGGAGACGGCGGATCTGGCCCGAGGTCAGGGGCACCTCCTGGTGGGTGGTCAGTATGGTCATGCCCTTCCCGGCCACATGCCGGGCGATGAGCTGCTGCAACCGATCGACGGCGTCCAGGTCCAGGGCCGTGAAGGGCTCGTCCAGGATCCACAGCGGGGCCTGGCTCAGGAGCAGGCGGGCCAGGGCGACGCGTTTTTTTTGTCCCTGGGAAAGCATCTTGGTGGGTAGATCCTCGAAGCCGGTCAGGCCCAGCTGGTCCAGGGCGGCCAAAATCTCCGCCATCTCGGCGCGGTCGCCATCCAGGATGGCGGATACGCTTAGGTTCTCGCTGGCGGTCAGGTCGCTCTTGATACCGTTGAGGTGGCCAAAGTAGAGAGTATCGCGGTGAAAGTCCTCCTCCAGGCGGCGGACGTTTTCGCCATTCCAGAGAATGTCGCCGGCATCCGGGGTCAGCAGCCCGCAGAGGGTGCGCAGCAATGTAGTCTTGCCGCTGCCGTTGCGACCCCGCACATGGAGAAGGGTGCCAGGTTCCAGGGTGAAGGACAGCCCCGAGAAGAGGAGGCGATCGCCCCGCCGGCATTCCAGATCGACGACTTCTAGCATGAATTCCCAAGGATTGCTGATAGTTACTGAGAATTGCTGTTGCCCTCTTGCTCCCTCCCCCCTCGCGGGGGAGGGCTGGGGAGAGGGAGGCATGGCGACAGAGCCGCAAACACTAACCGCTGCCGCCCCTCCGTGCAAACGTCGGACTCCCGAGTACCCTGATTCAGGTTAGGCCTTGCCCGGCAAGGAGGTCTTGATGAAAGTCAACCAAGGCCAGATCTCAAGGCGCCAAGCGCTCGACCGTCCAGCCTCCGTCCGCCTGGAGGCTGAAGGCGAAACGGTCGTGCAAGCGGCTGTCACGTCCTTGCCAGAACTCGATACGGTGGGGGACGACGCGGTAGCCGCCCCAGAAATCGGGCAGGGGGATTTCGCCCTGGGCAAACTTGCGCTTCACCTCCTCCACCTTGGCCTCCAGCAGGGAGCGGGACCGGATGACCTGGCTCTGAGGCGAGGCCCAGGCCCCGAGTTGGCTACCGCGGGGCCGGGTCAGGAAGTAGGCCAGGGACTCAGGGGTGGGGATGCGCTCGGCGCGTCCGAGGATCTTGACCTGCCGAGCCAGGCCGACCCAGGGAAAGAGGAGAGCGACACGGGCGTTGCCCTCGATCTGGCGGGACTTACGGCTCTCGAAATTGGTGAAGAACACGAAGCCGTGGGCATCGTAAAGCTTGAGCAGCACGGTCCGCAGCCAGGGCTGGCCCTCCTCGTCCACCGTTGCCAGGCTCATGGCGTTGGGCTCGGGGATACCGGTGGCGATGGCCGTCTCGAACCAATCCTGAAACTGGCGAAAGGGGTCTGGGTTCAGTTCCTCGCGGGCCAGGCCTTGCGCCATGGCATGGGCGCGAAAGAGTTCCGGTGTCGTGGTCATGGGCGTTCCAGGTGGACAAGGTTGCCATTATACCGAACACCCATGAGTTATTCGGTTTTCAGGGTCGGTAGTGGGACTTGCCGCCATGGCGGGGTCGGGTCAAACTGCCCAGTCTGGTCGCGATCAGCGCCACCAGCCTCCCTGTCAACCCGACCCAGCGCGATCAAAACTTGAACCCACTGAAACGCCTTGCCTCCCAGACAGCCGTCTATGGCGTCAGTAGCGTCCTCGGACGATTCCTCAATTACCTCCTGGTACCCCTCTACACCTATAGCTTCCTGCCGGCGGACTACGGGGTGGTGGCGGAGTTCTACGCCTACATGGGCTTTCTGGCGGTGCTGTTGGCCTTCGGGCTGGAGACTGGCTACTTCCGTTTTCGGGACGAGGCGGGTTGGTCGCCGCGGTTGGTCTTCGCCACGGTGCTGCGCTTTGTGGTCCTGGCCAATCTAAGCTTTTTCCTGCTGGCCTGGGGGTTTCAGCAGCCTCTTGCCGTCCTGCTGCGGCACTCGGCCCATCCGGAATACATCCTCTGGGTCGCCGCCATCCTGGCCTTGGATTCGGTGGGGGCCATCGCCTTCGCGCGCCTGCGGGCGGAGCAAAGGGCCCTGCGGTTCGCCACGGTCAAGCTGACCGAGATCGGGCTCAACATGGTCCTGAATCTCTTTTTTATCCTCTTTTGCCGGCGGGCCTTCGCGGCGGACCCCACCTCTTGGCTGGGCGGGCTCTGGGACCCAGCCATCGGGGTTGGCTATGTCTTTCTGGCGAACCTGGTGGCGAGCCTGTTCAAGCTGGTCCTCCTGGCCCCCGAACTGCGCGGGATCACGGCGGGTTGCGACTGGGGCCTGATACGCCGCCTGTTGGCCTATTCCCTGCCGATGGTGGCTATCGGCCTGGCCGGGATCGTCAACGAGATGCTGGACCGGGCCGCGCTCAAGTTTCTACTGCCTTATGATGTGGAGACCAACATGGCCCAGCTCGGCATTTATGGGGCCGTGTACAAGCTTTCCATCCTCATGAGCCTCTTTATCCAGGCCTTCCGCTATGCCGGTGAGCCCTTCTTCTTTGCCTATGCCCACCAGGCGGATGCCCGGCAACTCTACGCCCTGGTACTGAAGTGGTTCCTGATCCTGTGCGTATTTATCTTCCTACTGGTGAGTCTCTATCTGGACATCTTCCAGTACTTCGTTGGCGCGGCCTATCGGGAGGCCCTCTGGGTGGTGCCCATCCTGCTGCTGGCCAATCTCCTGCTGGGCGTCTATGTGAACCTGTCCATCTGGTACAAACTGACGGACCGCACCGGCTTGGGGGCCTGGGTAGCGATCGCCGGGGCCCTGGTGACGGTGGCCGCCCTGGTGATCCTGGTGCCGGAATATGGCTATGTCGGCGCAGCCTGGGCCCATCTGATCTGCTACAGCTTTATGGTCATCGTCTCCTGGGCCATGGGCCGTCGATTCTACCCCGTGCCCTATGACCTCAAGCGCATCCTGGGCTATCTCGTCCTGGGTTTGGGGCTCTACGCCGCCGGGCGTGGACTAGCCGTGCTCGGGTTCCCCGCCCTGGTCGCCGGAACCCTCTGTCTCGTCATCTACCTGGCGGTGGTTTATGTCGCCGATGGCCGGGCGCTGCGGCGGGGGACCTTGTAACGGGCAAATTTCCGCAAGCGCTGTCCCTGGATGGACAGGGCGGCGATCATCTGCAATGATTCCTCGCTTTGCCGAGCGGCTCGATGCCGAGCGGCGCGAGGCTTTGCTATGCTGCACGACCTGTGGGTGGCGCTGGCGCTGCTGTTTGTCATCGAGGGCATCTGGCCATTCCTGAATCCAGGGGGAATGCGCCGGGCTCTGCAGACCCTGGTGGAGCAGGAGGATGGGGTGCTGCGGGTCGCTGGGTTAGTCAGTATGCTGGCGGGATTGGGGTTGCTGTACCTGGTGAACTGAGACCGGACCGAGCGAGGCGCGGATGCAAGAGGAACGCTGGCTGTTGCCGGCTGGTATCGAGGAGGTGTTGCCGCCCCAGGCGCGGGTCATCGAGGGGTTGCGGCGCGACCTGCTCGACCTTTACCAGGGTTGGGGCTACGAACTGGTCATGCCCCCCTTTATCGACTACCTCGAGTCGCTGCTGACCGGCACGGGTCATGACCTGGACCTCCAGACCTTCAAGCTGACGGACCAGGAGAGCGGCCGGCTGCTCGGCGTCCGGGCGGATATGACGCCCCAGGTGGCGCGTATGGACGCCCACCACCTGCGCCGCGCGGGTCCGTCCCGGCTCTGCTATCTGGGTACCGTGCTGCATACGCGCTCGGATGGCTTCGCCGGGACCCGTAGTCCCCTCCAGGTGGGCGCCGAGATTTTTGGTCACTCGGGCGCCGAGAGCGAATTGGAAATTCTGCGCCTGGTCCTCTTGACCCTGGAACGGGCAGGAATCGATAACGCCTATCTGGACCTGGGGCATGTGGGCATCTACCGTGGCCTGGCACGCCAGGCGGGTCTGACGCCGGAGCAGGAGATGGCCTTGTTTGAGACCCTCCAGCGCAAGGCCATCCCGGAGGTGGAGGCGCTGATCCGTGACTGGGGTGTGACCGGGCCGGCCGCGGACATGCTGCTGGTCCTGGCGGAACTGAATGGCGATGACGCCCTGGAGCGGGCGCGCCGCGATCTGGCCGCGGCGGACCCGGCGATCCGCGAGGCCCTGGACCACCTGGCCTTGCTGCGCGCCGGCCTGAACACCTGGCTGCCGGAGGTGCCGGTCCATTTCGACCTGGCGGAGTTGCGCGGCTACCATTACAAGACCGGGGTGGTCTTTGCCGCCTTTGTCCCGGGCTGGGGCCTCGAGATCGCCCGCGGTGGGCGTTACGACGATATTGGCCGCGTCTTCGGCCAGGCGCGGCCGGCGGTCGGTTTTAGCTCAGACCTCAAGGGGTTGCTGCGGCAGGGGCGGAGGTTGGATGCCCGCTACGCGGGTGTTGGGGGTGTCTTTGCGCCCGCCTTGCCAGATCTCGCCCTGCGTGCCGAGGTGGAACGGCTGCGGGCCGCGGGCGAGCGGGTGGTCAACGAGCTGCCCGGACAGCCGGGGGGTGCCCGGGAGGCCGGCTGCGCCGAGGTACTGGTTTTCGAGGGGGAGCGCTGGCGGCGGCGACCGGTTTGACGTCGCCTCCTGGCGCAGAGCACATTCACAACGAGCGATGTAGAACCATGGGCAAGAATGTAGTGGTGATCGGCACCCAATGGGGTGATGAGGGAAAGGGCAAGGTCGTCGATCTGTTGACGGATCGGGCCTCGGCCGTCGTGCGTTTTCAGGGTGGTCACAACGCGGGCCATACCCTGGTCATCGATGGCAAGAAGACCGTCCTGCATCTGATTCCATCCGGTATCCTGCGCGATGGCGTCAAGTGCCTGATTGGCAATGGTGTCGTGCTGTCACCGGAGGCCCTGCTGGAGGAGATCGACGGGCTGGAGGCCCGGGGGGTTCCTGTTTGCGAACGCCTGGCCATCAGCGCCGCCTGCGCCCTCATTCTGCCCTATCACGTCGCTCTCGATCACGCCCGGGAGATCGCCCGAGGCAGCCAGGCGATTGGCACCACGGGGCGCGGCATTGGCCCGGCCTACGAGGACAAGGTGTCACGCCGCGGCCTGCGCCTCGGTGACGCCCTGGATCCGGCCGGTCTAGCCGAAAAGCTGAGGCAGGTCATGGATTACCATAACTTTGCCCTCGAGCACTATTTCAAGGTCGAGCCCCTGGATTATCAGCGGGTCCTGGACGAGCTTCTGGGTCAAGTGGAACGGCTCAGGCCCATGGTGACCGATGTCGTGGGTACCCTGCACGGGTTGAGGCGCGCGGGTGCCGATGTCCTTTTCGAGGGCGCGCAAGGGGCCCTGCTGGACATTGATCATGGCACCTATCCCTTCGTGACCTCTTCCAATACCACGGCGGGGGGTGCGGCGAGTGGCAGCGGCATGGGACCGCGCTATCTCGATTATATCCTGGGCATCGTCAAGGCCTACACGACGCGGGTGGGTGCTGGCCCCTTCCCGACCGAACTCTTCGACGCCGTTGGCGATCACCTGAGTACCAAGGGCTTTGAGTTTGGGGCCACCACCGGGCGCAAGCGCCGCTGTGGCTGGCTCGATATGGTGACCCTGAAGCGCTCCTTCGACATCAACAGCATCACTGGCATCTGCATCACCAAGCTGGACGTGCTGGATGGCCTGGAGACCCTCAAGATCTGCACCGCCTTTGAACTGGATGGCCAGAGTCTCGCGGCCCCACCCCTTGCGGTGGAAGACCTGAACCGCTGTGTGCCGCAGTACCTGGAGATGCCGGGCTGGACGGAATCCACGGTGGGTGCTACCTCGGTCGCGGACCTGCCTGCCAATGCCCAGCGGTATCTGGCTAAGATCGAGGAATTGTCCGGCCTGCCCATCCATATCATCTCCACGGGCCCGGACCGCGCCCAGACCATCGTCAAACGCCATCCCTTCGACGCCTGAGGGCTGGCAGCCTAGATTGCCGAGATCACTTCGGTTGCCTTGCTCGGCTGCGATGAGCGCGAGATCTGGCGGAATACCCCCAGGATTAGCACGGAGGTCGCCAAGCAAGACGCCGCGAGTGATTTTGGGCAATATCGCGTCGTGAAGGACCGGCTGTTTCTGAATGTCCGGCGCCGTGCCATCCTAGTCCTGGGCAGGGATTACCTGGCAGACCAGGTGATCGTCGGCCTGCGTCAGGATGGCCACCGGGCGCGGCGCCTCGACCGGCTGGATCCGATGGCGCCAGACCTGAACCGAACCGCTTTCCCGCTGGAACCGGCGGTGCTGGACCCGGCCCGAACCCCCATCCTGATCCTGGCTGATCCACCGGATGCCCCGGATCTCGTCGCCACGCTGGTCGCTCACGCCCGAGAGGCAGCCCGCCAGCGCCGCGCGGGGCGGCCGCCAAGTGGCCAGGCGGGGCGGCCAGGCCGGCTGGGGCCGGTTCAGCGCCTGATCCTCATGCATCCTCGGGACCCCGCACCGGACTTGCCCGCTTGCGAGCCGGATGATCCCCTGCAAATCGAGACCTTCGCCATCGAGGACCGCGCCGCCCGCGCCATCTTCCGGCGCTGGCCCCCGCACCTGGGTCTGGACCCGGTTTTCGATCAGGTCCCCCACCTGCTCTTCCTGGGCTTTGCCCCGCCCGCCCGGGCCCTGCTGCTGCAGGCCCTGCGGCTCGCCCATTATGGCCAGGGCCGGCCGCGCATCAGCCTGGTCTGCGACCGCCACGAGGCCGTCGCCGCCGAGTTTTTGGCCGCCTATCCTCAGGCCTCCTTTATCGCCGACCTGCGCTTCGCGCCCCTGGCGGAGCTGTCTAGCATGCTGGGGCCAGCGGATGACCCCGAACTGAACTCACCGGTAAGCTTTCAAACCCCTGGGCCCCATGGATTGGGTTCGGTATCTCAAGCCGCTGATTCTCCTGCCCCCTCCCCCCCGGCGGGGGAGGGCTGGGGAGAGGGGGCTCAAGGGTTACAGTCACCGCCCATGGCCAATCCGCCGGTCACCCTCGCCGTGGTTTGCCTGGAGGATGCTCCGCGCCCGCATCGGGACCCTGACCCTGACCCTGACGCTCAAACCACGGATTCTCTTGCTCCTTCCCCCCTTGCGGGGGAGGGTTGGGGAGAGGGGTCCGAAGGGTCAAATTTTGGTGTCCCCCACGACCGCCCCTCCATTGACCAACCTGGCCTGGCTCTGGCGCGCCGTCTGATTGAGGGATTGGCGACCAGCCAGGGGGTATCGCCCCCAGTACTGCTGGAGGTGGGCGCCGTCGAACCGGGGGGTGGTATCGAGGACTGGGATGGCCAGATCATCCCCTGCGACTATCAGCGTGAGGCCTGCCGCGCCGCCTTGCTCCTGGACGGTGCCGGAGACGAACTGGCGCGGACCATCCACGAGCACTACCGCGACACCATCGCCGCCCAGGGGCGGGATCTGTCCCAGGAGCCTGCCGGCCAGCCCTGGGAGCAGCTGGCGACCTCCTATCGCCAGGCCAACCGCCATCAGGCCGACCATGTTTGGGCCAAGCTCGCCGTCACCGACTGTCGGGCGGTGGCGGAGGATCTGGTCGAGGCCTTTGCCTTGACCCCCCTGGAGGTCGAGCGGCTGGCGATCGTCGAACACGCGCGTTGGGCGGCGGACCGCTACCTCGATGGCTGGTCCTACGGCCCGGAGCGGGACAACGCCCGCAAGCTCCACCCCCAGCTCATCCCTTACGCGGACCTCTCCGAGGCCATGAAGGATCTGGACCGCTTCGCCGTGCGTGGCCTGCCGACCCTGGCCGCCCGACTGGGGCTCGGCATCCAGCGCCTGCTCATCCTCGGGGTCCATCCGCCCGGTTCCGCCTGTCCGAGCGGCAAGCCCCTGCGTCGCCTGGCGACGGGGCTTCGGGAGCGACTGCGCGAGCGCTATCCCGATCGCGCCCTGGTCATGGCCTCCACTCTGGCGGATCAGCGTGAGCGCGATCTGGTCCGGGAGCTGATGGAGGGTGCCGAGGGTGCCGGCCTCTTCCTGCTGTTGCCACACCCCCTCCCTCACCTCCTGGCCCGGCTAGGCCCGACCGCGGTCCGCCGGGACTTCCTGACCCTCCTGGCCCAGGCGGAACGGCGGATCAGCCTGCGGGGGGAGGAGGAACTGGCGGCCTGGTTTTCCCGACGCGCCGAGATCCAACTCGTTTTGGGTGAGACCTTGCCATGCTTGGGTGATGATACGAGTGCTCCCGGCAAGGCCTCTGATATGGAATCGAGGGAAGTTAGAGGGATGACGGGCCTTCCGAGGGGGCCAGACAAACGGATCCTGCTCGATCCTAACGGTGCCGGCCTGACATGGACCTTCGATTACTGACCTTCCGCGATTGAACGAGGAACCCGGCAACCGCCGTAAGCAGGCTCCCATGGACCTGAGACGACTGGACTTTCGTGCCCCCCGGGGCTGGATCGAGGCTCTGGGGCTGGCGGCCCTGGCCCTCTCCAGTTGCCTGGCCTATTATGGCCGGGTCCTGACCGGGCGGGCGCGTTTCGACCTGCCGGCCTTCGCGGCCGCGCTGCGGCAGTCCGGACTGTCGATCCTGCCGGCCATCACCCTGGTCATGGCCGCTATCGGCCTCATCCTGGGCCACCAGGTCGAAGGCATCCTCACCCAGTTCGATTTGCCAGTGGTGGCCATCCTGACGGTGGCCTTCGCCCTCATCATCGAGGTGCTGCCGGTCCTGGTCGGCATCCTGGTGGCGGGCCGGGCCGGGGTCGCCCTGGCGGTGCGGCAGGCGACCCTGCTCGCCACTGGCGAGATGGACGGGCTTCTGGTGTGCGGAGTACAGCCCCTGCCTTTCACCCTCGCCCCGGTCCTGCTGGCCATGTTGTTGATGAGCTTCGCCTTCATGGTCTGGGGGACCCTGGTGACCTTCGGCGTGGCGGGGGCCTGGCTCTGGGCCAGCACTGGGGTGGCGCCGGCCCTCTTCCTCGAAATGCTGACCAGCGCCTTCACCCCCGAGGCCCTGGTCGAGGCCCTGATCAAACCCCTGCTGTTCGCGGTGCTGATCGCCCTGATCGCGACCCTGAATGGCATCGGCGCGGGTCGCCGGGAGGGGGGGGTCGCCGGCGCCGCGACCGGCACCATGATCGGGGCGGTCACGGCCATCCTGGTCACGGATCTCCTCTATATCATCTTGGTGCGGGTTTGATATGGCTGCCACCGGGAGGATCGGGATACCCTGGGCGTTGAAGCTGGACCGGATCTTCCAGCATGTAGCCGGGCGCCTGGCCCTCCAGGACCTGAGTCTGGACCTGGCTGACGGCGCCTGGCTCCTGGTCTGCGGCCCCAATGGGGCGGGCAAGACCCTGCTCTCCAGGCTGGTGCTTGGCCTCGACCGCCCCTCGGCCGGCCGCGTCCAGGTCCTGGGGCGGGACCTGGCGCAACTCGACGGCCGCGGACTGGAGCGGCTGCGCGCAGAGGTCGGCGCCGTGATCCAGCGCGGCTCGCTTCTCACCGATCACAGCGTCCTGGGGAACATACTCCTGCCCCTGCGCCAGGCCCCCCTGACGCGCGGGGAGATGGCGCGGGCGGCGCGGCTGGTGATGACCCTGCTGGGCCTGGACGGGCTGGAAAATCATCCGCCCCAGTCCCTCTCCCTGGGTCAGCAGCGCCGGGTCGAACTGGCGCGTGCCCTGATCCGCCGCCCGCGGCTCCTGGTCTGGGATGGTCTCTCGGACGGCCTGGATCCGGCGGTGGTCCGGGAGATCCTCGCCGTCCTGCGCAGCCTGCGCGGTGGTCAGGCCATGGCCCTGATCGCCACCGACAACACCCCGGAGGCCTTCGGGGACAGCGCCGACCGGGTCGCGGTCTTGAGCGGCGGGCGGCTGCTGTTTCTGGGGACGCGTGAGGTGCTGGCCGCCGTCAGCCCCGAGGACCTGGAACTCAGCACCGCCCTGGGCGGCCGGTTTTGACCTCGACTTCCCCAAGGAACTGCCATTTCCGACCGCCAGGGGGAGGGTCGGGCAAGGAATTTGTGACGCCTGACATGACGACGAATATGCCGATCCGATGAGCAACCACGACCCCATCCCTCCCGCCGCGCGGCGTCTGGACCGCCTCTATGCACCACCCGAGATCGGGGCCCCCGGCAAGCGCCGGGCCCTGGCTGAGCGCCGCCAGTTGCTCCTGGCGGGGGGCTTCGTCCTGGCCATGGCCCTGGTAGTCGTGGCGGCCTTCGCCCTCATCCTGCCGGGGTTTCTGGGTCAGACCTACCGGCTGGAGGCCTATTTCCCGGACGCGGAGGGCCTGGACCCGGGGATGCAACTCATCCAGGAGGGTTATGTGATCGGCCTGGTCGAGCGGGTCAAGCCGGTCTTTCCCGGCGACCCGGCCCATGGCCGCCATTGCCCGCCCCCCGCCGCCGAGGCCCCGCCCCGCTCACCGGCTTTGCCCTGCTTCCGCGCTACCCTGCGCATCCGCGACCAGTGGCCCATTCCCCAGGACAGCCAGGTGCGCCTGACGACCCTGGGGTTGCTGAAGGGCAACGCCCTGCGCATCGCCGTCGGCCAGTCCGGGGAACTGCTGACCCCCGGCGCGGTGATCGCCGCTCTCGCCCCCGAGCCCGACCTGACTCAGCAACTCGCCATCCTTACCGAGACGGTGCGGCTGGTGGTCGAGGAGAGCATCGCCCCGACCCTG
This sequence comes from Chromatiaceae bacterium, assembly GCA_044228795.1. Classification (GTDB taxonomy): domain Bacteria; phylum Pseudomonadota; class Gammaproteobacteria; order Chromatiales; family Chromatiaceae; genus M0108. The sequence continues at coordinate 79,859 of JBGAUE010000012.1, read as the reverse complement.
GCCAGCATCCGCGATCAGGTCAAGACCATCGAGCTCCTGGTCGGCGGTGGCGAGAACCAGGGCCAAGGGTTGGCGGGGAATCGCGAGCAGCTTGCCGGGGCCTTCGAGAACCTGCGCCTGCTGTCGGACAACCTGGTCAAGGTAGTGGACCCCCAGGCCATCGGCGCCATCCTCGGCTCGGTCGAGACCATGTCCGCCGACCTGGCGCGGATCACCGCCGAGATGGCCGGCAGCACCCAGGACGTCCAGCGGACCGTCAACAACTATGGGGATCTGGCCACCGACATCCGCGTCCTGGTCAAGGAGAACCGCCCCGCCCTGCAACGCTCCCTGGATGACACCCAGTTCCTGTTGCAGTCCCTGGCGGCGGCCCTGACTCCGATCCTGACCAACATCGAGGACGCCAGCCGCAACCTGGCCGCCTTTTCCCAGGAATTGCGCTCCCATCCCACTCACCTCCTGCGCCCGCGGGAGACCGAGGAGCAAGCCCCATGGTTCAAATGAAGCGCTTCCTTCTGATCGGCCTCCTGAGCCTTGGCCTTGGCCTTGGCCTTGGCCTTGGCGGCTGCGGCGCGCCCGTGACGGTCAAGGAGGACAGGTACCTCTCCCTAGTCCCCCCGACCGCTCCCGAACTCAGCGGCCATTCGCCCATCAGCGTTTCATCCGCAACCGATCTGCAGGTCAACGAACTGGCCGCCCGCGGCTTTCTCGGCGGGCGACAGATCCTTTTCCGGACCACGGCGGACCCCTGGCAAACCCAGCGCTACGACCAGTTGCTGTGGGACGAACCGGTGCCACGGGCCCTGTCCCGCCACCTGGCGGCCAGTATCCGCGCCGCCGGCCTCTTTCGTTTCGTCCTCATCCCCGCCGACCGAGTAAACGCCGATTACCTCCTTGGCGGCGAGGTGGAGCGTTTTGAGCACCTGCCCACGGCGACGCCTCCCAGGGTGGCGGGTACCCTCAGCCTGACCCTGATGCGGGCCAGTGACCGCCGCCCCCTCCTGGTTCGCCGCTACGAGGCCGAGGAAATCGTCGCGGGGGAGACCCCCGCCGCTATGGCCGCCGCCGCCACCCGCCTGGCGGATCGCCTAGCCGCCGCGGTGGTGCTGGACTTGCGAGCCTGGCGCCAGGGGAAAGGGGTATCCCCCTGAGAAATCCTTTAAGAAATAAGCCCGAAGTCCTTCGGTGTCCGTCGAGCACGGGGGAGGATCGGGTGGCGTCTGGCGGGGGTGTCGACCGCAAGGATGCGGTCGTCAAGCCTACGAGGACGTATTCACGGCGTCCCCCGCCAGACGCCACCCGATCCTGAACGCCTAGCCACCCGCGATAATGCCGGGCGCCCCCCTCACGGCGCTGGCAAGGGTCGGACCGGCTGCAAATTCTCATCCATGAATCGCTGGGCGGCCTGGATCAGGGACAGGCGCGCCCGATCCGCCCCCCAGGTTGCCGCCAGCGCCGGGTCCGTCCCTGACCCCTCGCTCCACACCCGCCAGAGCAGGGCGACATCGTTGCGGTAGGCGGCGCCGATGCTCAGGCCATCAGGACTGAAGCTGGCGTGGGCGGCGCTACCCAGCCCGGCGGACAGGGTCAGATAGGCCGTCAGCGGTTGGTCCCGGGGTGCGGTGGGACTGGGCCAGAGGCGCACCGTGCCATCGCGGGAGGCGGTGAGGAGCCAGCGCCCGTCGGGGGAAAAGTCGAGGCTGAGAATCCGCGCCTTGTGGCCACTCAGCCGGGCGAGCGGGGTACCATCCAGGCCCCAGACCTGGGCGTCCCCCTCGCCGCTGGCGGTGACCAGGGTCTGGCCATCCGGGGCGAAACGCACACTGGTGACCGGGCCGGTCTGGGGTTCCAGATAGCGGGGTTCGCCACAGGAGCCCCCGGCGATCTCGACCAGGGCGATGCGGCCGTCCTCGCTGGCCGTGGCCAGGAGGCGGGCATCGGGGCTGAAGGCCAGATCCTGGACGGTATTCTTGTGCCAGGGCCCGGCGCAGACCCCAGTCCACTGGCCGTTAGCAGCGACCCGCAGTACCTGGACCCGGCCATTCTCGGCGCCGCTGGCCACCCAGACCTCCCCCTTTTCGTCCCGGGCCAGGGCCGCCGCCCGGACGCCGCCAGTGCCCGGCTCCGCGGGCAGGTCCTCGCCCAGCGGGGTGCAGGTGCGCAGGTCCCACAGCCGCAGCGGATGCCAGGAGTCGTTAGACGCCGTTAGCAGCCAGTCACCGTGGGGGGCGAAGAGCGCCTGATAAATCGCCGGGCAGTCCGGGCTACCGTTCTGGGTACAGGGCTGAAGGTCGGGTGTCAGGGCCAGGGTGCAGATCTCCTCCCCCCGGGCCAGATCCCAGATCCGGGCCGTGCCATCGAAGCCGGCACTAGCCAGCAGCCCGCCGGAGGGCGAAAAACCGACGCGGCGCACCCGATCCTGGTGGCCCTGGCCTCCGCCGCCCAGGCGCCAGCGCAAGGCCGGCACCAGCCCTGCCGAGCTGCGTTCCAGGCGCCAAACCTCGATGCGGCCATCATGGGTGCCCGTCGCTAGCAGGGTCGCGGGCGGCGTACCGGGCTGACTCCCCGGCGGTAGGGGGGCACTCTCTTCATCCGCCGGTTCCCGGGCCAGGGCCAGGTGGGCGACCTGATCCGCCTGGGGGAACTGGAGGACGAAGGTCGCCGCCGGTCGCACGGACCAGAGCCGGGCCGAGCGGTCCTCGCTGGAATAGCTGAGGATGCGGCGCTGATCCTGGCTGAAACGCGCCTCAGTGACATCCCCCTCATGACTGATGACGGCCAGACTCTGGCCGGTCCAGAGCCCCCAGAGCCGGATGGTGTCATCCTGGGAAGCGGTGAGGACGAGGGGTTCCTCCTCGCCGGCGTCCTGTCCCGGCGCGATCTGCACCTGGTCCACCGCCAAATCGTGATGGCCGAAGATCTGGGCCTCACCTGTCGCCAAGTCCCAGCGCACCACCTGGCCATCGTCATCCACCGCCACCAGGTTGCGTCCCTCGGGGCCAAAGGCAATGCGGCGCACCGAGGCCCGGTGGATGCGGATCTTGTGGCCATCCCGCGTGATGACCCCCAACTCCGCCAACTCGCGCCCTGTCAGGTCGTAAACCCGGATGCGGTCGTCGGCGAAGGCGACGGCGACCCGGTTACCGCTGGGGTCGAAGACGGCGTGGTAGGCTGGGCGTCCCCGGGATTCGCTGGCCGGGAGGATGACGATCTCCTCCCCGGTGAGGGTATCGACCACCTTGGCAGTGCCATCAAAGGAGGCCGTCACCAGCCGCTGCCCATCGGGGGAAAAAGCCAGACTGCGGACGCCGCGGTCGTGGATATGGCGATCCCAAAGGACCACTCCCGGGGTCACCAGGCTCAGGACGCAGAGGGCGGGAGAGCGCCAATTGCCATGGATCAGCGCCAGAGTGCGTCCACCGGGATCGAGGGCGATGGGCGAGCGGGGGCGCCCGCCACAGTTCCAGGTCGGTGGATCAGTCGCGGCGGCGGGGAGGCGCCAGACGCCCTCTTCGCCGATCCCCAACGCCAATACACCCTCACCCGTACCGACCAGCCGCAGGCTGTGAATGGGCAGTTCCGGTCCGGCCAACTCCCCGGCGAAATGATAGCGCTGGCCCTGGAGGGTCCAGAGTTCGGCGCCCCCCCCAGGGGCCGGCATCGCCAGACGCTCCCCATCGTCGCTGAAGGCCGCTGCCAAGGCGGCAGCGCCGTTCGCGGGCGGAGCACTGACCAGGCTGAGCAGGCGGTTGCGGATAAAGGCCCGGCTCAGGCTGTCGGTGGCCTCCGCGGGCAGATAGGGGCCAGCCGCCAGGGCCAGGCGGACGGCCTCGGCGGTATTGCCGCGGTCGATGGCGCTCTCGGCGTTGCGCAACTCGCTGCGGTAGAAACTAAGCCGGGACTTGTTCGAGGCATCCCAGGCCCACCAGGCGGTGGAGGTGGCGATCACCAGGAGGCTGAGGAGGCTCCAGCCCAGGATGCGCGCCTGGCGGTTGCGGCGCCGTTGCACACCCAGATACAGGCGGCTCTGCTCGAGGTAGTCGCGCTCTAGGGGTTCCAGTTCCTCGGCGTAGGTGGTGGCGAAGAGCTGGGCGGCGGCATAGCCGGTTTCCCCCAGGAGATATTCCCGGTTGCGGTCGGTGCGCCGCCAGAGTCGTGCCTGGCGGGTGAGCTGGTAACGCAGGATGAGATCGCGGCGCTGGGCCGGTTTCGCCAGCCAGTCCCGTACCGGCTGCCAGCGCTCGAGCAATACCGGATGGACGAAGGCGGCGATGGGGCGAAAGCGTTCCCATTGCCGGCTAGTCTCTCGGGATTCCGGCGCCGCGGTGGCGGGGGCCTCCCTGGCCGTCAGGCTCTCCTCCTTGCCGATAAGATCCGTGCCCAGGCGCAACAGGCGTCCCACCCCACCGTGACGGATAAGTCGCTCCTCCCGGGACTGTCGCCAGAGCCGACGCAGGTCGTCCCAAATGCTTGGGGCGGCTGGCGGGGCAGCCACCGCCTCTGCTTCCACCTCCTCCGCATCGGCCACCACCAGGCGTGCCGCGATCAGGCGCTCCACCAGGGGCGCCACCGCGGGCAGGTGGGTCAGAGTCTGGAGGTCCCCGGCGCGGATGCCGGGCCGGGGGGCCCCACTCCCTTCCAGGGTGATCAGGGCCCGGCACAGGGTTGGCAGGGCGGCGCGCTCAGGTGGTTCCAGCTCCTCCCAGAGCTGGTCGGCGCGGGCGATGAGGCTTCCGGCCACCCCGCCCAGACTGCGCAGGTCGGCCAGGGTCAGCAGGGATTGATGCGCTGCGCTCTCGCCCAGCCGCCTGGCCGCCCGCCGGTATAGGTTTTCCAGGACCTCCTGTAACACCGGGGGCCAATGGGTCAACAGACTGACCTCCGTCTCCAGGACGTCCACCAGTCTGCGTCCGGTGCCGCTGGTCGGTTCCTCGTAATCGATGGCGGCGATCCGGGCTGGGATCTCGATCACCTGGCGGATGCGGGCCGTGGCGGGCGGTTGCAGGGGAAACCAGCTCACCTCATCCAGTTCTGCCGCCAGTTCGGGCAGTTCGGCAAGCAGGGGGAGATAGTCGCTGCGCAGGGTGGCGATGACCCAGATCCCTTCCCGCGCCGCCAGGCAGGGCAGGGCGGCGAGGAAGGCCCGGGAGGTCGTGGCACCAAACAAGGGGTCCAGGGAATCGACGACGATGACCAGTTGCGCCCGGCCGCCATTAGCATCCGTCTGTTTGGCGAACTTGACGCCGACCTGGGCCAGGGCCGCGGCCAGTTCGGCGGCGGCCACCTCCGGGGTGGCGATCAGGAGATCGGCCAGGGACTGGGTATCGAGCCCAAACCCTTGCAGCGCCGCGCCGAGGATCTCGGGTGCGCTCACGGCTGTGGCCAGGGCCTGGAGGGGCTCCTCCTCACCCCCAAGGTCGACCAGACACGAGCGGCACAGGGCGATCCCCGGGAAGAGGAAGGGCCGCGCCAGCCGGGGCAGCAGGCCGGCGCGGATCAGGGAACTTTTGCCGACGCCACTGGGGCCCGTGACCAGCAGGAGACCCCGGCCTCGCTCGACGTTGGCCTCCAGGCGAGTGATCAGCTCCCGGGTCTCGGTCTCACGGCCGACGAAGATCGGATGGTCGGGAAACTCGAAGGGCCGGTCCACCCGAAAGGGGCTGCCCTGCCAATCCTGGAAGTGCGAGGTCAGGCGCCGCTCGGCGCTGATGCGGCGGTTGAGGAGCTTGCGCAGTTGGGTCTCAATCAGTTCGCGAAAGGAGTGGTCATTGCCGAACTGGCGGAAGGCGCGCCGGAAACTGCCATCGGGGTTGAAGAAATGGGTGCGGAAAAAGGCTTCGAGACGGCTGCGGTCCGCCAGGGCCTCTCGCGCCACTTCGGGATTGTTGACGTCCACCAGGCAGGGGGCGGTCTTGCGATAGACCAGCACCTCCGGGCTGCCGGAGCGCGCCGAGGCCTCCACCGCGTCGACGAACTCCCACTCCGTCCCGGTCATGCCGCCATAGGGGTCATTCGCCAGGGGCGTCCCCAGCCGGGCCCAGAGCATGACCAGCACGATCTCGCAGTCCGAGGGTCGCACCAGGCCCGCCTGGAAGCTCTGGGCCGCGGTCAGGGCCTCCTGTTCCCAAAGGACCGCCTGGACCTTGAAATAGGGCAGATACTCCTGGGCCAGGGCCTCGATGATGTTCCGCGTCAGAGCCCGCTCATGATCCAGGTCGGAGGGGGAAGAGACGAAGATGCGGACCTGGGGGTCTGCCATGGGCATCACCTGCAGCATGGGGAAAAGGGCGAGAAGGAGGTGTCGGTCGTCAAGAGACAGGATAGGCCAAAGTTCAGTATATTATTACCGACCAGAACGCTCATCTGTCCCGGCGGGTTCACCCGACCCGCTGCCTGGCAATGGTGGCCCCTCCGCGATGACATCCCCGCAAGCCTCCTCTTCTCTCCGGCCCTATTGGCTAATCGCCCTTAAGGGCCACCGGCAGTTGCGTCAGCCGGAGGCGGTGGGTGAGGTGCTCGCCGCTCTGCTTGACGCCCTGAGTGAGGAGATCGATGGCACCCTGGTTGGCGTTTCTTCCATCGCCCGCGGGGCCGACACCCTCTTTGCCCAGGCGATACTGGGCATGTCCTTCCCCTGGCGCGCCCTGCTGCCAGCGTCCCTGGCCGAGCTGCGCCAGGACTTTACCGCGGAGGAGTGGCAGTACCGCGAGCAACTCCTGGCGCGGGCGACCGAGATCCAGGTTCGCAGCAGGGCCGCGGGCCGGGACGATGCCGATCTGGAATGCGGCCTGGACACCGTGGAGCAGGCGGACCTGCTCATCGCCGTCTGGGATGAGAGGCCCGCGGGGGGGACGGGGGAGATCGTCGCCTATGCCCGCGGCCTCGGGAAACCGCTGATCATCCTCAACCCCGAGACGCTCGAGGTCCGGCGCGAGGGCTGGGAGGGTCATCCCTTCCTGGATCATGAGCTCAGCTTCCTCAACCTTCTTGGCGAGGACGCCGCGATGGCACCTCAGGTCTCCTCGCCGGTACCCCCGACTTTGTGGCGCTTTTTCACCAAGGTTGACCAGATGGCAACCCGCACGGCGCCGAATTTTCGGCGCTGGGTCGCCTCCTCGCTGGTACTGAATACGGGTGCGACCCTGCTGGTGGCCTTCATCATCGCCTTTGCCCTGCGCCTGCGGGCCCTGGACGCCCTGGTCTTCCTCATGACCGCCGGGGCCATGGGGGCCGGTTTCTATCTGAAGTACCGCAAGGTGCATCAACGCTGGATTCATTGCCGTGTGGCCGCGGAGATCTGCCGGGCCGCGATCGCCACCTGGGAATTGCCCCGGCTGGTGCTGCCGGACCTGCAGGGTCTGGAGGAGACCTTTGCCCGCCTCACGACCTCGGTCAGGATGATGCACCTCTGTGTCCGCCCCGCCGTCCCACTGCCCCTGGAGGAGATCCGGGAGCGATATGTGCGCGATCGCATCGATGATCAGATCCAGTACCACCAGGCTCGTGCCGTCCGGCTCACCCGCCTGCGCCAGCGCCTGATCAGCCTCTTCTGGATCTTTTCCGCCCTGGCCGTCCTGCGTGGGCTCTTCGCCGGTCTATACGGCACGGACGGCCTCAGCCTGGAGGCCAGCCGGACCCTCACCCACTTCTTGCCCCTGGCACTCCCGGGTCTGGCCGGCTGCGCCCTGGCGCTGATCTCAGTCTTCGACCTCAATGGCCAGCTGGCCCATTCCCGCGGTCTGACGAACTTCCTGATCGCAGCGCGGGCGCAGACGCAGGCCTGTCATAATCTCTATGCCTTGCAGCGGGCCATCGCCCGCACCGAACGTTACCTGGCCCGGGAGATCGCCGACTGGTTCGCCCTGGGCCAGGAACCCCGCTATGGTTGAGTGGCGCAATGGGTAAACTATGAAACGACTCCTGGCCCTGGATGGTGGCGGCATCCGCGGCATCTTCACCCTGGAGGTTCTGGCGCGGATGGAGGCACTGCTGCGCGCCCGGACCGGCCAACCCGATCTGGTCCTGGCGGATTATTTCGACTATATCGCCGGCACCAGCACCGGCGGCATCATCGCCACCTGCCTGTCCTGGGGTATGCCGGTCGCGGAGATCGAAGACCTCTACATCCGACGGGGGATGGAGATCTTCCGGCCCGCGCCCTGGTACAAGCGCTGGCAGAGCAAATATGCCGCGGAGGCCATTACCGGGATGCTCAAGGAGGTCTTCTCGGAGGATGCGGCGGGCCAGGTGCCGGCCCTGCTGGGCACGCGCCGACTGCGCACCCTGCTATGCCTGGTGATGCGCAACTATTCCACCGGCTCCCCCTGGCCGATCTCCAACAACCCCGCCGCCCGCTTCAACGATCCCGCCTCGCCTGAGTGCAACCTGCATATCCCCCTCTGGCAACTGGTCCGGGCCAGTACCGCCGCCCCTACCTTTTTCCCCCCGGAGACCATTGTCCTCGGCGGCCGGCGGCACGTCTTCGTGGATGGCGGCATCACGCCTTACAACAACCCCAGCCTGCTCCTCTATCTGATGGCGACCCTACCCTGTTTTCACCTGGAGTGGGCGCGGGGTCTGGATCAGCTGCTGCTGGTCTCGATCGGGACCGGACGGGTCCGCGTCACCTCCGGCACGGCCACGGCGGGGGAGATGAGCCTGCTCTTTCATGCCCGCCGGGTGCCGGTGGCCCTCATCGACTCGTCCAGTCTGCAGCAGGACCTGATGTGCCGGGTCCTCGGTCACTGCCGGGTTGGCGATGAGATCGATTGCGAGATCGGCGACCTCAAAGGCGCCGATCCGACCGCCGCCCCGGGTCGTCACTTCACCTATCTCCGCTACAATCTGGACTTCTCCCCCGAACAGATCGTCCGCGCCCAGCGGGTCGCCAAAACCGGCTTTGAGATTGACAATCTCAAGTTGATCCCCCTGCTGCGCGACATTGGCGCCGCCTATGCCGCGGAGAACCTGCGGGGGGAGGATCTACTGTAGCCCCTGGCTGGGACAATCCCTGAGGGATTGGGACGTCACGCCCATCCGCAGGCCCTTCAGATCAATTCTCCGATCGGGAGGAGAGTGAGGATTAGGAACTTGAGGGCCTCGCCAACTCCGATGTCGGGCTCGGCCTCGGCGCGCACCGGCCGCCCCTCCCGCTGGGTCACCCACTCGATCCGCCCCTCCGCGGTCAGCTCCAGGCGCCAACTGTTGCGGGGGGCCATGTCCCGTTCGATGAGGGCGGCCACCGCCTGGGCCAGGGTGGGGCTCTCGATGATGAGGCCGATCTCCGTATTCAGGTGCGTGGAGCGGGGGTCCATGTTGAAGGAGCCGATGTAGACCACCTGGCGATCGATGACCAGGGTCTTGGCATGCAGGACCAGGGGAACCTGGTCCGGCATCCGTGCGTAACGGTCGATCAGGAGCGGCTGGTCTTCGGCATCGCCGCGGTATTCAAACAACTCGATCCCCATGCCCAGCAGGCGGCGGCGCTGAAAGGCGTAGCGCGAATGCACCCAGATGGCATCGTTGGCCGCCATCGAATTGGTGAGGATGGCCACCCGAACGTCGCGCTTACGCAGGTTCTCCAGCAAGCTGAAGGTCCCCGGGAGCATGATGAGGTAGGGCGTTGCAGCGAGCAGTTCCCGTTGGGCGCCCAGGGCCAGTTCGGTCAACTGGCGGCCGCTCTCGCCGAAGGCGTCGTAACGGTCCAAATCCGGGTTCTTGCCGGGTCGGTCAGAGATGAGCCGCGCCTGGCCCCAGTTGAGATCCGCGGCCCGCAGCGACTTGAAGCGGGCAGCGGTAGCCGCGAGGCCGGCGTCGAAGCGTGGGGGGAAGTTCTCGGGGTGAGAGGCATACTGGTGCAGCCCGCGGTAATAGGCCTCCCGTTCCTCAGGGGTGATGGCGATATCGACCACCGCCTCCAGGGGGACCACCCAGGGGTGGTTCCAGTACTCGTCAAAACTGCTGGAGACCTTCGGTACCACGGGCCCCAGCGCCAGGACGTCAAGATCCCGGAAATTGAACTCCTCGTCGAGGTCGTAGTACTCATCGGCCACGTTGCGGCCCCCGAGGATGGCCAGGCTGCCGTCGACAATGAAGGTTTTGTTGTGCATCCGTCGGTTGAGACGCGGAAAATCGCCCACCGAGCCGATGATCCGCCCCAGCTTGCCCAGGGTACCCAGACCCAGGGCCCCCACGGGGTTGTAGAGACGGATCTCGACCTGGGGGTGATCATTCAGGAGGGCGAGAAAACGGGGATCGGCGTCGAGGGAAATCTCGTCGACGATGACCCGGACCCGGACGCCCCGCTCCGCCGCCAGCAGGAGGCGCTCGGCGGCGATCTTGCCGACATTGTCCTGATACCAGATGAAGTATTGGGTATCAATGGTGCGAGTGGCCTGGTCGGCCAGCATGCCCCGCCACAGCAGGGCCTCCTCGCCCTTGTCCAGAAGCAGGAAACCCGACTGGCCCGCTGGCTGGGTTCTGACCAGGCGCCGGATCTGCTTCCCTAGGGGGGTGGTCTCGGGATCGGCGATGGCCCGGGAAGCGACCCGGTCCGCCTGATCGACTGCCTTGAGGCCCGCACAGCCGGCCAGGATCAGCGCCAGCGCCAGGGTCGATAGGAACCAGAATAATCGTGAGGCCATCTGCCGCTCCCCGGATTCACAATAGGGTAATCGATCTGGAATCAGCGTCACCTGGAGACCATCCACTCCCTGGCTGGGCAGATGCAGAATTACTATACCAAATGTTTCATAAAGGCACCCTGAGCCCCAGTACTCGAACGCAGCATCTGGATAATAACCCCGGCGATGTTGCGTTGAAGGGCGCAATACGCAGCCGGATTGGGATAGAATCTGGCATGGGGCGACCTTTGCCAGCCCTCCGCCCAGGACCCTGCCCGACGAATGAACCCTAACCCTCACGCCAGTGGCCAGATATTCTCGGCGCTGATCGCCTGCCCTCAGGGTTCGCCGGCTACGGCCGTGGACGGGGCTATGGCGGCAATCGGGCTGAACGGACCCTACCCGGTCCTGATCCTGGTCGGTGGGGCCGCCAGTCTCGATGGTGGGGTGGCGGCACAACTGCTAACCCTCTTCATGGGCCTGGTACCCCTTCTGGACCGGCTGGGAGCGGCGGTGATAGATGGCGGCACCTCCTTTGGCGTCATGGCGCTCATGGGGACGGCGCGCCAGCGTGCCGCGGGAGGCTTTCCCTTGATCGGCATCGCCCCGCGCGGTCGCGTGGATGCCCTGGCGGGGATCCCGCCCGGCGGACAGGGCGGTTCTTCCGCCCTGGCGAGCGATGCCAGCGGCGGCTTCTTTCACCCTGATCAGGCCATAACCGTTCAGATCCCCCGGCTGTATGGGTTGGGTTCGATAGCTCAACCCCCTGATTCTCTTGCTCCCTCCCCCCTTGCGGGGGAGGGTTGGGGAGAGGGGTCTGTACAGTTACATCAGGCCGAAGCCGAAGTCCCAGGGGCTGGCCCCAAGGGGCCTCTCCCGGAGTCTGCTCCGCGACCGGATCGGGGTGAGATCGAGCCGCGGGTAACCCTCGATCCCCACCACAGCCACTTCCTACTGGTCCCCGGCGAGCGCTGGGGCGACGAATCCCCGTGGCTCACGGCCGTGGCGGAGCGCCTGGCGGGCGGGCGGGGCACACTGATGCTGGTCGCCGGGGGTGGAGAGGTCACCCGCTGGGACGTTCTGCACCGGCTGCGCCAGCGGGGCCGGGTCCTGGTGCTCGCCGGCAGTGGCGGTACGGCCGACGCCCTAGTCGCCTGGTGCCGTGGAGAGCAGCCGCCACCGATAGCCGAACTGACGGGGGCTGATCACGCCAGTATCGAGGTCCTGGACCTGATGGCGGCAAGAAAGCATCTGCCCAGGCTGTTGGCGCGGGCCTTGGCCACCCGGAAACGCGAGCAGTAAGAACAAGCCATGAACCCGGTGAACCTGGCCAGCAAGTCCGAAAGGCTGGCCGGGGGGCGAGACGGATCTGGCCTTAGTCGCATCCGTTCTTGACGAAAGGGAGCCAGGCTGAATAAGATGCGCGGGTTATGTCTTCGCCGCTTCCGGATTTGATCGACCCTTGGCGAGCCGTGGACGCGGGCGCTGAATTTGAGGGCGCCTTGCCTCTATCGGGTCTGCCGCGGCTCGCGGAGTCTTTAAGGGAGACGGCGGGCGAGGTCGGGTATCGGTTGGCCTTCGCCCGCGATTTGGAAGGTCGCGGCAACCTGAGGGGCGAAATCGTGGCCCGACTGGTGCTGACCTGTCAGCGTTGCCTGGGCGCCATGGAATGGGACGTGACTGCACCCCTGGACTTGGCGCTGATTTCCGGACTGGGCGAGGCCCGGCTGCTGCCGGAAGAACTCGACCCCTTACTGGTATCCGAGGCGTCGATTCGGTTGCTGGACCTGATCGAGGATGAGTTGTTGCTGGCCCTGCCGCAGATCGCCATGCACGAGCCTGGTGAATGCGTCCCTCCCGGTCGGGAGGCGATGACGGAGGGCGGTGAGCCGGCGGCTACCGGGGCCCCTAACCCCTTCGCCATTCTCGGTGTGCTGACCCGGGGCGGGAAGGGCTGAAATCCCGGTGACATCCCCGCGATGTTGCGGATATTAACGTATTTATTGATGGCTGCCGTTCATCCTCGAAGGCTTGGGCGGCATCCTCTGTCACGGAGAAAACAATGGCTGTTCCACAAAATCGTAAGACCTCTTCCCGGCGCGACATGCGGCGTTCCCACGATGCCCTGACGGGTCCCACCCTGTCGGTCGAACCCCAGAGTGGCGAGGTGCATCGTCGCCATCATGTGTCCCCGGATGGCTTCTATCGTGGCCGTAAGGTCGTAGAGACCAAGGACTGAAGTCGAAGCCTCCCCCTTCCCCCGCAGTGGCGGCCTAAGCCGTGATTGATCGTTTGACCATCGCCCTGGATGTCATGGGCGGAGATCACGGGCCTAAGGTCGTGGTCCCGGCGGCTCTCGATTATTTGCGCGCTACCCGCGAGGTGGCCCTCATTCTGGTGGGCAAGGAAGAGGAAATCCTCAAGTTCCTTCCCGGGGGTACGCTACCTGCTCGTCTGAGCATTCGCCATGCCTCCCAGGAGGTGGCGATGAATGAGTTGCCTTCCAAGGCCTTGCGCCAGAAGAAGGACTCCTCTATGCGGGTCGCCATCGACCTGGTCAAGTCCGGCGAGGCCCATGCCTGCGTCAGCGCGGGCAACACTGGCGCTCTCATGGCCACCGCCCGCTTTGTTCTCAAGACCCTGCCTAACATTGACCGGCCGGCCATCATGACGGCGGTGCCCTCCGTGACTGGCAGCACTCATCTGCTCGATTTGGGGGCCAACGTTGATTGCACGGCCCAGCACCTCTTCCAGTTCGCCGTGATGGGTAGCGAGACCGTCACCGCCGTGGAGGGTATCAGCGCGCCCAAGGTGGGACTTCTCAACATTGGCGCCGAGGAAATCAAGGGCAATGAACAGGTCAAGGGGGCACATGAGCTGCTGGCCCGCAGTTCCCTGAATTACATCGGCTATGTAGAGGGGGATGATATCTATCTCGGCGTGGTTGATGTGGTGGTGACTGACGGATTCGTGGGTAATGTCGCGCTGAAGTCCAGCGAGGGTGTGGCCAAGATGGTGCGGCACTTCCTCACTGAGAATTTCAATCGCAACTGGTTGACGCGCCTGTCGGCCCTGGCGGCGATGCCTGTTCTCAAGCGTTTTAGCCGTGCCTTTGACCCGCGTCGCTACAATGGGGCCAGCCTACTCGGCCTGCGTGGCATTGTCATCAAGAGCCACGGCGGTGCCGATATACTCGCCTTCGAAAACGCGATCCATATCGCGGAGAAGGAAATCCACTGTAATATCCCCGAGCGCATCGCCCACCGCGTAGGCGGTCAGCTTGATGCCGAACGCCAAAGGCCTAGCGCGTGAAGCTCTATTCCCGGATCCTGGGTACGGGCAGTTATCTGCCCAAGAAAATCCTCACCAACAAGGATATTGAGGATATCGTCGATACCACGGATGAATGGATTTTCGACCGTACCGGCATCCGCCAGCGCCATGTGGTGACGGAGGGCGAGACCTGCTCGGATCTGGCCGTGATTGCCGCCAACGCCGCCATGGAGGCCGCGGGGGTCGCCCCAAGCGAGATCGATCTCATTGTCCTGGCGACGACAACGCCGGACCAAATATTTCCCAGCACGGCCTGCATTATTCAGCCCCGGCTGGGTATCAAGGGCGTTCCCGCCTTTGATATTCAAGCGGTCTGCGCCGGGTTCGTCTATGCCCTCAGCGTCGCCGACAATTTTATTCGCACCGGCAGCGCCAAGCGCGCCCTGGTGATTGGCGCGGACACCATGTCACGTCTCCTCGACTGGCAGGACCGTTCGACCTGTATTCTATTCGCTGACGGGGCTGGGGCTGTGGTCTTGGGTGCCGCTGAGGAACCCGGCATCATCTCCACCCACATCAGCGCTGATGGAGCCTATAAAGACCTGCTGCAAGTCCCCAAGGGCATAGGCCGGGGTGGCTGCGAGGATCCTTATCTCGAAATGCGCGGCAACGAGGTCTTTCGCTGGGCGGTCAGTACCCTGGGCCGCATCGTTGAGGAGACCCTGGAGGCCAATGGCATGGATAAGTCGGAGATCGACTGGCTGGTACCCCATCAGGCCAATATCCGCATCATTCAAGCCACGGCTCGCCGCCTCAATTTGCCCATGGAGCAGGTGGTGGTGACCGTTGCCGATCATGGCAATACCTCTGCCGCCTCCATCCCCCTGGCCCTGGATACGGCGGTGCGTGATGGGCGCATCCAACGCGGCCAAACCATCCTGATGGAAGGCTTCGGCGGTGGCTTCACCTGGGGTTCGGTGTTGGCGCGCTTCTAAACCCAACCCTTGTCGCTACGAATTCCCTCATGAACAAGCAGATCGCCATCGTCTTTCCGGGACAGGGGTCCCAATCCATCGGTATGTTGGGCGAACTGGCGGCGGCATGGCCGCTGGTCCGCGAGACCTTCGCCGAGGCCTCGGATACCCTGGATACTGACCTCTGGCACCTGGTGAGTGAGGGTCCCAGGGAGTTGCTTGATTGCACCGATATGACCCAGCCCGCCATGCTTGCCGCGGGTGTCGCCGTCTGGCGGGTCTGGAATCAGGCAGGCGGCCATCAGCCGGCCTGGATGGCGGGGCATAGCCTGGGCGAGTTCACCGCCCTGGTCTGTGCCGAGGCCCTAGGCTTTGCCGATGCCGTTGCCCTGGTCGCCCAGCGTGGCCACTTTATGCAGGAGGCGGTGCCCGCCGGCGCTGGCGCCATGGCTGCCGTGCTCGGGCTTGCCGACGACCAGGTCGTCGCCGTGTGCGTCCAGGCCGCCCAGGGCGAGATTCTGGAACCCGTCAACTTCAATTCCCCGGGTCAGGTGGTTATCGCCGGTGAGGCGGCGGCGGTCGAACGGGGTATTGCGGCCGCCAAGTCGGCTGGCGCCAAGCGCGCCGTCCTCTTGCCGGTCAGCGTACCTTCCCACTGCGCCCTCATGCGCCCCGCCGCTGAGCGGCTGGCGGCGGCCTTGACGGCTATCACCCTTAAGGCGCCCCGGATACCCGTGTTACACAATGTCACCGTTGATGCCGTGGCTGATCCGGTAGCCATCCGCGATCGCCTGGTACGCCAACTCTATAGTCCGGTGCGTTGGGTGGAAACGGTGCGGTGTCTGGCGGACCAGGGGGTCGAGCTGTTGCTGGAGGCCGGCCCTGGCAAGGTGCTGACGGGCTTGACCAAGCGCATTGATAACCGGCTGGAGGCCCTGGCGGTCCTGGACCCCAAGGGGCTGGCCCTGGCTCTGGAGGCAACGAATCATGCTTGAAGGTGAAATCGCCCTGGTAACGGGTGCCTCTCGGGGCATTGGCCAGGCCATTGCCTTGGCCCTGGGTCGGGCCGGGGCCGTGGTCGGGGGTACCGCGACCACGGAGGCCGGCGCCGAGCGTATCAGCGAGACCCTGACCGCTAACGGCTGTCAGGGTGCCGGCCTGGTCCTCGATGTCGCCGACCCGCTGTCCGTGGACAGCCTGATGGAGCGTATGAGGCTGGATTTAGGCGAACCCAGTATTCTGGTCAATAACGCCGGCATCACTCGGGACAACCTCTTGATGCGCATGAAGGAATCCGATTGGAATACTTTAGTGGACACCAATCTCGGCTCTGTTTATCGTATGTCCAAGGCTTGCTTGCGCGCCATGACCAAGGCTCGCAAGGGGCGCATCATCAATATCGCCTCGGTGGTCGCCGTCATGGGCAATGCCGGTCAGGCCAATTATGCGGCGGCCAAGGCCGGTATGATTGGCTTCAGTAAGTCCCTGGCGCGCGAGGTCGGTTCCCGGGGCATCACGATCAACTGCGTGGCGCCGGGCCTGATCGATACCGACATGACCCGCGCCCTGGATGAGGCCCATCAGCAACAAATTCTGGCCGGCATCCCTCTGGGGCGCTGGGGCTCGGTGGAGGAGGTGGCTGCGACCGTGGTCTTCCTGGCGTCACCCGGAGCGGCCTACATCACCGGTGAGACCATCCACGTCAACGGCGGTATGTGGATGGTCTGATCCAATGGCGGGCGTGCCCCGGGGCGCCTTTCATCCGCCACCGAATACGCCTAGAATAGGCACCGCCCTTCCTGGGGCGATATATTTTAATCCGTGAGGGTCCAATAAAATGAGCAGCGTTGAAGAGCGAGTCCGCAAGATCGTAGTGGAGCAGTTGGGTGTCAAGGAGGAAGAGGTGACCCTTGAGTCCTCTTTCGTCGATGACCTCGGCGCCGACTCCCTGGATACCGTTGAGTTGGTGATGGCCCTGGAAGAGGAGTTCGAGACCGAGATCCCGGATGAGGATGCCGAGAAGATCACCACGGTCAAGCAGGCTATTGATTATATCAACGCGCATCAGGCCTGATCAGGGCCCTGGCGTTATCGCGGGCGGGTGGGTGGCGCCTCGGGGCGCAGCCGCCAGCCAGACTCCAGAACAGGCTCCCGATTAGGTTCGAGGGTATTTTCTATGTCGATCAGAAGGGTTGTAGTCACCGGCGTCGGCCTTGTCGCCCCGGTGGGACTGGATACCAAGTCTGGGTGGGAGAGCATCCTGGCCGGGCGTAGCGGTATTCAGCCCATCACCCATTTCGAAATAGCGCCCTTTTCTACCCGGTTCGGTGGGCCTATCTACGGTTTCGACCCCGAGCTCTACGTCTCCAAGAAAGACGTCAAGAAGATGGATAAATTTATCCATTACGGCATTGGCGCCGGGACACAGGCCATGGAGGATTCAGGCCTCGAAATCACGGAGCAGAATTGTCGTCGCATCGGCGTTGCCGTTGGCTCCGGTATTGGCGGTATCGCCGGCATCGAAAACAGTTACGCGGCCTATCTCCATGGGGGGCCTCGCAAGATTTCGCCCTTCTTCGTGCCCGCCAACATCGTGAACATGGTCGCCGGGGATCTCTCGATCAAATATGGCCTTAAAGGGCCCAATTACTCGATCGTATCCGCTTGTAGTACCGGCACCCACAACATCGGTGAGGCCGCCCTCATGATTCGCCACGGCATGGTCGATGCCATGCTCGCTGGCGGCGCTGAGATGGCGACTACCCCCGTCGGGCTCGGTGGTTTTGCCGCCGCCAAGGCCCTTTCCACCCGCAACGACGCCCCGCAACTTGCCAGTCGTCCCTTCGATCGTGACCGCGATGGCTTCGTCCTCAGCGACGGAGCCGGTGTCATCATGCTCGAAGAATACGAGATGGCCAAGGCGCGTGGGGCCAATATTTACGCGGAGTTGGTGGGCTTCGGCATGAATTCCGACGCCTACCATATGACCGCCCCCTCGGAAGATGGCGAGGGCGCCGCTGAGTGTATGCGCCTGGCCTTGGAGATGGCGGGTATGGGGGCCGACCAGGTGGACTACATCAATGCCCACGGTACCTCGACCCCGGCGGGCGACATCGCCGAGACCAAGGGTATCAAACGCGCCTTCGGTGTGAACGCTTACAAGGTCGCCGTCAGCTCCACCAAGTCCATGACCGGCCATATGCTGGGCGCGGCGGGCGGGGCCGAGGCCATTTTCACCCTATTGGCCATGCGGGACCAGGTGGCACCCCCTACCATCAATTACGACACCCCCGATCCCGATTGCGACCTGGACTATGTCCCCAACGTCGCCCGCCCCATGAAGATCGATGTGGCGATCAGCAATTCCTTTGGCTTCGGCGGTACCAACGGTTCCCTCGTCTTCCGGCGAATCTGAGGCCAGTCCCGAGGGCGGCCTCGCCAATGGCGCCGAGCCCGAGGGAGATCCGCTCGGGTCGCTGATCGCCGTGTCCCAGCCTGCCGCCACAGGTCTGGACAGCGATCTTGGCAACACGCCGCCCCCCACCCCCCCCAGGCGCCACCGCTTCAGGAAACTGGGGATTCTCCTTGTCCTGGTACTCGTGCTGGGTCTGACGGGGCTGGGTATTCGCCTGGACTATGATGCCTTCAAGGCAAGGTCGCTCGCCTTGCCCACGACGGCGGGGCCAGAGCAACCCTTCCTATTCGAGATCCCCCTCGGTATGTCCCTGCGCACCCTGGCCGAGGAGTTGACGGCCCTGGGGGTGCTGGACCATCCCTATTATTTTCTCGCTCTCGCCCATCTGCGGGGCGACGCCGCGCGGGTCAAGGCCGGGGAATACGAGATTAGCCCTGGCATGACCCCGGATGCCTTGCTGGATAAGCTGGTCAAGAATCAGGTCTTCCAGCACTCCATAACCCTCATCGAAGGCTGGACCCTTGCCCAACTCCTCGCGTCCTTGGCCAAGGATGATCGCCTGGTGGGCAAACTGGAGGGGGCTAGGCCTCAGGATCTGATGGTCACCCTGGGCCGGCCGGGCCAGCATCCTGAAGGGCGATTTTTCCCCGATACCTACCGATTTACCAAGGGTACCAGTGATCTCGATATCCTGGGGCGCGCCGCCCAAGCCATGGATAAGGTCATGGCCGAGGAGTGGCGGGACCGCGCCCCCGGTCTGCCCCTGGAGACCCCGGATCAGGCCCTGATTCTGGCCTCCATCATCGAAAAGGAAACGGGCCAGGCCAGCGAGCGTCCCCTCATCGCCGGTGTCTTCATCCGCCGCCTCCAACTCGGCATGAAGCTCCAGACGGACCCCACGGTCATTTATGGTTTGGGGGCCGCCTTCGATGGTGACCTGCGCCGCGCCGATCTGACCCGGGATACGCCCTACAACACCTATATACGGCAGGGGTTGCCACCTACCCCGATCGCCCTGCCAGGCCGGGCCGCCATCCATGCGGCCCTGCATCCGGTGGCGGGCGATAGCCTCTACTTTGTCGCCAAAGGCGATGGCAGCCATTGGTTCTCCGCTTCCCTGGAGGAACATAATCAGGCGGTACGCCGCTATCAGTTGGGGCATCGGGAGGGGGGTACCAAGCCATGAGGCCAAGAGGGCAATTCATCACCCTGGAAGGCATCGAGGGCGCGGGTAAATCGACCCAAGTGCCCCTGATTCAGGCCACCCTCGCCCAACTGGGTTACCAGGTCCTGCTTACCCGTGAGCCGGGTGGCTCCCCTATCGCCGAGCGGGTCCGCCAGGTCCTTCTCGACCCCGGGTGTCAGGGGATGTCCGCAGATGCCGAGCTGTTGCTGGTCTTTGCCGCCCGTGCCGAACACCTGGACAAGACGATACTCCCGGCCCTGGGGCGTGGTGACTGGGTGGTTTGCGATCGCTTTACCGATGCCAGTTACGCCTATCAGGGCGGTGGCCGCGGCCTGGACGCGGCGCGCATCGCCGCACTGGAGCAATGGGTGCAGGGCGAGCTGCGCCCGGACCTGACCCTGCTCTTCGATCTGCCCGTGGCCCTGGGGCTGGAGCGCGCCGGCAAGCGTTCGGCGCCAGATCGCTTCGAGGGTGAGACGGCGCGCTTTTTTGCGGGTGTCCGCTCGGCCTATCTGGCCCGCGCCCAGGCCGAGCCTGGGCGGATGCGCCTCATCGACGCCAGTGCCCCCCTCCCTCAGGTGAGCCAGGCCGTCGTTACTGCCATCCGCGCCTTTGCCACCGGAGACAGGAAATCCCGTCCATGACCGCACCCGCGCCCCAGGAAGTCTTGCCCTCCTGGCTCCAGGAGCCCTGGGCGGCCCTGCAAGGCGCCCGCCAGGCCGATCGCTTTCCCCATGCCCTGCTCCTGACTGGCCCCGCCGGGGTGGGTAAACGTCTCCTGCTTGCCGCCCTGGCCAACTCCCTCCTATGCCACAGCAATCTGCCGGGGGGACGGGCCTGCGGTCAGTGCCCCGATTGCCGCCTGCTGGCCGCCGGTACCCATCCCGACCTGGCCCGCGTGGGGCCCGACGAGGAGGGCAAGTCCGGCGAGATCAAGGTGGATGCCATCCGCGCCCTGGCCAGCGCCGAGGGCCTGACCGCCCATCGCGGCGGCTGGAAGCTAATCCTCATCGACCCGGCGCATCGCATGAATACCTCCGCCGCCAATGCCCTGCTCAAGACCCTGGAGGAGCCGGCGCCCAGTACTCTGCTGTGTCTGGTCAGCGAGCAGCCCAGCCGCATGCCGGCAACCATCCGCAGCCGTTGTCAGGTCCTGCGTCTGGCCGTCCCCCCCGAGGCGGAGGCCCTGGCCTGGCTGGTGCCCAGAATCCCTGGTTTCGATGCCTCAACCCTGCTACACCTAGCCCACGGGGCCCCCTTGCGCGCCCTGGAACTGGCAAACCCGGAGCGCCTGGCCTTGCGGGATCGCTTGATTACGGGGTTTGTCGAGGTGGCGCAGGGCCAACGCGATCCTCTCGCCGAGGCGGCGAACTGGAACCAGGCCGAACCGGGCCTGCTCATCGATTGGCTGGGGGGCTGGATCAGCGACCTCTTGCGGCTCATCCCAGCCCTCAGCGGGTCCCAGCCGCGGCTGATCAATGCCGACCGGGCGGGCGAGCTCAGAGCCCTGGCGGCCCGGGTGGACCCCGGCGCCGGTCATCGCCTCCTGCGCCAGGTCTGGAAGGCAGGAACCAGCGACACCTCGAATCTCAACCGCCTGCTGCTCTTTGAGACCTGGCTCCTGGAGTGGGCCCGTCTCTATAGTCCTGCCGTCGGCCGTCACCCTCACTAAGGGAGAAGGCAATGGAACCCTCCGCCATGAGCCCCAGACCCCGCATCCTCAATGTTGCGATCCGCGACAAGGCCGCCCTCTACGCCGCCTATATGCCCTTCATCCAGAATGGTGGCATCTTCATTACCAACAGCCGCCGCTACGAACTGGGGGATGACATCTTCCTGGTTCTCCAATTGCTGGACGACCCTGAGAGCCTGCCTATCGCTGGCAAGGTAGTCTGGGTTACCCCGCCCGGCGCCGAGGGCAACCGTACCATTGGCATCGGCATCCAGTTTGGCGACCAGGACAAGGGGGCGGCGCGCAGCAAGATCGAGATCTATTTGGCTGGTATGCTGGAGTTGGATCGGCCCACCCATACCATGTAGCTGGTCGCTTACCCCCTAACTCCCCGCAGGTGAACCCAGATGCTCGTGGATTCCCATTGCCATCTCGACCGGGTCAGTCTTAAGGCCTATGACAAGGATTTCGGCCGCTTCATGGCGGAGACCCTGGCCAGCGGGGTAGGGCGGATGCTCTGTGTCGCCATCGACCTGGAGCATTACCCCAAAATGCGCGCCCTCGTCGAGCCCTATCCCCAGGTGTCGGTTTCGGTGGGCGTTCATCCCAATGAGGTTAACCGCCATGAACCCGAGGTCGAGGAACTGGTGGCACTGGCCGCGGACCCCCGCAATGTCGCCATCGGCGAGACCGGGCTCGACTATTACCGTAGCGAGGGCGATCTGGCTTGGCAGCACCAGCGCTTTCGCAACCACATCGCCGCCGCCAAGGCCTGCGGTAAGCCCTTGATCATCCACACCCGTGAAGCGCGCGCGGATACCATCCGCATCCTGCGTGAGGAGGGGGCTCGGGAGGTCGGGGGCGTGTTGCACTGTTTTACCGAGGATTGGGACATGGCCAGTCAGGCCCTGGATCTGGGCTTTTACATCAGCTTTTCCGGCATCATCACCTTTGCGGGCGCCGACGAATTACGGCAGGTCGCCACCAGGCTGCCCCTGGACCGGATGCTGATCGAGACCGATAGCCCCTACCTGACCCCCGTGCCCCACCGGGGGCGCCCCAACGAGCCGAAATACGTCACCCATGTCGCTCAGTGCATCGCCGAGCTACGGGGTCTGGAGACGGATAAGCTGGTATCCGCCACCCATGACAATTTCCTACGCCTCTTCAATCCGGTGGCGCAGGGTCCAGACGCGATGGCTTGAATTAACCCTGGCCACCCTTGGCCAGGAGGGCATCGATCTGCTGGGTCGCCTCTTCCCAATTCAAGCTGTCGAAGCTGGGGTCGAAGCCATGCTTCTCGGCGAGGTAGTAGGCGGCTTCGCGAATCATGGCCTCGCGCCCCTCCGCGTCCAC
Source organism: Chromatiaceae bacterium (assembly GCA_044228795.1). Classification (GTDB taxonomy): domain Bacteria; phylum Pseudomonadota; class Gammaproteobacteria; order Chromatiales; family Chromatiaceae; genus M0108. The sequence continues at coordinate 57,361 of JBGAUE010000012.1, read as the reverse complement.
GGTGGTTGGCGGGGACAAGGTCCGAGATCTTGTCGACGCGGGCCTGGGGGTAGCGGTTGCAGCCGGGGCAGGCTTGCGGGCGGCTGCCGCTGGGGTCGCCTTGGCGGCTACCTTGGGGGTAACGGGGGCGCGGGTAGGGGCCTTGGGTGCTAAAGCCGGGGTTGAGGTTGCGGCCTTGGCGGTGCTGGCAGCCGCCGGCGCCGGCCTCGTTGCCGCGACGGGGGTGGCTGGGCGGGCAGGGGTCTTGCGCGCGGTTGCCGGGCTTTTGGTGGCAGATGTGGTCTTGGCTGCGGGGGCCGGGGCCGAGGGGGCCGGGGAGTTCTTAACCACCGGGGTCTTCGGCGCGACCGGGACGGCCGGCGCCTTTGGGGTTGTGGTCTTCTTGGTTACGATCTTGTTGTCATCAGCCATGGGTGATCAAAGTCCTCCTAATTATGAAGTGCGGCCGGTCACTGGGTATTACGTGAATTCAAGCCCTTTTGGGCAGTGGCTAACTTGCATCCGGTCGCGGGCAATGATATAGCGGAAAGGTTGAATTCTGAAATTTTATGCCGTGCCCAAGGTTCCTGAAGGGGATGAGGAGACATGACCGTGATCTGCCAAGCCGCCAGCCTCCTGAGGTTCCTTAGGCCCCTTGGCATCCTGGGCAGTCTGCTCTTGACCCTCCCCTGCGGCTTGACCTGGGCGGAACCCCCGCCTGAGGAAAAGCCCTTGCTCCCGGGCAGCGCCGCCGACCCTGGGGCCTGCATGATCTCTGGCCAGCGTTACGAAAATGGTATCGGAGCCCCACAGGACCTGGATCGTGCCATTGGCCGCTATTGCGAGGCCGCCCACCTGGGGCTAGCCGATGCCCGCTACCATCTCGGTTGGCTTTATGTCAGCGGCCGGCTCGGCAAGATCGATGAGGTCCTTGCCGCCGCCTGGTTCAAGACCGCCCTGGAACTGGGGCACGTGCGGGCCGGCCAACAACTGCAACGCCTGGAGGCTAGGGACCTGGATCTGGATGCCGATCCAGCCTGTGTGCTCCGTGCCGCCATGGTTGACCGCCGCATCGCCGACCTCCGTCCCCCGGCAGCACCCAGCGGGCCCTCCGAGCCCACCGCCCCCGATCCCCAGTCGGACAGTCCCCGCCTGCGCGAGATCGGCTCTGCCGACATCAAAGCCCTGGTCCAGCGCCTGGCGCCTGACTACCGTCTGGACCCCAATTTGGTGTTGGCCGTCATCGAAACCGAATCCAACTTTGCCCTCAACGCCCTGTCCCCCAAGAACGCCCAAGGGCTGATGCAACTCATTCCCGCCACCGCCGAGCGTTTCGGCGTCGCCAATGTCTGGGATCCCGTGCAAAACCTCCGGGGCGGCATGGCCTACCTGCGCTGGTTGCTCGATCATTTCAACGGTGATCTGGAACTGGCCTTGGCCGGCTACAACGCCGGCGAACAAGCGGTCGCCAAACACGGCGGCATACCCCCCTATCCCGAGACTCAAGCCTATGTGAAGCGCATCCAGCAGCGCCTAGGCGGCGAGTCCAGCGCCCAGGTAGGCAGCGCGGCCTTGACGACCCCGCCTCCGGGGACGGACGATCGGCGAACCTAATGGATACCGCCTAGCTCATTGCACCTGAAAGACCGCCGCGAGATCCGAGGCATCCGGCACGCGATCCGCCCATAACTCCAGTTGTTCGGGAGTGGCGGTACCCAGTCGGACCTGGGTGTCGTCGCTGAGCGGGCCGAAACGGCGACGGAGTTGCCGCTCCAGGAGGGTGGCTTCACCCTTGGCAATACCCTTGGCAATACCCTTAGCGAAGCCCTCCTCCCACCCCTCATCCCACACCGCCCCCAATTCACTGCGCTCATCGCGCAGGGCGCGTTCGCGCACAAAGGCCAGGCGCCGGGTCTCCTCGTCGGCGCTCAGGCCGCGGATGCGCTCCAGGGCTTGTTGCACCGGGGGGTAGTCGATCTGTTGCATTGTGCTCTCCTCCTGCCAGTGTTCAAGAAAGGCCACCCAGTTTGCCAGCGCCGGTTCGCCCGCCCCCAGGCGGTCGGCCTTGGGAAGTTCGATCAGATTCAATTGGAGTTCGTCACCCAACTTCAAGGCCGGCTGCCAGCGATCCCGCAACTCAAAGCACCACACCACCCCGTCAGTTCCTCAGGATCGATACGCGGATTGAGGACCTCCACCACCGCCAGCGGCGGTTCCTGGCTGCGCACGGCATTGATCAGCGCCGTCAGCAGCAGCGGGGCCTCGCCAAAGAGCTTCTTGAAGACGAAATCGTTTTTGGGATCGAGGAGGTTCATGGTCGCTATCTCAGGGTTCCTTGACCTTCATCCTAGCAGGAATCCGAGTGGGGATTACCGAATTGGCGTACGCGTCCAAGCCCCGAGGTTCCTGAATCGCCAAGACTGGAGAATGGGCCATCTCACCGAAATGGCTGTGATCAGTTCGACCAGGGATTAAATATCTGGACAGGCAGGCCCGAGAAGTCTTTGACGTTGCGCGTGACCAATACTAAATCGTGCTCCATCGCGGTTGCCCCCAACAAGCTAACGGTAGCAGGTAAGGGTCGCCCCGCGGCGGCGACCAGGCGCCCCCAGCGGTCAGCAGCGGCCTCATCAACAGGTAAAACCCGCCCAGAAAAAAAGGTCGGCAGATCGGATTCAAGCCAGTCCAGCAACGCTTGCCGTCGCGACTCATCGCTCACGCCTTCGATGCCTTTGCGGATTTCCCCCAAGGTCAGCACGCTCAAATATAACCTTGCCGGGGATCGCCGGGAGAACCACTGCACCACACCCTGGTCGGGTGATTTGCGACGTAGTTCGGACAGGACGTTGGTATCGAGGAGGTAACTCAAAAGGAAACCTCGCGGGTCAAGCTCTGATCGCGTTCGAAGTCAATGTCGTCCGCGCCATGGAGCGGTGAGCGCCGCATGAAGTCGACCAGCGAGTCCTGCGCTTGTGACAGGCGGTCAAAGGCCTCGCGCGAGATCACGACGGCGACCGACTTGCCATGCAGGGTGATGTCCTGCGGTTGAATTTGCGCGCGTTTGACCAGTTCGGACATCCGCGCCTTGGCTTCTTGCATTTGCCAGGTATGCATCACACCTCTCCAATTCTGACTAGACAGGTCTGATTCTAGTTGGCTATCCCTATCTTGTTCAAGTTTCTGCCTGGGAGGGGCTGAGTGGTAATGACCTAACCGCCCTTTATACTAGGCCCATGGCCCCAAACAAACTCACCCTCATGCTCCTCAACCAAGATTACGACAGCCTCGGTGCTCTGGTCACCCAAGCCGCCAGCGCCGGTTAGCCCGCGCCCAGTCGGTCGGCCTTGGGCAACTTGATCAGATCCAATTGGCCTTCGTCACAGCACAATGAACTTGCCCGTCAACTCCTCGTGAACGATCCGCGGATTGAGGACCTCCACCACCGCCAGCGGCGGTTCCTGGCTGCGCACTGCGTTGATCGACCAGGGATCAATAATCTGGACAGGCAGGCCCGCGAAGACTTTAGGCACAAGCTTAAATAAAGGGTCTCCGGGGAACGCCGAGGTAACCACTGCACCATGCCCACTTCCAAGGCCTGGTCCGGATGACCCAGGCGGCTGTTGGCGATCGCCAGGTCAGGAAGGGTTGGGTTGGATCGCTGGGTTCGCGATTACCGATTGGCATTTTGCCAGGCTATTTACCCCTGGCCACACAGGTCTGCTCGCACTGCTCACGGCTGGTGAAGGGCATGGGGCCATGGCAAGAACCGTAGCGAAAGGAGCGGCAGGTGTCGCTGGGGTAATGGTAGTAAAAGCCCGGAGTACGGCCCTCGCAGTTCCCGGATTTGGGTTTCTCGGCGCAAATCACCGGGAGGTCGTTAGTTGTGACTACATGGGTCGCACAGCTAACCAACAAGACCAGGGGGGCAAGAGGTAAACAGAGATGGATCAAACGCATGGCATTCCCCAGCACGGCATCCGCCCGATGAGGCGGCGCGAAAGGCACGCATGGTAAGTCCCGACGCCCTGTTCCGCCACTTGATTCATAATTGTGACCCCTAACGCCAAGGAAATCGCCTTCATGCTCCTCTCCGACACCTGCCTGCCGATGCCCGATTATGGCGGAGGAAGCATCGTCAACCTCATGGCATCGCTCATTCGGGGTCGGGGCGGGGAGGCGGCTTGCCCCAACCTCTACCTGCTGCCGCCGGAGGACATTCAGGGCTACACCAACGTCTTGTTATTGGTTATCGACGGCCTGGGGGCAAACTGGCTGGCGGAACGATCACCGACGGGCATTCTGAGTCGTCACCAAATCGGGACCATCACCTCGGTCTTCCCCACCACCACGGCCGCCGCCATCACCACCTTCTTGACCGGTGATGCGCCTCAGCAGCATGGCATCACCGGCTGGTTCACCTACTTTCGCGAACTCGGCTGCGTCATGAGCGTGCTGCCTGGGCATCCGCGTTATGGGGGCGTCGGCTATCGTCAGGCCGGCGTTGACCTGGCCGCGCTTCTGGGGCATGGGTGTCTGGCCAGCCGTATCCGCACCCGCGCCTTTTTTCTCACCCCGGCTAGTATTACCCATTCCGACTTCAATCTGGCCCACCTGGGCCCAGCTCAAGCGCGGCCATTCAAGGACCTGCGAGATATGTTCCGCCAGGCCGCTCACATCCTGCGAGCGGACACAGGCCCCAAGTACCTCTATTTGTACTGGCCCGGACTGGATAGTCGCGGTCACGAGGCCGGCATGGCCAGCCCCTTGGTGGCGCGCCACCTGGGAGCCATCGAGCAGGCCCTTACCGATTTCATGGTCACCAGCGCCGGCACCGACACCCTGGTCCTGGTAACGGCCGATCATGGCCTGATCGACACCCGGCCTGAGGATCGTATTGACCTGGCAAGTCACCCGGAACTGGCGGCCTGTCTGTCCCTACCCCTCTGCGGCGAACCCCGTGCCGCCTTATGCTACCTCCGTCCGCGTCGCGTCCAGGACTTCGAGGACTACTGCCAGCAAGTCCTGAGCGGACATGCCCTGCTTAGACCCAGCCACGAATTGGTCCGGCTTGGGCTATTTGGGCAAGGCGAATCCCATCCCCGGTTAGAGGAGCGGGTAGGAGACTATACCTTGCTGTTGACGGGCCGGAGTGTCATCCGTGACCGGTTGCCCAGCGAAAAGGATTTGGTTCAGATAGGCGTCCATGGTGGCCTGAGCAAAACGGAGTTGTGCGTACCCCTGTGCCGGTTGTAACCCTTGACGCCCTTGCATAGGTGGTTACACTTTACCCTGGAAATGGAGACCTCGCCTGGGGCAGGCTGCTTGCCAAGCGACGCCTCCCTTGGGAGTGGCTCCAAGGTAGGCAGCCTGGTGTAGAGGGGACCACCGAGCCGGGGAACCTCGGTTACGGATAACGCTGCCGGTCCCTGTCTGGGCTGCGGGAGAAGGAGGGGTTAAAACCACGGTAAACTTTGCAGAATTAACGCAATTCGTCACAATCGACGAAGCCCTTGGGTCTACAATAGATTCGTGTTGGAAAGAATTAGTGAATGCCACTGCTTGGCAGCTAAACTTCCCACAGCCTTGACTAGGCGGCTGGTAAGTTGATCGAGCATCTTGCAAGGTCCTGGATGGACGTAATCCAAGGTCGGGAACGTCCTAGATTAACCAATGTAACTACACCTAGAGGATCCTAATCATGAAGAACTTCCTCCTGAAACTCTGGAAAGACGAGGAAGGCGCCGAATTTGTCGAATGGGTCATCATCGTCGCCCTGATTGCCGTCGCCGCCGCTGCCGTTTACGGCAGCTTGGAAACTACCCTCGGCGCGAAACTGAATAACGTCTTAGCCAACATCAAGACTTAGTAATTGGCTGAGTCCCGGCCGATAACTTTCGCGGGGCGTCAAGGCCCCGCGTTTGTTTTTTGACGCTTTGGCACCCAGGTCGCCATGAGCCTTGGTAGCCTCGTACCCTCCGGCCCACTTGCCTTACCCCTTTCCAGCTATGTCGTTTTGGTCACCCTAGCGGTTATGGCGGCCACCATTGACCTTCGCACGCGCCGGATCCCAAACCTGCTCATCCTGTCGGGGGCAATCCTGGGTCTTGCCCTCGCCGTCTGGCAGGGTGGCATTCCCGCCATCACCATCAGCTTGGGCGGGCTGCTGCTCGGGTTTCTGCTCCTGCTCCCCGGCTATTTGCTGCGTATGACCGGCGGCGGCGATGTCAAGCTCATGGCCAGCCTGGGCTGCCTGCTCGGGCCCAAGCTGGTCATTTACGCCTTTGTACTCTATATCCTCGCTGGCCTGGGCTGGGCCCTGATCTATGCCCTCTATGCCTGCGCCTTTCAGGGGGCCGAATCCCCCTTTATCCGCTACTGGGCCATGCTGCGCACCTTCCTAAGCACCGGTCAAGTGGCCTACGTGCGACCCAAGCCCAACGAGGCCATGGGTCGACGCCTACCTATGGCCCCCGCCATCGCCTTTGGCGTCATCGCCGCCCCCCTCCTTTTTGTCCCTTGAGCCCTTCCAAGATTTCCAGAGCCTTTGCCCTCATGGCAATGATCCTATCACTGCGCTAGACTCATTCCGGCGTTGCGATCAGGAAACGCAAAGTGTGCGAACTGCTAAAAGGGGGCACGCGCTGCGGCTTCAAGGCAATTAAAATAATTGGACGGCGTGCAGGGCAATCGCTATGAACAGGGGCAGTCTCTTCACCATCTTGACCTCGCTGGTCCTGGCCGCCATCGTTGCCTGGATGGGCAACGCCTGGATCGAAACCAAGCTCAGCGGTAAGGAAAAGCCGCCCGAGATGGTCAAGGTACTGGTGGCGGCCCAGGATATCCCCATCGATACCAAGATCGACCTGACCCAGATTAAGGCCGTGGAAATGCCCCCCGCCAGTGCGCCGGCGGGTTACGAGACCGCCGCTGACAAGATCCTTGGTAAACGGCTCAAGGAACCCATCTACCAAGGGGAACCTATTCTGGCCCGGCGCCTGCTGGCGGACTCCGACGCCAGCCTGCTGTCGGTCACCCTCACCCCCGGCAAGCGGGCCCTGGCCGTCAAGGTGGACGATATCATCGGCGTCTCCGGCTTCATCCTCCCCGGCAGCCATGTGGACGTCATCGCCTCTGGCGAGGGCCAGGGGACCCGTACTGTCTTGCAAGACATCAAGGTCCTCACTGTCGGCCAGGCGCTGAAGGCGGAGGGTGGTACCCTGCGGGTCGGCTCCGTCACCCTGGAAGTGGACCCCCGCCAGGCCGAGATCCTTACAGCGGCAACCCTGAACGGCAGTGTTCGCCTGGCGTTGCGCCACCAGTTGGATCGGGCCTTTGTCGAACTGCCCAGACAAGGGGGGCCGGAAAGGGAGGGTGAGGACATTAGCGCTGCCGGGCGGGGCGAAGCGGTGGCCTCGGCCGGGACTCAACCATCAAACCTTAGCGCCACCCTTAGCACCAATCGTTACTGGAACGTCACCGTGGTCAAGGGCAAGAAACTTAATGAGAAAGATAATATTCAAGTAAATGTGGTCACTCAGCCTATGCTGGAAGTTAAAACGGAACCCAAGACCAACAAAACTACCCAGAATCTGTCAATTCCCGAGTCCGCCGCGGAGGACACGCCATGAACCTGACAGCCCTCCGTCTGGCAAAGCCCCCCTGCTGGCGCTGCCGTGGGAAGTATCCCGCCCTGGTTAGCCTCCTGATTACCCTCATCCTCTGGCTGGGGGCCGGGCCCGGCCCAGCCCCGCGCCCGGTGTTGGCGGCCCCACTCCAGGATCAACAGATCATCACCGTCCCTATCAACAAGTCCCGCGTCTTGCCTCTCCGGGAACCCATCGCCCGGGTCTCGGTGGCCAACCCCGCCATTGCCGACATCCTGGTCATTAACCCCAAGCAGCTCTTTATCAACGGTAAGGAGCTAGGCACCACTAACATGACCCTGTGGGACGATAAGGATCAGGTGCAACGCCAGATCGGCCTGGAAGTTACCCATGACCTGGAGTCCCTCAAGGAAAAGCTGTACCGCGCCCTCCCGGGGGAGCGTATCCGGGTAGAATCCACCAAGGAAGCCATTGTGCTCAGTGGCACGGCCTCGAGTCCGGAGCGTATGCAGTCCGCCGTGACCCTCGCTGAGGCCTATCTCTTCCCGATCCCTGGTGCCAAGGTCATCAATCTGCTCCAGGTGGGTGGCGCCCAACAGGTGCTGCTGGAGGTCAAGGTTGCCGAGGTCAATCGCACCTTGGGCAAAAGCCTTGACTCAAGTTTTTTGGGCATTTATGACGGGGGTAGTGTCAAAATTGGTCTTGCTCATTCGTGGCCAACAACAGGTACGGAACCAACAACTAAGCCTCTCCCCATTGGGCAGGTAATTGATAACTTGACGGGCACGGGCATTGCCTCCCTGATCAATTCCGGCAATTTTTCCGCCGCGCTATTTCTACAGATGGCCGAAGAAGACGGGCAGGCCAGGGTGCTGGCTGAACCTAATCTGACCACCCTCAGCGGTCAGAAAGCCGAGTTCCTATCCGGCGGCTCCTTCTGGATAACGAGTACGGGAGGTATCGGTACCAACCCCCCTGTGCCCGTAGAAGTCAAGTTCGGGGTCCAATTGACATTCATACCCTTTGTCATGGACTCAGGATTAATCAACCTCAAGGTCAATGTCTCGGTTTCCGAACCTGGGCCGCCGACGCTCTCGGGCGGGCAGGGAACTACCAGCCTGCTGTCCCGTGGCGCTAATGCCACGGTAGAGGTCCCCAGCGGTCAGGTTATTGCCATTGCCGGCCTCTTGAGCGAGAAATCGCGCAAGGCTCTCGATCAATTTCCCGGGCTCGGGGATATCCCCATCCTCGGCGCCTTATTTCGTAGTCAGAGCTTTCAGAAAGAGCAGACCGAACTCGTTATCTTCGTCACCCCCAGGCTTGCGAATTCCTATGCCCCGCAACAGGCCAAACTGCCGGCGGGAGATTTTATCGAACCCAACAACCTGGATTTCTACCTGATGGGGAAAATGGGTGGCCAACGACCGGCTTCAGGCTCCTCGGGTAAGGCAAAGGCGAATTCCAGGCAGGGATCAAGTTCACCACCCGGCGGCACTGAGGGGCCCTTTGGTCACGATTTATGAGTTTGAATTCTCACCCCTGGGGTATTCCATGACATGATTATCAAACCCTATCCCACTGGGCCAATCGCCATCGCTGTATGCCTGCTTATCGTCACGGGTTGCGCCAGAGACGCTGAAGTTAGGGACCAGGGTTTTGGGGATTCCGTTCGGCACATGATCGCCACGCAGACAGCAAATCCGGGCAGTAGCGCCTATGGTTTCGATGGCATCAAGGCCGGGCTGACGCTGGATAAATACCGAAAAGACGTTGCAAGCCCCAAGGAGGTTGACACCACGGATTTGACCGGCTCTCAAAATGCCGCGGGCTCGGGCTTAGGCTCAGGCTCAGGCTCAGGAAATAAATAATGCCTACCCCCTGGCAATTCCACCATGAGCGCGGTCATTCGGCCCAGGTTTAAATAAGGCAGTCTCGACATGTATGTCTCACTCAACCTGCTGATCATCGGGCGTTCGCGACAGGTCCTGGACGGGGTTATTAAGGCCATGGCCGGCCGCCAAGGTCTGGAATTGATCCCCTTCGTCCTCAATCCGGGTCAACTGCTACTGCCGGAATACATGCGGCCCTTGCCAGACAGCCTGATCTTTGTCGTGGACGAGGAATGGCGCCGGGAGGTTTGGGAGACCATCGAACACCTTCCCAAGCCCCACCCGCCCCTTTTCATCGTCACCCAGGTCAACGACATGGAAATCCTGCGCCTGGCCATGCGTTACGGGGTGCGCGACGTCTTCCCTATGCCCCTCCTGGTGGAGGATTGCCTGGGCGCCATCGGCAAGGTGGTGCATGAAGAACGGGCGCACCGGGGTGAGGCCGGCTCGCGGCTCATCTCCTTCATGAACACCAAGGGGGGTAGTGGCTCCAGCCTCATCGCCGCCAATGTTGCCCTGGGCATGGCCCAAGAGGCACGCTTCGGCCGGCCCATCCTGTTGGTGGATTTCGATTTTCAGTTCGGTGGCTTGCCCACCTATCTCAACCTGATTGCCCGCGATGGCCTCATCAAGGCCATGGAGTTCGTCGCCAACCTCGACGCCACCGCCCTCCAGGCCTATGTGCTGCGCCACCCCAGCGGCCTGCACCTGCTGGCGGCGGCCATGGACGAGATCATCATCCCCGATGACATCAGCGCCGACCGCACCGAGAAGCTACTGAACGCCCTCGATGGGGCCTATGATGACATCCTTATCGACCTACCCCATCGCATCGACCCCGCCATAGCCACAATTCTGAGCCGTTCCGATGTCATCGCCCTGGTCACCCAGCAGACCATTGCCCACCTCCACGATACCAAACGCCTGCTCTTCCTGCTGCGGGATCGCCTGGGAATCGCCATGGACCGCGTCCTGCTCCTGGTAAATCGCTACGACACCAAGGCGGAGGTCCGCATCGAGGACTTCGCGGAAGTCTTTTCCCAGGTACCGATCCAGACCCTGCCCAGCGATTACGTCCGTGCCAGCGAAAGCATCAACCTGGGCGTTCCCATCTGCGAGAGCGCGGCCAGTTCGCCCCTGGGCAAGGCGCTGCTAAAATTGGCCAGAAGTTTGACCAAGACCGAGGGTAAAAGCGGCGTCATCACCGCTCAGACCCCGGGCGCCCCTGGCCCGATGCCACCCCCCAAAAAGGGCGGTCTCTTTGGCTGGCTGAAATCGTGACGCGGCCGGGTGAGCAACCCCGGTTCCCGAGCCACTCACTTTCCTTGAATACTGAGTACTGTCCGCCATGACCCTGATCCGCAAGCCCGCCCGGCTCGAACCTTCCGTCCAGACCGGGGTAGGGCGCGACATCTGGTCCCGGGCCATGGGCGGTACCGTCATCGGCAACATCCTGTCTCAGGAAGAGACGGACTGGAAGCGCCAGGTATTCGACCGCGTTGTCAAGTCCCTTAACCTGAGTCGGCTGCAAGACCTGGACAACAACGAGGCCCGCCGCCAGATCCACGAGGCCTGCGAACGGACCATGGCCCAGGACCAGGTGCCCTATCCCCAGACCACTCGCCAACGCATCGTGCGGGACATCCAGGACGAAATCCTGGGGCTGGGACCCCTGGAGAATCTGTTGCGGGATACCAGCATCTCCGACATCCTGGTCAACGGCCCCTCCCAGGTCTTCGTGGAACGGCGCGGCAAGCTCGAGCAGGTGCCCATCTATTTCGACAGCAACAGCCATCTGATGAGTATCATCGAGCGCATCGTCTCCCGGGTCGGGCGCCGCATCGACGAAGCCTCGCCCATGGTGGACGCGCGGCTACCGGATGGCTCCCGCGTTAACGCTATCATCCCGCCCCTGGCCCTGGACGGCCCCGCCCTGTCCATCCGTCGATTCCCGGCGGACCGCCTGACCATCCAGCGGCTCATTGAACTGGGCGCCCTGACGCGCAATATGGCCCATGTCCTCGCCGCGGCGGTGCGCGGCCGGCTCAATGTGCTGATCTCCGGTGGCACGGGCACGGGCAAGACCACCCTGCTCAACTGCCTGTCCGGCGAAATACCCCCGAACGAACGCATCGTCACCGTCGAGGATTCGGCGGAATTGCAGTTGCAGCAGCCCCATGTGGTGCGCCTGGAGACCCGCCCTCCCAACATCGAGGGCAAGGGGGAGGTCAACCAGCGCGATTTGGTACGCAACTGTCTGCGCATGCGGCCGGACCGTATCGTCCTCGGCGAGATCCGCGGCGGCGAGGCCTTGGACATGCTCCAGGCCATGAACACCGGTCACGACGGCTCCCTCGCTACCATCCACGCCAACACCCCACGGGATGCCCTTACCCGTCTGGAGAGCATGGTCGCCATGACCGGCCTGAACCTGCCCACGGGTCCGGTACGCGCCCAAATCAGCTCCGCCCTGGACCTGATCCTGCAACTGGAGCGCCAGGAGGATGGTCGCCGGCGCCTCATCAGCATCGACGAGGTGCAGGGGTTGGAGGGCGACATTATCACCACCGCCCAGATCTTCCGCTTCGATCGCCGCGGCATCGATACCGAGGGCAACGTCATCGGCAATTTCACCGCAACCGGCCTGGTACCCCTGTTTCAGGAACAACTGCGTCGGCATGCGATCGACATCGACCTGGCCGTATTCCACCCCAGCCAAGACGCCTTCCGCTAGTCGCCACTATGACAGACCGTATCCTGATGCTCGGCGGCATCTTCCTCTTCGTCCTGCTCCTGACACAGGTATTCACCGCACCCATCACCAGTACCAGTGCCCAAAGCCAGCGGCGGCTGCGCCAGCGCATCGCCCAACTCGCTAACCAGGTCGTGGTGACGGAACAGATCTCCCTGGCGCGGCACACCTACCTGCAGGGGCTCAGACCCTTCGAGCGCTGGTTGGAATCCTGGCCCGCCCTGGCCCCCCTGGTGCGGCTCATCGAGCAGGCTGGCATCCAGGTCCCCGCTTATCGCATCGTCCTGATGGGCCTGGGCGGGGCTTTTGCCGTCCTGGTTATCATGCCCCTCTTTACCACCCGGGATGTCCTGATCCTGGCCCTGACCGTGTTGGCCGCTCTTGGCCCCTGGATCTGGCTCAAGCGCCAGAAGGCCCAGCGGCTTCTCAACTTCGAGGCCTCCCTGCCCGATGCCCTGTCGATGCTGGCGCGGACCCTGCGCGCTGGCCTACCCCTGAGCCAGGCCCTGCAGATCGTCTCCCAGGAGATGCAGGGGCCGGTGGCCAAGGAATTCGGTATTGTCTTCAATGAACTCAATTACGGTGGCGACCTGCGCTCCGCCTTCCTGGCCATGCTGGAGCGCATCCCCAGCGTCGCCGTCATGGCCATGGCCGTCGCCATCGTGATCCAGCGCGAGATCGGTGGCAACCTGGCCGAATCCGTAGACCGCCTGGAAAAGTTGATGCGGGAGCGCTTCCGCTTCCAGCGGCAACTGCGGACCCTGACCGCCTCCAACCGCACCTCGGCCTGGATCGTGGGCCTGATCCCCTTTATTCTGGCCGCCGCACTGGAGTTGTTATCTCCCGGCTACCTGGCCACCCTTATGGATCATCCCGTGGGAATCAAGTTGTTTTACGGTGCCATGGGCCTCCAGGCCATCGGCGCCCTGGTGATTTGGCGCATGATCCAGTTGGATGTGTAAGAGCCACCGTCATGGCCTGGATCGACCAAATCAATTATTGGCTGAACCCCCTGGTGACCGATCCCAGTTTCCTGCAATGGGCCTTTGTGGGGGGGCTGGGTCTGCTGTTCTTTCTGATCAGCTTCCTGGTCGGCCGTGCCATTCAGGAAAGGTTCGACCCGGTAAAGGGACGCATCGAGGCCGTTGCCTCGGGCAGGGCCCAACCCAGTTCCACCGGGATGAGCCTGGGATCCGAGGCGCGGGGCCAGCGCCTGCTGGAACGGCTGGGCCGCGGCCTGACCCCCACCAGCGTTCAGAAGCGGGAGCGAGCCACCGATAAGCTGATCCATGCCGGCTATCGTCGTCCGGAGGATCTGGGCCTGTTTTTCGGCTTCAAGATCGTTGCTGGGCTGGGCCTGCCGGCCCTGACCGCGGCCTTCATCCTCATCCCTGGGCTCATGCCACTGAACAAGGCCCTGCCCCTCATCATCCTGGCCCTGCCGATCGGCCTCATCCTGCCGGACTATGTCCTGGTAAAACAGATGCGCAAGCGCCAGTCGGCGATCCGCCGGGGCCTGCCCGATGTCCTGGACATGCTGGTGGTCTGCTCGGAGGCCGGCCTGGGTCTCAACGCCGCCATCCAGCGCGTCGCCCTGGAGATGGATATCCAGCACCCCATCCTGGCGGAAGAACTCAAGACCGCCATGCTGCACATGGGGGCCGGCATGGACAGCCGCACCGCCCTGCAGGCACTGGCCAGCCGCACCGGCCTGGACGAGATGCGCTCCCTGACGGCCACGCTACAGCAGGCGATGCGCTTTGGTACCAGCATCAGCGAGACCCTGAGCACCTATTCGGAAGAGATGCGCAGCAAACGGCTTGAGGCCGCCCAGGAACAGGCGGCCAAGGTTGGCGTCAAGATGCTCATACCCATCGCCCTCTTCATGCTCCCTGCCGTCATGGTGATCGTCATGGGCACCCCCATGATCAAGCTCGTCGGGGGCCTCATGGGCAGATGAGGAGCGAACGCTTATCGCCTCCCTGTCTCCTGGCGCTGGCGGCCCTCGGGCTCCTGGCCGGCTGCGCCCAGACTCCGACCCACACCGCCAGGGATGGGGACCTGGCCGCCCTCCTCGGCACCCCGTCCCCGACCGCTTTCGCCGCCGCCCCAGCCGTTACCGCCGCCGAGGCCCTGGCCAAGGGCGATGCGGCCCTGGTGGCGGGTGACCCCGACCGCGCCCTCTTCGAATACCTCCGCGCCCTGCGCCAGGATGAGGGCAACGCCGAGATTCTCTACAAGGTCGGCGCTATCCAGGCTAGCCGCCACAATAACGGGGTCGCCGAGGCCGCCTACCGCCGGGCCCTGGACAGCGATCCCAAACAGGCTGGCGCCCTCACCGGCCTCGGCATCCTCCTCACCCGCCAGCGTCAATACGCCGAGGCCGAGACCCTGCTGCGCACCGCCGTGCGGGCGGACCCCAAGCTCGCCGGCGCCCATAACGCCTTGGGCGTCCTGGCCGACATCGAACGCGATCATGCCCGCGCCCAGGGGCACTTCCTGGACGGCCTGGCCCATGCACCGCAGTCACCCACCCTTCACAACAACCTGGGCTACTCCCACTACCTGGCTGGCAACAACCAGGCCGCCATCACCGAGTTCCGCGCGGCCCTGGCACTTGATCCCAATTACGCCCGGGCATGGCGCAACCTGGGCCTGGTCTACAGCCGCCAGGGCAAATATGAAAAGGCCCTGGCCGCCTTCCGCAAGGTCCAGGACCTGCCCCAGGCCTACAACGACGTCGGCTATATTGCCATGGTCGCCGGCCGCCTCGACGACGCCCAGTCCTTCTTCGAGGAGGCCCAGCGCCTGTCCCCCGAGTACTACCCCACCGCCAGCGACAACGCCCAGCGGGTGCGCGCCCTGAGAAAAAAATAGGGCATCACCTTCAAAATACGACGGTTCCCTGAGCCGTGCTGGAGAGGTTGATGGTCGCCGGCCAGATGGAATCCAGCAGCGGCGGGCGGAAGCTATAGGTTACCGTTACCCGTACCCAATCACCGGGTTGATTGTTGACACCTTTATTCAGCGCGCCCCAGGTCGGCGGAGTGTCGATGCATTTCACGGTTTCGCCGAGGTTGAGGGGATTGCAGTCAGCCCATTGGGCGGTCACTGTCGCGGGCGAGAGCAGGCCGCGCGCGCGGATATAGGCCTCTATCGTGGCCGCCGTCGCTGGGGCGTCGGTGCGGACTGGAGAGGTGGCCGCAGCTGCCTCGGCCCCGCGCCGGATGGCAAAATAGACACCCTCCCGCGCCAGATAGGCGATGGCGTTATAGTCGTACATCAGCATGATCCCAATCAAAAAACTGAACAGGACCAGCAGAAAGAAGGCCAGGGTCACCGCCAATTCCACCGTCTCCGCCCCGCGCTGGCAGCGCCGCCCCCGGCCAACCCAAGCACCCTGCCCAGCCGTCATGGCACACAGCCTGAGGAACTTGCTCATAATTCATCCGCCTGCAGGGTGGCGAACTCTTCCAGCACTACCGGCGAGGCTAGCCAGGGCCAGGCGAACTCCGTAGCAACCGGCAGTCTGACGCGCATCACCACATGAATTTGCCGGTAGGTAGCGGAATAGGTGGCATTGGCATTGCAATTCTGGATTTCCGTTGCGTTACAGGCGACTAGGCTGCCAGAGGCTGGATCGTAACTCACCGTACCAGCACTGGTCTTCTTCATACAACGACACTGAACGGCGTTAAGCAGAAAATCGGCGGAATTCAATGTGTAGGCACCGATATTATCCTGGGTGGCATGCTGCATGGTCAGCGCCACCTTCGCCGAATCCACGAGAGTGATGATCTTGTTGGTCGGGTCATAGCCCCACTGCTGTACCGCAACTGGATTCTTTTGTTGCAGCAGGCGCGCCCCCGCCAGCACCCCCGCATGAACGGCGCTGGCCAGGGAGAGGTGGGCATGCACGACCCTGGCCAGGTCCATGCTTGCCAGAGTTATCAGGAGGAGTAGGGGCAGGACAATGAGCAACTCGACCGTCGCCGATCCCCGGGTTGGCTTGTTAAGAATAAGGTGGTTCACCACTTTCATTGGACCACGACGGTGGTGATGGCTGGCAATAGCCCGCAATGCTGCTCTTGGTAAGGTGATATATCCAGGGTGGAGTAATCTAGAGCCATGGCATCGAAATATATTCTTAGTGGGGTGTTCGGGCTGGATGTTCGTGAATATGTCATATCCATTAATCCTCCCAGCGAATATAGGGTTACCCCTGCATAGCCGTTGGCATTCTGCACAGTGAAATAGCTATTTTTGCTACTGGTACCTTGGATGGTCAGGTTACCATTCGCGATAGTGCCGGTGCTGTTGGCAAAGATAAAGGTGTCACTGGAGGTGGAGGCCCGCAGAAGGAGGGGAAGGGTCGCGGTTCCCGTATCCTGGATGGTCAGGCCCCCACAGAAGGTTCCGGCTTCGAGGACAGGCGAAGCCGTGGCGCTGGCGTTCAGGTTACGAGTGTAAGTGGTTGAAGTGCAAGGGCACTTCAGTTGGGTGATGGTAGAGGCGTTGGTCCCCACGCAGCAATTGGTATTCTGGGTTGTGCAGGGGCCAGGGGTAAATTGCTCAGGTGGCTCCCTAATTGTGGATAAGGGCTGGACACACCTTTGATCGCCGGTGTGATCAGAAGAATTAGTGCGTGGATAGGCGTCGCAGAAATATTCCACAGAGTTGGTGGGATTGGCATCCTTTGACTCTATCCATTGAGCTTCCATCTCCGAGCCGCTACTCCCGAACATGGCTGTGCCACTGGCATCGAGGTAGATACCACCTCCATGGATGAAATATTTCGAGCCATGCTTTAGATCGGTGGTTTTATTATGTGTATTGCCATATAGGTATAACCCCGGACAGGTATTGCCCGCCGTGTCCGTGCCGGCCCTGCCCACCGCGGTCACCTCGACGGGAAAACTTGCGATGCCGAAAAAGTTGCCAAAGGAGGAGGGGGTAGGTCTTCTCACGCGGATACCTATGTAATCGCTAAGACCCGTATAGGGCGCGAAATAGCTGCTGACCGGGGGGTATTCGACATCGATGACCACGCCCTTAACACCCTGTTCGAAACCGTTGGCCTTAGCCCCCAGCCTTGCCGCGGCGGTGACCCTGGCCTTGGCCGCAGCCACCACTGAACTCGTAGCGCTCGCCAGGTTTGACCTTTCCTCCTTGACCGTGAAGGCCCCTGCCAAGGCGGCGGCATCCGCCGCGGTATGCGCCCGCTGCCGATCGGCCTGGGCGATGCCCGCATCAAAGGCAAGGGCCATGGCCCCGACAAGGACCGGTAACAGGATCACCACCCAGATCACATAACTTCCCGACTGGTCGCATCTGAACTTTATCCCTGGGTAGTTCATAAGGTTCTCGTAAGATTGGGTGATTACCTGTGCATGGTCAGCCTGAGAATGGCCTGATGAACAGGCCTGTACGCCCCGCTTATAACAGGCTGTAGACCTGGCCAATCGCCATGCTGAAAGTATAGCAACGACAGGCGGTCAACACGTTGGATGGACAACCCCATACCGCCAGAAATCCCTTTCAGGGTACTTGCTCAGGATCCTGTGCCCGGACCCTGAGCAAGCGTGCTGAGCTTGGGACCGGTACCTCTTCTATCCAAAAGGGCATCTCCCCACTCAGCAGGCGGTGCCTAAATGGGGTCGCGGCCTCCTTACCCTGGTTTCCGGATTCCAATTGCTCGGGGCAGAGCAGCAGAAAGGCCACCCCCCGGCGCCGGACCGCCTCCCAGGCGCTGGCCTCGTCACCCCCGAAGATGGCCTCGTTGTCACGCAGGCCGGCGGCGTTGCGGTGATAGGGCGCCGCCAGTACGGCATGGGGGGTACCCCAGAGGATGGGCGCGCCCAGGTTGATGTCGGCCGCGATGAGCAGGGGGGCGCGGGCCCGGTAGGCCTCCTGGTTCAGGATTGCCAGGGCCCCACCCGGATCGCAGGCTGCCTTGTCGCGCGGTTCGCCCTGGCCGCTGCGGCTCACCACCAGCAAGGCCACCATGCCCGGTAGCAAGGCTACTAGGGCCGCGGGACCTGCCCGTCGCCACAGGCGCCCCACCAGGCCCCGGGCCTGGCCGACGCCGGCGCCTAGCGAGGCGGCCGGCCAGGTGAGGGCCAGGGCGGCATAGACATTGGCAAGATGGACGCCACGAAACTGCCACCAGGGCAAGACCAGGCTGCCGCCAAGCAGGACGCCAAGGGCCAGCCAGAGATTCTTGTCAGGGCCCAGCGTTCGCCAGGCCTGCCCGCTGACGAGAAGCAGCCCCGCCAGGGGCAGGGCTAGAAAATAGACGGCGGTGGCGGGCTCCTTCACCAATAAGGGGCCCATGGGCAGGGATTCGCCGGTCTTGGCCGCGAGTTGCGCTGCCTCGGGGCTGACTTCGCCATAAGGACCGGCCAGACACTGGGGAAAGAACAGCCCGAGCAGGACGAGCAGGGGCAGACCCAATATCAGGGTCAGGCCGGCCCGGCGGGGCCAGGTCAGGCCCCCGGGGTGGCGCTCGGCCAGGGCGGCGCCGGCGCCGAACAGCGCTAGGGCCGCCGTCAGCGCGACGCTGACCAGGGAAAAGGCATCGCAAGCGGTGGCGGCCCGATGACCCGGCGCCAGGGCCAGGGGGAGGATCACCAGGGTGCCAGCCAGGGCTGCGAAGCCGAACAGGGCCAGGCGGTCGGCGAGCCAGCGCCCCTCCCGCCACCAGAGGATAACCAGTGCCAGGGCGGTAAAGGCCAGCGGTGGGATGGCCTCGGCCCCCACCCAGAGGCCCAGGGCGGCGCACAGCCCGGCTAATAGCGGCGCCCCCAGCCCCCGGTGCCCCGCCGCCAAGCGCAGCACGGCCCCCGCTTGGAGGAGGGCCAGCAGCAACTGCCAACCGTGGTGATCGATGCGCCCGGCACTGAAGGATAGCAGGGGTATGAAGGCGGCGAGCGCGATAAGGCCCGCCTGGAGGGCGCCGGCGGGCCCGGTCAGGGGCCGCGCCGCCCACACCAGGGCCAGGAAATAGCCAACCCCGAGGAGCAGGGGCACCAGGGTCGCCGTCAGCCAGATGGCCTGGTCCCGACCCAGCCAGGGCTCGGCGAGGACCAGCAGGCCCAGCAGCGGCAGGTCGGGCAGGCGCGACCAATGCATGGCCACCCCCTCGGGCGGGTTGATGCGGTATTGCGTCAGGTCATACCAGCCGCCGCTATCCTGCAGGGCCAGGACCTGCAGCATACGCAGCACATCGTCCGGGTCATGGAAGGGCAGGCCGGGGATAATCTGGCCGCGAGCTCCGCCCCAGAGACACAAGCCGGCCAGGACCAGGGCCATGAGGAGGAGCAGGAGGCGAGGTGCCAGGTGCGGGGGCTGACTTTGTTCAAATTCCAAGGCAGATTGTCCTTGCGTCCGATTAATGCACGGCCTAGCCCGGTTTGCGGGCAAGGCCGTGGGGTAGTGCCTAAACCAGAGGCCAGGATGGGCCGACGCTAACTGACCCTTACCCTAGGGGCCATGATCGCGCGATACTGCCGCCTTGACCAGCTGCAGGGCCAGCTCGCCAGGGAACCATCAGGAGTCCATGGACAACAAGACGATCCTTATCATCGGCGCCGGCCCAGCGGGTCTGACGGCGGCTCTGGAGCTGCTGCGCCGCGCCCACATCCGGGTCATGGTGCTGGAGGCCAGTGGGGAACTGGGTGGCATCTCCAAGACCGTCCGGTTCCAGGGCAACCGCATCGACATTGGTGGTCACCGCTTCTTCTCCAAGTCCGATTGGGTTATGGACTGGTGGCAGGACATCTTGCCTATCGCTGGCGCGGAACCCGAACTGGCTATCGCCTACCAGAACGCCCAGCGGCGTGTCGCCCCCAAGGCCAGGGTAGGGGGCGCCGCCCCCGGCGACGACCGGGTGATGCTGGTGCGCAATCGCCTGTCCCGCATCTATTTCCAGGGTCGGTTCTTCGCTTACCCGGTCAAGGCCAATCTGGACACCGCCCTCAAGCTCGGCCCCCTGCGGGTTGGTCGCATGTTGGCCAGCTATGCCCGGGCGCGCGCCTTCCCCCGTCGTCCGGAGGCCTCCCTGGAGGATTTTCTGCTCAACCGCTTCGGGCGCGAGCTCTATGAGACCTTTTTTCAGCACTACACCGAAAAGGTCTGGGGGGTGAAGTGTACGGAGATCAGCGCGGAGTGGGGCGCCCAGCGTATCAAGGGCTTGAGTGTCACCCGCGCCTTGTTCCATGCCCTCAAGGCCCCCCTGGCCACCCTGGGGCTGACGCGCGGGGAGGGGACCCTCAATACCAGCCTGATTGAGCGTTTTCTCTACCCCAAGTACGGACCCGGCCAGATGTGGGAGACCGTCGCGGAGCAGGTGCGCGCCGCCGGGGGGGAGATCCGCCTCTGGCAGCGCGCGGTCGGGTTGGAACTCGACGGCGACCGGCTCCGCGCGGTCACCAGCCAGGATGTCCGGACGGGCGAGCGACAGGTTTTGGCGGCAGATGCTGTCATCTCCACCATGCCGGTCAGCGAACTTATCCAGGCCCTGGGTGACACAGTCCCGGCGTCCGTGGCGAGGGTCGCGGCCGGGCTCGAATACCGGGATTTCATCACCATCGGCTTGTTGCTGCACCGGCTGCAAAAGACCCCCGGGGCCATCCCGGGCTCGGCCATCAACCTGGTGCCGGATAACTGGATCTATATTCAGGACCGGGGCGTCCAAGTAGGCCGACTGCAGTTCTTCAACAACTGGAGCCCCTACCTGGTCGCCGACCCTCATACCGTCTGGATCGGCATGGAGTATTTTTGCCGGGAGGGTGACGGCCTCTGGTGCCGGACGGATGGCGACTTGCTGGAGTTCGGTTGCGCGGAATTGGAGAAACTCGGCCTGGCCTACCGCGCCGACCTTCTTGACGGTCTGGTTCTGCGGGTGCCCAAGGCCTATCCTGGCTACTATGGCAGTTACGGCCAATTCAGTACTATCCGCGACTACACGGACAGCATCCCCAACCTCTTCCTCATCGGCCGCAACGGGATGCACCGCTATAACAACCAGGACCATTCCATGCTCACCGCCCGCCTGGCGGTGGAGGCTATCCTGGCGGGGTCGGCGGATAAAAAGGCCATCTGGGACGTCAATATCGATGATGATTATCACGAGGCTGTTGCCCCCTCGGGAAGGAGGTGTTGAGTTAGCCATTTTTTTCACTAACCCCTCCTTCTCCAGGCCAGATGAATCAGCCAATCGCCAGTATCAATCCACCCTCGCGGCCATTCTTGCCATTTTGGTTACTGGCGGGTTTTTCCATTCTCTTCGTCCTGCCATCGGCAAGGCTTTGGCTGCAAAGGCCGCTTCGGCTGATCGAATTCGAATTTGAGTACTTTTTGGGCCTCTTTGCAGACTCTGACGCCGATACCCAACTGGCCGTCATCGCGGCCGATAAGCTCATCCACTTCGCCGGGTTCTTGTTCATCGGCATGCTCTATGCCATCTGTGTCGAGTCTGTCCGTCAGCACACCGAACTCTTCTCATGGTGGTTTCTGATCCTGTTCTCAACCATTCTGTGGGCTGCCTTCACCTTGGCGATGCCCTGGGTGAGTCCGGACGTCTTCTTCTACATCGGAAAGGGCTGGCTCGATAGCCACTATAACCTATCTCCTTACCTGAACAGCATGTCGGATGTTAATGGTTTTAATACCGAAGAAATGTTTCGGAACGTATATCCCGGGTTTCTGCACATACCAGGCACCTACGGCCCTCTATTTCAGTGGATCGCCAAGGGGATCGCGATCCTCTCGGGCGGCAGCGAAATCCTGGCACTGACCCTGCACAAAGCACTCTATCTGGCGGTCCATGCCGCTTCGTGCTTTCTCCTGATCCGCCTGGTTCCAGAGGCATCAGCAAAATGGGCCTTCATCTTCTTCGCATGCAATCCACTGATACTCTTTAGTATCCTGGCATGCGCCCACAATGATCACCTGATGACCTTCCTCGTCCTGGCGACCTTCGCTTTGCGGCAGGCTAGGCGGCCTCTACTCTGTGGCGTGGCCCTTGGCGCCGCCTTTGCCATCAAGTACATCCCCGTCCTACTCCTGCCCCTCTTTCTCATGGACCTGATCTTGGGGAAAAACACCTCGACTCCTTTGAGCCGCAGGATTGGTCAGACTCTGACTCTGGTTGGGGGCTTTGTATTGGCCTTGTTGGCGTTTTATGGTCTTTATCCAGAAGGGGTGCTAGGGTTTTTGCGTATCATTGGCTACGATCACTGGCTCCAGGATGCCGGCGACGGTGGCGGTGGCATCGGGATATATCGCAACAGCATTTATCACCTCTTTCTTACCCTCCGATTCGCGGACATGAAGGTGGTATTTCTGTCTGCCTACACCCTTCTGGTGGCCTGGCTCATCTTAAGGGCACGAAGTTGCGATCCCCTTCCCCTGGCGGGCGCCTCCCTTACCTGTTACCTACTCTTTTTCCTGCTATTGAACCAGACGAACCAGGAATGGTACCTGACCTGGATCATGCCCTTTGTTCCACTCATCGGGACCAAGGAGGTGAGACGCTTTGGTTACCAGATTTCGGCGATATTCCTACCGATCATCATTTTTACTGTCAAAGATCCGCCTATTGTGGTTTTGGTTGCCAACGTGATGGGCTACATGGTCATCCTATGCTTTTCGGTAATTCTGTTATTACACTCGTTAACTACCAGAAGATCGGCTGCCATCCCGACATGAATCTATTTGTCAACCCCATGTGATTATCTTACCGGGAGGAGTTACCTTCCATACCGCGCCAGGGAGGTCTTTGGATATCTCACCGCTTAAGCGACTGGAGTCTCCCCCCATTGGCGTCCCGCGTACCCCAAGCTGATCACCGAGAACCCGCGCGCGGTCATGCGAATGCACGTGAACCTGTACTATAACGCCCGGACTACCCTGGCGATTCGCCGGGGGTCGCGCGAGTTGACCCTGCCGACCGCGGAGTTGGCGCGCCGCTCCAAACTCGACAAGCCCACAGTGGTTAAGTGGCGTCGTCGCGAGGACAAAAGAGGTGGCTCCGATTGTTTGGACAGAGAAACGCCCTGGATAAGTGGAGCCTTGCGGGTAACAGCTGAGTGACGAGGTAGGGTTATCCACGGTGCCGCGCGCAACCCGGCACATCACGCTGCCACCTTCATGGCTGGCAGGCCGGCGAAGTAGATCGCATCCGGCGTGCGGCCGTCAAACGCCCGGTGCGGTCTTCGCGTGTTGTAGAACGCCAGATACGCGCCTAACTGGGTCTTGGCCTCGCCCACGCTGTCCTAGGCCTTCAGGTACACCTCCTCGTACTTCACGCTGCGCCACAACCGTTCGACGAACACGTTATCGCGCCAGCAGCCCTTGCCATCCATGCTGATGCGGATGCCGTGCTCCTTGAGGTGCCCGGTGACTTCGGCACGGGTGAACTGGCAACCCTGGTCAGTGTTGAAGATCTCCGGTGTGCCATGGCGCCAGATCGCCTCGCGCACTGCGTCCAGGCAGAAGTCCGTGGTCAGCGTGTTGGACAGGCGCCAGGACCGCACCTTCCTGGAATACCAGTCCACCACTGCCACCCAGTAGACGAAGCCCTTCTTCATCGGGATGGAAGTGATGTCGGTGGCCCAGACCTGGTTCGGGCGGTCGATGGTCAGTTCACGCAGCAGGTAGGGGTAGACCTGATCCCCCGCCTTCCTGCGGCTGGTGTTGGGCTTGCGGTAGCGGGCTGCGATGCCCATCTTCGCCATCAGGCTGGCCACCCGCTGGCGGCCTACCCGCCGACCCTCCTGGCCGCGCAGGTCGCGCAACCTGCGCGCGCCTGCGAACGGGTGTAGCAGGTGCAACGCGTCGATACGGCGCATCAGGGCCAGATCTTCAGGGGAGACCGGCTTCCGGGTGTAATAGGCCGTCGAACGGGCCAGGCCGAGAGCCTGGCATGGCCGCACGATGGGGAGGTCGTGGTTGCGGTCGATCATCGCTTTGCGCTCAGCAGGCCCGCCTGGGTGAGCGCGCTTTCTAAAAAATCGTTCTCCAAGGTCAGTTCGCCCATCTTGGCGTGTAGGGTCTTGATGTCCGGCGCTTCGACGGGCGGACCGCCGTCGAATACCTGGGCCGCGCGTGCCAGCAGTTGCGTCTTCCAGTCGGTGATCTGGTTGGGGTGGATGTCGTGCTGCTGGGCCAGTTCCGCCAGGGTCTTGTCGCCCTTGATCGCTGCTAAGGCGACTTGCGCCTTGAATGCCGGTGTGTGGTTGCGCCCCTTCCTTCTTGCCATGCTCTTGCTCCTGTTGGGGGCCGCTCCCGCGGCCCAGGGATGACGCAAGGCTATCACTTAGACCAGTGTCCGATTCTCCGGGGCCACCTCTAAGGCCGACCGCTCCCACCCCTCCATTGTCTCCATGCGACCCTCTCCCCATCCAAGGAGGTCATCGTTGTGGCCCTGCACCAGGCCTTGTTCCTGCCCCAGGACGACCTCTTCGCGGTGACCCAAATGTTCATCAATGAGGCGGTCTCGCGCTCCGGCCTGGACCGCTGCTGCGTCGCCACGGGTCCAAGACTCATCCCTCATGAAGAGGGCCCCAAGGTTCTGCGAAGCAGCAATTCTCATTAAGGCCGCATCACCCTGTTTCCGGCTGGGCTGGAACCGGCTCGGAGCTCGCCAGCAAGAAATCCATCAGCGCCTCCCAGGTCTCAAAGTACAAGTAACTGGTTAAGGTTCGGATGTCGTTGAACAAGCGCCTTCGAGAGGACAGCTTCTGGCGCAGGAGCTGGTATTTGTCGTCCATCCACTCCAGCACGGTGTGGGTCAGAAAGGCCAGGATGATGAGGCTGGCCAGCAGGGACGAAAGGTGCTGCAGGCGGTGGCCGAAATTGGGCTCGAAGAGGTAGCCGCGTGTTCTCGTTCTCGTTCTCGATCTTCCAGCTGCTGCGTCTGGCCTCGATCACGGCGGCGACGTTGCCGGCGTTTACGGTGAGGCTGGTGGCGAAGGTGTTGCGGTACAACACCTTGCCGCCCGCGTCCGTGGTGACGAGCCCGCACCAGTTGACCTCCAGCGCGCCGTCGGAGTCGCTCAGGGGCACCGACTCGGCGTAGCGGCAGGTGTCGGTTTCGTGTCGCTGGCCGGTCCAGCGGGTACGCGACACGGTGCGGACCGCGCCGTTGCGCCCGAAGTGCTCTAGCCATTCGTAGGTGGTGGCGTGGGAGTCGGGCTTGCAGACCAGGATGAAGGCGAGGCCTTCGTCTAGCAACAGGCGGCAGAACGGCGTGAGGCAGTACAGGTCGTCGCCGAGGACGGTCGTCTTGAGCCGGGCGACCGCCGCGCCGTGGACGGCCTGCCAGCGCTTGGCGGCGGTGAGTTCACAGTCCTGCTTGGCCGCGCCGTCCTGGGGCGTGACGAACTCCGGGGCCAGTGCGATGACTTTGTCGCAGCCGGGCTTGACCAGCACCGGCGTCAGCGCCGAATGGAAATAGGTCACTTGGCCGTTGGCGTGCCGTCGCGTCGAACATCGCTCGCAATGAATGGCCGGCGACGAGAAATGTTGCGTCCCATCGAGGGCCAACAGCAGTGTGCCATCGACCGAACGGTGGGCATCCACCATCCCGGCCTGCTCCAAGGCATTGAACAGAAAGATATACGCCGGCTTGAGCGTCTCTGGCTGCGTGGCGTCGAGCAGGGTGCGGATGTGATGGTCCGACGAGATCTCATGGACGCCAAACAGCGTCTGGGCGTTGTGGTTGTCCTTCGATTGCTCCAGGCTGCGCTGGAACTCCAGGAACGAGGGGCTTTGCGTGAAGAACACCTCGAAGGCGCTTAGCGCCGCGTCGACCATCGTGTAGGATTTGTTTTTGCCCTTGCGGGGGTCAACGAAAGTCTCGAAGGTGCGGCGCATCTGCCGCGTGATGCCGTCCAGGGTCAGGGCGTAGGGGCCAAAGGGCGTGCTCAATGAAGGGTTTCCGTCTCGTCTGTCAGGCTACTTTAGCGTGCGGTCGCCAAAATGAGAATTGCTGCCTGCGAAGACCTCCCAGGACTATTAGCGAGGTTTGTGCCTGGAGATTTCAGGTATCTGCGAAGATGCCCGCCGCGAACGCCCACCGCTAACAGGTCGTGGCCATCGAGCGCGCTACCCGTTGGGTCTGTCCTCCCGGAGCAGTCCGACGCGTGAGCCCAGGAGTTCCTCCAAGGCCTGCTCACGGGGGCCCCATTCAAGATCTCCAAGCTGCTCATTGACAACGGCCAGGAGTTCTCCGACCGCTTTGGTGCCACCAGCCAGCGTGCGCCCACTGGCAATCATCCCTTCGAAAAGACCTGCACCACCACCATCACCAACGAGCACTGCCTCATCAAACTCCGCCACCCCCAAACCAAGGGTAGGGTAGAGCGCTGCAATGGACGCATTTGCGGTGTCCTGGCCATCACCCGATTCCAGTCCGGGGAGCACCTGGCTAATAATCTGCGACTCTTTGCCCAGACCTATAACCCCCCATCCTGCAATGCGTCATAGGTCACACCCGCTCTTCAGGTCTCAACATTACAGAATATCAGGCTATCTATTCGGCGGGGGATGGCCGGAACCCAGAGCTAGTCACCGTGATTGAACATGCCGACGAGGTTTCTCTAGGACGTCAACAAGCCTTGCCGTGACGCCCCAAAAAGGCAAAATCACCAAACGAACCCATTTTGCCGCTATGCGAACGCCTCCGGAGTTGGCTCATTGAGCCTCTGACTCCTCAGGGCCGGGGCGCTTGAATTGGATGCCATGGCATTTGGGGCAGGGCGGGATATGGCCAGTCTTGTGTAAGTGAATTTCGGCATTACAGGCGGTGCAGACCAGGGTGCCGGGTCCGGTAATCTCGCCCGTGTGGTAGCCGATGCTATGGCGGGCCTGATCGGCCCAGTTGCGGAGTTGCAGGCTGGTTTGGTCGGCGACGCTGGTGAACATTTCCAGCATGCGCTGCTCCATCTGGTCAAGGTCGAAGCGCCACCATTGCCGCAGATCCTCGCCGGTCTCGGTGATGTAGGTGGCGGCATCCTTGATGTCGCGCTCGACGTAGTCGGCCACCTTGGTGGCCTCCTCGCGGGTGAGTTCGCCCAGTTCCACCATGTGGTCGCGGGCCTTGTCCAGCAGCTCGCGCAGGGCGGGCACCGTCTCCTTCTCGGCCCTGGCCAGGGATTCGTGGGTGCGCTTGACCATTTCTTCATAGGCCTGGACCATCCTTTCCATGACCTCGGGCTTCTGGTTTTCTGACATGGCTAATCCTCCGAATGTGGTTGTGAGTGGGCGGGAAGAATCCATCCGGCCCGGACCAAGTTTGCCCCATTTCGGGAAGATGGCAAGCCCTGACTTTACCTGGACCCCGGCTGGAGCGGGCACCGAAGATCTTTATGGGGTTTGCTGACCGGCTAAGGAGCCGTTGCCTTTAATCGTGCAAAGACAACGGCAGCTTATCTAAGGCCTGGGTTTGGGATCCCGCCATGGCTGAAGCCCGTGATTAGGCCTCGTCCTGCTCCTCGTAACGATAGCCGACGCCATAGACGGAATGGATCAATTCCTGCTCCGGGGCCAAGTCGTTTAGCTTGCGGCGCAATTTCTTGACGTGGCTATCGATGGTGCGGTCGGAGACAACGCGGTGGTCGCGGTAAATGCGCTCCATGAGCCGTTCGCGGGAGAAGATACGCCCGGGGGCGGCATGGAGGGTGGCGAGGAGGCTGAATTCCACCGCCGTGAGTTCGATGGCGCGCCCGCGCCAGTGGACGCGTAGGGTGGATTCATCCAGGGTGAGGGCGCTGGCTTCGCCGTGCGAAGGGCTACCCGGGGTGCCGGGGGCTGGGGCCTGGGTGCGCCGTAGCACGGCCTTGACCCGCGCCACCAATTCCCGGGGGCTGTAGGGTTTGCAGACATAGTCGTCCGCGCCCAGCTCCAGGCCGAGGAGACGGTCTATCTCCTCCACGCGGGCGGTGGTCATGATGATGGGCACCTGGCTGAAGGCGCGCAGATCGCGGCACAGGTCCAGGCCGTCGCGGCCGGGCAGCATGAGGTCGAGGAGGACCAGGGCGGGTGAGTTGGCGCGCACCCAATCGACGACGAGGGTGCCGTTGGCGAGGATCTGGGTGTCGTAGCCGGTGGCGCTCAGGTAATCGGCGACCAGGCGGGCCAGGCGTTCCTCGTCCTCGACAATGAGGATGCGATCGGTCATAGGGTGGCACCTTGGAGGGGCAGGCGGAGGTGAACCCAGAGGCCGCCGAGGGGGGAGTGCCGGGCGGAGATGTCTCCACCATGGGCCTCGGCGATATTGTGGGCGATGGCGAGGCCAAGCCCGGCTCCGCCGCTGTTGCGGCTGCGGGAGGCCTCGACCCGGTACAGGCGGTCGAAGAGGTGGTCCAGGGCGGTCTCGGGCACGCCGGGGGCCGTGTCCTGGAAGTCGATGAACAAATCGCTGGGCGTGAGGGCCATAAGGATGCGTAGTTCGCCTCCGGGGTCGGTGTACTGGAGGCTATTGTGCAGCAGATTGCGGAAGAGCTGGGAGAGACGGTGGCCGTCCGCCCAGAGGATCAGGGGTTCACCGAGTGGGTTATGGAGACTGAGTCCCAGTCCGGCGGCCGCGAAGCGGGGGCGGAAGGCATCCAGGTCCGCGGCCAGGATTTCCAGGATATCGGTGTCCGCCTTGCGATAGCTGAGGGCGCCGAGGTCAGTCATCGACAGTTCGTGCAGGTCATCCACCAGTCGGCCCAGGCGTAGGGTGTCGCCATGCAGGGCCTCCAGGGTGCGGGCATCGAGAGGGCGCACGCCGTCTTGGGCGGCCTCGATCTCGGCGCGCAGCAAGGCCAGCGGGGTGCGCAGTTCATGGGAGATGTCGGCCATCCACCGCCGTCGGGCCTGCTCGTTGGCCTCCAGTGTCTGGGCCAGGGCGTTGAGGTCGCTGCCAAGCCGACCCAGTTCATCATCCCCGTGGCTTTCGGCCCGGGCGGCATAGTCGCCGGAGGCCAGGCGCCGCGCTGTGATCTGGAAGCCGCGCACGGGTTTGGCCAGGCGATGGGCCAGGGGAAAGGCGAAGAGGGCCGAAAGCAGGACCATGGCGAGGGCGATGAGTAGTAGGGCCTGACCTTGGCTTTCCTGGAAACGTAACTCACCGGATTCGGGTAGGAAGGGCCCCTGGATCAGGGCCAGTTCGCCGATGCGCTTTTCTTCCAGGCGCAGGGGGAAGCGTGGCGTCCCGGGGAGCAACGCGGGTTGGGCCTGGATGGGGGCGCCATCACTGTCCAGCAGCATGAGGCGCATCTCCAGGGGCAGGGGTGGGCCATCGGGCTGACGCGCCCGCTCCACCGTCGGGGTCGGGGGCCAGACGCCGGGATCTTCGAACCGGTGTCGCATGATGCGCGCCTGGTGGCGCCGGGGGCCACTGCCCGGGGCCCAGTTGGGGGGACCCCGGCCAGGAAGATCTTCGGGTTGGTCGAAGCCGGTGAGGATGCTGATCCAAATGCCCTTGTCCGCGGCAATCTCCTGCCAACCGCCATCCCGGCGGTAGCGCTCGATCAGGCGATCGGCAATCTGCTCCAGCCGTTCCTGTTGGCGGCCTTCGGCCAATTCCATGAGTCCATTGTTGAAGGACCAGGCCATGAAGGCGTGCATGCCCGCCACTGCCAGGGAACTGGCGGTCAAGAGGGTCAGGAAGAGTTTGGTGCGGATGGAGAAGGTCACGGCGACGAGTATGGCTGGCGAGGGTGCAGGAAGTAAGGAAAGTCGGGGGTGCGGCCGGTTGCTGGCGGTCAGGCCCTGAGTTGGGCTTCCAGCCACTGGGCGTCCTGGGGGTTATTGAGGTTGGCGAAGGCTAGGGGACAGTCGCTGAAGTCCGCTAGGGCCAGTCGATGCTGGGCCTGCCAGGTGTCGATACGCCGCTCCCCAGCGGCCAGGTAGCACTGCAGGCTGGGAGCGAGCGCCACGGGTAGCAAGGCATGGGCTGGCTGTAACCTTTCGGCATCCCGGGCGACGGCGATCTCGGCGTCCGCTTGGGTTAGGGCCGCGGCCAGGCGCTGGGCCAGATCGGCGGGCGGAAAGGGTCCGTCGCAGGGGAGAGTCAAAATCCAGGGGGTTTCGACCACCGCCATGGCGGTGGCGATGCCCGCCAGGGGACCTTGAAAGCCCTCTAACCGATCCGCGACGACGGGGTAGCCTAGGGCTGCGTAGGCCTCGGTATTACGGTTGGCGTTGACGAGGATAGGCCCCACCTGAGGCCTCAGGGCAGCTATGATCCAGGCCACCAGGGGCTGGCCGCCGAAGGGGATCAGGCCCTTGTCCTGCCCCCCCATGCGTCGTGCCCGGCCACCGGCGAGGATGACGCCGGTGATGTCGTCTCGGGTTGGTTTAGGCATGGCAGGCGGTGTGGCTGGTTTCCCTAGTGTTGTCGGTAGGGAATGGGCGTACCGGATCGCCAGACCCAGGCAAGGGTGAGCGACGAGACATGGGGAGTATGGGGTCTGGTTGTCTTTTCGAGCGGTTAGTTTAACTTCATCATACGAAGATGCGTCGTCCACCAAGTGTGAAGGTACCTGCATGGCAACGAGGGAGCGCAAGATGAGCCAGGAGCAGGGGCTGGCATCCGGGAGGGGCGCCTGGTTTGGTCGCCTATGGCTTGGCCTGGTGCTGTTCGGTCTCCTGGGATTCGTGCTGGTGGTGATGATGCGGGGGTGTCTGCCAGAGGGGGAGTGGGTGGGTGGCAATAGGGAGGTGCCGCCAGCGGCGGATGGCGCTCACAAGCCCTCGTCGTTGCTGGGAGATGGGGCTGCCTCTGCGCCTGCTACCCTCGGCTCTCTGGCGCCCACTCCGCCCAAGGCCACGGACCCTTTGGCATCGGGGGCGGGTGCGGCGGCGCGGGAGGAGCGGACCCTGATTTCCCGGTTGCGCCGTCAGGGCGTCATTGCCGAGGGGGCCGAGCACCTGACCCGCCAGGAGCTGTTGCTGTACCCGGAACTGCTGTCACACGTCGCCGACTCATCCAACTGGATGCCGGAACTGATGAAGGCCAGCAGTTCCATCCTGCCTCGGGGGGATGGCGAGCCGACCCTGCTGTCCCTCGATCGGGTGGCGGCGGATTCCGTCCTGTGGGAGTTTGGCCTGCGGGAGGGGGATGTCATAGCCCTGATCGATGGTGAGATCCCGCAATTCAGCCCGACTCGGGCCTTGGATTACATCCGCAAGGTGGACGAGGTCATGGCCACCCTGGACAAGGGGCAGCCGGCCTCCCTGACAATTCTGCGTCATGGCCAGCCACTCCATCTGGTATATCGGCGCTGGTAGCAGCTAGGTGCCTGCCTGGGGAGGCAGGCCGCTGGCCTCTTCCTGAACCTGGTAGAGGGCGCTGGAGTCGAGTTCGCCCAGGCCACGACCCATGAGGGCGTTGAGGTATTGGGCGACCTGGGCCGTACCTGGGAGGGCGAGGCCGAGTTCGTGGGCGGCCTCGAGGACCAGGCGCAGGTCCTTGTGGTGGAGGCGGGCCTTGAAGCCAGGGTTGAAATCGCGGTCAATCATACGCTGGCCGTGGATCTCCAGGACCCGGCTGTTGGCGGAGCCACCGAGGAGAGCGGCACGGACCTTGGCGGGATCCACCCCGGAGGCGCGGGCGAGGAGTAGGGCTTCGCCGACCCCGGCCAGGGTCTGGGAGATGGCGATCTGGTTGCAGGACTTGCAGACCTGGCCAGCGCCATGGCCGCCGATGTGGACGATATTCTTGCCCAGGATCTCGAACAGAGGCCTGACCCGGGCGAAAATGGCCGCCTCGCCGCCAACCATGATGGACAAGGTGCCCTGGATGGCACCGATCTCGCCGCCGGAAACGGGGGCATCGAGCATCTTCACGCCCTGCTCCCCCAGCCGCAGTGCCAGGACGCGAGTGGCGGCGGGTGAGATGGTGCTCATGTCCACCACCACCAGGCCCGGGCGGGCACCGGCGAGGACGCCCTGGTCGCCTAGAATGACCTGCTCTACGTCCGCTGTATCCGCGACCAGGGTGAAAAGAATGTCCACCTGCCGCGCCACCTCCGCCGGGTTGGCACAGGCGATGGCGCCGGCTGTGACCAGGGGGGCCATGGCCTCGGAACGGCGGGCGTGGACCTGGAGGGGATACCCGGCCTGGCGCAGGTTCAGGGCCATGGGTCGGCCCATGATGCCGAGACCGATGAAGCCTATCTTGGTCTGCATGGGCTGATCCTCAGTGCAAGGTGCTCTGGTGGAAGGAGGGCAGAAAATCCGGGCGGATCTGGGGTGGCATCTGGAGGTGGAAGCCTTGGGTGTCCAGGTTGGTCATAACCTTAACGACATCCTCTCGCGCCAGGCGACGTTCGGGATGGAGGGCCAGTTCCATGACAAAGACCGGCGGGCCGAAATGGTCCAGCAGGGCTGGGGGCAGGACGTCGAAGCCCTCCCTGGCGGCGAGGTAGAGGTACATCTCTTCCTTGCGGGGGCTCTTATAAATCCAACAGGGGCGGGGTTCCTGGCTCATGCGCATGGGGCCTCGGTGGTTCGGGGTCGTGTGGCGCTACTGTACCTCTTATGCCCCTGGCCGAACCAATCCGGGTTCAGGCGGCGGGTCGGGGCCGAGTCCAGCGTCGGAAGAGATACTTGCGGATTTCCTCCAGGGCGCCAAACGCGAGAGCCAGGCCGGCGATCAGTCCCCAGGCGCCCGGCTGGAAGGCCTGGGTGCCAAAAATCCAGTTTCCGGTGGCTGTCAAGGTGACGAACATCAGTAATCCCGCTTCCACGGCCAGGCCGAGCAGCAGGAGGCGATTGTCAAGCGGGGAGGAAGACAAGGCCGCAGCGCGGGGATGGCGGCAGAGGAATAGATTGACGACCTGAGCAACGACGATGGCCGCCAGACAGGCGGTGGTGGCCTGCTGGTAGAGAGAATCCTGGGGGGCGAGGGGGGTGCCGAAGTCCCAGCCTCCCAGGTGCAGGACGAAGAAATAGGCCGTCAAGGCCACGAGCGCCTGGAGCGGTCCCAGCCATAGGTAGGCCCGTGCCACCAGGGGCCAAGAGAGCAGCCGCTCCTGGGCCTGGCGTGGCGGCTGGCGCATGAGGCCGGGATCGGGCCGCTCAGCCCCCAGGGCTAGGGCGGGCACCATGTCCGTGCCCAGATCGACGGCCAGGATCTGGATGATGGTCAAAGGGAGGGGTACCCGCAGGAGCACGTAGATGAGGAAGGGGACCAGTTCGGGGATATTCGAGGTCAGGATGTAGGTCAGGAATTTGCGGATGTTATCAAAGATGGCGCGGCCTTCCTCGATGGCGTTGACGATGCTGGCGAAATTGTCATCCAGCAGGATCATGTCCGCAGCTGATCTGGCGACGTCCGTACCCCCCAGCCCCATGGCAATGCCGATGTGAGCTGATTTCAGGGCTGGGGCGTCGTTGACGCCATCGCCGGTTACCGCAACGATCTCGCCCTTGCGCTTGAGGGCACTCACGACCAGCAGCTTCTGTTCGGCGGTGACGCGGGCGAAGAGGATCTCGGGGCTGTCAAGGGCGGTTTGCAGTTGCGCCTTGGTCATGCGGCGCAGGGATTCACCGAGAATAATCCGGGGGTGTTCCCCCCGGACGAGGCCGATCTCACGGGCAATCGCCAGGGCCGTGTGGGGGTGGTCGCCGGTGACCATGATGATCTTGATCCCCGCCGAGCGGCAGCGGGCCATGGCCTCCGGTACCTCGGGCCGGGGGGGGTCGTAAAGACCGACCAGACCTGACAGCACCAGCCGTTCTTCCCGAGGTTGGATGTCGGTCTCCAGCCGCCGCCAGGCAAAGGCCAGGACGCGCAGTCCCGCATCGGCCATGCGCTGTTGGACTTGGGCATGGGCGTGGTGGGCAAGAGGGTCAAAGGGTTCCCTGCCGTTTGCCGTCTCGACTTCGTTGCAAAGGGGCATGACGGCCTCTGGCGCCCCCTTGCAGTAGAGCCAAAGCTCGCCGTCCTGGGCGACGATCACGGACATGCGGCGGCGCTCGCTGTCGAAGGGAAACTCACCCGTAGGAGTCATATCGGCAAATGTCCTGGCCTGGCTGGCGAATTCAACCAGGGCCAGTTCCATGGGGTCACCGAGCAGGACTGGCTGGCCGCCCCGGGTCCCCTGCTTCAGGCTGTGACAGGCGGAGAGGTTGCGCAACAGCCGCTCGGTCCCCGCTTCATCCAGCGGGAAGGGGCCCTCATGGAGCCGGCCATGAACATAGGTCTGCCGCGCCGCCATGCGGTTTTCGGTCAGGGTTCCGGTTTTGTCACTGCAGATTACGGTCGTAGCCCCCAGGGTCTCGACCGCCGGCAGATGGCGGATCAGGGCGTTGCGCCGCGCCATGCGCTGGGTGGCCATCGCCAGGGACAGAGTCACGGTGGGCAGCAGGCCTTCGGGGACGTTGGCAACGATGATGCCAATGGCGAACATGAGGTTGGCCCAGAAGGGCAGCCCCAGGTTGAGGCCGACCAGGAAGAACACCAGTCCCAACCCGGTGGCAAAGACCGCAACGAGCCGCGAGAGCCGGGCTATTTCCTGCTGCAGATGCGAGGGCGCGCTTTCCGCGGTTTGAGTGAGATGGGCGATCTGACCAAATTCGGTGTGCATACCGGTGGCAAAGACGAGGGCCCGTCCCTCGCCGGAGACCAGCGAGGTGCCGGCCAGCAGCAGGTTCCGGGTATCGAGCGCCGTCTTGCCCTCGGGACAGGACTCGGCGCTCTTGGCCTTGGGCAGGGATTCGCCGGTGATGGTGGCGGTGTTGACGCGGATCTCAGTGCTGGCTATCAGACGGCAATCGGCGGGTACGTTGTCGCCGGCCTCCAACAGGATGATGTCGCCTGGCACCAGTACCTCGACCGGCAGGGTCGTCAACTGGCCGTCGCGTACGACCTTGGCGGTCTGGGGAAGCAGTTTGCGCAGGGCGTCGATTGCGCGCCCCGCGCGCGACTCCTGCCAGAAGGAGAAGGTGCCATTGATGAAGATGACAGCGAGGATGGCGACACCGAGCTGCCACATCCCTGCCTCGGGTTCACGGGATTCGGCAAAGAAGGCGAGGCCGGCGGCTACCCAGAGGATGATGGCAAAAAAGTGGGTAAACTCACGCAAGAGCCGCCGCCATTCTGGCTCGGCGTCAATGGCAAGGATGCAGTTGGCGCCATACTCCCGGTGTCGGCGTTCGGCCTCGCTGGCCGACAGCCCGGTGGCGGAGGTGCCCAGGCTTTCCAGGGCCTCGGCGATGTCGAGATTTGCCAGGTGCATGTTACCGACCTCGATCGTAAAAAACCCGACCTGGGGGTGAATCTTATACCCACCCCTATAACCAGGCCATGTCTGTCTATTGGGAGGGAGGGTGAGGCAGTGGGCATCCACTGATGTCCCTGGGGGCCGTTGGATTCAGGAAGGTTGAGGCTGGGACTGTTCCCTAAGGCGAGGGCGGGTTAAGCTTGCCGCTCAAGCAATTTCGCTTCCCCCTCCAAGTCGGTCAACCCGTCGAGTGAGCCATGAAGAAATACCTGAATCCCGCCACCCTCATCATGACCTTAATGGTCTGGGGCCTGGCCGGCGCCCTTTTTGGTGGTCTTTTCTCCGCCCTATTCGGACTGCTGTTATTGAGCGGCTTGGCAGTTTGGCAGGCGGGCTTGCTGGGTACCCTGATCGCGGCGGTTACGACCAGCGCCTTTTATAGCTCCATGCCGGTTGCCTTGGCTGGAAGCATGGCCGGGGTGCTCGGCTCCGTCGGCACTTTGATGGCAATCGGGAACGGGGTGAGTCTGCCACTCATCGCTGG
This sequence comes from Chromatiaceae bacterium, assembly GCA_044228795.1. Lineage (GTDB taxonomy): Bacteria > Pseudomonadota > Gammaproteobacteria > Chromatiales > Chromatiaceae > M0108. The sequence continues at coordinate 21,374 of JBGAUE010000012.1, read as the reverse complement.
CTTGGCCGGGGCCGTTGGCCTCGTCGCGGGCATCCTCTATGGCTGGTTGAACCAGGGCGGAGAGCGGCCCCTGGCCGAGAGCCTGACGGGTTTGTTCTGTGGTCTGGTGGCGGGAGGCATCCTTGCCCTGGTGCTGGCATGGCAGGGCGCCCCCCTGGCGATGGGTATCATGGCGGCGGGGATCGTGGCTGGGGTAGGGGGCCTCTTCCAAATTACCGAGCGGTTCCTGGTAAGTCATATCGTCCGCTGGTGTCCGCATCTCATATCCGCCCCCCTGGTCGCCGGGGTCATCGCGGCCGTGGTAGGTGCTGGCGTCTGGGTCATGACTGGAACCACGGGAATGGGGCTCGCCCTTAGCAACGGCCTGGAGGAGGCCCTGGGGGAGGTCCCCCGCGGCCTCTTCGGGGGCATGATCGGTGGGGCCGTCATCAGCATTCTGCTGGAGATCCTCGGTGCTCACCTTGAGGACCATGAACAGGCGGTTTGATCGATCCGGGGCGTCCCTACCCCATGCCTTAGTCCGGTAGGGAGCCTTTACACCGACGGCAACCCTGCCAGGGCCATCGCGACCTCGCCCTCCTCGTAAACCAGGTCTTTGAGCTTGCCACCCAGGTAGTCGGTGTAGGCCTGCATATCGAAGTGGCCATGTCCGCAGAGGTTAAAGAGGATGGTCTTGGCCTCCCCGGACTCGCGGCACTTCTCAGCCTCGTCAATCGCACCGCGTACGGCATGGTTGGCCTCCGGGGCGGGGATGATGCCCTCGGCCTTGGCGAACTGGATGCCGGCGGCGAAGCACTCCAACTGATTGTAGGAGCGCGGGGCAATGAAGCCGAGCTTGGCCAGATGGCTGATCTGGGGGGCCATGCCGTGGTAGCGCAGGCCCCCGGCGTGGAATCCCGGCGGGACGAAGCCGGAGCCCAGGGTGTACATCTTGACCAGCGGGGTCAGATGGGCAGTGTCGCCAAAGTCATAGGCGAACAGGCCCTTGGTGAGGGTCGGGCAGGCGGAGGGCTCCACGGCGATGAACTGGGTGTTGCCGCCCTCGCGCAATTGCTTGCCGAGGAAGGGGAAGGCCAGACCCGCGAAGTTGCTGCCCCCGCCAGTGCAGCCGATGACCAGGTCCGGGTAGTCGCCGGCCATGTCCATCTGCTGCATGGCCTCGATGCCGGTGACGGTCTGGTGGAGCAGGACATGGTTGAGTACGCTGCCCAAGGCGTACTTGGTGTCGTCACGCTGGGCGGCGACCTCTACCGCCTCGCTGATGGCGATCCCCAGGCTGCCGGTGCTGTCCGGGTGCTCGGCCAGCACGGCGCGGCCGCTGGCGGTGGTGTCGCTGGGGCTGGCAATACAGGTGGCCCCGAAGGTCTCCATGAAGGCGCGCCGGTAGGGCTTCTGATGGAAGCTCACCTTGACCATGTAGACCAGGATCTCCACTCCGAAGAAGGACCCGGCCAGGGCCAGCGATGAGCCCCACTGCCCGGCACCGGTTTCGGTGGTGATGCGCTTGACCCCTTCCTCCTTGTTGTAGAAGGCCTGAGGGATGGCGGTGTTGGGCTTGTGGCTCCCGGCGGGGCTGACCCCTTCATATTTGTAATAAATCTTGGCCGGGGTGTTCAGCGCCTTCTCCAGGCGCCGGGCGCGGTACAGGGGCGATGGGCGCCATTGGCGGTAGACCTCGCGCACAGGCTCCGGGATGTCGATCTCCCGCTCGGTGCTCATCTCCTGCTCGATGACGGCCCGCGGGAAGATCACCGCCAGGTCGTCGGGCCCGATGGGCTGCTTGGTGCCGGGGTGGAGCACCGGATCGAGCGGCACCGGCAGGTCGGCGTTGATGTTGTACCAGGACTTGGGCATGTCCTGCTCGTTGAGCAGGTATTTGACATTGTCGGACATGGACGGCCAGGACCTCTCCGTTAGGCTGCGATCTTGATCGCGATGGGGATCGCGAAGGTGACGCCCGAGCGATCTAGGCACGGGCTTCAGCTAGTTTGCCAGTTTCTGGGCTGGGCATAAATGGGAGTTTGAAATTCGTGCTGCGGTCCGGGTGTCCACTCCCTCCCTCTTTAACCTGGCCCGCACCCCAAATGTTTCGGGAAGCAGGAACCCGAGGCATGTTAAAATGCACCCTTCCACCCGGTGCGCTAATAAAACCACGAGGTCGTCGTCATGTCGGATGATTTGAAGAACCCTGAATTTGTCGAATATCGCGGTCAGCAGGTCAAACTGACGGAGTTATTGGACGATTACCGGGACATGCGCAACAAACTGGCGCAGAGCAAGAGCGAGAACCGCAGCGCCGTCGTGCGTCGGCGCCAGGAGAAAAGCCTCAAGCCCTACCAGGCCGAAATGATCCAGTTGCAGAAGTATCTGGAAGAAACCAAGACGCGCATGATCATCGTCTTTGAGGGCCGGGACGCGGCGGGCAAGGGTGGCACCATTCGGCGCGTATCCCGCTACATGAACGAGAAGCGCTATCGTCTCGTTGCCCTTGGCAAGCCTACGGAGGAGCAGCGTCACCAGTGGTTCTTCCAACGTTACGTGGCTCAGTTCCCCACGGGCGGGGAGGTGGTGCTCTTCGATCGTAGCTGGTACAACCGTGCCGTAGTAGAGCCTATTTTTGGCTTCTGCTCCGAACAGGAGTATCAGAATTTCATGTATGGGGTGGTGGGCTTCGAGAAGGACCTGGTCCGCCAGGGTACCATTCTGGTCAAGCTCTATTTCAGCGTTACCAAGGACGAACAGTCCCGCCGTTTCGAGCGGCGCAAGACGGACCCCTTGCGGCAATGGAAGCTGTCCGAGATTGACGCCCAGGCTCAGGACCGCTGGGACGACTTCACCCGCCAGAAATACGAGATGATCAAGCGCACCCATGCGGCGCATGCACCCTGGACCATTATCCGCTCCAATAATAAGTATCGTGCCCGCATCAATGCCATGAAGGTGATACTGAACTCAGTGCCCTATGAGCGCTTGAACAAGGAACTGGACTTTGTGCCTGACCCCGAGATCGTTATCTCCGGTGCCCGGGAGTTGGAGATCATGGAGGCCCAGGCCCTACGCGAGGGTCGGTTCACCGGCTAAGCTCCCGGCGGGCCGGCCCCTCCCATGGGCCGGCCCGCCGGGATGGCTATTCTTGAATCCCGTCCGCACCAGCCGCCCATGACTCCAGGTACCTTTACCACCCGGCCAGGCCGGCGCTATCCCACGGGGGCGAGCGTGGAGGCCGAGGGGGTTAACTTCTCCATCTTTAGCCGCCACGCCACGGGCGTCGAGTTGCTGTTGTACGAGGGCCCTAGCAGCCCCGAACCCTTCCAGATCATCCGGCTGGATCCTGAGATCAACCACACCTTTTTCTACTGGCATCTGCTGGTGGTGGGTCTGCCGGTCGGTATCCATTTCACCTGGCGCCTGGATGGACCCAAGGACTCCCACGGCCGAGGATTATGCTTTGATTCCAGGGTGGAACTTCTGCAACCCTGCGCGCGGGCGGTCAATATGGCGGGTTGGGATCGGTGGCGTCGCCAGCGGGAAGGGGTGTTACCCCATGATTCCCCTCGGGCAATGGTCATAGACGACGACTATGACTGGCAGGGGGACGTCCCTCTGCATCTGCCCCCGGAGGATATGATTATCTATGAGTTGCACGTGGGTGGTTTCACCCGCCACCCCTCCTCGGGCGTGCGGCACCCCGGCACCTTTCAGGGGCTGATCGAAAAGATCCCCTATCTCCAATCCCTCGGCATTACCCACGTCGAGTTGATGCCGGTTATGGCCTTCGATGATCAGGATGTGCCCACCGGCGTGCGCGATCTCGGCCTATGCAATTATTGGGGCTATAGCACACACAGCTTCTATTCCCCCCACCCCGGCTATTGTGTCACCCCCGAGGCCGGTACCCATCGCGATGAATTCCGGGACATGGTCAAGGCCCTGCATCGGGCGGGGATGGGCGTTATCCTGGATGTGGTCTTCAATCACACGGCCGAGGCTGGGGCCGACGGGCCTATCCTTAATTTCAAGGGATTTGGCAACGAGACCTTCTACCTGCTCGATAGCATCGACAAGAGCCGCTACCTGGACTTTACCGGCTGCGGGAATACCGTCAACGCCAATCACCCTTTTGTATCCCGCTTCATCATCGATTGCCTGGAGTACTGGGTGCGGGCCATGCATGTGGATGGCTTTCGCTTCGATCTGGCCAGCGCTCTGGCACGCGGGGAGGACGGCCAGCCGATGCCTAATCCGCCTCTTCTCTGGGGTATTGAATTTTCGGATGTTCTGGCCCACACCGAGATCATCGCGGAGGCTTGGGATGCCGCCGGTCTCTACCAGGTCGGGACCTTCCCCGGTTATCGCTGGATGGAGTGGAATGGTCGCTATCGCGACAGTGTGCGGCGCTTTGTCCGCGGCGACGGCGGTCTCATCGGCGAGGTGGCCAGCCGTATTACCGGCAGTAGCGACCTCTACCAAGCCAACCTGCGCCTGCCTATCAATAGCATCAATTTCGTCACCTGCCATGACGGCTTCACCCTCTGGGATCTGGTCAGTTATGACCACAAACACAACGAGGCCAATGGCGAGGCCGCCCGGGATGGCAGCGATGACAATCTGAGCTGGAACTGCGGCTGCGAGGGTGAGACCCAGGATGAGGCCATTCTCGCCTTGCGGCGGCGTCAGGCCCGCAATCTGATGGCCATCCTCTTCCTCAGCCAGGGTATCCCCATGATGCTGGCCGGTGACGAGGTGTTGCGGACTCAGGGTGGTAATAACAATACCTGGTGTCAGGACAACCCAAGAGGCTGGTTCGACTGGACCCAGGTCGCCACTCAGGCCCCGATGCATCGCTTCGTCGCGGGACTGGTGGCACTGCGCAAGCGTCACCCAAGCCTGAGGCGGCGGCGCTTCCTCACCGGTCGCCCCCGCCAGGAGGGTGGCCGGCCAGACATCGCCTGGCAGGGAGCCGATGGCCAGCCCCCGGACTGGGGGGCGTCCGAGGGCACTTGTTTGGGTTTCACCCTGGCCAGGGTCGAGGAGGACGAGGCCGATCTGTGCGTCCTGCTCAACATGGGCGTAGAGGGCCGGGGTTGCCGTCTCCCCAGCCTGCCTGACCGTGCCTGGGGTTTGGTCCTGGACACGGGCCGGGCCATGGATGCGGAGCTGGTGCCACCCGAGGAGCAAGTGCCCCTGAATCGCGATGACATTTATCTCGAGCCCCATAGCCTGGTGGTTCTGGAAGGACGCTGAGGAGCCCACCCGGGTTGAGCAGCCAGACGGGTGGTGTTAACCGGCTGAAAGGGGCGAAATTCCCCGTCTCCTGAGCTAAAATCCGATCTTTGTAGCCGCCGGTCCTGGGTGCCGGCGCTACGCCAGTAACGGGTGCGAGCCATGATCGGTATCTTCCTTGCCATGCGATCGCGCGGGCAAAGCCGGAATGCCTGAGACGCCCAGGGATGGCTGGGGGCCGGATCGGCTCCGTGCGGTTGCCGCGGGGATTGAGCGCGAGTTTCCGCTGGCCTCCCGTCGCACCCTGCTCAGTCTTTATGATCTCGATCCTGACCAGCTTCAGGCTCAATGGCAAGTGGAGTCGGGACAACTGGCGCTGGTCTTGGGGGCCTTCCCCGTGGGGTTGCAGGGTATCCATCAACGCCTGCGGCTGTTACGGGAGGATGCGGGGCAGTTGGAGGTTGCCGCCCTGTCCCTGCCGGCTGGCGAGGTGGATGCTCAGGGCGTGGCCCGCTTCCTGGTTAGCGGGGGTCCTGGCGTCCTCTACCGGGCTGAGTTGGGCCTCGCTACCCCGGAGGGTGGCTGGATCTTGTTGGCAAGGTCCAATCTGGCAACCGTACCGCCGCGTCCGCCTCGGGTTACCGCAACACCGCCACTGGGTTCAGTGGGGGACCAGGGTGCGGAGGCACACCCGCCAGCGCCAACCCGGGCTCCGGATCAGGCTGAGTCATCCCCCCCTTGGGACCCGACCCTGGTGGATACGGGCCAGGAGCTCAAGCCTGAATTTCCGGAGCCCCCGGCCTTGGCCACCCCGTCCGAGGATGCCGGCTCCCGGTCTCTTGAATCCCATCGGTCCCGGTCCGAAAGTAATCTTAAGATCCAGCCACTGGTTATTGCGCGGAACCCCGCCCCGGTCCCGGACCGCCCCTCGTCGGAGAAGGTGGCGGCGCCTCTGTTGGCGGTGGCGCCAGCCAACCCGTCGGATGTGATGGTCTTGGATGTCCGCCAGGACTCTCCCCACCTGGCGACCTTCGATCCCCGCAGTTCGAGCTCCAGCCCTGATTCTGGTCTCACTTCTCCGGGTTCCCCCTCGGGCACCTGGGGAGATCCTGGCGTTCAGGGCCTTAGCGCAAGCTTCTGGCTTTTTGCATATCCATCCGCCACACCAGGTTCCTCTGGTCCCATTCCCCGCCAGCCCGGCCCCCTTTAGATAGGACGTGACTTCCCCCGCTCAGCTTGCGCTGGTGCTCCACGCCCATCTGCCCTATGTTCGGCATCCGGAACAGGTGCGCTCTCTAGAAGAAAACTGGCTGCACGAGGCCATCGCCGACTGCTATCTGCCACTTCTGGAAGTCCTGGAAGCCGCTCAGGGGCGGGGCAGCTCCTGCCGCCTGACCCTGTCGCTTTCTCCGACCCTGTTGTCCATGCTGGCGGACCCGAGTCTGCCAGATCGATTTCTGGACTATCTGGATCGCCGTCTACGCCTGTGTGCGAGGGAACTCTCGGGCTCGCGCGATCCCTGCCAGCGGCGACTGACGATTTGGTATCAGCGCCAATTCGAGGCGAGGCGGCACCAGTTTCTGGAAAGATTGGGCGCTGATCTCATCGGCGCTTGGACGCGCTTGCGAGATGACCGCCGGTTGGAGTTGATCACCACAGCGGCTACCCATGGCTACCCGCCCCTGTTGCGGACTCATCCGGGTGCCGTCCGTGCCCAGCTCCGGGTCGGTCGGGATGCCTTCACTGCCCTGACGGGCCGATCCCCCGCCGGGCTTTGGCTGCCCGAGTGTGGCTATTATCCGGGCCTGGAGAGCGAGATTGCCGCGGCGGGTTATGACTATAGTCTGCTTGAGGCTCATGGGCTCCAGCAGGGTCAGCCGCGCCCTCCCCAGGGGGTCTATGCCCCGGTGATGACGGGGGGCGTTGCCTTCTTTGGCCGCGATCCCGACTCGGCACGTGAGGTCTGGAGCCGCGAGGTCGGGTATCCGGCTCATCCCGATTACCGGGAGTATTACGCCGATCTGGGGTTCACCGCCCCGGCGGAGAACCTGGCCGATTTCCTGCCCCCGGGCGTGGCCGCAGGACCCACGGGGATCAAATATCAGCGGATCACGGGGGGCGTGGGACCCAAGGAATATTATGACCCCGAGGGCGCCGCCCGGCGGGCGGCTGAGGACGCGCGATGCTTCATCACCCAACGTCGCCAACTCTTGGCCCACCTGCCGGCGGCGGCACGTCCCCCGGTGATCGTCGCCCCCTTTGATGCGGAACTCTTTGGCCACTGGTGGTATGAAGGCCCTTGGTTTCTGGACGCCCTCATTCGGGAACTGGAGGATCAAGAGGACCTGGTGATGGTTAGTCTCGGCCAGCATCTCGCGGACTATGGCGCCGCCGGATCCTGTAGCGTCGCCGCCTCCAGTTGGGGGGAGGGTGGCTATAATGGCACCTGGCTGAGGCCCGAGACCGCTTGGGTACATCTGCAGTTGCAGCAGGCAGCGGTGGAATTTCAGGGCTTGGGCCATGTCCATGGCACCGCGCCGGCGGCTAGCCCGAGGGGGCGTCTGCTGCGCCAGGCGGCACGTTCCCTGCTGCTCGCCCAGGGTTCGGATTGGACCTTCCACTTAGGTCGTGGCGGTGGTGGCCCCTATGCCGAGGCCCGATTGCGAGCCCACTTGGCGCGCTTCGCCTTTCTCGCTGATGCCTTGGGGCGGGGTCTGGATCCGGGTGATCGCCTAGTGGGCCTGGAGCTGATGGATGGCCTCTTTCCCGATCTGGATCCAGGTCATTTCGGCTAATTCCTTTGCCTCTGGAGGTATCTGTTTTGTATATCGTCATGGCCAGCGCTGAATGCGCCCCCGTGGCCAAGGCCGGTGGCCTGGGGGATTTCGTCCAAGGGCTGGCCCGGGAACTGGTGCAGGCGGGGCACCGGGTCGAGGTCCTACTACCTAAGTACGACTGTCTGCGCCTGGAAGCGATTGAGGGACTGGAACAGGCCTACTCCGATCTCTGGGTGCCCTTCTACGAGAAAGAATATCCGTGCGATCTTTATCACGGTCAGGTGAATGGCATCGACTGCTGGTTTATCGACCCCCATTCGCCCCAGGAATTTTTCAACCGGGGCGTTATTTATGGCGAACCGGACGATGCGGATCGTTTTACCCTTTATGCCAGGGCCCTGCTGGAATTCCTGCATCGGTCCGGGCGGAAGCCGGACGTTATCCATTGCAACGACTGGCACACCGGGCTCATTCCGGTCCTTCTCTACGAGACCTACCAGGTCCAGGGCCTGGACCAGACCCGGATCTGTTATACCCTGCACAATCTGGGATACCAAGGTTGGGTTGGGGAATATATCCTGCATCAGGCGGGTCTGGATGCCCAGCGCCTCATGACTCAGGATCGCTTGCGAGATCCCGGTAACCTCCATACCGTCAATCTCATGAAGGGTGGCATCGTCTATAGCAATTATGTCACCACGGTGTCGCCCCGCTATGCCTGGGAGATTCAGTCCACGGCGCAGGGCATGGGCCTGCAGGAGACCCTGCGTCGGCACGGCCACAAGTTCAGTGGCATCCTCAACGGGATCGACTTCGATGTCTGGAACCCCCTGACCGATAAACGCATCCCCTATCCCTATGGCCCGGAGAGCCTGCCGGACAAGGCCCGCAACAAGCAGGTCCTACGCCAGCGACTGGGCCTGGTCGAGGCCTCTAAGCCCCTCATCGCCGTGGTCAGTCGGCTGGATGCCCAAAAGGGGGTGGAACTGATCCGCCACGCCATCCTCCATGGCCTGGAACGGGGTGCGCAAACGGTGCTGTTGGGCAGTGCCCAGGATCCGACCCTGGAGGCTTACTTCCGTGTCTTGCAGCGGGAGACGGATGCCAACCCCGACTGCCACCTGGAGCTGGGCTTCGATGAGGATCTGGCCCACCACATATACGCGGCTGCGGACATCATGGTCATCCCCAGCGTCTATGAACCTTGTGGACTGACCCAGATGATTGCCATGCGCTATGGGGTGGTGCCGCTGGTGAGGCACGTTGGAGGCCTGGCGGATACGGTCTTCGATGCCAACCATTCCGACAAGCCCTTCGCGGTGCGTAATGGCTATGTCTTTGATGACCTGACCCCGGAGGCGTTGGCATCGGCCCTGGATCGTGCCCTGGGGCTCTGGTACGACTATCCTGAGTACTTTCGCCAGTTGCGTCTCAATGGCATGGCCATGGACAACTCCTGGACCCAGCCCGCCCGGCAATATCTCGACATCTTTGAAAAAATTCGGGTCAAAACCCCGAATATCCCCTCCTAAGGTCCATGTCGTCTCTGATTACACGGCCCCAGGGATCCCTCCACTTCTGGATTCACCATGTTCCCTGAAAGGCCCATCGGTGTTTTCGATTCCGGCGTGGGTGGGCTTAGCGTTCTACGTGAAATCCGGCGCGAACTGCCTCACGAGGATCTGCTGTATGTGGCGGACTCGGCCTATGCCCCCTATGGTGACCTACCGCTGGAGGCTATCGAGGCCCGTGCTATCGCCATCGCCGAATTTCTGCTGGAGCGGGACGCCAAGGCCTTGGTAGTTGCCTGCAATACAGCTACGGGCGCGGCGGTCAGGCTGTTGCGTGCCCGCTACAGGGTGCCCGTGATCGCTATGGAGCCCGCCGTCAAGCCCGCCGTGGCCCAAAGCCGCTCCGGCATCGTGGGTGTTCTGGCCACCCGCCAGACCCTGGCCAGCGAAAAGTTTTCCCATCTGGTGGCGAGCCAGGGCGGTGCCCAGGTTTTGACTCAGGCGTGTCCTGGCCTGGTGGAACGGGTCGAGGCTGGGGATTTGGAGGGGGAGGGGACTCGCGTCTTGCTGGCCAAGTATCTCAAGCCATTGCTGTCTCAAGGTGCCGATACCCTGGTGCTGGGCTGCACCCACTATCCTCACTTAGCTCCCTTGATCGCTGACCTTGCGGGCCCTGAGGTCCGGGTACTGGATTCAGGCATCGCCGTCGCTCGCCAGGTGCGTCGCCGATTATCCGAGGTTGGTTTACTTGCCCCCCCCCGCGCTGGGCGTGATTTCTTCTGGACGAGCGGTCATGCCACGCAACTTCGTCAGGTTATGGAAAGCCTGTGGGGCGCTGGGATCGAACTCATGCCGCTGTGCGAGCAGGGATTAACCCAAGAGCCTGGTAGCCAAGATCTCCCGGCGGCACGGGATGAGGTGTCATATCCCGGATGAGGGCGCGGCTGCTTAGCGAACTCTGACCCCAGACCACAAAGCCGTGCCGGCCACGGCTATTTCTAATTTAGTGTCCTTCGGCGTGGCGCTGTTTATTCTTGACCGCCTTGAGGATGTGGGAGGCGATCTCCTCGATCGACTGGCTGGTGGTATCAAGGACCCGGATGCCAAGGCGCTGGAACATGACCTGGGTACGGCGAATGTCGGCCTGGCAGCGGGCCAGGGAGGCGTATTCGCTATGGGCGCGGCGTTCTTGGCGGATCAGGTGCAGTCGTTGGGTGTCGATCATGAGGCCATAGACCTTGTCCTTAACTTCATAGATTTCCCTAGGCAGATCGCCCCGCTCGAAGTCTTCCTCCGTGATGGGGTAGTTGGCCGCCATCAGGCCGTAGTGCATGGCCAGGTAGAGGCAGGTGGGGGTCTTACCGGAGCGTGAGACACCGGTCAGGACGACATCGGCACGCTTGAAGTTATCCGGTCGCACCCCGTCATCGTTGGACATGGCGAAGTTGATGGCGTCGATGCGTTGAATGTAGGAATTAGGCTCGGTGATGGCGTGACTGCGTCCCGACTTGCGACTGGGGGGTATGCCCAACTCCTGGCTGATGGGCTCCATGAAAATTTCGAAAAGTTCCAGGAAGTAACCTCTACCACTCTTGAGAACCCCGCGCACCCTATCATCCAGCATGGTGCTGAAAATAATGGGTCTGGCCCCGTCACGGTCCGCCGCCTCTTGGACCAGGTCCAGTAGGGCCTTGGCGCGCAACTCGGTGTTGATAAAGGGCATATAGACTCGTTCGAAGTCCACGCCCTCGAATTGGGATAGCAGACTGTGACCCAGGGCCTCGGCGGTGATGCCAGTGCTTTCGGAGACGAAGAAGACGGTGCGTTTCATGAGGGCGCTTGGGGATAGATCGGAAGGGCCGGTCGCGCGGGGCGCGGATCAGCTTGATATTGTGACCCATATCAATGCGGTGTTACATCTCTAAGGCCATACTAATTAGTGTTAAATGAAACACTAATGAATCCATGGTTCCTGTCCGCTCGATCAAGGGCGGCCTCGGCCAGGCATACGGAGCCCTTCCATGACCCAGATCGCCAATGATCATCAGCTACGCGCCGCCCTCAATGCCCTGACGCCCGAGGAACAACGCCTCATGGGCGGTCGTTTCGCCGCGAGCGTCATGCACTTGTGCCTGGATGACCGGGTGCGACGTGCCGGGCTACTCGCCCTCGACCCCGATGCCGATCAGACCACCCTGGATGATGCTTTGAAGACCTCCAAGGCGCATGCCGTTAAGACCTACACGGATTGCGGCAAGGATACTAACTGGCTGGAACAGGCGGACCATTTCGTCGCAGCCGCCGTGGTCGCCGCCCTGACGCCGACGGAGCAGTTGCCGGCCAAATCCAATCCGGCCTGGAAAGCTGCCGTCCAGGCACGTATGGCCAAGAATTGCGAAATCATAGAAGAGGAAGAAGGTGAGGAGGAGACCGAGTCCGATCGCCAGTATAGGATTGCCAGCCAGTATCTCTAGTGGTGATGGGGTTTTAAGTGAGACTGGCCTCGGCGGCTAGCATCTGGTCGTAGATCTCCCAGGCCGCTGCCGCCTCTTCTGGGGTGATCTTGTTCATGGCGTACCCGAGGTGCAGCACGACAAAATCCCCGATGGTGAGGTTTTCGTGCTCCAGCATCAGGAGATTGGCCTCCCGCTCGATACCCTTGGCCTCGCAGCGTGCCAGCAGGCCATCGATGGAACGGATTTTCATGGGGATTCCGAGGCACATGAGGTCTTGAGTCTCCGCTAGGTATATTAGGATAGCCTAATACGCATCTGGGCCCGGCGCAAGCCGCCCTTCACCGCACAGGATACATCCGCATGTTCTCACTAACTGATAGCGGTGGATCCCCACCTCGGACGCTGATCCTGGGGCTTGGCAATGCCTTGCTGACGGACGAGGCCCTGGGGGTTGTGGTGATCCGGCGCCTGGAGGCGGAGGCTGGTCTCGGCGATGTGGGTCTGCTGGATGGCGGCACCCTGAGCTTTACCCTCTCTGGCCCCATCGCCGACAGTCCGCGTCTCATCGTGGTGGATGCCGCCGTCATGGGCGAACTGCCTGGCACGGTGCGCGTGTTCGAAGGAGAGGCCATGGACCGCCAACTCAGTGGCATCGGCAAGAGTGTCCACGAGGTGAGTCTGATGGATCTCATGGACATAGCACGGATCACGGATTCGCTGCCTACCCATCGGGCCCTGGTGGGTGTCGAGCCTGCGGAGGTTGATTGGGGCGATGAACTCAGCCCCGCCGTTGCCGCGGCGGTGCCAGAGGCTATGGCCAGGATTCGCGACCTGTTGCGGGCCTGGGATGAGGGTAGGGAGATGATCCCTGGCGAGGATCGGCGGAAAAGCTAGTCATTTTCGCGCCGTTTGGCTGCGCTGCGTCAATAGAATTCCGTGACAGCCTGGATATAATTGACAATTAATAATTAACGATACGCTAATAGATACGATGTCCGTTCTGGAAGGTATCACCACCGGGGTCGCAGCCCCGCATTTCGGTCAGGAATGGGGCAATGCCTTGCCCATCCTCCATGAAATCCGTCACGCTCTAGAACGTCTGGCTGCGGCCGGTATCCCTGGCATCATCGATCTGCGTGCCATCCCCTTTGGCCCTGGCGATGAGGCGCGCCTGCTGGCGCTCCTTGGCCGCGGGGAGGTGGAGGCGGTCATTCATGCCTTGGGGGAGACCCGGATTTGGGAAAGCGCCATCCCGGCGGTTTGGTTGATCGATCACTACAACCCGGAAGGCGAACGTATTGCCCTGCACATTGAGATCGACCGCATTCCCAGCCTGCTCCTGACCCAACCCGAGGATTGTGCCGAGGCCACCGCCCGGCTCGACCGGATTCTGGGTGGAGAGGATGAAGCCGGGTCATCGGCATGATTTGAAGTCGGTTCGGGGTACATTTGTTCCCCGATCGACAAAGGGCGCCGCGGCGCTGGCCGCGGGCGCCAGGTAAGCGGTGGTCATGGGGCCGCCGTGATTTTTTGGTAAGCGATCATTCCCGCTTGGCGGGATGAGACCGGCCCAGCCGGTCACGCAGTGGTACTCAACCGACGGGAGGGACAATGGCCACCCAAAAGACCCTAGGCGAGAGCTTGCGCGAACACGGGGTTACCCGCCGCGGCTTTCTGAAGTTCTGCGCCGCTACCGCCTCCATGATGGCCCTGCCGCCGACCATGGCATCGGCGATCGCGGCGGCCCTCGACAAGGCGCGGCGGCCATCCGTCATCTGGCTCTCCTTTCAGGAGTGTACCGGTTGTACCGAGTCCCTGACCCGCAGCCATTCCCCCACGGTCGAGAACCTGATTCTCGACGTCATCTCCCTGGACTATCACCACACCCTCCAGGCCGCCTCTGGGGATGCCGCCGAGGAGGCCCGGCTCGCGGCCATGAAGGAAAACTGGGGCTCCTACCTGGTGGTGGTGGACGGCTCCCTGCCAGGACCTGGCTCTAATATGGGTTACTCCACCATCGCGGGCCATAGCAACCTGGATATCCTCAAGGAGACGGTGGCAGGGGCGGCGGCGGTGGTCGCCGTGGGAACTTGTGCCGCCTTCGGGGGGCTGCCGCGCGCCTATCCCAATCCTACCGGTGCCGTGGCCGTGCAGGACATTATCACCGACAAGCCCATCATCAATGTCTCGGGCTGTCCGCCGATTCCCACCGTCATCACGGGTGTCCTGGCACAGTACCTGACCTTTGGCACCCTGCCAGAAATGGATGGCTACAAGCGACCCTTGGCCTTCTTCGGACAGTCGATCCACGACCGCTGCTATCGCCGTCCCTTCTATGACAAGGGCCTGTTTGCTGAGACCTTCGACGACGAGGGGGCTAAGGCGGGCTGGTGCCTGTACCGTCTCGGTTGTAAGGGTCCGAGCACCTACAACGCCTGTGCCACTATGCGCTGGAATGCCGGCACGAGTTGGCCTGTTGAGTCAGGTCATCCCTGCCTGGGCTGCTCCGAGCCCGATTTCTGGGATGCGGGGGGTTTCTATCACGCCCTGTCGGTGCCTACGGCCAATTCCACCCATACCCTGGCGGTGGCGGGCATCGCCGGAGCTGTCATCGGTGGGGTCGCGGGGGTCGTAGCCAAGAAGCAGCAGCAGCGTGCCGTGGCGGATCGTGAACCTGTCACCATCGAGCAACTGGAGCAGAAGCTATGAGCAATCCGATGGAATTTCTGCTTTGGACCAAGGGCCCCATGTTCAATTGGGCGCTCACTATCTTTGCCCTGGGGATGCTGGCGCGCCTGGTGGAAATCTTCTGGCTGGGGCGCAAGACCAACTATGCCGAGGCCCGCGCCAGCGAATGGGGTCCGGGATTTCGCACCATGATTACCCGCTCCTTCGCCGATCCGGGCACCTTCAAGCGTTCCGGCTTCGATGTCCTGGTGGGCTGGATCTGGCACCTGGGTTTCATCTTGGTCCTCTTCCTCTTCATCCCGCACATTGAACTCATTAAGAGTGTCTTCGGAGTTGCCTGGCCCGGGCTTCCCAATCCCGTCATCGATGCCATCTCCGCGGTGACTCTCGTCGGCCTGGTTGCCGCCCTGATCCATCGCCTGATGCATCCCGTCAAGCAGCACCTGAGCACCTTCGAGGACTATCTGACCTGGGGGGTCACCTTTCTGGTGGTGTTCACGGGATACATGGCCTATCACCGGCTCGTCAACCCCTACCCGATTGTCCTGGGCATGCACATCCTGTCGGTGGAGATCTTCCTGATCGTGCTGCCCTTTACCAAGCTGACCCACATGTTCACCGCCTTTATCGCCCGTTGGTATAACGGCGCCATTTTCGGGCGCAAGGGAGTCCAGTCATGAGCGAGTTATCACTGGAACGGGGCCTCAATGCCCTGCGTGCCGAAATCGACGCGCCCGTCGCGGCCTTCTTTTCGAGTTGCGTCCATTGCGGTCTCTGCGCCGAGGCCTGTCTCTTCTATGTAGAGACCGGGGATCCGCAATACACGCCCATTACCAAGCTGGAGCCCCTGCGTCGGGTTTGGGAGGCGGAGTTCACCCTCTTCGGCCGCCTTAAGGGTCTTTTCGGCCTCAACAAGAAGGTCACCGACGAGATGCTGGCGGAGTGGGAGCCCCTGCTTTACGACTCCTGCTCCATGTGCGCCCGCTGTTCCATGGTCTGTCCGGTGGGGAACGACATCCAATATATGATCCGCAAGACCCGCGAGGGCATGGTGGCCGCAGGTCACGCCCCCGAGGGCCTCATCACCGCCGCCGCCCGCGCCGTGCGCACGGGCAGTCCCATGGGCCTCAAGTGGAAGACTCTGCAGGTCCAGATCGACCATGTGGAGGCTAGTTCCGGGTTCAAGGTGCCGGTGGATGCGGAAGGGGCTGACTATCTGGTGCTGCTTTCCTCCATGGAGATCATCAATTTTCCCGAGTACCTGGAGGCTATCACCAAAATCTTTGCTCATGCGGGTGTGAGCTGGACCCTAAGCACCGACTGTTACGAGGCCACCAATGCCGGCATCCAAATCGGCAATAAGGACATAGCCGCTACTCTGGTGCAGCGCATCGTGGATGCGGCAGTCAAACTTAAGGTCAAGAATGTCATCAGTCCCGAGTGTGGTCATGCCTATACGGCAGTCCGTTGGGAGGGTCCCAACCTGATCGGGAAGTCCTATCCCTTCCGGGTCTTCCACATCATCGAGGTTCTGGACGAGTTGCGCGCCGCGGGGCGGATCAAGACCGAGGGCAAGGAGATGGATCGCCTGTCTATGCATGACCCTTGTAACCTGGCCCGTAAGAGTGGCGTTATTCAGCAGCAGCGCAACCTCATGGACCTGGTCGCGGACAACTTTGTCGATCTCAAGGAACACGGACGCTATCAGTGGTGTTGTGGCGCCGGCGGCGGTGTGAGTAGCAATGAGCGTGCGGCGGAACTCAAGATGACGGCCTTCAAACGTAAGAAGGCGCAGATCGAGGAGGTCGCGCCGGAGCGTATGGTGACCATGTGCGCTACCTGCCGCACCCAACTTGAGGAGGGCCTGGAGGAGTTCAACATGGACATCCCCGTGGTCGGCCTGACCGAGATGATCGCCGAGCATCTGGTAGAGAAATAACCTGGGCCGGGTCGCGCCGGTTGAGCGCCCCTGGGGCGCTAGGATGGTCGCGGCCCTGGTGCAATGGCGGATGACTCGTGTTTGTCCGCCCTCTAAGGAGATAGAAAACAATGAGCGAACGCATCGTCGTCGATCCTATCACCCGGATCGAAGGGCACCTGCGCATCGAGGCCCAGATGGACGGCGAGAACATCGCCCAGGCCTACTCGTCTGGCACCATGGTGCGCGGCCTCGAAATCATCCTGCGCGGACGCGATCCCCGCGATGCCTGGGCCTTTGCCCAGCGCATCTGCGGCGTCTGCACCCTGGTTCACGGCCTGGCCTCCGTGCGTGCCGTGGAGGCGGCTCTCAAGTACCCGATCCCGCCCAACGCCCAGATCATTCGCAATCTCATGATCGGCGCCCAGTACATCCACGATCACGTCATGCACTTCTATCATCTGCATGCCCTGGATTGGGTGGATGTGGTCAGCGCCCTGAGCGCCGACCCAAAGGCGACCTCCGCTCTGGCCCAAAGCCTGAGTGGCTGGCCGAACTCCTCGCCGGGCTATTTCAGCGATGTCCAGAAGCGTGTCAAGGGCCTGGTCGAGAGTGGTCAGCTCGGGATTTTTGCCAATGGCTATTGGGGCCATCCGGCCTACAAGTTGCCGCCCGAGGCCAATCTCATGGCAGTGGCTCACTACCTGGAGGCCCTGGCCTGGCAGCGCGACGTGGCCCGGTTGCACACCATCTTCGGTGGTCGCAATCCGCACCCCAACGTCGTAGTCGGTGGCGTCCCATCACCCATCGATCTGAACTCGGATTCCGCTATCAACTCCGCCCGCCTGGCCCAGGTCCAGAACATCATCAGGCAGATGCAGGCCTTCGTGGACCAGGTCTATGTGCCGGATACCCTGGCCATTGCCAGCTTCTACAAGGATTGGGCCAGCCGGGGCGAGGGCCTTGGCAATTTCCTGTGCTATGGCGATTTTCCGGCGAAGGGTATGGATGATCCCGCCAGCTTCCTGGTCCCGTCCGGTGTGATTCTCAATCGAGATATCAGCCAGATTCATCCCGTGGACCTGAATGCCCCGGACCAGATCGAGGAATTCGTTGCCCACTCCTGGTATCACTATCAGGGCGGCAAGGAAAAGGGTCTGCACCCCTATGCTGGGGAGACCGAACTGGACTACGACCGCCGGGGTGGTCCCCGGCCACCCTTCAAACAACTGGATGTCGCGGACGGCTATTCCTGGCTCAAGGCCCCCCGTTGGAAGGGCCATTCGGTGGAGGTCGGACCTCTGGCGCGCATGCTCATGCTTTATGCCAGCCCCGAGTCGCCCCTCCACGGCCGGGCCAAGGATCTAGTGGACATGACCCTGACCAAGCTCGATGTGCCGGTCCGGGCCCTCTTCTCCACCCTGGGTCGGACCGCTGCCCGAACCTTGGAGACCAAGATCCTGGCCGACCAGATGCAGGTCTGGTACGACAGCCTGATCGCCAACATCAAATCCGGGGACACCAAGACCTTCAACGATCACCTCTGGGATCCCGCCACCTGGCCCAGAAAGTGCCAGGGTGCCGGCTATCTGGAGGCCCCCCGCGGTGGCTTGGGTCACTGGATTGTCATCGAGAATGGCAAGATCGCCAACTACCAGGCCGTGGTCCCCTCAACCTGGAATGCCGGCCCGCGCGATCCCAAGGGCGTCCCCGGCGCCTACGAGGCGGCGCTTCAGGATAACCACCAGGTGCATAATGTGAAGGAGCCGATCGAGATTCAGCGTACCATCCACTCCTTCGATCCCTGTATTGCCTGTGCCGTTCACGTGAGCGACCCGGAGACCGGCGAACAGGTCGAGATCAAGATCGTCTGAACCCAGCCCCATTTGTCCCCGTCAACGGGCGCCTTGGAACCATCCTGGCGCCCGTATTCTTTGGGCGGCGGGAAATGGCGATCGGATGCCCGCGCTGCACCTCTGTTTGTGGTTTAATGGCCCTTATGTTCAGACCCCTCCCCTTGTTTATTGGCCTGCGCTACACCCGGGCCAAGCGGCGCAATCACTTTATCTCCTTTATTTCCCTCATCTCCATGCTGGGGATCATGTTGGGCATCGTGGCCCTCATCGTGGTTCTCTCGGTGATGAACGGCTTCCACAAGGAGATTCAGGAGCGCATTCTCGGCATGGCATCCCATGCCACGTTGGCGGAACCCAATGGCGACATGGCGGACTGGCGAGAGTTGCTCCCCCGGGTACGGGAACATCCGGCTGTTGTGGGGGCCGCACCCTTCATCGAGATGCAGGTTATGCTCGCCAACGGCGGTGAGGTCAGTGGCGCCTTGGTGCGTGGCATCGAGCCGGTGGAGGAGGACCAGGTCTCAGAGCTGCGCCAGGACATGTTCCGGGGCGAGGTGGATTCCCTGGCGGCGGGTTCCTTCAATATTATCCTGGGCCGCGAACTGGCGGCGGTACTGGGTGTGGGTCTGGGCGACAAGGTAACGGTGGTAACCCCCCAGGTTAGCGCTACCCCCATCGGGATTATGCCCCGGCTCAAGTCCTTTACGGTCAGCGGTATTTTCGCCGTTGGTATGTCGGATTACGACCGTGGCGCCGGTTTTATCCACCTTCAGGATGCGGCCAAACTCACCAATCTGGGCAACAGCGTCACGGGCCTGCGGCTCAAGCTCACCAACATTTTCGAGGCACCTCAATTGGCTCGGGATATCGCCTATGACCTGGGCGGGGTCTATCGGGTCATCGACTGGACCCAGCACCACAAGAATTTCTTCGCCGCCCTCAGTACCGAGAAGCGGATGATGAGCATCATCCTCTTCCTGATTGTGGCGGTGGCTGCCTTCAATATCGTCTCGACCCTGGTGATGGTAGTGACGGACAAGCAGGCCGATATCGCCATCCTGCGTACCCTTGGGCTATCGCCCGGGCGGGTCATGGGTATCTTTATGGTCCAGGGCACGGCGCTTGGCGTCGCCGGGACCCTGCTCGGGGTGGCATGCGGCATCCTGCTGGCGGTCAATGTCGAGGCCCTCGTCGCCGGTATTGAGAACCTGTTTGGTATCCACTTCCTGGACCCGAACATCTATTACATTAGTAACATGCCCTCGGATATCCATGGCTCCGACGTCATGGCCGTGGGGCTGGGCGCCTTTATCATGTCCGTCCTCGCTACCCTCTATCCTGCCTGGCGCGCCTCGCGGACCGAACCGGCCGAGGCTCTGCGCTATGAATGAGGTCGTGCCCGAGGGGGTGGCGGTGATTGAGGCCCGGGGTTTGGTCAAGACCTTCCATCAGGGCCCCCTCGATGTTGAGGTGCTGCGTGGCATCGACCTGCGCATCCAGGCCGGCGAGCGGATCGGGGTAATCGGGGTTTCCGGCTCCGGCAAGAGTACCCTGCTGCACTGCCTGGGTGGCCTGGACCGCGCTACCCGGGGGACGGTGCTCTGGCAGGGACGGGAGGTGACCGGGTTATCGGAGCGGGAGCGCGGCCGGTTGCGCAATCGCCAACTCGGCTTCGTCTATCAATTTCACCATTTACTACCCGAGTTCAGCGCCCTGGAGAACGTTGCCATGCCGCTCCTGGTGGGGGGCGCTACCTCTGCCCAGGCCCGGGCTAGCGCTGCGGAGATGCTGGACATGGTGGGCCTGGGCCATCGCGGTCGTCATAAGCCCGCCGAACTCTCCGGTGGCGAGCGTCAGCGCGCCGCTATCGCGCGGGCCCTCGTCACCCATCCCGCCTGTGTCCTCGCCGACGAGCCCACGGGAAATCTTGATCGGCACACGGCCGAGCGGATCTATGAACTGATGCTGCAGCTCAACGCCGAGATCCGCACCAGCTTTGTCATCGTCACCCACGACCCTCAACTTGCCGCCCGCATGGACCGCATCCTGCATATCGATGATGGGATTTTGAGCGCTACCTGAATCCCTGCGGTTCCCCCGCAAGGTTATTTGAGGATCTTGATCTTGCCTTTTGGACATAACCGACGCCATAGACGGTTTCCAAAGGCAATACCCTACCGAGTTCCTCGACGGACTTTTGCGCAGACGGCGGATGAGAATCTCCAGACTGCGGAGGTCATATCTCTTCCCTAACTTCCCGGCCTTCTCCTGCTCCAGGGCCAGGATCACACTTTCCTTGCTCAAGATCTCGCCGGGGGTTTGCGCCAGCAGGTAAAGCAGGCACCTTTCCAGAAGAGTCAGGCTGCATGATGACCCCTCGGGCGCAATCAACCGCCAGAGGAGGATGTTCAGGGTCCAGGTGGCGGGGTTAGTCGCTTTGGGCGGGGGTGGCGGGAGCCGGCTCGCCACGCCATGTACCACACTGGTCAGTTCGCGCAGGTCCACCGGCTTGACCAGATAGGCGTCGCCAACCTCCTCATACCCTCGTATCCGGTCCTCAAGGTTCCCGCGGGCTGTGGCCAGCACTAGGGCGTGACGCCGCCGGTCGATGCGGGGTCTGAGCGCGGCAAGGCCGTCCCCATCCGGCAAACCGAGGTCCAGGACGATGACTCCGCCGTCCGGGTCCGCAAGCCAAACCGCGCAGTCGGCGATGCTGCCAGCGCCGGCTACCTGGCATCCCTCGCGCTGGAGATAGTCAAGCATGGCGTCACGGAGGTCGGCCTCGTCCTCGACGATGAGCACGCGCAGGGGGGGCGAGTGGATGATTGCGGCTCTTGTTATTATCTTGGGAAAACCCCCGGCTATGCCGGGGACTGAAAAAGTTTGACAATTACGGGAGTCCATCCAGGAAACTCCGGGTTGTGAGCCGCCAAGCACACACCTGC
>JBGAUE010000011.1:71132-104056 GCA_044228795.1 Chromatiaceae bacterium | reverse complement strand
GACGCCCAGGCCAAGGCCGCGGCATAACCCCCACCACCGCCCGCGCGTGAGCGCGTGGCGGTCTTTTTTTGCCTGGAGTCCGTCCCATGAACGCCACCGACAGCCTTGAGAGCGCCATCGGCGCCGCCCTCTTTCTGAACCAACCCCTCGCCATCGCCCAATGGAACGTCCACCTCTACAGCGCCGCCCCCAGCGATGACGGCCTGGGCGGCAGCGAAATCACCGGCGCCAGTTACGCCCCCGTGCGCTGCGATCCCGGCGCCGAGCGCTGGGCGAAGGATGCGAACCAGACCAGCGGCGCGACCGTCTTCCGCAACCTGACCCCCATCCAATTCCCCACCGCCACCACCGCCTGGCCCTCGATCACCACCGTCGTCCTCAAGGACCAGGACGGCACCGCCCGCCTCGTCGTGCCCCTGACCACGCCCAAGCCCGTCGCCCCCGGCGATGTCCCGGTCTTCCTGGCCGGCGAGCTCGAAATTCACATCGGATAAGCCATCATGAGCCATCCCGGAGTATTGAAAACAAGAGCCATCCTGCAACCCCAGAACGGCGACGGCTACACCTGTTATTGCGCCGTCGATGGCAACGGCTCCCGCGTGGTGGTCGGCTGGGATACCGGCAACCAGCGCTGGCTGGATTTCTACGACCTCACCGAGGACGCCTATGCGAAGTCCAACGATTTGAATATATCCGGGATCATCGACGGCGAGATCAGCGGCATGGCCCTGGCCGCCTCGGGCCGCTTCCTGGCGGTCGGCGATCCCTACAACGGCAACGGGCGTGGCCGGGTCGCCTTCTATTACGGCGAGGACATCTGGGGGATGCGCTATTGCGGGCTCCTCGAGGCGCCGGGTACCGCCGATATCCTCTTCGGCTATGCCTGCTGGCTGAACGCCGCCGGCAACCGCCTCTATGTCGGCGCCCCCAGCTACAACAACGACCAGGGCGCCATCCTCGTTTATGACCTCATCGTGGACGGCAATTACAGTTGGATAACCAGTAACCTCATCGCCACCATCACCCTCCCGGGGACGGATATGTTCGGCTCATCGGTCGGGCTCTCTGCCGATGAAACCCTCATGGCGGTTGGCAACGACAATGCCGACTACTACAGCGGCCAGGTCTTCATCCTGGCCAAGGAGGGCGGGGGCACCTTCCAACGGCGCGACACCCTGTTACCCGGGGACGACTATTACGGCATGTTCGGTAAAGGCGTCGCCCTCGCCCCCGAGGGCAACGTCCTCTATGTCGGCGGCTCGAACTGTAGCCTGGGCCTGCAAAAGAACGGGGTCATCGTCTCCTTCGAGTACACCGGCGGGGCCTGGGTCAAGCGCGACCACCGCCTCCCCGAGGAGGGCTGGAGCTGGCAGAACCTGGGGCTCAACCTGGCCCTGTCCCACGATGGGAGTGTCCTGGTCGCGGGCCAGCAGGCCATGGGCCGGGTCTTCCAAACGGCGGTTTACGGCCTGGCCGGCACCGTGGTCGATGACAACGGCCAGCCCGCGCAACGCCAGCTCCACCTACACGACGCCACCACCGGCAAACTCATCGACACCACCACCAGCGCCGCCGATGGCAGCTTCCACCTGGCCGCCGCCTCCCGGGGCAGCCACTACGCCCTCTGTCGCGATGATGCGGGCGGCGTGGCCTTCAACGCCCAGGTCCTCGATGGAGTCGTCCCGCTATGAGCTACACCCCACCCCCCGGCAACGCCCTAGCCTTCAACTTCATGGGCCAGGACGCCTACACCCCGCCCCCGGGCGGGGCCTTGGCCTTCAGCTTCCAGCCGACCGCGGCCACCCCGGGCGGGCTCAACCTGGCCGCTCAGGCGGCTCTAGGCGTCATCGGCCGGGCCAACCTGGTCATCATGGCCCTCAAGCCGATGCAGGCCGTCTGCGCCCTCTCCGTGACCGCCAAGGGCATCATGCGCAGCCTGGGGACGCTGATGATCAAGGCCCTGGGCCGCATCGCCCTGATCGGCAAGCGCACGGCGGCCGCGCCACCCCGGGGCCTGGGGATGAAGATGAACATCCTCACCGACCCCAAGCGCCCGGATCTGGTCATCGACCAGTTCCTGCGCCTCTGGTACTGGGGCCTGCCGAGCGCCGTCCGCGTGGCCTACCAGGTCGATGACCAAGCGGAGATCCAGCCCGCCGCCACCTGGGAGAATCCCGGCACCACCCAGCCGGCGATCTTGCGCGTCGATGGCGCCGAGATCCCCGGCGACGGCCTCACCCACCGGGTCACGGTATCCGCCTGGCAGCAGGTCGGCACCGCCACCAGCCCCCGCGCCAGCGTCAGCGAATACCTGGCCACCCCGGATGTGCGCCCCACCGCCGTCCCCGAATGGTGCGGCGCCACCCTCAAGCGCCAGGCAACCGGTCTGGCCCTCCATAGCACCGGGCAATTGCCGGATCTGGTCGAGGTGAAGTGGCGGCATCCCGGCGCGGTGGCCCTCTTCGCCAAGTTCATGAAGAGCGGCCGCACCGCCACCGTCCAGATCGGCGTCGCCGACCACCAGGAGGCGGTGTTCATGGCGGAAGGCGTCTCCGCCAAGATGGGCTACACCGCCGCCCTGGCCAACGTCTATTTCGGCGTCGCCGCCATCGCCCGGGGCACCTATGGGGCCATCACCTGGCAGGCAAGCCCGGTCCAGATCAAGGGCTTCGACAGCTTCGTCTTGCCCGAGGCCCCGAACCCGGACGCGGCGACCTGGCAGAACATGGGCGACGGCACCTTAGAGGTGCAGGTCCTGGCCATCCTGCGCGCCGAGCTGGGGACCAGCGCCCCCGACAACCTGGATACCATCGTCTATCAGACGCGGGTCAAGCTACTCCGTCGCATCAAGGACATCATCCGCAAGGGCGGCACCGTCGAACTCGACAACCTCGGCACCTTCAAGGCGAACTGGAGCGCCAGCGGCCGCAGCGTGAGCTTTGTCCCGAGCCTCGGCTTCAAGGTCGGCACCGCCCGCGGCCAGCCCCTCACCGACGCGCAAGCGCAGGCCCGGCCATGAGCGAACTCATGCGCCTGACCTACACCTACGACGGCGATACCCTCGGTGCCTGGCGGATCGTCAATGGCCAGCAGGAGCAGGTCAAACTGCGCCTGGCCTTCATCGACGCCCCGGAGATGGCGCAAGGGCTGTGGGGCCTCCGCGCCCGGTCCTACCTGCGCACCCTGCTCTACGTCAACGAGTCCATCGCCGTGGATGGCCACAGCTACGATAAGTACGGTCGCCTCATCGCCGAAGTCCTGCGCACCCGGGATTACGGCAACCTGGGCTTGCGGCTGGTCCTGGGGGGCTATGCCGCCCTCTGGATGTGCCCAGCCAGCCAGCCCGCCTTCCACGCCGCCGAGGGCATCGCCAAGGCCAAGAAAGCGGGCATCTGGGCAATTCCCGGCCTCCACCAGACCCCCTGGTTAACCCGATGACCCCCACCTACGACGACATGGCCGAATTTAACGAACCCGCGCGCGAGACGGTGGCCTACCGCATCGGCAGCGAGGTCCACCGCCACACCACCCGCCTCGAATTGCTGGAGGCAAAGCTCAACCACGCCATCGCCGAGCATGACATCATCACCGGCAACCTCAGCCGCCTCGAAGCCCATTGCCGGCGCCACGAGGAAGAGCAGAACAGCGCCCAGCACAAGCTGTTGATCATCATCATCCTCACCCTGCTGTCCGCCACCGGCGGTTTGATCGTCCTCACCGTCCAATCCCTGGTCACCATCGCCAAATAAGAACCCCTGCGGGCAAATAGCCGTGATAGGCACCCGGCTCTGCCGTAGTATTATCCCTATCCAATACCGAGAAGGGTGCGAGTAAAGCGCCTGGGTCGAGGTCACGCGAGGCCAGCCGCCGATGAACACAGCCCCCAGAATTACCCTCGACCCCCATGTCTGCGGCGGCAGGCCCTGTATCCGCGGACTCCGGATCCGGGTGACTGACCTCCTGGAGATGCTCGCCGCCGGCGCCACCCAGGCGGAGATTCTGGAAGACTTTCCCTACCTGGAAGCCGCCGATATCGTGGCGGCACTGGCCTTCGCCGCCCACCAGACCGACCACCCCATCCTGCGGGTGGCCTGAATCGAGACGGTGCCGTTGAAGAGCGAGCCGCTCATTGCACTTGCGGCCCCATCGGCAGGGCGATGCGGATAATTGGGTTGCCACCACCCGGCCATCAGCGAGCACCACCTCATCACCGGCAACGTCAGCCGCCTCGCAGCCCATTGCCGGCGCCACGCAGAAGAACAGAACACCGCCCAGCACAAGCTGTTAATCATCATCCTCACCCTGCTGTCCGCCACCGGCGCCTTAATCGTCTTCACCGTCCAATCCCTGGTTACCATCGCGAAATAGGATCCCGGAGCGGGATATAGGGGGAAGGTGCTTACCCGGTGGGTCGCGGCCTTGTGGTCGGGTCTCTCATGAGCCTGGCCCTTCCTGGCCACCCTGATCGGGCTGGCCCTGGTCCGCCGTCGGTTGACGCCCGGTGGTATCGATCAGCAGTACCCGGTACTCCGGAGTATTGCCGGCATCCCAGGGCGCAGTGGCTTCCAGCCTGACCGGGAACGGCGTCCCCGCCTGATTCATCATGCGCAGTTCGCAGCACTGTGGCTGGCCCGTCGCCACCAGTTGCTGGCGGCAGCGATAGAAGCGGTCCTGGTCGGCGGGCAGGATGAAGCGGGTCCAGGGCTCCCGGAGCAGGCTCCCCCGCGCTTTCCCCAGCAGGGTGGCCGCGGTGAGGTTGGCCTCAAGAATCAGCCCCTCGGCACTGAGGGAAATAAATCCCACCGGTGCCAGTTCATACAGGTCGAAATATCGCGACCGCGCGGCTTCCAGGTCCTGCTGCGTCCGGCGCAACTCCTCGTTCTGCATCTCCAGTTCGAGCGGGTGTACCTGTAACTCGTGCGGCTGATCCCGGGCGGCCGCGGGGGGGAGTGCGGCGGCTTCGGATACCATCTCCCGTACCCGGTCTTCGGCATCGTGACGGAGGGCCGCGATGGACAGCGGCGGGGCCGGTAGGATAGCGGCGCCGCACCCGGTGCCGGGTGGCGCGGTCAGGTACCGTTCCGTCCGGTTGCGTCCGGCCTGTTTTGCCGAGTACATGGCCTCATCGGCGCGGTTGATGACCTGCGCCAGGGTCTCATCCTGGGACGGTTGGCCCAGTTCGGCGATGCCGATGCTGAGCGTGACCGCCAGGTTCCCGGTCAGTGTGGGTACCCGCACGGCGGTCATGGCGGCATAGATCCGCTCCGCCACGGGTAAGGCCTGTTGCGCCGTCGTCATCGGCGCCACGATGACAAATTCATCGCCGCCATATCGCCCGATGATATCCGCCTCCCGGAGGCAGCCGTTGGCGCCTGCCGCGACCTGGTGCAGCACCTGATCTCCGGTGGCATGCCCGCAGGTGTCGTTGATCTGTTTAAAGTTGTCGATATCGAACATCAGCATACTCAGGGGGTGATGATAGCGCTTCGCGACATCGTAAAGCTGCAATGCCTGAGCCATCAGGGCGCGGTGGTTAAGCACACGGGTCAGTTCATCGGTCTGCGCCAAATCCTGCTCAATGGTGAGAGCCTGGCCGAGTTCGCGGTTGGCTGCCTGGAGCCATTCCTGCGATTGGCGCAGTTTCCGTTCTACCGTGACCCGCGGGGTGACATCGCGAAAGCTCCAGACCCGACCGACGACCGCGTTGCCAAGTCGCTGGGGCTGGGAATAGCGTTCAAACACCCGGCCGTCCTTGAAGTGCACCTCGTCCAGGGAGTTCTCCTCTGGATGGTCATACAACGCCATCACCTTGGCCAGGAAGGCCTCGGGATCGGCCAACTGGGGCAGGGCATAGGTCCTGATGATCAATGCGTCGCCAATGCCGACTTGATCCGGTGGAATCCGCCACAGTTGGAGAAACCTCTGGTTGAATGCTGTCCAATGGCCCGCCAGATCAACCACCAGAATGCCGTCGGCGGTTGCTTCGAGGGTAGCGGTATGCAGAGAGAGCAGGGTGCGCATGGCCTCTTCAGCCTGCCGGCGCTCGGTAATATCACTGATCACGACCCGGCAGCAGATCCCGCCATCCGCGTCTTGGTCCATGACCGCCTGAAAAAGCACCCTGAACGGGGGGCATCCTTGCGGACCAACCGCAGGTCTTCGCAGGTGTGGGGCTCGCCCGTGGCGAGGAGGGCTTTAAGGTGGAGGTAGTGAATATCCTGGTCCTCACCATAGACGAAGGCGCTGAACGATTTATTGAGGAGTTCGCCCCGCGTCACCCCCAGCAGCGTGGCCGCCGTGAGATTGGCTTGCACAATAGTGCCCCGTTCATCGAGGGTGATGTAGCCTATCGGTGCCAGTTCGTATAGTTCGTAATAGCGCGCCCGCTCGGCATCCAGTTGCGCCTGGGTCCGGCGCAGTTCCTCGTTCTGCATCTCCAGTTGGATCTGGTGAACCCGCAGTTCGTGGAGGAGCCGCCGTACCTCTGCCGGCACAAACGGTTCAGGTAACTCCGGCGACTGAGCGGCCTGTGCCTCTGCCCGGGCGCGCCTTGCCTGCCCGGCGGTGGGCGCGCGGGGGGGGTTCCCCCACGGGGGCCGATGATGGCGTCATGTTCCTAGCTCCCGGTAAGCATACCTGTGCATGGTGTGGTGAAAAGGACCCAGGCCCGGGTTAGGGTGCCCGGGCCATGTCCAGCCCGTGCGCCTGGATCCCTTGCGCCCCGTCGGTGTTTGGCCGCTGCACCAGCAATTCCGCCAGCCCCGCCAGCAACCGATCCCGCAGGGCGTAGAGTTCGTCCACCCGGGCCAAGGCCTCGGGGTTGCGGCCCTGATTGTCGGGGGCCAGCAGCTCTGCGGCCAAGGCATGCGCCGCGTGATGCACGGCGACGATGTCCGCAAATGCGGGCGGTAGCCCACCATCCGCCAAGCGGGCGCTCGCCAGCCAGGCGCCGAACCGGCACTTCGAGGGTTCCGGCGGCGGCACGGGCTGCGCGCCCTTGAGAAAGGCCACACAGGCCGCGACCCAGGCGCTGTGCTCGACGCCGGCATAAAGCAGCGGCACATCCTCCGGCGGTACCGCGGACCGTCCCAACCAACCGGGATCGGGACGCCAGGCGGCCAGCCAGCCGGGGATCTCGGCGGCGGGCATGGGGTAGGCGATGCCGTAGCCCTGCGCCAGTTCGCAGCCCAACTGGAGCAGCATTTCCCCTTGCGCCAGGGTTTCCACCCCTTCGGCGATGACCTGGCACTGAAAGGCGGCCGCTAACCGAATCACCCCCTCCAGAATGGCCAGGTCCTCCGGGTCATCGAACAGGTGGCGCACAAAGCTCTGGTCGATTTTGAGCTGGGCGACCGCCAGCCCTTTCAGGTAGGTCAGGGAGGCATAGCCGGTGCCAAAGTCATCCAGGGCACAGGGCACCCCGCTCTGGCGGCAGGCGGCGATGACCTGGGCGACGTGGGTCAGGTCGGCCAGGGCACTGGTTTCCAGCACCTCCAGGGTGAGACTAGCCGGGGCTAGCGCCGGATGAGCCGCCAACCGGGTGCGTAGGCGATCCACAAAGTGCGGCTCCTGCAACTGGCGGGCGCCGATATTGACGCTCACCGGTAGCACCAGGCCGGCCGCCTGCCAGGTGTCCATCTGGGTCAGGGCGGTCGCGATCACCCAGTCGCCGATCTCAATTCCCAGCGGCTGATCTTCGCTCACCGGCAGGAAGGCCGCCGGCGCCAATAACCCCTGTTCTGGGTGTTGCCAGCGAATCAGCGCCTCGGCGCCGATGACCGTGCCCGTGCGCATATTCACCTTGGGCTGGTAGTACAACACCAATTCCTGGTCCACCAGGGCGCGGCGGAGCCGCGCCAGCAGGTCATGGGTGGCCCGCAGGCGCCGATCCTGAACGGCGTCGAAGACCTGGTAGCCACCCTTGCCGGCCAGCTTGGCCTGATACATGGCCAAATCAGCCTGCCGCAGCAGTTGCTCGGCATCAATGGCGTCGGCCTGGGGATAGAAGGTGACACCGAGACTGGCCGACACCTGGAGGGTCACCGCGCCACACACCTGTGGCTGGGCGGCGGCGGCCAGCAGGCGCGTGAGCAGCGGCATGCTGGCTTCAATGTCGGCCAGATCGTTCAGTACCGCGACAAACTCGTCGCCGCCCAGCCGGGCCAGGGTGTCACCCTCGCGCAGCGCCTGGCGCATATGGGCCGCCACCTGCGTTAAAAACTGGTCGCCGATCGCGTGACCCTGGTCATCGTTGATAGCCTTGAAGTCGTCTAGATCGAGCATGATCACGGCCACCGGTAGGCCGCTGCGGTGGGCCTGCGCCATGGCCTGGTGCAGGCGGTCGGCCAGCAGGACTCGGTTGGGCAGGTGGGTCAGGGCGTCGTAGTGGGCCAGGTAGAGGAGTTGCCGTTCCTGTTCCTTGAGCAGGCTGATGTCGGAGAACAGCGCCACATAATGCTGGGTGCGGCCGTGCGGATCCTGCACCGCGCTGATGGTGAGCAGTTCGGAGTACACCTCGCCGGTTTTGCGGCGATTCCAGATTTCCCCGGACCAGTAACCCTGCGCGATCAGGTCGCGCCACAGGGCGGCGAAGAAGGCGGGGTCATGGCGGCCGGAATGGAGCAGGCGCGGATTGCGGCCCAGCACCTCGCTGCGGGGGTAGCCGGTGATGTGGGTGAAGGCGTCATTGACATCGAGGATGGTGCCGTCCACGGCCGTGATCAGGATGCCCTCGCGGGCATGACGGAAGACGCTGGCGGCCAGGTCCCGTTGGGCTTCGGCTTGCTTGCGGGCGCTGATGTCGCTGATCACCAGCCGCACCACCGGCTCTGCGTCCGCCGACGGGGCCAGGGTGGCTTGGAGCAGCGCCCAGCACGCCGTGCCATCCCGGGTCACCAGCCGCAACTCGCCGTCCTGGGGGGTGCCGGTGGCCACCAGGCGCTGACGTAGCAAATAGTAGCGGTCCTGGTCCTCCGGGTGGATAAAGGCGGCGAGCCGCTGGTGGCGGAGCGCGCTCCGGGTCACGCCTAACAGGGTGGCGGCCGTGAGGTTGGCTTGCAGGATCAGTCCCTGCGTGCTCAGGGTGCAATAACCGACCGGGGCCAGGTCATAGAGGTCAAAATAGCGCGCCCGCTCGGCATCCAGTTGCACCTGGGTCTGGCGCAACTCTTCGTTCTGCATCTCCAGTTCAATCTGATGCACCCGCAGTTCGTGGTCCGTCTGCCGGAATGCCGCAGGCACCGCCGCCTCTGCCGCCGCCTGTTGGCGCAGGCGCGCCTCGGCTTGCTGGCGCAGGGTGGTGGGGGGCGGGGGGTGGTCCGCGTCGGTCATGATGAGATCCCGTGGGCTGCAGTCGCCTGCGCCTCAGCGGGGCCTGGCACCCGCTCCCGTCCCCGTTCCGTGGTCGCAATTCCATACAGCTGTCCGGTGGCGTCCCGCAGGGCGGTCGCGGTCAGGGTGATTGCGACGAGCCGGCCGGTCTTGTGCAGCCGTTGCGTGGTCACCGGCTCCAGGGTGTCGGCCTGGCTCAACCGCACCAGGCTGGCCAGGTGGTCCGCGGCCAGCGCCGCCGGGATACGGTCATGGTCGTACAGCGCCAGCGCCTCGGCCTCACTCCAGCCATAGAGCCGCACCGCGCCCGGATTCCAGGCGATGATGCGGCCCTCCAGGTCTTGCACGGTGATGGCGTCGTAGGCATCGTGCACCACCACGGCGAGCCGGGTCAGATCATGCGCCTGCCGCAACCCCTCCCGGGCCTGGACCGTCGTGGTGATATCCACAAAGGTCAGCACCGCGCCCTCGATGACGTTCTCCAGGGTGCGGTAGGGCAGAATGCGCAGCATATACCAGGTGCCTGCCGCGCTCTGCACCTCCCGCTGGTGCGGCACCAGGCTGTCCAGTACCGCCTGGGTGTCCGCTACCAACTGGTCATAGCCAACCAGGTTCGTCA
Organism: Chromatiaceae bacterium; assembly: GCA_044228795.1. GTDB lineage: Bacteria > Pseudomonadota > Gammaproteobacteria > Chromatiales > Chromatiaceae > M0108. The sequence goes on along the minus strand of JBGAUE010000011.1, from coordinate 94,107 downwards.
CCACATGCGCCACCGGTCGGCCCACGTCGCTGGGTATCAGGTTGATCATGGCGGTGACGGCCGGGGTGTAGCGCAGGATCCGCAGTTGCAGATCGACAAAGACAGTGCCGATGCCGGTACCGGCCAGCAGATTGTTCAGGTCGTTGTTGGCCCGTGACAGGCTCGATACCTTGCTCTGCAACTCGGCGTTGACCGTGGACAGTTCCTCGTTGACGGATTGCAGTTCTTCCTTGGAGGTCTCCAGTTCCTCGTTGGTGGATTGCAGTTCCTCGTTAACCGACTGCATTTCCTCATTGGCGGATCTGAGTTCCTCGTTGGCGGTTTCCAGTTCCTCCTGGGTGGCTTGGAGGTACTCATCCTTGGCCCGCAGCTCTTGCTGGAGTCTGGCGATACAGGCTGCGCTGTCGGTCGGGACGGGGTCGGGCGCGGTCGCTGCCGGTTCATGATCCAACGGGGGCGCGGTGGCCTCCAGGATGACCAGATACAGGGGCGGGGCAGTGGCCGCCACCGGCCGGACGGTGAGGGTGATCCGGGTGAAGTCGCCGTTGGTTTTCACCCGCAGGCCGGGGTGGCGTACCGGCACCTGCGTCACGTTGACCTGGTGCAGGGCCCGGGTCAGCTCCCGCTGCAGGCCGGCACGGGCCATGTTCAGGATGTTGGAGACGCCGACTGCACCGGGGGGCGGCTCCAGATACTGGCCGGTGCGGCCGTGCAGATACAGGATATCGCCCTGACCATTCACCAGCGCGGCGGCCGGGACGACCTGTTGCAACAGGGCCTGTTCGGTCAGTTGGCGCAGCGGCGGCTGGCTGGGGAGGCCCGGCTTCGGGGCGGCGAACGGCACCCGCGCCCGCGGGGTCAGGGGCGGCGCCAAGCGGCCCACCGGGACCGGCGGGGCGTCCAGATCCTCGGCCTGGCGCCGGTACAGCCGCTGCTGGCGGTCCTGCAGGGTAAACAGGCGGTCGGTGGCTTCGCCCACCGTCTCCGAGGTGCCGAGGAACAGAAACCCGCCGGGGTTGAGGGCATAGTGGAACAGCGGCATGAGCTGTTTCTGCAGTTCGCCGTTTAAGTAGATCAGCAAGTTGCGGCAACTGATCAGGTCGATTCTGGAGAAGGGCGGGTCCCGGATCAGGTCCTGTTCGGAAAAGATCACCAGGTCGCGGATGCTTTTGTGGATGCGGTAGGCGCTCCCCTCCGCCTCGACGGTAAAAAACCGCGCCAGTCGTTCCGGCGTGACGTCGGCGGCGATGCTGGCCGGATAGAGGCCGGCGCGGGCGGTGGCGATGGCCTGGCTATCGATGTCGGTGGCAAATACCTGAATGCGGAAGGTTTGTTTCAAGGCCTGCTGGCGCTCGGCCAGCAGGATGGCGAGGGAGTAGGCCTCCTCGCCGGTGGCGCAACCCACCGACCAGACCCGGATCGTGGCCTCGGCGTTCTGGTCGGCAAAGAGCTGGGGCAGGATCTGCTGCTCCAGGGCTTGGAAGGCCGCCGGATCGCGGAAGAAATGGGTCACACCGATCAGCAGATCGCGGAACAGGGCCTCCAACTCGGTCGGGGTCTGCTGCAAATACTGGACATAGTGGTCCAGGGTGTCGATCTGGTGGACGGCCAGCCGGCGTTCGATGCGCCGCGCGACCGTACTCGGCTTGTACTGGGAGAAGTCGTGGCCGGTCTGGGCGCGCAGCAGCACCAGGATCTTCTTGAGGGCGTTCTCAGCCGTGGTCGTGGGGTGGGGAGCCAGGCGGGGGAGCTTGCCGAAGGCCTGCGCGGCATAGGCGATGAGCTGGGCGGGCATCTCGGCGGGCGGCAGCTCATAGTCCACCAGGCCAGTGGCTAGGGCGCTACGCGGCATACCGTCGTACTCGGTCGAGGCGGGGTTCTGGACCATGACCATGCCGCCCTCGCCCTTGATCGCCCGTACCCCCAGGGTACCGTCGCTGCCGGTGCCGGAGAGGATGATGCCGATGGCACGCTCATGCTGGTCCTGCGCCAGGGAGCGAAAGAAGAAGTCAACCGGCAGGCGCTGGCCACGCGGGGCGCTGGGTTCCAGCAATTGCAGGGTGCCATTCAGAAAGGCCATGTCGCGGTTGGGCGGGATGATGTAGGCGCAGTTGGGCCGCACCACCATGCCATCCTCAACCTCGCTCACCTGCATACGGGTGTAACGCCGAATCAGTTCGCTGAGGATACTCTTGTGATCCGGCGCCAGGTGTTGCACCAGTACAAAGGCCATATCCGGGTCGGTCGTCGCCGGCATTCCGGCAAAGAAGGCCTCGAAGGCTGCCAGCCCGCCGGCGGAGGCGCCAATGCCGACAATGGGAAAGGGGGCGGTGGGGACGACCGGTGCTGGTAGGGCGGCGGGGTCAGCGGATAGAGCGGCGGGGTCGGGCGTGGTCATGCGGGGGGCTCGGTGGGTGGCGGGAACGCCGTCAGGGACGGCCGGTCAGGATGGCGCGGGTTGTGGCGTGGGCCCCGCCCGACGTGGCGCCCCAAGGGCGATTCAGGGTTACGCCGCGCGCGTCGATCGCCAGGCGCCGTCACCGCGAAACAGGCACCCATGCCCACGCCGCGCCGCGCGCGCCACCGCGCTGGAAATCCACCGCTACCCATCGCCATCCGCTCCGCGCCCCGCGCACCTCACCATTCCCTGCAAGTTTAGTCCTTATTCCGTTGCGGTGTATGGCGCCGCGTCCGACCAGCGCGGCCGCCAGGGGTTTCTAGGGTTTCCCAGCCCAGCACCACTCGCTGCGCTGCATTAAAAAACCTTATCGCCGGGCGGCACCATCGCACTCGCCAACCCCGCACCGATCGCGCCCAATAGGTCCTGAATGGCGGCACCGTCGGCTTTTCCCCGCGCCGCAATTTCAAGACCAGGACCACCATCGGCACGGTCCTCACCGTCCAATCCCGGTTCAACATCGCCAAATAAGACCCCAAGTTGGGGGGAGGGGGGACTATAGGGGGGAGGAGGGCAGGTAATGTGTAGGTGTGTGTGGGGCCTGTATGTGTACGTACATACGAGAGAGTAAAAGCATGGGCAGGAATCAGAAGAAATTACGGGCCGGGAAGCCCCATCACCGGCCGCAATCCCCTCGCTGTCCAGAATGGGAGCGCAATCCTGGAGATGGCGAGTCCCTGGATCGCTGGTTGACGCCTGCCCGTGGCGCCATCCTGGACAAGACCCGCTAACTTGATGACGACTGGCCCGCCCACTGGAGCTAGACGCCAGGGACGCGCCGTACTCCTGGCCCTGGCCGCCCTGCTGACCGCTTGCACCTGCCGACCAGATGCCCGGCTGCACCAGAAGCCGGAAAATTTTTCAGACATCCCGGAATCCCTGCTCGTCGGCATTGCCTGCCTCGAGATCCTGCCGCCACCCCGCGAGCCGGCACCTTGAACTACGACCTTGATGCCAGAGACAACCGCAGCGGGCTGGGTACTTGAAATGCCTACGTTGAACGCGGCACCAGTACAGAGGACCGCGCCGCCCGGTTGGCGGAAGTCCCGGAGCACTGGCGAGAAGCAGGTGCGCCGCCACGTCGTCTGCTACTTCCGCGTGAAGCCGAAGAAGCAAGACCACACCGCCTGTGTCGAGCCATGGAGCACGGTTACGGAGTCGCGCCCGCTTGCGGCCCGCCATGGGACCCAATCGTGTCCGCCGCTCACGTTCGGCGAATCCGCTTGCCCGGCCCCGGGAAAGGCGCTAGTTTTGGGACAGAAGTCTCACAAACCCGGCCGCGCCCGCTTTTTCCCGCATCCTCTCCGGCTCCTGGCCTCAGGAGACCCGCAGCGGCTCGCGGCGTTATATTAAACAAGAAGCTAAACTATGGATCCCATCTCTGCGGCTTTTGCGTCTTACCTTGACCTCGTTTCTACTCGGGTCACCGAACATATGACGGATACGCTTGGTACTGAAATTCAGGCCGTAGTAGTGCAACACCAGGGCATTAGAATCCCTTACTCATACCAAATCTGGAAAATTCGCCCAAGTTCCGTTTGCAGTTCCTACCGTCCCAACGCCATACAGTTCTCCAAATGCACACTGGCCGCCCAATCGCTTTTTCAAGATACCTGTGCCTACTTGCAGGCTAATCCTCAAGAACACTGGAAGCACCATAAACTCACGAATATGTATTGTCTTGCGGCAGAATCTTACAAACCGACAATAGCGAACATGCAATGGACACAAGAACCATCGCTGATGGAGCAAGCGCAAACCGAGTGTAATCTTGCTGTCACCGTATTGATGAACAACCCAAGCTCTGAGAATCAGGCAAAAAAAGAAGCAGCTTGCATCAGATACCAATCCCTTAAAAGCAAAGGGAGCAATAAATAGGTTGTTCTTCCCCCCCTACGCTGAACGCTTCGGGCGGTCGCCACCGCGCACGGCGCCGCCCTCTGGGAGCACGTTGCAAACCGCACCTCCGCTTGCGCTGTCCCCCGGCGCCCCTCGGCGCTCGTCCCTCGCGCCCAGGGGCTTGCGGGCCAGCACGGCGCTCCATGCCCCTTGCAAGCGCTTGAGGCCTGGTGGTCGGGTCTGTCGCGCCCCCTGCATTTGGCCCGTCCGTCGCTGCAAACACCGCAGCCACGGCCGGGCCAGCAGGGGCCGCGCCAGCCCCTCACGACCCCGATTCCGCCGTCCTGGCTAGAACTCCGCGCCATCCCTGGCTTGGGTGGCCACGGCCTGTAGACTTTGATTCCCCCCCCAGCCCCCCCGGGGGTGGATTGTGCCTGCGGCAACCCATCAGGCCGTCCCTGGCTCGGTCGTCGCGTCGCTCCGCTTCTCACTACGCCCGGATGCCTGCGCATCCGCACTCCGCTTCGCTCCGCGCTCATGCTTCGGCCCCGGTCTCCGTTCAGCGCTGCACTCCGCCACGCCCTCCTTGCGCGGGTCCCTCCGCGCGGCTTTGTCGCCGTCACGGGCGGAATAGCCCGTAACGTCGTGCCCAATTCGATTCCCCCCCTTACCCCCTCCGGGGGGACTGTGGCCGCCGTGCCTGTCATCCTCCGGTGCCCCTCACACGTTCGGTTGGCCCTCCGGATGCCAGGCCCGGCCCAGAACATTCTCAGCCCCCATTTGATCGTTCCATCTCCGGCGTCATGCCTTCTCCGTCCACCCGGGCTTCCTGCCCGGGTCTGCTTTCCTGTGAGGCGACCACGGCTCGATCACTCGTCGCAAGTTCCGTCTCCGCTTGCGCCGGCCAGGCTACGCGGACCGTCGGGTACTCCGGACCGCTTCGCCTGTCCAGCAGGGCGCTCCTCCCACCTGGGCCAGCTATCGGGGTCTGGTGTGCGGTCTTGTCCTGGCCCTTGCAATGCGTCAGCCCGTCACGGCCAACGACGCCGTCACGGTCCGCCGCGCCAGGGCCAGGCCAAGCCCTCACAACCTGAAGATTTTGACTCCCCCCCTACCCCCCTCCGGGGGGCCTTGTGCCAAATCCCTTTTTCATCCCCCCTCCCTGCCCCCCCAGGGGGGCACCGCCTCCCCCGCCCACCCCCCTGGCCCTTTTTGGTCGTTGTCAGCAGGTGTCCTGTTTGTCCGTCCGCCCCCTCCGTCTTCGCCTCCGTTTGTGGGCCAGGGGTGCGGTCGTTTGTCGCGGTTGGTGCTTCGCGCCTAAGATTTTCGGTTTCTTGCTCTGTTACTCCCGCCCCCGCGTCTGTCTCAGCAAAAGTTGTCGCACTACCTTCGTCTCGGTTTCGTAGCGTTACCGTTACCCCAAAGGCACCAGCAACCAGGCCAATGACATGATTTGGGATAACAGGTGAGTGTGACTCGCGGTCTGGGCGGCACGGAACGGGCCACATAACAGGGTCTGGCTTTTTATCATGGCGATTATCAGCACCACGGCCCCATTCGAGCGCATCACGTCCCTGTGACAGCCCGGCCCGTCCGGGGCCGGAGCAGGCCGCGACCACTTCAGCGCCAACGTGTGACCCGGGCGCGGGCGGAATAGCCCGCCCCCCGGTCAGGGGAGCTTGCCACAAACTCAGGCCCGCAAAGACACGGCCCGCGAATAGCGGACCGTCAGGCACCGTCACCGCCAGCGCTCAGCCGGGGCGCGGCCAGTAGCCCGCCCCCCGTCTTGCTGGCCTTGCGGTGGCGGCAGGGCCAGGACGTGGCCCGCAAATAGCGGCCCACCGTCGCGGCTTCATGGTCCTGGCAGGGCAGGGGAGCGGCCGAATAGCCCGCACCCCTGCCTGTTGGCGCCTGAGGACTGGCTGGCCCTGGACGCGGCCCGCCAATAACGGACCGCCCCCGAGACGCTCCGCCCTCGTGCCACGGCAGTAGCCGGGCACGCAGGCTGCGCCGTGCCCGGGTCCCTCCGGGCAAGAGCCGTCCCTGGCCACAGACGCGCCGGCATCCTGCCCGCGCGCAGAAAGCGCGGCCGCACCCTTTCCCATACCGTCACTTCGCCCTGCCTGAAGAGTAGCCGAGGACCTGGGCTTCCATTCCGTCCCTCATAAAATAAAAACGCCCATTTTGATGAGGTCTTGTGTTTTTATTTTCATCCGGGACTCCACTCCACCCCAGGCCCTCGGCTACCGAAGAGGCAGGGTGAAGCGTCGGCATGGGAAAACAGGGGTTATCGGTGTGCGGCCTTATGGTCTTGTGCTGCGCGGCCCAAGATTTGACGCCCCCCCCCGCCCCCTCCGGGGGAGCAGGGCTCGCATCAACATGGGCGGGGCGCGCCACGGGCCTCGTACGGTGCGGGGGGCCGGGCCTCCCGGGCATTTATTGTTCTGCACCCTGGCTCCGGCATTCTAGCTGTTTTTTTTTGATAACTCCCCCGATATAGCATAAATAGGGCTATGATTACTTTATGTGAGGCTGGCGTGGGGCTGGCCTCTCCCACCGGGGGGGTGCCATGTCCGCTTCATCGTCCGCTCGCTTTTTTGCCGTTCCCGCCCGTTTCTCCGGGCGCGTGGTTGTGCGCCTGCATCGCTCCGGCTCTGCCTGGGCCTGGCGCGCGCCGGGGGCTGGTCAGTCGCCGGCGCCGGCCTGCCTTTTCGTCCCTTTCCGCTCGCCAAACAGCGCTGCCCGGCTGGCCCGCGCCGCCGCATCCCTGGGCTGGTCGGCTTGGGTTCGTCCTGGCCCGGCTTGTGCCATCTATCGGGCTGGCCCCCTGGCCGCCGCCGCGCCGGATTTCGCTTGTAAGGTCGTACTGCCGCCTGGGGTCACCGCCGCCGCCGCCCGTTCTTCGCTGCATTCCGCTTGGGATGCGGTTTAGCCATCCTGGCCGCACGCGGGCGGCCTGTTTCCCTGGAGTTTGCCATCATGTCAAGTCCCTCACCATCAACCCATCTTTTGGAGCCGGCCAAATGAAAACAATTCCCATTGCACCTGCTGGCGCCTGGGCCTTTGGCGGCTCTCGCTCGCTTTCTCCCGCCGGGCTGGCTTTTGCCCAGTCCGCCGCCTCCTGGCTGCTGTCGGTCGCCCCCCTGGTCGTGGTGGGTTGCTCGCGCGGGGCGGATGCGGCCCTGATGTATCAGGCGCTCGAACAGGATCTGGCTTGCCGGGTCTTCGTCCGTACCATTTTCGGCCCCTTCACACAAAATGGCCGCGCCATCGCCGCCGCGGGCGCAGCCCCTTCCTCGGATGTCAACGCCGTTGCTCGCCTCCTCAAGCAAGGCGGGAAAATCATGTCGCTTTCCGGTGGCCCCTTGGATTTGAACTTGCCCACCCGATTGGCCAATCGGACGCGCGCGGTGGCCCTGTCCGCCTCATCCGGGGGGGTCATTGTTTGCGAAAATGCATGGGGTCGCGGCTCGTCCCTGCTCGCGCGCTCGCTTCTGGCGCGCGCGCTCCCCGTGTTCGCCATGGCCGCGCCAGGCACTGCCCTAGGTGCGCCGCCGTTCGGCAATAGCTGGTCACTGGCTACGCCGGCCGGCTGGCTTGGGGCGCCGGTTTGGTTTCATCCGGGCCTGTTATCGGTGTCTGGGTTGCCCATCGCCGCCTAATAGCTGCCCATTCACCCGCCCCCCGCCGGGGGGCTTACCTGGAGTGGGGAGATGTCACGGCTTCACCTCCTCCCCGAGCAACGTTTCCATGGCTTGTACCCGCCAAAGGCGCCGCTCCACCAAGGCCCGCGGCGGTATCACCCGCGTCACTTGCCGCCGGCATTATGGGCGGGACAAGATCCAGACGGCGCCATCATCACGGGTGACGGCTGGGTGCATCTGCGCCTCATCCCGACGCCTGCCCAGTGATCAGCCCGCGTCGGCGCCGGCGCCATGGAGGGCATGGTTAAATTATTTTGTCGGATTATTTATCAGCAATGGGGGCTTTATGTTTACATCACATCAAGATCACGCCGCCGCCCTGGCGCTTATCGCTGGGCTCATCGGGCGCCTCGGCCGGGACCTGGAGTCGGGGCACGGCGCCCACCCGGAAAGTTGGGACCAGCTCCATGGATTGGCGGAACTCTTGGAGGATCTCGCGGGTAACCTGGCCAAATCCTTGGGCGCGGCCGTTTAACTAGCCTTATATATGCTACAGTCACTTTAATATGTGCTATAATATCTTTATGGGGCTGGCGTGGGGCTGGCCCCTGAAACCTGGGGAACAAAATGAACGCCAACTACCTGGACCTGGAATACTTCAGGGATGAGGAAGAGCACGACCCGGACCCAACCGGGCGCCTGATGTTCGAGGCCTCGCTCATCGCATCGGGTGCTAGCAACGCCGCGCCAACCGTCGCGATGATAAAGGCGCTGGTTTTCGAGCTTAATCTTATGCCTGCCTTCGCGTCACCGGACGACGAAGACATCCCATTCTGAAGGCTTGTCCCCGGATAGCATTCCGGGGGCTATCATAACTTACCAGGAAGCTATTACCATGACCAGCACCGCAGCCGCCCGCATCGAGCCACGCTCGATCGCACCAAGCTCCGCCCTGTTGCCCGCCGCCATTGACGCGGGCGCGCTACTCGCCCAAGGCATCCAACAAGGCATGTCAGTCGATGCCCTGGAGCGGCTCCTCGCCATGCGCCGGGAGTTACAAGCCGAGCAGGCACGCAGCGACTTCTTTACCGCCCTGGCTGGGTTTCAGAGCCATATCCCCAGCATTCCGAAGTCACAGACCGCGCGAGTCCAGTCCGCGAAGGGGTCTTTTTCCTACCACTACGCGGACCTTGCCGGCATCCAGCGCGCCATCGCGCCTCAAATGGCCGCTTACGGCTTGAGCGTGACGTTCGACACCGTTCAAGACGACGGCGGCTATAGCATTCAGGCCAAGGTGCATCACTGCGCTGGTCACACGGAGACCACGACCTTTCGCGTCCCCGTGGACACCACGGCCCGCATGAACTCCGCCCAGGCAGCAGGCAGTGCCCTCACCTATGGGCGCCGATATGCCTTGTGCGCGGCCCTTGGGATAGTCACCGCGGAAGATGACGACGACGGGCAATCCGTCAACCATGCCGGGCACCCCCAAGCCCGGCCCGCCGCCTCGGTATCCCCCTATACCGCGGGCACCACTCAGCATCCCCCCACTCAGGATCCGGGACCCCACCCCGCTTCCGAGGCTGAAGGCACCGAGGGGGCCTTACCACAGACCAAACTCATGAAGTGCCGCCTCGAGGCACGGATTAGCGAGCTTGGGTTGCAAGGTTATCGGGACCGACTTAAAGCCTGGACCGCCAAGCGGTGGGGGGTTGGGTCACTGGCGGACCTCACTGCGGCACAAAACCGGGACCTCTTTGGCCGCTTGGACGATTTCGCGGAACGCATCGCCCTGGAGCAGGAAGGGGCAGCGGACAGCGACGCCGCCACCGCCTGCGGTTAACCATCAACAACCACGCCACGGACGGCGCAAACCTGGAGAGAAAACAATGAGAATCACCAACAGGCACCACCTGCCCGCCGCCATTGTACAGGCCGTCAGCAATGACCCCTATCCGCACGGGAAGACCGGTGACATCTCTGCCACCAGCCTGATTTCGCCACCGCAACTGGTCGCCCTCAAGCGCCAGTTCGCGGACCAGCTCGAGGAGGACGCCGCCGACCGGATTTGGGCGCTCTTCGGTCACAGCATCCACACCATCCTAGAACGCGCGGACCTGGACGGCCTGCACGAGATCCGGCTATTCGCCCATGTCAACGGCTGGGACATCTCCGGTCAAGCGGACCGGCTGGCCCCGGCTGGTCAGCACCCCAAGGCGCGCATTATCGAGGACTATAAAACGACGTCGGTGTGGTCCGTGATCGACGGCCCCAAGTCGGAATGGGTCAACCAGCTCTACGTTTTGCAATGGCTGGCGGAACAGAACGGTTACCAGATCCCTGGGATGCGCATCATCGCCCTGTTGCGGGACTGGTCGCGATCCAAGTCCCTGGCCGGTAATTACCCATTAGCGCCGGTGATCCAGTTCGGGATTCACCCCATGGACAGCATGGACCTCGGCGCCTGGATAGATGAACGGGTCGCGGCACACCGCCTCTGTCAGCAAGCCATGGTTACCGGATCACCCCTCACACCCTGCACCCCGGCCGAGCGCTGGGAACGGCCCGCGGTGTATGCCGTGAAGGTGCCCGGGCGCAAGTCCGCCCTTCGCCTTTGGGACAGCCCCTCCGCCGCGCAGGATCACGCCACGGCAACGAAAGGCGCCTATGTCGAGCACCGCCCCGGCGAGGCGGTCAGATGTGCCGGTTATTGCCCGGTGGCGAGCTTCTGTCAGCAACGCCAAGCCGAGCTATCCGCCGACCTGGCCCTTGCCGCCTAACCTCCTCATCAAAATTCGGAGTTTTATCATGCAAATTACCCGCACCTGGACCGCCCAAACCGCTACCGAGGATCAGCTTTCCCTGTCGGAGTCCCGGGCGCCGAACGAGATCCAGCTACGCATTTTGGGACCTGACGGCTACACCCTTTGCACCCTAGACCGCAAGGAATGGGAAGCGCTGATGTTCGCCATTCGTGATTTCAAGTGGTCTCCCACCCCCGAGGAGGAGCAGGGAAGCCGGGCATCCATGGCCCGTTACCTGGCCAGCGTTCAAGCCGAAGCCGCCTAGCCACCCCGGGCGCCAGGGACGGCGCCCACCTGGAGCACACACCATGAGCAGATCACTCAACCGCGCCCTCATCATCGGCAACCTCGGCGCCGATCCGGAACTGAAGACCCTGGCCTCGGGGTCGGCCATGTGCAGTTTCACCGTCGCCACCTCCGAATCATGGACCGAAAAAACGACGGGTGAGAAAAGAGAAGCCACCGAATGGCACCGCGTCACCTTATGGATGAAGCTTGCCGAGATCGCCGCCCAGTATCTGCACAAGGGCGACAAAGTCTTTATCGAGGGCAAGATTCGCACCCGCAAATGGCAGGATCAGCACGGCCAGGACCGCTACATAACCGAGATCCACGCCGACAATATGCTGATGCTGGGCGGCAAGCCGCCCGGATCAGCCAGCACACGGCCGCAGACCTATCCAGCCTATCAGGGGCCGCTACCTGCCTTCCAGGCCCCGCCCGCTGCCTGCGACTTCGATGATGACATCCCCTTCTGATGGACGGATCAGCCCCCATCCCCCTGCTCTGGCCATTGGCGGAGGCCGCCCGCCAGTTAGGCGGGGTCCATCCCCGCACCGTGCGCCGGCTTATCCAATCGGGCGCCCTGGTGGGGGTCAAGGTGGGCGCCCGATTGCTGGTGAGTTCGGTATCCGTGAGAGCTTATATCGATCACCTTAGCCCATTTTGTGCTAAATTGTGTGCTCTGAAGCTAGAAACTGGACGGGGCACACCATGCCAAGACGCAGTAAGCGAGATACCGACGGCCTATACCGCCGCCCCGATTCGCCGTTCTGGTGGATCTCGTACAGCGACGGACGCGGCGGCGCAACTCGCCGCAGTTCTGGCATTCCCGTCACGGAAGACCCCGCGGGCCTAAAGGCCGCCGCCCTGCGCGCCGCCTGGCTGGCGGCCCAGGGCGAGGCCCCCACCGGACCCGATCCTCGGCAAGTCCGGACCTTCGACGAACTCCTGCTGGCCTACATGCGTGAGGTGACTCCGCAGAAAGGCGTACCCGAGCGGGATCGCTATACCGCCCGCCACCTGCAACCCGTCTTCACTGGCAAACCCTTATCCCAAATCGGAGTCGCCGAGGTACGGGCCTACCTGAAGAGCCGGCAGGCGGAAGGGGCCATGGCGGGGACCATCAACAAAGAGGTTGGCCTGATGTCCGCCGCCATCAACTGGGCGAACCGGGAACTCGAGTGGGGGATCCCCAACCCCTGGATGGCACGCCGCCAGCAGGAGCCTGCCGGCCGGACCCGGTGGCTCACCGAGGAGGAGGTAGACCGCCGCTGCCGGCCATGGAGAGCGAAGCGAAGGCCGGTAGTCCCCGGAAGGCGTCGGCGCGAGCGTGCCGCCGGAGGGGCGTAGGGGCCACCGGTCCCAAAGCCGTGGAGGCGGTATGCAGAGCGCATCCGACACGCCGTCGAGCCATTCGTCGTAGGGTCATGGCAGAGTCCGACCGTCCCCACAGGGGACACGTCGTGACGGAGCCCTGACCCGGAGCGGGGCGGCCGGGGCCTCATGGTTGTCGCCGAGCGCAAGGCGAAAGGGGGACTGGGATGTCCCGTTTCGCATCCTGAGCACGGCGACACTCCGACTGTTAACCGCCGCACGGGCGGGGCGCGCCAAGTGGCACCTACCCGCCTATATTCTGCTTTGCCTGCATGCCGGCCTACGGTCGAACGAAGCCCTCCACCTGGAGTGGTCGCGGGTAGATCTTGGACGGAACCGCCTACACCTAGGCGCCACCGATCAGAAGAACGCCCGGGTCTCGGAAATCCCCATTAACGCCAGCGCTCGCGCCGCCCTCATCGAGCGGGCCAGCTTCCGGGCGGCCCACTGCCCCGACACCCCTTGGGTATTCAGCCGGCGCAGCGGGATCCGTATCGGCGCGGTCAAGCATGGTTTTGCCCTGGCCGTCGCCGCCGCGGGCCTCAAAGACTGCCACCCGCACGACCTGCGCCGTACCTGCGGGAGTTGGTTGGTTCAGGCGGGCGTTGGCATTGAGCGGGTCGCCATGATCCTCCGTCACAGCGATGTCCGGGTTACGGCCCGGGTCTATGCCCACCTCCGTCATGCCGATCTGGCGGACGACATCACCGCCCTGGACCGCCGCGCGGCAGGGAACAAGATTTCACGCGATGATTTCACGCTCGCGATCTGAGCTTTGCGAGCTAAGCTTAAAGGTAATTAAACTATTGTTATTTATAAGTTATTTTAATCTGGTGATGGGGTATATCCTAAAGATCCCAGTCGTGGACGGGCTGGCCACTTTGCTGGCGCTTCAGATAGGCGCCGGTGAGGGCAGTCATATCCGGTCCATGGCGGGCAATGAAGGCTCGTTGCCACTCTGCCCCCGTCTGACCGGTACGGACGCGGCCATCCAGGATTCCAAGCCAGAGCCTTATTTCCTCACGGTCGAACCCGAGATGCCGGAGGCCCCACCGGGCCCGTGGTAGCAAATCACTGGCGATAATCTCACGGGCCGTGGCGACGCGGCCACCCAACCATTGGAGCCGGGCCTCGAGGCCCTGTTGCGCGGCCCGATAGAAGTTGGCGCAGGCCACCGGGCAGGACAGGAACCCTTCCGGGGGTTGGGGGTCATGGAGGAGAGATTGGATGGCGCCGAAATAAAGGGCAGCATTGGCGACGACATCCAGGATCGTTGGCCCTGCCGACAGGGGTCTGTGTTCGATGCGTAGATGAGGGGTGCCATCCGAGTCGAAACCCACCACTGGGCGGTTCCAGCGCCAGATAGTGCCATTGTGCAGCCGCAAATGCGCCAGGCTTTCGATAGGTTCATCAAGAAGTTCTGGCAGGTATATCGGAAAGTCACGGAGGTTGGCCTGAAAACTCTCCAGCACTGAGCCTTCGGCATAGCGAGTGCCAAACCGGGTGCGGTCTGACCGAATCGACCAGGTTACCGAGGTCGTTTGCTCATAAACAGGGATACGGGTCTCGCGCCAGAGGTCCAGGCCGAAGAGGTAGGGTGAATTAGCGCTTACTGCCACTAAGGGGGCGGAAAGAATCTTGGAGAGGTTAAAGACCCGGGCCGACTCGGCGGGTGACACCTTGAGGTGGATTTGAAAGGAGGTCGTGGTGGCCGTAGCCATGACGTCATGGCGGGTGATCTCCAGGCGATCCTGACCCTGGACCTGGAGTTGCAGCGGCTGGCCCTGATGTTGGGCCATGATCTGAGCATTGAGGATGTGGAAGCGGTTGGAGGGTGTCATGTTGCCCATGGTCAGATCCTCCTCGCGCAAAGTCGGAAGAGTGCCGATCATTACCAGGCGGGCATCCAGGGTGGTGCCCACCGCCTGGGCCCTCGTCCAGGTGGCCTCCAATTCCGCAGCCATCTGGCTAAGTGACTGACCCTGGAGTCGTTGGGGCTGGCCATTGATCTCCAGGTTGAAAGAGGCTACCTCGTGAATGACCTGGGGATCCTGGAGGCGAGCCAATAGCTCCCCGGCACACGACAAGGGCCGCAGATCAGGACCCACCAGCCAGGCCTCCAGCTCGTAGCCTCCGGTCCTGGGGCCTGAGGCAAGGACGCCCTCGGCTATCCAGGCCGCCAGCAGGTCCGTTTCCGCCCGCAGGCGTACTCTGAACTCCGCTAAGTCCGCCGGGGTGAAATGATCTTTCCCGATTTCCTGGCTCATGGTTGCCAGAGATTCCTCAGGCCTTCGTCCAGTTCCCTTAACCGCTCCGGTGTCCCGATGTCCAGCCAGATGCCGGGATAGTGCTCCCCCGTTACATGCGAACGGGCCATGGCGGTTCGCAGCAGGGGCGCCAGGGGGAAGGCAACCGGTTGGCAGTCTCGAAAGAGGTCTGGGTGATAAAGGCCGATCCCGCTGAAGGTCAGGCGTGGCTCGCCTTGGGCCTGGACCCGATCGCCCGCAAGGACGAAGTCCCCTTGGGGGTGGTGGGCTGGGTTGTCCACCAGGACCAGGTGAGCGAGCTTACCGCTCGCCAGTCGTGGCCGCGCAAAATCCATATCGGTCCAGACATCACCATTGATGACCAGAAAGGGGCCAGGGCCGAGATAGGGCAGGGCGCGAAAGATGCCACCGCCCGTTTCTAAGGCCGGTGCTTCGGGGGAATACTGAATATGGACACCCCAGTGAGTGCCTGTGCCCAGGGCGGCAGCGAGCTGATCCCCCAAATGGCCATGATTGATGACTAGTTCGCGAAAGCCGGCGGCAGCCAGCCGCTCGATGTGGTGGACGATCAGCGGCTTGCCGCCGACCTGAAGTAGGGGTTTGGGCATGTGGTCCGTCAGCGGCCGCATCCGCTCGCCGCGTCCGGCGGCCAGGATCATCGCTTTCATGGGGTTGGCATAGGTTGGTTATGAATGAAGTCAGGCGCGGGAAGTGCCGTCACCCGCTGGCTGGCCCGAATTGTAACGCGCTTCAGGCTAGAATCAGAAAGATGCCCGCTAGCATGAGACCGCCTGCGGTCAGGTGCCGAGCCAGGCCCCGTTCGTGGAACCAGAGGGCGCCGTAGAGAATGCCGAACAGCAAACTGGTCCGTTTCACGGCGATCATGTAGGCCACCTCGACGCGGGTCAGGGCTAAGAAATGGGTGAAGACCATGAAGGCGTTGATGCCGGCCACCGTGAGAACGGCTAGGGGTCGGCGCCAAAGGGTGATCAGCCGCCGCGGCACCGGTAGGGCGATGACTGGCAGGGCGGCCAGCCCTAACAGGACAAAATAAAAGGCCCCGAAGGTCTCCGCTGGCATATAACGCATGGCGCCCTTGCCCATGACCGAGGTGAGGCTGTAGAGGAAGGCGACCAGCAGCATGGCACGGGAGCCCGGATGGGCGAAGATGGCGCCCAAGGGATGAACCCAGGTGCGCCAATCCGTCCATGGGTTGAATTGGTGGGGTCGCCGGCGACCTTGCTCGAGATTGAGTAGCCAGGCTCCCGCCACCACCAGCAGGATGCCAAGACCTCCGCGCCCACTTACCTGCTCGCCGAGGAGGAGATAGCCGGTCAGCATAACGAATACCGGCGTGAAGGCCAGATAAGGCAGGGTTAGCGACAGGGGATGGTCGCGAATGGCACGCATGTACAGCAGCATGGCGGCCATTTCCAGCGGTAGCAGGGCGCTCACCCACCCCCAGAATGCCGCTGGCTGCTGCCAAAGACCCGTCAGGTTCGGTAGCCAGGGCGTCAACAACAGACCCGTGACCCCCAGGCGGACCAAGGCCAGCTCCCGTGCCGAGTAGTCGCCCAGCCAAGCCTTGGTTGCGGCGTCTGCCGTGGCCAGGCTGAAGGCACAGATTAAGGTGAGTGGTAGCCAATCCATGGAGTCTCGGGCCAGTTAAGCACCCGTGCTGAATTTACTGGCGTGCTCAGGTCGCGGAATCGCTGACGGCAAGCGCGCTGGCCGCGGGTCCTTGCCGGGGTGGCATAGCCCTCACCAACAAGCTTGAGCGTGCTCCCGGGAGATGGACATTCTCACTCAGGGTGCGTCGCCAGTGTTTGGCCCCGGGTTGACCCTGGAAAAGGTCGAGGATATGGCGGGTCATGGCCTGAAGCGGCACCCCCTGCCTCATCTGGTGCTCCACATAGGGGATGAAGGCCTCCAAAATCTGGTGGCGATCCGGGATGGGGTGGGGGTCACCAAAGATGCTAAGGTCCGAGGTCGCCAATAACCAGGGGTTCTGATAAAGGCCTCGCCCCATCATGACCCCATCGAGTAGGTCCAAAAACCCCAGGGCCTGGTCCAGGTTGAGAATGCCGCCATTGATGATCATCGGCAGGCCCGGAAAATCCACTTTGAGCTGCTGCACCCAGTCATATCGCAGGGGAGGAACCTCCCGATTTTCCTTGGGACTCAGACCCTTGAGCCAGGCTTTGCGGGCGTGGACGATCAGGGCATCGACTCCGGCCGCTACCATGGCCGTGGTGAAGGCGTGGAGTTCCGGGTAGCTGTCCCGGTCATCGATTCCGAGCCGGGTCTTGACTGTCACGGGTATCCTTACCGCCGCCTTCATGGCCGCCACACAGTCCGCCACCAAGGCCGGCTCCGCCATCAGGCAGGCCCCAAAGCGCCCATTCTGGACCCGGTCGGAAGGACAGCCGACGTTCATGTTGATTTCGTCATAGCCCCAGTCCTCCCCCAGACGCGCGCAGGTGGCCATCCGGTTCGGATCGTTGCCTCCCAGTTGCAGTGCCACCGGGTGCTCAACGGGATCGTAGTCCAGATGGCGTTGGCAATCCCCATGGATCAGGGCGCCGGTGGTCACCATCTCTGTGTAGAGCCGCACATGGCGGCTGATCAAACGCAAGAAGAACCGGCAGTGACGATCAGTCCAATCCAGCATGGGCGCCACGGAGAGGCGCCACAGCCCGGAATTCGATGGTTTTGCCTCGTCAATCATGATGCCGTCCTCTTTCCGCGTTACTCGCATCAGGAAAGGCCTAAGTGCCCGTGCCGGTGGCAAGAAATTTCAGCGACCTGATCCCATCACAGGATAAAGACCTTCCCGACCTGCTACAGGGATGCGCCTTCGTTATACTTACCCGGAATCATTTGGAATTATTTTGCGCCGTTGCTCCAACTCATCATGCCCTTTGACCTTTCATCTGGGATCATCCTCTCGTCTACCTGGAACCTGATTCCCGATCTACTCGGTTTGTCCATGCTGTTAGCCTATCACTGGCGCCTGAGTTGGGTTTACCGCCGGCATCCAGAGCGCACCACCCGGGGTCGTGCTGACCGGCTGCGCCGGGTCTGGGTCGAGGCGGTGCGGGCCAGGAACGGCGATATCCTGGCAATTCAGACCTTGCGCAATTGGGTGATGACCGCCTCGGTCTTTGCCTCTACCACCATCATGATCGGGCTCGGTCTGGTCGCTGCCTCCTTCCAGGGGCTGAATATGGCCAATATTTCCCATGCCGTCAGTTTCCTCCCTGTGGGGGGGGACCTTGCCCGGCTCAAGCTGTTGATATTGGCGGTCTTCTTTTTCAGCGCCTTCCTGCGCTTCGTCATTGCCCTCCGCTTTTACAATCAGACGGGATTCCTAATCAATCTGCCCGCAATCATCTTTGTCGGGGTGGCCGAGGACGAAATCGCCGAGACCCTCAATCGCGCCGCCGGTAACTACAATCGAGGGAGCCGGTTTTTTTTACTGACCATTCCCTTCGTCCTCTGGCTCGTAGGGCCGGACTGGTTCCTCCTGGGCGTCATCATGACCCTCTTCTCGCTCCGGCGTTTTGATTACATCCTCCGTTCCGGGGATTGAGACAGGCGCCCGAAAAACACCAAAGGCGCCCGCAGGCGCCTTTGGTGGCCGTTCCGAATGCTGAACCCTTTACTTGGCTTCTGGCTTAGCCTCAGGCTTAGCCTCAACCGGCGTTTGCTTGATGAGGTCCGGGTTGAGTTCAACCTTGGCCTTTTCCTGTAACTCGCCAATGTACTTGGTAAGACCCTCGCGCTGGAGGGAGGCGATGATCTCGGGCTTGACGCTTTCCAGGGTCGGGGGCTCCATCTTGCGGGTCTCCTCCAGCAAGATAACATGCCAGCCAAACTGGGTCTTGACCGGAGTCTTGGTATAGGTACCGGGCTTCATCTCGACGATCACCTCGGAAAAGGCCGGCACCATCTGGGTGGCGTCAAACCAGCCCAGATCGCCGCCATTCTTGCCGGTGGGACCATCGGAATGGGCCTTGGCCAGGTCCTCGAATTTCTTGCCGCCATCCAGTTCCTTGATGATCTTCTTGGCTTCATCCTCTTCCTTAACCAGGATGTGACGCGCCTTATATTCCAGGCGATCCAGTTTGGCGACCTGATCGTCGTAAACCTTCTTGATGTCCGCGTCGGAGGGGTGAATAGTCGAGGCGGTTTGCTCAAGGACCAGGCGGGACAGGAGCTGCATCTTTTGCAGTTCCATGGCGTAAGCCAGCTCGGGATTACTTTCCAGGCCTTGGGTCTTGGCGTCCTGGGACGTGACGATGATATTCACGAACTCATTGAAGGCCAGGTTCTGGAACTCAGGGGTGTTTTCGGCCCGGGCCGCGCGCAGACGCTCGGCGTAGAAGAGGCGGAACAGGCCAAGGGAAAATTTCTGGCCGTTGACAGTGGCGATGGTGGTGTCACTGGGTGGCTCGGCCTGGGTCGCGACGGCTGGGGCCTCGGGGGCCTTAACCTCTTCGGCGGCGAAGACTTGGGTGGTCAGCAGGGCGGTCAGGCAGGCGATGTGAAGCAGACGCTTATTCATGCGGTTCTCAGACTCCTAGAAGCGGTAAAGTGTAGATAAAACAACCCGGTTCAGGCCGGGAATACCTTGCGGAAGGGTTTGACCTGGACCTCCCCATAAACCCCGGCTTGGGCGTAGGGGTCGTGCTCCGCCCAGGATTGGGCGGTTTCAAGGTCGGAAAACTCAGCGACGATCAGGGACCCGCTGAAACCGGCCTCGCCGGGATCCTCGCAGTCGATGGCTGGAAGGGGGCCGGCCAGAACCAGGCGGCCCTGGTCTTGCAGATTGCGAAGCCGCTCCAGGTGGGCCGGGCGAGCGGCAAGACGGGCCGGCAGGCTGCCGGGCTTATCGTGGGCGATGATGGCATAGAGCATTCGATCAGGCCTCCGGGACTTCTTCTGGGTGACGGATATGACGGGCCAGGTAGAATCCCTGGGCGATAACGAAGGCGATCGTCATTCCTAACATCCCAAATAGCTTGAAGTTAACCCAGGTATCTTCCCGCTCCTGAGTGTCCTGACATTGGACCAGCAGGCTGCCCTGGAACTGGTCTGCACAGGAAGCCAGGTCGATGTTGCTCAAGCCGGCGGCGGCTATCAGGGCCTGCTGGGCGGCATAGAACCCGCTAAAGTCATAGACTACATAGAGGTTGGCCGCCCCGGACAGGAAGAAAAAGATCGCCCAAAGCAGGTTCAAACGGGGCCAGATTTCCGCTGGGAGTTCGATGGTCTGGGACATCATGCGCTCGATGACCGTTTTGCCGCCCACGAAGTGGCTGCCGAGAAAGACCGCCGCGAACAGCCAATTGACCAGGGTCGGCTTCCACATGACGAAGATGGGGTCGTGCAGGGCCAGGGTCATGCCGCCGAAGACCGCCAACAGGGCCAGGGTGGCCAGATGCATCTTTTCGAACTTACGGTGGCGCCACCAGACCCAGGCCACCTGGACGGTGGCGGCGGCAATGGCTACCCCTGTGGCCACATAGATGCCTGCTAGCTTGTAGGCGATGAAGAAGAGCAGGATTGGGAAGAAATCGATCAGTAATTTCATGTTTTGGTTATTGTAAAAGCACCCATGGGCGAGGGGTTGGAGCGGAGGTTACCGCTATGTTAGTACCCTCTGAGGCAATCTGAAGTTTCTAAAGGTCAGTTCGATCCAGGGGAAAAGAACTTGGTTCCATGGTTTAACGAAAAAACCCCCGATATTCGCACCCGGGATCCGCGTTAACTCGGATTATTCTGGTAATAGTCTACCAGCCGTAGGGGCTTGAGTCTTCAGGCATGGCATCTGGGTGCGACCAAGCGCATCGCGGATCACCTGATATTTAGAGTAACATTCCCCAATGGGCAGCATCCATGACCTCCACACTCACTCCACCGCCTCCGATGGCACCCTGACGCCGACGGCGTTGGTGGCCCGCGCGGCCGAGGTAGGCATCCAGGTGCTGGCCCTGACGGATCACGATACCCTCAACGGTATCGCCGAGGGCCAGGCCGCCGCCAGCGAACTGGGCCTGACTCTGATTCCCGGTGTCGAGATCTCGGTCACCTGGGGCGGGCGCACGCTTCATATCTTGGGACTGGGAATCGACCCCGCAGCCCCAGCCCTGAACGCTGGCTTGGGGGGGGTGCGCGACTATCGAGACTGGCGGGCCAAGGAGATCGGTCAGCGACTGGCGGCCAAAGGCATTGATGGGGCTTACGCGGGTGCTCTGGCCCTGGCCGCCGATGAACGTTTCGTCGGTCGTACCCATTTCGCCCGCTTTCTGGTCCAACGCGGTTATGCCGCCACGGTACGCGACGTCTTCAAGCGCTATCTGGTCAAGGGTAAGCCAGGACATGTGACGGGCAACTGGGCCTCTCTGGAGGAGGCCCTGGGCTGGATCCGGGAGGCGGGGGGTCAGGCGGTCGTCGCCCACCCGGCCCGCTACGGCCTCACGGGCTTCAAAATGCGGCATCTGATCGGCGAATTCCGCGAGTTGGGGGGCGTTGGCATCGAGGTGATTTCCGGTAGCCATAGCCGCGACGAGGCCTGTGTATACGCCCAGCACGCCCGGGATTTTGCCCTGCTCGCCTCCGCTGGCAGTGATTATCACGGACCCGAGCACCCATATATGGAGTTAGGCCGGTTGCCCAAGCTGCCACCCGGCTGCGTGCCGATCTGGGCGGACTGGTGACCGGCATACCCAAGGACCCAGGAGCAAGCCCTCCATGGCACAATTCTTCGACATCCATCCCGATAATCCCCAGCCGCGGCTCATTCGCCGGGCGGTGGATATCCTGCTGGAAGGTGGCGTTATCATTTATCCCACGGACTCTTCCTACGCCCTGGGTTGCCAGATCGGCGAGAAAGATGCCATGGAGCGGATGCGCCGCATCCGTAATCTGGATGATAAGCATAATTTTACCCTGGTCTGCCGTGACCTCTCCGAGATTACCACCTACGCTAAGATCGACAACCAGGCCTTTCGCCTGCTCAAAAGCCTGACCCCGGGGGCTTATACCTTTATCTTCGAAGGCACCAAGCAGGTGCCGCGTCGCCTCATGCACCCTAAGCGCAAGACCATCGGCATTCGGGTACCCGACAACATTATCTGCCGCGAACTCCTGGGCGCCCTTGATCAGCCCATCTTGAGCACGACCCTCATGCTCCCTGGCGACGATCAGCCCCTCACCGATCCCTACGAGATGCGCGACCTGCTAGGTCACCAGGTGGACCTCATTATCGATGGCGGATTTTGTGGCCTCGAGCCCACTACCCTGGTCGATCTGAGTGGGGAGACGGCTCTGATGACACGGGTTGGCAAGGGTGACCCCAGCCTTTTCGAGGAGCTTTAACCCAGGCGTCCGGGGGCCATCTTCAGGTTGCTGGTTCGCCCCGAACCCGTGGGAGCCTATGCCCTTGGCGAACCAGGCGCCCAGAATCAACCTTTGACCTGAATCATTAAAATCTCGCGAGCCCTGGAAATCCATCCGGGTATGGATTGCATATCAGCAATCGGTAATATTAGAATTAACCGCCTCGCCCACCGCCTCACACGCAGACGCAGGTCCCCCCATGCAGGAACCCATTCCCGATCGCGCCCTGGGTCGTGCCGAGGTCAAGGAGACCACCTGTTACATGTGCGCCTGCCGTTGCGGCATCCGCGTCCATCTGCGCGACGGCGAGGTGCGCTACATCGAGGGCAACCCCGACCACCCACTCAACCATGGCGTCATCTGCGCCAAGGGTTCCTCGGGGATCATGAAACAGTATTCCCCGGCGCGGCTCACCCAGCCCCTGCGTCGCCGGCCCGGCGCCCTGCGCGGTACCTCCGACTTCGAGCCCATCACCTGGGATGAAGCCTTCCAGCTCCTCACCGAGCGTCTCGCCCACCTGCGCGCCACCGACCCCAAACGCTTTGCCCTCTTCACCGGTCGCGACCAGATGCAGGCCCTCACCGGCCTCTTCGCCAAGCAGTTCGGCACCCCCAACTACGCCGCCCATGGCGGCTTCTGCTCCGTCAACCTGGCCGCCGGGCTCATCTACACCATCGGCGGCTCCTTCTGGGAGTTCGGCGGACCCGATCTCGACCGTGCCAAGCTGTTCATCATGATCGGCACCGCCGAGGATCACCACTCCAACCCGCTGAAGATCGCCCTCGGCAACTTCAAGCGCAAGGGTGGCAAGTTCATCTCCATCAATCCCATCCGCACCGGCTACTCGGCGATCGCCGACGAATGGGTGCCCATCAAGCCTGGCACCGACGGTGCCCTACTGCT
>JBGAUE010000011.1:0-71032 GCA_044228795.1 Chromatiaceae bacterium | reverse complement strand
GCCCTGATCCACGAGATCCTCACCCTCGGGCTCTACGATCGCGACTTTCTCATCCAGTACAGTAACGCCGCCGAGCTGGTAGTTGACGATCCCAGCCGCGACGACCACGGCCTCTTCAGTCGCTTCGCGATGCACTACGAGCCCGGCTGCTTCGATCCCGAGAACAAGCTGTGGTGGGACCCTACCATTGGCGCCGTCGGTACCCACACCCCCGGGGCCGAGCCGCGCCTCTTGGGAAGCTACACCCTGGACGACGGCACCCCGGTCAAGCCGGCCTTCCAACTCCTCATGGACCGCGTCGCCGACTATAGCCCCGAGTGGGCCGCCGGCCTCACGGGCATCCCCGCCGCCACCATCCGCCGCCTGGCCCACGAGCTGGGCATCACGGCGCGGGATCATCGCATTGAGCTGCCCATCCCCTGGACCGACTGCTGGGACCAGGAGCACGCCACGGTCACGGGCAACCCGGTGGCCTTTCACGCCATGCGCGGCCTGGCTGCCCACTCCAACGGCTTCCAGACCATCCGCGCTCTGGGCATCCTCATGACCATCCTGGGCACCATCGACCGGCCCGGGGGCTTCCGGCACCGCGCCCCCTATCCGCGTCCCATCCCGCCCTGTCCCAAGCCGCCCCACGGTCCCGAGTGCGTGCAGCCCGACACCCCCTTGGACGGCATGCCCCTGGGCTGGCCCGCCAGGCCTGAGGACCTGTTCGTCGATGGTGACGGTGAGCCCCTGCGCATCGATAAGGCCTTCTCTTGGGAACACCCCTTGGCGGTGCATGGCCTTATGCATAACGTCATCACCAACGCCTGGCGCGGCGACCCCTATCCCCTCGACACCCTGCTGCTGTTCATGGCCAACATGGCCTGGAACTCGTCCATGAATACGGTAGCGGTGCGCCAGATGCTCGCCGACCAGGACGGGGAGGGCAACTACAAGATCCCCTTCCTGGTGGTGTGCGACACCTTTGCCTCCGAGACCGTGGCCTTCGCCGACCTGGTGCTACCGGATACCAGCTATCTGGAACGCCACGACGTGCTCTCCATGCTCGACCGGCCCATTTCCGAGTTTGACGGCCCGGTGGACGCGGTGCGTCTCCCGGTGCTGGCCCCAAAAGGTCAGTGTAAGCCCTTTCAGGAGGTGCTCATCGAGTTGGGCACCCGGCTCCAGTTGCCGGCCTTCGTCACCGCCAGCGGCGCGCGGCGTTACCGTGACTACCCCGACTTCATCATCAACTACGAGACCTCTCCCGGCTCCGGCATCGGCTTCCTGTCCGGGTGGCGCGGCCAGGGCGGCGAGAAGTTCCTCAAGGGCGAGCCGAACCCCCGCCAGTGGGAGATGTACGCCCAGAATCACTGCGTCTATCACCACGAGTTACCCAAGTCCTACCAGTACATGCGCAACTGGAACAAGGGCTACCTGCACTGGGCGCGCGCCCATGGCCTGATCCGCTACGCCGACCCCATCGGTCTCAACCTCTACTCCGAGGTGCTGCAACGCTTCCGCCTCGCCGCCCAGGGCAAGGGTCAGGGTCGCCAGCCCCCGGCGCGCCTGGCCCAGCGCGTCGCCACCTATTGCGACCCGCTACCCTTTTACTACGAGCCTCTGGAAGCGGGCCTGGTGGACACTCAGCGTTATCCCCTCAACGCCCTCACCCAGCGCCCCATGGCCATGTACCATTCCTGGGATAGCCAGAACGCCTGGCTGCGCCAGATTCACAGCCACAACGTCCTCTTCGTCAACCCCCAGGTCGGCATCGCCAACGGCTTTGATGATGGCGATTGGGTGTGGGTGGAGTCGCCCCAGGGCCAGGTGCGCTGTCAGTGCCGCTTCTCCGAGGCGGTGGAGCCGGGAACCGTCTGGACCTGGAACGCCATCGGCAAGGCGGCGGGCGCCTGGGGCCTGGCCCCGGATGCGGATGAGTCGCGCCGGGGCTTCCTGCTCA
Source organism: Chromatiaceae bacterium (assembly GCA_044228795.1). Lineage (GTDB taxonomy): Bacteria > Pseudomonadota > Gammaproteobacteria > Chromatiales > Chromatiaceae > M0108. Next base: position 69,084 of record JBGAUE010000011.1, on the reverse strand, counting down.
ACCACCTCATCGGCGAGGAACTGCCGCCCACGGTGGCGGGCGACCACCTGTCCAACGCCGACCCGGTCACCGGCCAGGCGGCCTGGTTCGACGTGCGGGTGCGGGTGCGCAAGGCCGATCCCCAGGAGCCGGCCATCACCCAACCCCAGTTCGCCCCCCAGCGCCGGGTGCCAGGGCAGGAACCGCCGCGTGGGCGCTGGCAGGCCTACGTCGCCGGGCGCTTCGGTCTGAAGTAGGCGCCCCCATGACCCGCCCTCGCGGGGCCGGGCGCCCCTATTACCTGTTCGCCGCCGTCACGGAGCCTCGGCCATGACCCAGCTTGCCCTCGTCATCGACCTCAATGTCTGCGTGGGCTGCCACGCCTGCGTCACCTCCTGCAAGCAGTGGAATACCTCCGGCTGGGCCGGCCCCCTGGCGGACCACAACCCCTATGGCGCTGGCCCCACCGGCACCTTCTTCAACCGCGTCCAGACCTTCGAGATCGGGCGCTTCCCCACCACCGAGACCCTGCACTTCCCCAAGAGCTGCCTGCATTGCGAAGAGCCCCCCTGCGTGCCCGTGTGTCCCACCGGCGCCTCCTACAAGCGCCCGGACAACGGCGTGGTGCTGGTGGACTATGACAAGTGCATCGGCTGCAAGTACTGCTCTTGGTCCTGCCCCTACGGTGCCCGCGAGTACGACGAGCGGCAACGGGTCATGAAGAAGTGCACCCTCTGCATCGACCGCATCCTCGACCAGACCCTGCCGGAACGGGAACGCCAGCCCGCCTGCGTCCTGGCCTGTCCCACCAGCGCCCGCCTGTTCGGCGATGTCCATGACCCGGACTCGGCCGTGTCCATTGCGATCCGGGAGCGCGGCGGCTATGCCCTGATGCCGGAATGGGGCACCCAGCCCGCCAACCACTACCTGCCCCGGCGCAAGGCGCGGCTGCACATCGATCCGGACGAACTCAAGCGTGTGGATAATCCCTTGCGCCGCGAGGACCTGACCCGTTACACCGGGGAGGAGGCCGTGGACGACGTGGCCTGGTAGGCCCGCTCGCTCCCGGTTCGCCCCCGCCGCCCGAGGTATCCACCCATGCACCCCGCCTTTTCCGTCCTCTTCCTCACCACCCTCATCGGTGCCGGTCAGGGGCTGTTTCTGGCTCTCTACACCGGCCAGTTCTATGCCCTGGCCCAGTTGCTGCCCGCCCAGGGGGCCGACTTCTACGTCGGCGGCAGCGCCCTTGCCCTGGGCTTCCTGATGGCGGGCCTGGTCGCCTCCTTCTTCCACCTGGGTCGCCCCGAGCGCGCCTGGCGCACCGCGACCCAGTGGCGCACCTCCTGGCTATCGCGGGAGGTGATCGTGCTGCCGGCGGTGATGGGCCTGGTAGCCCTCTACGGCCTGGCCCATGCCTTGGCGCTGACCGCGCCCTGGTTCACCCTGGCCGGCATCTTACCGGTGGACGCCACCCTGGCCATCGGTCTGCTCGGTACGCTGGCGGCCTTCGCCCTCTATGGGGCCACGGCCATGATCTACGCCAGCGTACGTTTCCTACCCGAGTGGCACAGCCCCCTGACGGTGGCCAACTTCCTGCTGCTGGGACTGGCCTCGGGTTTCCTGCTCGCCGCCGCCTACGCCGCCTGGCTGGGTAACGAGTTGGTGACCTTCTTTGGTTTCTGGGCGGTGGTGGCTACCGGCCTGGGGCTGGTGACCCGGGTCGCCAGCCTGCGGCGACTACGCCGCATTAAGCCCAAGAGCAGTCTCCAGACTGCTATCGGCGTGCGTCACCGTGCCCTGATCCAGATCGCCCAAGGCGCCACGGCGGGCAGCTTCAATACCCGCGAGTTCTTTCACGGCGCCTCGCCGGCGACCTTGAGGTGGGTGCGGCGGCTGTTCCTGCTGCTGGTGTTCCCGGTCCCGGTACTGCTGCTGCTGGTGGGCCATGCCCTGGCGTCGCGCTGGCTGCCGGTGGCGGCCTTTGGTGTCCAGTATCTGGGCCTGTTGGTGGAACGCTGGTCCTTCTTCGCGGAGGCCCGGCATCCGCAGAATCTTTATTATCAGGGGGTGGCGTAAGGGGGCAGGGTAGGTCGAACGGGTGGGTCCAGGGGCGGCAGCGCAGGGTGGGGCTTGGGGTGCTCGCCTTCGCTGGCGAGTGGCTAAGTGAGTGAAGTCATCAAGGCCCCCCAGGGCTTGGGATTCCTACCTCCTGAAAGGGCCGAAGACACATCCGAACTCCCTCCGGCTATTGGGGAATGGGGTATGAGTAGCTTGCGGGCTCGGGGGAAGGGGTTTGCCGGGACGCCTAAGCCAGTCACCACCGTGGGGAGGTGGCCGACAATGCCCTCGCTGTGGGGCTGAGGGGGTGCTGATGCCACCACCTTAACCGGGGCGGGTGTGTGTCAGGTATGACCTGAATCCGCTACACTCCGCCACGGGCCCCGTCACCTCAACATAGCAATAGCCAGAATACGCGATGACCCCGGATGGCTTTATCCGGATGTGGGGTGGTGTAACGATCAAGAAGAAACAGGCATCCCAGGAACATTCCCTCGACCTCTGCGCCATGGCTGGCGTCGAAAGCCCGGACAAAGCTGCCCCCAAAGGAAGTGCTTCATATATGCGAAGAGACAATAATGGCAAAACGCACTAACCAGTCCGAGGGTGCTCAATTTGTTCGATTTTTTGGACCGATATTGGATGCACTGCGAAGTCTTGGTGATTCCGCCACTCCGGGAGAAGTCGTAGAGCATATTGCCTCTGCTCTAGCGATTCCAGAAGAAACCCTCAATGAAGTCACTCCATCCGGGGCGCTTCGCTTTCCAAACCGTGTTGCCTGGGCAAGATTCTATCTGTATCGCGAAGGACTCATCGGTGCTTCTAAGCGGGGTATCTGGAACCTCACTGAAAAAGGGAAAACAACCCATCTTTCGCAAGAAGATGCTAATGCAGTGTTTCAGAAGTGGTCCAGAACATTCGCAGAAGAACGTAGGCGGGGGAAGGTCAATCAACCGGCGGCAGGCGAACACCCGCCCGACGATGATGTCGTTACTGGCCTGGGCTACCGTGACCAACTGCTAGCAATCCTAATTGATCTACCCCCTGATGGCTTTGAGCGTCTCTCGCAACGTTTACTCCGGGAAGCGGGCTTTGTGCAGGTTTTTGTAACAGGCCGTTCGGGTGATGGCGGAATTGATGGTTACGGCACCCTGCAAGTCAACCCATTGGTGAGCTTCAAGGTGCTTTTTCAGTGCAAGCGATACCGTGATGCTGTTAGCTCACCCCACGTAAGAGATTTCCGTGGGGCAATGCAGGGGAGAGCCGATAAGGGCATCATCATCACAACCGGAACCTTTACCGCAGACGCCCAAAAAGAAGCCGATCGCGACGGGGTTCCACCCATTGAACTTGTTGATGGCTCAAAGCTGGTTGATCTATTCAGTAACCTCCAACTCGGTCTCAAGCCTGTCAACACATTCGAGATCGACTCTGATTTCTTCACAGCTTTCAGGGTGAAACTGTAAGCGCTGGGTGTATTGTTAGGATCCTAACTCCCTGTGTCTTATGGTTCAGACCCTCCTCCCGCTGTGGCGGTGGCCTATGGTTGGGATGATTGCATCCAAACCATGCACGACGAGGAGATTCCTCGGTGATTGCTGTAGTTGAGTCTGGAGCGGGCGGGATACCCCTGATTTTCCAACGTCGAGCCTACTGTGTACGGGCGTGCTTCCTGTGGATCCGCGGAATATCCCGGCTAAATGACGAAGGAATAGGCCAGGCCCAATGCAGCGCTGATGGCGATCACCGGGATGATGGCAATCTTGTAGCGCCACAGGGCCATGAAGGCGGCCAGGGTGACGAGCAGAGAGAACCCCTCGAATCGCCCGGCGAAGGGTGCTGTCTCGGTGGCCTGAGGCCACAACACATGCCAGGCAAAGAACAGGGCCAGGTTCAGAATCACACCCACTACTGCGGCAGTGATCCCGGTAAGCGGTGCGGTGAACTTGACCTCATGGCGGGTCGCCTCGACCATGGGGGCCCCCACCAGGATGAAGAGGAAGGACGGCAAGAAGGTGAAAAAGGTCGCCAGGCTCGCCCCGGCAATGCCGGCCAGCAGTTGGGCCTCGGGTCCGAACAGCTCCTTGGTCCAGCCGCCCACGAAGCCGACGAAGGCCACCACCATGATCAGCGGCCCAGGAGTCGTCTCCCCAAGCGCCAGGCCGTCGATCATCTGCTGGCCCGTGAGCCAACCGTGGGTCTCCACACCGCCCTGATAGACATAGGGCAAGACGGCATAGGCCCCGCCGAAGGTGAACAGGGCCGCCTTGGTGAAGAACCAACCCATCTGGGTGAGCGGCCCTTCCCAGCCGTAGGCCAGGAACAACGAACCCTCGGCCAAGCCCCAGATGCCCAGGCCAACCAGGGTGTAGAGCAGGGCCTGGGACCAGGAGAAGCTGGCGTGTTTCGGGGTCGGGGTGTGATCGTCAATCAGGGCCGGGCCATAGGTCTTATTTGAGGCCCCGTGACCGCCACCGGTTTTGAACTTGTCCGGGGCTATGCGCCCACCGATGGCGCCGATGATCCCCGCTGCCAGCACAATGTAAGGGAAGGGGACATGCAGCGCGAAGATCGCAATGAAGGCAGCCGCTGCGATGGCCCACAGGACCCCGTTACGCAGGGCCCGGGAGCCGATGCGCCAGGCGGCGAAGACCACGATGGCGGTGACCGCGGGTTTGATGCCGTAGAGGATGCCGGCCACCTCCGGCACATCGCCATAGACCAGATAGACCCAGGTCAGGGCCATCAGGATGCCGAGCGAAGGTAGGACGAACAGGACACCGGCGAGGATGCCACCCAGGGTTCCGTGCATGAGCCAGCCGATATAGGTGGCGAGTTGCTGGGCCTCAGGTCCCGGCAGGACCATGGTGTAGTTCAGGGCATGGAGGAAGCGGTGTTCGCTGATCCAACGCCGCTGCTCTACCAGTTCCGTGTGCATCATGGAAATCTGGCCCGCCGGGCCGCCGAAGCTCACGAAGCCAAGCTTGAGCCAGTAGACGAAGGCCTCGAACAGCGAGACGGGAGGTGGCGGCGCCTGAGGTGTGATTGTTGGGTCTGGGGATAGCGACATGGGATACCTCTGGGTCTTAGCTTTAGGGTTGGTGAAGGGATGCGACGGGAGGCAGGAGAAAGGTCAGGTTTTGGATCAATCAGCCCGCACCAGCTACCCGCTATCCGCCCGAGCTTATCCTTGCGCGAACCGTCGTTGTAGGGCATCGAGGATGGGTATCGCCGCCGCCAACAGGGCATCGTCATCGGCGCATCCGGCCCTCAATCCTGTCAGAATCGCCTCGAACCCCGCCGCCTCCGCCACCGGGGTACCTCCGACATCCAAGTGATGGATCAGGGCAGCGAGCTGGGTCAGCCCTGGCTCAGCCGCTAGACCGAAGCTTGCCAGCAGGACCTCGAAGGTCACCCGTTCTCCAACATGGCTGAAGACCGCCCCATCGAAGTCGAAGCCCAGTGCCTCGGCTGGACAGTACGCGGGGGAATCGAGCCAATGGAAATGGGCTACAGGGTCGATGTGACGGCGAATGAGCCAGGCGCTCGCCACCCGGTCCACCCAGAGGTTTCGCCGCGTCGCCCAGGTCCGGCCCTGATAGTCCGCCGCATCCAGGTGCGGTAGAGCCCGCTCCATGGTCCTCGGCTCACCCGGGGAGAAGCGACGGTCGATCTCGGCCGCGATTTCATTTCGGGCCGCCCGGGCCTGTCCCTGGGTTGAGTCGGGGAAAAAGTCGATGCGCTCGATCTCGCTCAGGGCCTTGTCAAGCTGACGTAGGCGGCGCCGTGCCGTGGCCTCATCGATCCCGGTTAAGTCGCCGGCCAGGGTAACGAGGTCGGCCGATAGGTCCGCGTAGTCGGGGCCACGGTCGAAAAGCCCCCGCAGGGCCTGATTAACCTCCTCCAGTTGGGCAGGCAACTCCAGCAGCCAGGCGCTACCGTCCTCGGCCCGGACATCCTGAACGAGGGTGGTCAGCGCATTCCGGGCGGCATCGGAGGCCGGCAATAGCGAGACCCCGTCGCGTAGGTTACCGACGCCGAGATCTCGGAGTGTCCGCCACAGACGTACCCGCAACGTACTGGCAGCACGGCCAGATAGGCTCGCCGTAAACAGCAGCCAATGAGGTTGGTAAGGTGTAATCACTGCAATAAAGATTACAGATATGTAATAATTATTTCAACATAAATATTGCACCCCGGTTTCGCTCTGACCGCGCGCTATCGATAGGGCCTTGAGGCCAGTCTCCTGCTCCACAATCCCCGGGCTAGCACTACCGATCTCTTGTAGGTTCAGCCGTTACCCTGCCATGACCGACCTGAAACTGGTCAGAATCCGCCGACGAGAAACTGGAACTTACTTCTTAGTCGCCCAAGGTGTGATCCAAGTCTGCATCTTGGATCAACACCCAAGCTGCAAAGCGCTATGCTGACAGGCACGCCTCGCTGTGGGTTGGCTGCTACGGCCGGGGTAGGGTAAGGTAAGAGGTGGGTAGTGAGTCAGTAGTTACGTCCAGGCAAAGCCCGGCGTCGAACAGGGGGCGAAATGATCGAGAGGTTTCTTAAGGTGCGGGGAATGGCTAGACGGGCCGCGGACTCCGAGTCTGGGGGGATCAGGGAGGCCCTCGGCCGCTACCTGGGTAAGATGCGGGGCCGGACCGCGGAAGGGCCGCCGCCGGTACCCCTGAGGGAGATCCTCTGGTCATGGCTGGGTGCCTGCTGCGGCATCGGCACTCTGTCCCTCTTGAATCAGGTATTCCTGCCTAGTGGCGATAATCTGCTCCTGTTCGGCTCCTTCGGCGCCTCGGCCGTCCTTGTCTATGGAGCCCCCCGGGCGCCCCTGTCCCAGCCCCGTAACCTGGTCGGCGGTCACCTTATCTCCGCCACTATCGGTGTCATTTTTTTCCAGACCATTGGCTTTCTGCCTTGGCTGGCCGCGCCCCTCGCCGTGGCCACTGCTATCGCCCTCATGCACCTGACGCGCACCCTCCACCCCCCTGGCGGCGCCACGGCCCTTATCGCCGTCGCCGGTTCCGATCACATCCATGCCCTGGGCTTTTTCTATATTTTCTTGCCCGTCGGAGTCGGGGTCTTGGTTCTGCTCCTGGTTGCACTCCTGATAAACAACCTTGCCAGTCAACGCCAGTACCCGGAACATTGGCGCTAATCAGGTGCTCCATGCCTGGGTCTGGGCACCCTGCCACCCTGGGTGTCCCTGGCGAAGATGCACGCAATGGCCATCACTACTCTCTACCTCCCCAAGGAATGGCTGAAAGAGCAAGGCCGGGAGCCGGAGGCCTGGCTTGCACATCCGGCCTCCAGCCCAGCCATCGGCTGGATGATCAGATACCTCCTGCAGATGGTGGCTGCCCTTTCTATCCAAGGAGCAGTAGTCCCCTCGGTAAGCGTGGCGGATTCGGGTCGATCCTTTTGACCCGGACCGTCCAAGAATAAGGATTCGTGTTCTCAATGAAATCTGTTCTCAAAGAGGTTCGGTTAGCGACCAACGAGCCTATCCAAGTCATCGACATTACTAGCCAGGTGAAAGACTTGCTCGTCCTAAGTAAGGTTAGAAACGGTCTCCTTACCTTAATTTCCAGTCATACCACGGCCTTTGTGAGCCTCAATGAATGTGAGTCTGGCCTGCAACAGGACATGGTCGATTACCTGGCTCGGGTTGCCCCGCGTGGGGCCGGCTATAGGCATGATGTGAATCCTGTCGATGGCAGGCAGAATGCGCATGCCCATTTGGCTGGCCTATTTTTGAGTCCCTCCGTTAGTATCCCGGTGGTTAGTGGCGGGCTTTTGTTGGGGGACTGGCAGTCGATTCTCTTTATCGAACTCGATGGCCCCAGGGAAATGCGAACCGTTCACGTCCATATTTTTGGGCTGGGTTAAAGATTGAACGCCTCCGATGTTGCAGGATTCTTTGCGAATCCACATGATCTGGATTCGGAACGTTATCTTTGGCTGGAGTATTACATTGAGTGTATCGGGGATCCGCGTGCCGCGGCCGCTCATTTTTGTAGCGAGCAGTCCACGGCTCAATGGCAACGGGTGGGCCATTGCGAAGACTTGCGGCCGCGATTCGCTGCCAAGGTCGTCGATTTTAGAGTCGAGGCCGTACTGCCGCGACTCAGCTACCCTATTCCGTGCGAAAGGAGTGGACCCATCCACGCCTGTCGGCTGCGGATTGCCCATCCTCATGACAATTTCGGGCCTCGGATTCCTAACCTTCTCAGTGCCGTGTGCGGCGAGGGCACCTATTTCTCGCCGGGCATACCGATTGTCAAGTTGCTGAATATTGAATTTCCTCACTCCTTTCTCGCCCAGTTTCAAGGTCCGCAATTCGGCATCCAAGGGATTCGGGAACGCTTGCAGGTATTCGATCGGCCGATCTTCTTTGGCGTGATCAAACCGAATCTCGGTCTGCCGCCGGAGGCCTTTTGCGAAGCCGGGTATCGGGGCTGGGTGGGCGGCCTTGACGTTGCCAAGGACGATGAGATGCTGGCCGACATGGCATGGTGCAGTCTGGAGAGGCGTTCTGCACTGCTGGGAGCGGCGCGGCGGCAGGCGGAGGAAGCCACTGGGCGACCCAAGATGTATCTGGCTAATATCACCGACGAGGTGGATCGTTTATGTGATCTGCACGATATCGCCGTAAATAACGGCGCCAATGCCGTACTCGTGAATGCCATGCCGCTGGGTTTAAGCGCGGTGCGCATGCTGAGAAGGCATGCCAGGGTGCCTCTGATCGCGCATTTCGCATTCACGGCCGCCTGCAGTCGCCTGCCTCACTATGGAGTGCATTCACGGGTGATTACCAAGCTGCAACGGCTGGCGGGTTGCGATGCCATCATTATGCCCGGCTTCGGCACCCGCATGATGACGCCCGAGGCCGAGGTCATCGAGAATATCGCCGCCTGTCTGGACGAGATGGGACCCATCAAGCGCTCTCTGCCCATGCCCGGGGGGAGCGATTGGGCGGGCACACTGGTTAGTGTCTATCGCAAGGTCGGGTCCGTGGATTTTGGGTTCGTGCCAGGCCGGGGTGTTTTTGGGCATCCCATGGGGCCTGAAGCCGGTGCTACCAGTGTTTGCCAGGCCTGGGATGCGTGTCGGCTCGGTATCCCCATCGAGCGACACGCGGAAGCAAATCCCGAGTTACGCAGCGCCATCGCGGCCTTCGGTAAGGCGCCGTCGGCCCCAGTTGCCATCACCAGCTGAAACAACAGGAGGAATCTATGGGTAAGGCCCACTTAGGCGTGATCGGCCTCGCGGTCATGGGCCGTAATCTGGTCCTTAATTTCAGCGACCACGGCCATAAGGTGGCTGTTTACAACCGCACCTGGGAGCGGACCCAGGAGTTTCTGGTGGGGGAGGCAGCCGGGCGCGATATCCTGGGTTGCGCTTCCCTGGAGGACTTGGTTGGAGCTCTGCGCTCGCCACGGGTGGTACTCTTGATGGTGCGCGCGGGTCCGGGGGTTGACGCGGTTATCGAACAGTTGGTCCCGCTCCTGGCTCCCGGTGACGTCATCATCGATGGGGGCAATTCCCACTACCCGGATACGGCGCGCCGTTACGCCCGGCTATCCGCAAGCGGCTTGCGCTTTCTCGGCATGGGCGTATCGGGCGGGGAGGAGGGGGCGCGCCACGGGCCTTCCCTCATGCCCGGGGGCGATCCAGAGGCCTGGCCGGTGGTTCGTGAGATGTTCCAGTCCATCGCGGCGGTGGCCGAAGGCGAGCCTTGTTGCCAGTGGGTGGGGGAGGGCGGTGCCGGGCATTACGTCAAGATGGTCCACAACGGCATCGAATACGGCGATATGCAACTCATCGCCGAGGCCTATCAGCTCCTGCGCCATGGCCTGAATCTGAGTGCGGATCACGTCGCCGAGGTGTTCGCGCATTGGAACCAGGGCCTGCTGGAGTCCTACCTGATCGAGATCACCGCCGCCATCCTTGCCGTTCGCGATCTGGATGGTACGCCCCGGGTGGATCGTATCCTGGATAGCGCGGGCCAAAAGGGCACGGGCCAGTGGACCGCCATGGACGCTCTGGAGCAGGGTATCCCCCTCACCCTCATTGGCGAGGCGGTCAATGCGCGATTGCTCTCGGCCCTGAAGGGGGAACGTGCGCGCGCGGCGCGGGTCTTCCCGGTCGCGGCCAAGGCCTGGGATGGGGATCTCTCTCAGCCCTGGGTTGAGTTCATCCATGATGCCCTCTACGCCGCCAAACTGGTGTCCTACGCTCAGGGTTTCATGTTGCTGCGGGCGGCCAGCGCACGCTTCGGCTGGAAGCTTGCCTATGGCGACATTGCCCTGCTCTGGCGAGGTGGTTGCATTATCCGTAGCCGCTTTCTCGGCGATATCAAACGCGCCTTCGACCAGGTCCCGGACTTGGAAAACCTACTGTTCGACGATTTCTTCGCCGCCGCCATCCGTCGGGCCGAGACCGGGTGGCGCCGGGCGGTGACTCTGGGTATTCAAATCGGCATCCCACTGCCTGGTTTCGCCGCCGCCCTGACCTTCTTCGATGGCTATCGTAGTGCAATCCTCCCGGCCAATCTCCTCCAGGCCCAACGAGATTACTTCGGGGCCCACACCTACAGTCACCTCGATGTCCCCGGCGAGGGGCGCTTTCATACTGACTGGACGGGTGATCTAGAGGAGCGCCGGGTCGATGAGTGACGTCTGCGCCTATGTGATCTTCGGGGCCACCGGCAATCTGGCGACGACCAAGCTGCTCCCAGCTCTCTATCACCTCGATCAGGCTGGCCGCCTGGGCCCAGGCCTGCGCATCATCTGTTCCGGACGGCGGCCCCTCACCCCCGAGGCCTGGCTGGCCCTGGTACGCGAGGCGATCGTCGCCAAGGCACGGGGCGGCATCGACGAGAACCTGTTCGGCCAGTTTGCGCGGCGCCTTGAATACCTTCGTGGCGATCTCGAGGACCCGGCGCTCTATCAAAGGCTTGGGGAGCGGCTCACGGAGGTGGGCACGAGCAAGGTAGCCTTTTATATGTCGATTGGTCCGGACCAGTATGGTGGGGTGATCAGCGACCTGGGCGAGGCGGGCCTGCTGAACGAGGAGCGCGGCTGGCGCCGGGTCGTCATCGAAAAGCCCTTTGGCCATGACCTGTCCAGCGCCGCCGACTTGCAGCGGCGTTTGGGTCGCTACCTCCAGGAGTACCAGATCTACCGCATCGACCATTACCTGGGCAAGGCGACGGTGCAAAACGTGCTGGTGTTCCGCTTCGCCAATCTCATGATGGAGCCGGTGTGGAACCGTCATCACATCGATCACGTCCAGATCACCCATTCCGAGACCCTGGGGGTAGGCTCCCGCGCTGGCTTTTACGATAGCACCGGCGCCCTGCGCGACATGATCCAGAGCCACCTGCTACAGCTTCTCACCCTGGTGGCCATGGAGCCGCCGGTGTCCATGGAGGCCGAGGCCCTGCGCGATGAAAAGGTCAAGGTCCTTAAATCGGTGCGGCCCCTGGTCAAGTCCGCCGTCCACGCCCAAGCTTTTCGTGCCCAATATGCCGCCGGTGAGATCGCTGGCAAGCCGGTGCCGGCCTATGTCCAGGAGGACCGGGTCGATCCCCGCAGTGTCACCGAGACCTACGCGGCCTTGAAACTCTATGTGGACAATTGGCGTTGGCGCGGCGTGCCCTTTTACCTGCGCACCGGGAAGCGCATGGCCGAGGCGCGCTCTCTGGTGTCGATCTGTTTCCGTCATCCGCCGCTGCAGCTCTTTCGGGGAACCTCGGTCGAGTGCATGAACCCCAACTGGATCCTGCTCGGCATTCAGCCGGAGGAGTGCCTGCGGGTGCAGCTTACCGCCAAGCAACCGGGGCTGGAGATGCGCACCCAGCAGATCAGCCTGGACGCCCATTTTCGTGGCGACCCCTCGCAGGCGACCGACGCCTACGAGGGCTTGCTGCTGGATGTCATTCAGGGCGACCGCTCCCTGTTCCTGCGCTATGACGAGGTCGAATATGCCTGGCGGGTGGTGGAGCCGGTACTGGACGTCTGGGCCATGGAGCGCGACTTCATTCCCACCTACCCGGCGGGCAGTTGGGGCCCCAAGGACGCCAGGCGCCTGTTCGACCGCGAAGAACACCATTGGCGTCAATCCCTGGACCCTAACGAGATGACATGAAGGTGGCAACCCCTGGCATAAGCATGACCCTCGCCGGTTTGAGCGCCGGAACGTCAGTCTGGCGAGTCCTGCCGGATGCCGATCGGGTGGCACTGGCCGCCGCGCGGCTGATGGTCGAGGCGGCCGCCGAGGCCATCGCGCAGCGGGGGCGGTTTCGCCTGGTGCTGGCGGGGGGGCGGACGCCCGAGGCGGCTTACCGCCGGTTGGCAAAAGAGACAAGTGATTGGGATAAATGGGAATTATTCTGTGGCGATGAGCGTTGCCTGCCGACGAACCATGCCGAGCGCAACAGTCAGATGGTCGAACGGGTGCTGCTGTCCCAGCTGCCCTTTGCCGCTGACAGGGTTCATCTCATTGCCGCGGAGCAGGGGGCCGAGGTGGCGGCGGCATCCTATGGCCGCATCATAGCGGCGGCGGTCCCCTTCGACCTGGTGCTCCTCGGGGTTGGGGAGGATGGGCATACCGCTAGTTTATTCCCGGGACGTCCACTGGACCCCGAGGCCTGGACGGTCCCGGTTCACGATGCCCCTAAACCGCCTCCCGATCGGGTGAGTCTGGGCCTCAAGGCACTCCAGAATACCCGGCAATTGTTGGTATTGGCCACGGGTATCAGTAAGCGTGAGGCATTGAGAGGCTGGCGTGCGGGCGAGGAATTGCCGATCGCCCGTGTCTGTCGGGATCAGGTAGTCACCGTACTGCTGGACGAGGCCTCCAACCCGGCTTTTCAGGCGGCTTTTGCCTAATCGGGTCTTGCGATGCCTCCTGGCCAGTCTGTTCGAAAGCCCTGGGTCAGCCAGGGAAAACTGGCTTCCTGCGGCTCATAAGATCCGGCTCTCCGGGGTCGACTGTTTGGAGTGCAAGCAGCCGTGGGTCAGCCCAGCCGGATGAACAGAGGGCGCAGGGTCGCGTCGACCGAAAAGTCTGCGACGTCGCTGGCTGCGACATCTTCTTATTGCCGACGATCGCCAGTGTCGCCCTCCTGCTGGGCGGGCAGGAGACCCTGGGCCAGAGCCTCGTCCTTGGCGGCCTTGGCCTTCGCGGCGAAGCGGGCGGCGCGGCGCCGAGCCTTTTCCTCCCGTGTCTCCAAGTGCTGCAATTGCTCGGTCAACCGCGCCAGGGTGTCAGGCTCTGTGGCGTCTGCGGTCTTGGCCTCCAGCAGGGCGCGCCCTTTCTGCGCCGCCGCCTCGGCCTTGCGGGCGTCCTGAGCGGTCAGCTCGGCGAGCCGTTCAGCGTCATTGAGGGCGTCCAGGACCTGGGCCGTCTCGGCCGCCGCACCCTCTTCCGGCTCGGCGTCGAGTGCCATGTCCTCGGCCGCGAGCATCAGGGCGGTCACGGGCAGGGGTGCGAGCAGGGCCTCCAGCGGGCCGTCGAAGGGTCCCAGGGGCTGGTGGCCGCGCAGGCGCAAAGGCAGGAACACCAATGACGCATCGGCCGAGTAGTGCGTGACCGCCTGGGCGTCTGCCGACTCCACGAGTACCGCCTCGGCCTGAATACGTACCTCCTCCAGGGTGCTGCGCAAGCTTGCGGCGGTCTCGGTGGATGCATCGGTACAGCAGATGCCGAGCAGGCGAATGCGGGCCCCTTCCCAGTCCCCGGTGCGGGTCATCAGGTGTGCAAGCAGCAGCATGAGGCGGCTACTGGCATCGCCCCGCCACCAGACGTCGATGCGCCGCGTGGCGGGTGAGGCCGCGCGCAGAGCCGCCCATTCCGGGTCCTCGCCGTCGAGCACCACCAGGTTGCAACCGAGGCGGAAGGCGGTGCGCAGGTGCCTGCCGAGCATCAGCTCTCGATCGGTTCCGGCAGCCCCCTGGACGCGCTCGAGCCAGTTGACCAGGATGATATTCGCGCGCAAGGGCCCGATGCCGAAGCCTTGCACCAAGGTCTGGACGCCAACCTGGAGGTCGGGCGCCACCAGTGCGAGTGGAAATGCCTGCACCTCGGCCTGACGGATGTCCTCTTCCAGTGCCGCTTCGGTCTCCCGCTTGCGTTTGAGCATGCCGGCATCCCGACCCACCAGGATCTTGACCAGAGTGGCGAAGCCGCTGTCCCCCTCCAGCCAGGAGGCGAAACTCAACAACTGGGCACGGCGCTGCGCGTCGTCGGAGAACAGCAGCATGTTAGGCCGCCAATCCCGGGGGTGCTCGGTCTCCCCCGCCGCTGCAACCAGATGGGCGCGCACCCGCTGGGTATGGTACGAGCGCCGGCCATCCGCCCAGCGGGACTGGGGGGCGGTGCGGCGCAGGTATTCGTAAATGGCGAACAGCAGCGCTACCGCGACCAGGCCCGCCGCCAGGTCAATGGCGAGCATGGCACCCAGGCAGCCTAGGGCACCCAACAGACTCAGGTGGCGGTGGAAGAAGCGAAACCGCGGACGGAACGACGGGCTGGCAGCGCTGGCCTCGAAGAAGGTGGCGTAGTTGATCAGCCCGTAGGAGATCAGGAAGAACATGGACACGACCGGCGCGATCAGATCGAGCTGACCCAGGCTGATGGTGGCCAAGGCGATGGCCCCCGCTAGCAACACGCCCCGCCGCGGGTTGTGCCGGGGGCCGGCACCCTTGGCGAAGGGTAACAAGATGCGGAACAGGCGGTCCGCGGCGAGGGATTGCAGAATGCGGGGGGCGCCCATGAAGGAGGCCATGGCCGACGACAAGGTGGCGGCGAAGACCCCGGCCACGATCAGAGGTGGGATCAGCGCTACCCGATCCATGGCCGCGTAGTCGCTGACCAGTTCATCGTGGGGCAGGGTGCCGGCAAAGACGACCGCAGCGAGCAGATAGATCGCGATCGATAGGCTCACCGCCAGCAGGGTGCCTTGGGGCAGGCTGCGTCCCGGGTCTTTGAGGTCTCCGGACATGCTCACGCCCTGGGTGAAGCCGGTCACCGCCGGGAAGAACAGGGCAAATAACACCCAGAACCCGATCGCAGGGGCCGGCGCCGACCAGTTCTGGGCGAGTAGTGCCCCGTCCCACTGTGCCAGACCTCCGGCGAAGAACGAGGCCAGGGCGGTGACCAGGATGCCCATGACCACATATTGAAAGCGCGTTGCCCAATCAGCACCCAGCCAGGCCAATATGAAAAGCAGGCCTGCCGCGCCGGCCGCGATCAGGTGCGGGTGGGCGTCGGCTGGCGCCGGGAGCATGCCGGTCAGGACCTCGGCGAAACCGATGCAGTAAAAGCCGATGGAGATGGACTGTGCCAGGAACAGCACCAGGCCGATGGCTCCGCCGAACTCGTGCCCCAGGGTGCGCGAGATGAGGTAGTAGTCACCACCGCGCTTGACGCGCAGATTAGTGGCCACCGCCGACAGCGACAGGCTGGTCAACACTGAGATCCCATTCGCCAGTGCCAGGATCGCCAGCGCCCGGCCCAACCCCCCCGCGCCGACTACGTACCCCAGGCGCAGAAACAGGATGATACCCAGGATGGTCAGGATGCTCGGGGTGAAGACCCCGGCGAAGGTGCCCAGGGTGCCCTGGGCCGAGGCGGTGGGTGCGGGCGTGCAAGGTTTATCCATCAGGGCTGTCCTTGGTGCAATAGATCTGGGGAAGCGCTGACTGAAGCGTCAGGTCTATCCTAGCGGAAATCTTCGGTTATGAATGATTCGGGCTAGGGCCTCCTCGGACGATTGCCAGCCGCGCATTCTGAATCACTGGCCCTTGTCGGGTTCTGTGTCACCCTGGCTCGCTACCAGGAGGGGTTCCAGCAGGGGCCAGACGTTGGCGAGGATCCGGGGTTGGGCCTGGGCAGTGGGATGCAGGCCGTCGGCCTGCATGAGGCTGCGATCCTCGGCGACGCCTGCCAGGAAATCCGGGACCAGGGGTACTCCCTCTAACTTGGCAACCTCCTGAAACATGGCTTGAAAGACGTCGTTGTAGGCCGCACCGTAATTGGGTGGCAGGCGAATGGCGCTCAGCAGGACCTTGGCGCCACTTTTGCGCCCACTCCGGATGAGTGCCGTCAGATTATCCTGGATAACTCCAAACCCCAGTCCGCGAAGTCCGTCATTGGCCCCCAGTTCAATCACCAATAGCCTAGGTTGGTGCTGGATCAGTAGGGCGGGGAGTCGTGTCCTGCCCCCGGCGGTGGTCTCTCCGGAGATGCTGGCGTTGACGACGCGGTGGGACAGGCCCCGCTCCCGGAGGCGCTCCTCCAGGAGCCACACCCAGCCTTGTCGCGGGTCCAGACCATAGCCCGCGCTGAGACTATCGCCCAGCACCAGGATGACCGGGGCTGAGGGCGCGGGCGCCGGCTCCTCGCTCAGCGCCAGGGCTGGCAACCATAAACCCATCAGTAGGAGTAAAGCGATCATGTCAGTCCCCGCGGCCATGGCCGTCTCCAGGGCGGTTGGATTGGCCAAGCATGTTACAGGCCCGGCCGGCGCCTTGACCATCCTGGAGCGGCTCGATTTGGACATCCAGGCCGGTGAGGCGGTGGCTATCCTCGGTGCCTCGGGGTCCGGCAAGTCTACCCTGCTGGGGCTCCTGGCCGGTCTCGATAACGCCTCTGCCGGGTCCGTCTGGCTCTGTGGTCAGTCTCTGGACAGCCTCGACGAGGATGGTCGTGCCGCCCTGCGGAGTGGCCGGGTCGGTTTCGTTTTCCAGAACTTCCAGCTCCTGCCGACCCTCACGGCCCGCGAAAACGTCCTGCTACCCCTGGAGTTGAATGGGGCAACGGATGCCCCTCGCCGTGCTGACGAGGCCCTGGAACGCGTCGGACTTACCCCCCGCGCGCACCATTACCCCCGGCAACTCTCGGGGGGGGAACAACAGCGCGTCGCTATCGCCCGTGCCTATGCCCCCCGTCCTCAGGTGCTCTTTGCCGATGAACCCACCGGCAACCTGGATCCGGTCACGGGCGACCAGATTATCGACCTGCTGCTTGACCTACGCCGCCAGGCCGGCGCCGCCCTGGTCTTGGTCACTCACGACCCCCGGCTCGCCGCGCTCTGCGACCGCCGGATGCGCATGACGGCCGGCCATTTGGAGCCGGGCCCATGATGACCTGGCGCATTGCCCTGCGGCTGCTCCGCCAGGATGGGCGCAGCGGCGAACTGCATCTGCTCGCCGCCGCCCTCATCCTCACGGTTGCCGCCATCACCGCCGTGGGTTTCTTTACGGACCGGGTCGAGCAGGCCATGACCCGCCAGGGCGGCGACCTGATCGCCGCCGATCTCCGCCTGGAGTCATCTACCCCCCTGCCGGCCACCTATCGCCAGCAGGCGGGGGCTCTCGGTCTCACCACGGCCCAGGTTGTCGCCTTTCGCAGCATCGTCATGGGCGAGCAGGGGCCGCAACTTGTGGAGGTCAAGGCCGTGGACGCTGCCTACCCCTTGCGTGGGCGGCTCAAGTTGCGCGATGGCTTCGACGCCCCCGACCGGGACGCGGCGACGGGACCGCCCCCGGGTCAGGTCTGGGTCGAATCCCGGCTCTTGCTGCTCCTGGAGGCCGAGTTGGGCGCGGAGGTCGGGATAGGAGCCGCGCGCCTGCCCCTGGGCGCTATCCTGGGGGAGGAGCCCGATCGTGGCGGGGCCTTCTTCGCCCTGGCCCCCCGGGTCATGATGAACCTCGCCGACCTGCCAGGCACGGGCCTCATTTCGGAGGCCAGCCGCGCCGAGTACCGTTTGCTGGTGGCAGGGGGTGCCCAGGCGTTGGAGCGCTTTAGACGGCAGCTTCAGCCCCTTCCGGCCCAATTACGCCTGGTGGATAGTGCCGACGCCCGCCCCGAATTCGCCTCCGCCGTGGAGCGCGCCGGGCGTTTCCTCCACCTGGCAACCCTGGTTACCCTGCTGGTCGCCGGGGCCGCCATCGCCCTGGCCAGCCATCGTTTTGTCGAGCGCCAGATCGACGCCGTGGCCATCCTGCGCTGCCTCGGCGCGCCCCATCACCTTCTGAGGCGCGTCTTTATGCTGCGGCTGGTCTTGTTCGGGCTCCTGGCCAGCCTGGTGGGCTGCCTCTTGGGGTGGCTAGGACAGCTGGGGCTGATGGCCCTGCTCGCCGATTGGTTCCCCGCTGATCTCCCCACGCCCTCCCTGGCCCCTATTCTCACCGGTATCACCACGGGACTTATCGCCCTCCTGGGCTTTGCCCTGCCGCCGCTGCTGCAATTGGTTCAGGTCTCGCCCCTGCGAGCCTTACGCCGCGACCTGGGGCCGCCCCGGGGCTCCGCCATGCTCGCCGTGGCGGCCGCTGTCCTGGCCATGGCGCTCCTCATCCTCTGGCAGGCGGGTGATCTGCGGCTCGCCGGCCTGCTCCTGGCTGGGGTGGTGGGGGCAGTCGCCAGCCTGGCCTTGAGTGTTTTGGTTCTGGTGCGGCTTGCAGCGGGACTTGCCGGGCGCGCCCGGGGGGTTTGGCGTCTGGGCCTCGCGGGCTTCACCCGTCGCCCCGGCGGGGCCGTCCTGCATATCACCGGCCTGGGTCTGGGGATCCTGGCCCTGCTCCTGCTGGCGGTTGTGCGCGTCGATCTGCTACGGGCCTGGCAGGAGCGGTTGCCGGCGGGGGCCCCGAATCACTTCCTGATCAACGTCCAGCCCGACGATGTAGCGCCCCTGAAGGACTTTCTGGCCGAGGCGGACATTGGCCCCGCGGCGCTTTACCCCATGATCCGGGGCCGGCTGGTGGCTATCCAGGGGCGCGCGGTTGAGCCCTCCGCCTATGCCAATCCTCGCGCTCAGCAGCTTGCCGCGCGGGAGTTCAACCTGAGCCAGGCCCTCGGCTTGCCATCCGACAACCAGCTTGTCGCCGGCGACTGGTGGCCGGTTGCCGAGGCACCGCCGCAATTTTCGGTGGAGGAGGGGCTTGCCAAGACCCTCGGCATAACCCTGGGGGACGAAATCACCTTCCTGATCTCCGGGCATGAGGTCAGCGCCCCAGTCACCAGTTTGCGCAAGGTTCAGTGGGATAGTTTCAACGTCAACTTCTTCGTGGTCTCGTCGCCCGCCCTGCTGGGGGGCGAACCCGCCACCTTTATCACCAGCTTCCACCTGTCCAAGGACCAGGAGACCCTGATCCCGGCCCTGGTACGGCGTTTCCCGAGTGTTACCCTCCTCGACGTGAATGCCATACTCAATCAGGTACGCCAGGTCATCGAACGGGGGGTGCTGGCGGTAGAGTATGTTTTTCTCTTCACCCTTGCCGCCGGTCTCCTGGTCATGTTTGCGGGCATCCAGGCCAGTCTCGAGGAGCGCCGCCTTGAACATGGCATCCTGCGCACCCTAGGCGCCGGCCGTCGGGACCTGCTGACCAGTCTCATCGTGGAGTTCACGGTCTCCGGTATTCTGGCCGGGATTCTGGCCTCCCTTTTCGCCGAAGTGACCGGTTGGCTCCTGGCGGAACACCTCTTCGGACTGGAGTTCAGTTTCAACCCCTGGCTCTGGCTCATTGGCGTCCTGGGCTCCGGACTCTTAACCGGCCTGGCGGGAACCCTGGCGATCTATCCCTTGCTCATCCGCCCGCCCCTCAAGACCCTCCGCGCCGCGACCTAGGCCGGAAGAGACGGAAGCCGGTAACCGTTGGCTAGGTCCATTGGTGACCGGCAGTGCTCGTCGTGGTTGGTCCGGAGCGGGACAGGGAAACCCGGGTGTTCCTCAGCGACTCCATTGGAAGGTGGCGGTGGCGGCACCGGAACCGGGAACCGACATGGTTCGCTGATGTTGCTGGCCGGCGTAATGGATGGTCACGAGATAGTCTCCTCGGGGTACCTTGGCAAAGAAGAGGGGACCTGTCGCCTCGGCCTCCAGCAGAAGCCTGTGGCTGGAGGCTTCCTGGATGCGGACCCCGATGGAGATAGGCTTGTTATCCGAACCCGTGACCTTGAAAAGGAGGCGCAGGTTATAGGGGTACTTGCTGGCCTCCAGGCGGGCCTTCTCGTCGGGATCGCTACCGCCACTGAGATAGGGGATGCCGCTGCTGCTCATGAGGGGCTGCATGGGTGGGACTGCCGCGGATGGTATGGCCCAATCGTTGCCTCCCGCCTCGGGTAGGGCACTCACGGGTCCAGTCCAGTAGATGTTCTCGACCGCCGCCCCTTGGGGCGAGATCCTGATATTACGCGTCTGGATCTGGCCTTGGTTATCTAGAGTCAGGACATAGGGGCCCGGGGGTAACTGGGCATAAAACCAGGGGCCATTGGACGTGGTGTCAAGCAAGGTCCTGCCCCTGGGGTCCTGGATCCTCACCCTGACCGCGGATAAATAATCGCCCGAGCCGGTGATCGCGAACAGAAGCCGCAGGTTGTATTGGGACTTAACCGCTTCCATCCGGGCGCGTTCGTCATATCCCACCCCGCCACTGATATGAGGCACACTGGAGGTGTCGCCAGAGGCCGCCGCTGGGGAGATCTCGGTTGGTACGGGGGCATAAGCGGGGGGGGCTGGCGGAGCGGCGCGGTCGGCGCGGGGGGCTGGGGCAATGGCCCACTCCATCCGGTTTGCGGCCGTGGTCTCACCCTCGCGAATGGCCTGTTCTAGTTCGCGCTCATCCAGGGGCATCGGCTCGCTAAGGGATGCGTCCGGTAGGGCGGCGGCACTTGTGGGTGCTGGTTGGGCATTAGCCGTGGTTTCGCCTAGACCCAGCAGGATCAAGGCTGGGATCAGGCTGGCTAGGAAGACAATATTCATGGCAAATTCCTATGCAATTTTAAGGTAAAAAGCTGGTTTTAGAGTGCTGCAAACGCCCTTTGATCATAGTCGCGGGATCTGGCGTTGCCAACTTTCGAAGAGGATAGTGTTTCGAAGAGGATAGTTTCGAGGAGGATAAGGATGAGCAGGGGCATGCCTTCTCGGGTGGCGGCCCCTCTCCGGGAATGGGGCTGAGGGTTACTTTTGAAAAGCATCCGGCTGGCGCCAGCCAGCGACGGTTCCGGATGACTGCTTGAATTTCTGGCTAGAACCCCTAAGATCCGCGCGTCCCTAGCCTTTGGCGATGTACGAGGATTTAATATGCCATTCTACGAATACCGTTGCGAATACTGTGGCCACGCGATGGAAGCCCTGCAAAAGCTCAGTGATGCCCCCCTGGTCACTTGTCCCGCCTGCGGTCAGCCCGCCCTCAAGAAACTGATCTCCGCGGCGGGCTTTCGGCTCAAAGGTGGGGGCTGGTACGAGACCGATTTCAAGAAAGGCGGTAAGAAGAATCTGCATGACACGGGTGGCAAGGAGTCGAGTAGCGGTGCCGAGCCCAAGAGCTCGGCGAGCAAACCCGAGACCTCCTCCGACTCGGCTCCCAAGAAGGCGCCGGAGAAGAAGGCCGCTGACTGAGTCCTATCAAGCTGCCGATCTGGGCCCCATCCCGCCGGTCTTGACGGCCTTCGGTACTCGCCCCTGCGCTCCCCCTCACTTCTATCGAAGGCCCAATTGGACGTTCGCCCTAACTCAACAGGTAAGCCCATGTTTGAACGCTGGATCGAAAAATCCCTCTTCGCCAGCCGCTGGATCCTCGCCCCCATTTACCTGGGTCTGACCCTGGCCATGGTCGCGGTCGGGGTCAAGTTTTTCCAGGAGGCCTTTCACGTGCTGTTCCATGTCTGGACCATGGCGGAGGCGGACATGGTGCTGGCGGTGCTGGCCATGATCGATATGGTGCTGGTCGCCAGCCTGGTGGTCATGGTCATGCTCTCGGGTTACGAGAACTTCGTCTCCCAGATCGACCTGGCCGATGAGGGCAAAAAACTCGACTGGCTGGGCAAGCTGGATGCCACCGCCCTCAAGCTGAAGGTGGCGGCCTCCATCGTGGCCATCTCCTCCATCCATCTGCTGCAAATCTTCATGAATGCCCAGCAGACCCCGAACGACAAGATTCTCTGGTACGTCATCCTCCATCTGACCTTTGTCATCTCATCCGTACTGATGGCGGTGATGGATAGGATTGGTCATCGCTCCCACTGATGGCGCGGGTAGGGCCTGGGGGCCTTGGACATCACCCCTCACCGCCCTCCAGCCGATGCACCGTGATTTCTGGCAGGCAGTTGAAGCGTACGGGGACGACGCAGGAACCCGCCCCGGCAGAGGTGTAGCCCTGCATATCACCCCAGCGCCAGGGTCCCAAGCCCAGGTGGCGGGGACAATGGGCGTTGTAGGTCAGTGGAATACCCCCGGGCAGACAGATCTGGCCCCCGTGGGTGTGTCCACAGAGCATCAGCTTGAAGCCGGCATGGGCGGCGTGGCGGTAGATCTCCGGTGAATGGCTGAGCAGGATGGCTACGGCCCCGGGGGGGATACCGTCGCCGGCCTTTTCGAGGTTATCCGCCTGGTAGTAATGGGGGTCGTCGATGCCCGCCAGATAGAGGCAGGTCCCCTCCCGCTCCAGGGGCAAGGATTCATTGAGCAGAACCCGCACCTCCAGGGCCTCCAGGCCTGGCACCATTTCGATGAAATCGTGGTTACCCAGGACTCCATAGACAGGGCCCTTCAGGTGAGGCCTCAGTCGTGCCATGGCGGCAATCGCGGGCAGGTAGTCACCATGGGTGCGGGCGCGAAAATCCCCGGTGATGACGCAGAGATCATGGGCGGTGGTTGCCACGCGGGTGATCAGGGCCTGACAGATGTTCGGGTCCATATCGAGATGGATATCGCTCAGGTGCAGCAAGCGCAAACCGTTAAAGGGCCTGGGCAGGGCTGGGATCCTTACCGGGTTGTGCCGGACCTGGATATCCGCCGCGTTGCGCCGCCCCCGTGCGTAGAGGCCGGCCAGTTGCAGGGTCAGGCGCATCAGGGAGTGAATCGAGTACCAGTTCTCGATGTGGAAGAAGTTACGCCCCCGGCCGAAGATCTGGTCCACATGATCCCGCTGGATGCCCTGGCGCAGCCAGAGATGCAGGCGCCCGACCCGTTGATTCAGCTTTTCCTGGGTATCCGGAGGAGGTTCGGGGTAGCGTAGGTGCGGTGTCATGGCGGCTGGAGTCCCTGGCGGATCGAGGTCACTACATTAAGCATGGTGCAGAATTGCCATTGCGCCAGGTTCTTTTACGATTTTCCGGATGTGGATCAGGTCTGCCAGCGCGATGACCTTGCCGAAGTCGGCGAGGCAGGAGACTGACGCACCTGCAATTGTTGCTTGTCTTCCTCTCCTGGCTTTGTTAGTTTGTCGGCCCGGCCTGGCTCTGGTCAGGTTGGAACTCGATGGCGGACCCGTCGGTCCCCTCGCAACGCTAAACCGTGAACCCGGTCAGGCCTGGAAGGGAGCAGCCGCAGCGGTGGATGTGTGTGCCGGGGTGTGGCTGGCGGGGCCCGCCGCCCTCAGCCGGCCTCCGACCCTCCTCCAGATTTTCATAGGCCTGATGCGCGTTAGGGCGTGATCCGCCGTCTGGCATGGGTTAAACTCCCGCTTCCATCATCGCCAATTGTAAGTATTCATCCATCTCGCATGTCCTATCAGGTTCTGGCCCGCAAGTGGCGCCCCCGGTCCTTCGCGGACATGGTCGGACAGGCCCATGTGGTGAGGGCGCTTGGTAATGCCCTGGATCAGGACCGTTTGCATCATGCCTATCTCTTTACCGGCACCCGGGGTGTCGGCAAGACCACCCTGGCGCGCATCCTGGCCAAGGCCCTGAACTGTGAGGTGGGTGTCAGTTCCACTCCTTGCTGTCAGTGTCCCTCTTGCCGGGAGATTGATGAGGGGCGTTTTGTTGACTTGCTGGAGGTGGACGCGGCCTCTCGCACCCGGGTCGACCAGACCCGGGAGCTTCTGGACAATGTGCCCTTCGCCCCGGTCAAGGGTCGCTTCAAGGTGTACCTCATCGACGAGGTCCACATGTTTTCCACCAGCAGCTTCAACGCCTTGCTGAAGACGCTGGAGGAGCCACCGCCCCACGTCAAATTTCTCCTCGCCACCACGGATCCGCAAAAGGTGCCGGTCACCGTCTTGTCGCGCTGCCTTCAGTTCAACCTCAAGCGCCTGGTGCCGGAGGAGATCAGCGCCCAGCTTGCCCACATCCTGACGGTCGAGGGTCTGCCTTACGAGGATCAGGCCCTGGTCCTGTTGGCGCGGGCGGCGGACGGCAGCATGCGCGATGGTCTGAGTCTCCTGGATCAGGCCATTGCCTTTGGCGGCGGCCGGGTGGGGGCCGAGGATATTCGTACCATGCTCGGTACCGTCGGGCGCGACATGAGCCTGAATCTGATTTCCGCCCTGGCCAGCCGGGATGGGGCCCGCCTGCTCGACGAGGTGGGGCGCATCCATGAATTGACGCCGGATTTTGGCGGCCTCTTGCAAGAACTGCTGGGTTTTCTGCACCGTATCGCCTTATTCCAACAGGTCCCGACGACCCTGGCTGCCGACGACCCGGAACGAGAGACCTTGGAGGCCCTGGCGCGGCTCCTGGCTCCCGAAGACCTCCAACTCTTCTACCAGATTGCCCTATTGGGGCAGGCAGATCTCCCTCTGGCCCCGGACCCGCGCACTGGCATGGAGATGGTGCTGCTGCGGATGCTCGCCTTCCGGCCGGCGGAAAGCACGGGCTCGGTCAGCGCGGTTGCGGGCGACGTTGAGACGCGACCGGGCGTCCCGATGCCACTGCGATCGGTGGCGCCGGAAAGTACGGCACCCGTGAGCCAGCCTGGGGAGATCCGTCTGGATGCGACCGCCAGCACACCGTCCACGCGAGTCGCCTCTATACCGGAGACCTCGCACCACCCTGCCTCTCCTGTCCAAGGTCGCGCGTCTCCGGCAAGCGCCGCCCTGGCGGCCGCCCGCTTGGCGACCGCTATGGACAAGCCCGGCTCGGCCCGGTCAAGAACCGCGACACCGGCATCTGAGTCAGCTCAGGTGCCAGTAAGAGCCACCACCATGGGTATGGGCGCTGTCACTCAAGAACCTTTGGCAGTCCAGGCCACATCGACCTCCTTGCCCACACCGGCCAGCTCAGCAGGGTTGGGCACCGCTATCCCAGCCACGCCACCCGCAGAGGCCAAGGCTCTGCCTCAAACCTTCCCGCCCCGCCCCCAGTCCCCCCCTGTGGCGGATCTGGCCCCCCAAGAAGGGGAGCCGCCGCTGGATCTCTGGTCGGACTGGGAGGCGGAATTGGCGACGCTTCCGTTCGTGGCTGGCGAACCGCCTGCTTTGGCAGTTCCCCCCCCGCCCGTGCCAGCCTCAACCCCAGGCCGGGCTATCGCCCCTCCGCCCACCGCCCTCCAGCCCGCCAGGGGTGTCGCTCCCCCTCTTGAGGACAATGAGCATTGGCACGCCCTGGTAGGTGGGCTTGACCTGGGTGGCCTGGCGAGCGAATTGGCGCGCAATTGCGAACTGGTGGACTGGGATGGCCAGCGTTTGCGGCTCATTCTGGACCAGGCCTCCCAGCGGCTGCGGGTGGCAACCACCGAACAGCGTTTGTGCGCGGCCCTGGCGGCGGTCTTGGGCGCGGGGTTACGTCTAGAAATCCAGGTGGCGCAACCCGAGGGCGAGACACCCTCCCAACGGCGCGCCCGGGCCCGGCGGGAGCGCCAGCGGGCGGCGGAGGAGGCCATGGCCCTTGACCCGGTTGCCGTGGCTCTACGCGACACCTTCAGCGCCCGCCTCATGCCTGGCAGTGTCCGGCCTCCGGGTTAAGCCTGGGGCGGCTGGCCTCAGCCCCAAGCGGGATCGCCGAAGGATACGCATTTCCTCGATATAAATTTTTTCTGATAACTAGGGGTGAATCAAGCGTGAAAGGTGGATTGGGTAATATCCTCAAACAGGCCCAGAAGATGCAGGAAGACCTGCAACAGGCCCAGGAACGGCTGGCACGGGAAGAGGTTACCGGCGAGTCGGGTGGCGGTATGGTCAAGGTCACCATGACGGGTCGGCACGAGGTCAAGCGGGTCGAGATCGATTCCTCCCTCTTGTCCGACGATAAGGAGATGTTGGAGGATCTCGTCGCGGCAGCCATCAATGGCGCCGTGCAAAAGGTGGCGGAATTGACCCAGGAGGGCATGGCGAGTCTGACCAGTGGTCTGGGCAACATCCCCTTGCCGCCGGGTTTCAAGATGCCCTTCTAACCGGATCTAGGATTTAGGCTGAGACCTCGCCACTATGCCGAATCGTTCGCTACTCAATCAACTTGTTGATGCCTTGCGGTGTCTGCCCGGCGTGGGGCCCAAGTCTGCCCAGCGCATGGCCTTCCATTTGCTGGAGAGGGACAGGGATGGCGGCCGGCATCTGGCCAGGATCATGGCCGAGGCCATGGAGCGGGTGCAGCGCTGCGACCGCTGCCGGACCCTGAGTGAACAGGCAATGTGTAGCCTGTGCGCCAACCCAGACCGGGATCAGAGCCTCTTGTGCATTATTGAGCATCCCTCGTCCATGGTTGCCATAGAACAGGCGACGGGCTACCGAGGCCTCTATTTCGTGCTCGGGGGGCGCCTCTCCCCTCTGGATGGTATAGGGCCGGGAGAATTGGGCCTGGATATCTTGGAGGCGCGCCTCGCCGAGGGTCGGGTCCAGGAATTGATTTTGGCCGTCAGTTCCACCATGGAGGGCAGCGCCACCTCCCAATATATTGCGGGTCTAGCGGGGGATCACCAGGTGCTCACCACCCGTATCGCCCATGGTGTGCCCCTGGGGGGTGAGCTGGAATATGTGGATGGCGGTACCCTGGCGCATGCCTTTGCCGGGCGCCAGGAGCTTTGATGCGAAGCCTTTCAAGTTCGGGAGATGAGATGTCGGACACCATTTTCGGTAAAATCGCCCGCGGCGAGATTCCCGCGGACATCCTTTACGAGGATGAGGATGTGGTGGCCTTTCGGGATCTGAACCCCCAGGCCCCCACCCATGTCCTGGTGATCCCTCGCAAGCCCATTCGGACCCTCAACGATTTGGAGGAGGGTGATGCGGAACTCGTCGGTAAGCTCTTCCTCGCCGCGCGCAAGGTTGCGGCACAGGAAGGCATAGCCACGGACGGGTATCGGGCCGTGATCAATTGCAATGCCGCGGCGGGGCAGACGGTCTTTCATTTGCATGTGCATTTGCTGGGCGGAAGGCCCATGCGTTGGCCACCGGGTTGAACCCGGAGTGGTGCCTTGGGCTGGTCCCAGGTGCCTTTACCGCTTTTTCTCTCCGCCCCAAACGGATAGGATTGGCGATGATTGTTCAAGGCTGCCCTTGGGGTAGCCTTGGCGTTGTTTTCAGAGCCCAAGGAACTCCTCGACCCGATGGCGTTTAATTCAGCAGCAACGGCGCAAGGCCCAACCCCGCTCTTCGAACTCAAGGCCGCCACCTTCACCCTTCCCGTGATTCGGCTCCTAGGCGTTGATATGGACGCCGTGGCAGATCAATTGGGGGTCAAGGTCGATCAGGCCCCGGACTTTTTTCGCAACACCCCCGTGGTCATTGACCTGTCTGGACTGACTCAGGGTTCCGGAGAACTGGAATTTCCCCTGCTCGTCGGCCTGATGCGCGGCTTCGGCATGATCCCGGTCGGTATCCGTGGCGGTACCGAGGAACAGCACGAGGCCGCCCAGGCTATGGAACTGGCGATCCTGGGTGATGCCTTCGTGCGCCGGACCCCGCCCCCGCGGGAACCGGCGAGTCCGGCATCCTCCCGCCCAGTCGCAACCCGATCGGCTCCCGAGGAGGCGGCCCCGACCGCCAGCCAGAGGCTGGTCACGCGTCCGGTGCGCTCCGGCCAGCGGGTCTATGCCCCCGGTGGCGATCTTTCGGTGATAGCCCCGGTGAGCAATGGCGCTGAGCTGATGGCGGACGGCAACATCCACGTCTATGGCCCTCTGCGTGGCCGAGCCATGGCCGGCATGAAGGGTGACACCAGCGCGCGCATTTTCTGTCAGGACCTCCAGGCCGAACTCATCTCCGTGGCTGGTCATTATCGCATCAGCGAAAATATCCCGGAGGAGGTCAAGGGCGTTCCCGTCCAGATCTTCCTCGACCAGGAAGTGCTGCGCGTTGAAAAAATCTAAGCGGATTCAATAACTAATACTATCCGCCGCACATACGAGATAACCCCGCGCCTAAGGGAGGGCGAGACATTGGCGAGAACTATCGTAATTACATCCGGTAAGGGTGGCGTGGGTAAGACCACCACCAGCGCCGCGCTGGCCATGGGCCTGGCTCAGCGCGGGCATCGCACCGTGGTCATCGACTTTGACGTGGGCCTGCGCAACCTCGATCTCATCATGGGGTGCGAGCGGCGGGTGGTCTATGACTTCATCAACGTCATCAATGGCGAGTCAAATATCAACCAGGCTCTGATCCGTGACAAGCGGTGTGATGCCCTCTATATCCTGCCCGCCTCCCAAACGCGTGACAAGGATGCCCTGACCAAGGAAGGCGTCGGCAAGGTACTGGAAGACTTGGGTAAGAGCTTCGACTACATCGTCTGCGACTCCCCGGCGGGGATCGAGCATGGCGCCTACATGGCCATGTACTACGCCGACGATGCCGTGGTGGTTACCAACCCCGAGGTCTCCTCGGTACGGGACTCGGATCGCATGCTCGGTATCCTTTCCAGCCGGTCACGCCGCGCCGAGAACAACGAGCCTCCCATTCGCGAGTATCTGCTCCTGACCCGTTACTCCCCGGAGCGGGTCGCCAAGGGGGAGATGCTCAGCGTTGGTGACGTGCGCGAGATATTATCTTTGGACCTGCTGGGCGTCGTCCCGGAATCCAAGGCGGTCCTGACCGCCTCTAACGCGGGCGTCCCCGTCATCCTGGACAACGAGAGCGACGCCGGCCAGGCCTATAGCGACGCCGTGGCGCGCTATCTGGGCGAGGATCTGCCGCACCGCTTCCTGGAAATCAAGAAGAAGGGCTTTTTCAGACGGATGCTGGGGGGTTAAGGCATGGGTCTACTCGACTTATTCCGTTCCCACCGCCGCAAGGGCACCGCCTCGATCGCCAAGGAACGGCTGCAGATCCTGGTGGCCCATGATCGCGCCACGCGCAATCAGCCCTCCTATTTGCCGCAACTGCAACGGGAGTTGCTGGAGGTCATTCGTAAGTATGTGGATGTGGACATGAACTCCATCTCGGTGAACTACGAGCAGGACGAAACCCGCGAGGTTCTGGAACTCAATATCGTCCTGCCGGATGCCGTGGCCCCGAAAGGCCATTGATGTCGTGGCCGGTGTCTCCCACCGGTCTCCACCTTCAAGTCCTGGGCGGGCTCTGGGTCTGATTGCCCTTTGTTGGCTGGGCCTTCATGGCGGTTCACTGGTCTGGGCCGCGGATCCACCACTTCCGACTGAAGCTGGCTCGTCCGCCCTCCTGCTGGCGAATAGCTACCATCCGGGTATCGCTCTCGACCGCTATTGGGTCAGCGAGAAGCTGGATGGGGTGCGCGCCCGTTGGGACGGGGCCAGGCTGATCAGCCGGGGCGGCAGGCAGATCCAGGTTCCGGCCTGGTTTCTGGAGGGATTCCCCAAGACCCCGCTGGATGGCGAACTCTGGATGGGGCGCGGTACCTTTGAGCGCATGTCGGCGACGGCGCGACAGGGGGAGCCGGACCCCGCCGCCTGGGGTGAAGCGCGCTTCATGGTCTTCGATCTGCCTAGCGAGGAAGGATCTTTCGGGCAAAGGCTAGTGGCTATGCGGGCCTTGTTGACGCCATCCCCCAGCCCCCATCTCGCTCTGATCGAGCAGTTCCGAATTCCTGACCACGCCCGTCTCATGACACGCCTGCACGAGGTCATTGTCGCCGGAGGCGAGGGACTGATGTTGCATCGCGAGGATTCCCTCTATCGGGCCGGGCGCTCCGATGACCTGCTGAAGGTCAAGCCCTACCTGGACGCCGAGGCCCGCGTGATGGGGCATCTGCCCGGGAAGGGCCGCTTCCAGGGCATGCTGGGTGCCCTTCTGGTGGAGGAGGCCGATGGTACCCGCTTTCGCCTGGGTTCCGGCTTTACCGACGCCCAGCGGCGTGATCCGCCCAGTCTGGGCAGTTTGGTGACCTTCAAATACCAGGGGCGCACGGCTAAGGGGATTCCCCGCTTCGCCAGTTTTTTGCGGGTCAGGCAGGAGGAGTGAGGCGACACTTATCCGGGCAAAAAAAAGCCCCGGAAGCGGGGCTTTTTTGACAGGGTATGGAAGTCGTTGTTTCAGCTTCCAAAGAACTGATCCTGGCTCTTAACCGTTTGGGCTGTAACTACGGAAGTCTGGGACTGGGCGATGGACGGCTGGTCATTTTCAGAGACCACGACGCCGGTTGAGACACCACCAATGACCAGAGCGATAGCAGCGATAACGCCTAACATTTTCTTCTCCTAAAGGGGAGTGGGGTTGGATTGAGAGTTAGTATATCAGTATGTTCTAATATAACAAGACCCAAAATGTTACGCTTTGTTACCGCTACTGCAGGACTCAGGGATCAGAGCGCCACCAGCGCTACCAGCTTGCCCAGTCGGTGCCATCGGCAGGCGTGACCTAATTGTAGTAGGCCGAGAGCTGAGTATTCACCGTCATCTAGGGCGTGTGCGGCGGGCCGATCAGCGGGGTGCGGACTGGCTTGGCCAGGCCGAAGAAGACCACGGTGCCGTTGCCGCCAAAGCGGGTGGCTAGCGCCGGCTCCGGCACTTCCTTGAAGCCTTGTTCGGGCATATCCCAGTTGTTCGCCACCCACAGGTTACCGGCGGGATCAATGGCGACCTCGGTGACGATTTGCAGTCCGCCGATGTAGCCGCCAGGCGGTGAAATCGGGTCGCCGGTCTTTGCCTCGGGTGGGCAATTTTCGGGGCGCGCGCCACAGAGGTGCGTGACCGAGCGCCCCGTCGCATTGGCTACCCATACGTTATCGTCACCGTCGATGGCGATCCCCCAGGGCCCCTTGATGCTCCCCTCGCCATCAAAGGGGGGCAGGGCCTTGCCATCCGGCTGCACCATGGAAACGTCGCCGCCGGGATACTCCTCTAACAGTTCAAACAGGTCGACCCACCTTCTGGCAGCGCGCTCGGCCGGTGATTGCGAGCTTTCAACGAAGTTCTCGACCTTCGCTTCGAGCTTTTCCTCGACCAAGGCCAACATCTCCTGAGTGCTGGGATGGCCGACGGTGTTGGCGACCCAGGCGTTGCCGAGGCTATCGATGGCGATGGCCCGCGGGGCGAAACCGACTTTGATCTGCTCGGCTTCGCCCGGATCTTTCACCGGGAAGCGTGTCACGGTGTCGGCGCCGCTATTGGTGACCCAGATCCGATCCTGCTGATCCACGGCGAGGTGGAAGGGTCCCTTGACCTGGAGTATGCCATCCAGGGGTTTGTCGTTCAGGGTGCGGCCTAGGATGCGCCCCTGTGTGGCGTCTCCCTTTGGCAGATAGACGATCTGGCTTTTTTCATTGTCGAGCGCCCAGACATCGCCATTCGGCGTTGTGATGATGCCCTGCATGGAGCCCAGTTTTCCGCCGAAGTTGTAACCGGTATCAGGTGAAAGTGGTTTACCTGTGTTGCGGTCGAAGACGGAGATTGTTTTGCCGGCGAGACTGGTGGCCCACACCTTGTCATCGGCAGCAATGGCGATACCGAAGCCGGGGCCATCGATGCCGCCGCCGCGATACCCGACCGTCATCGGTGAAAGAGGCCGGCCATTCGGCGCAAGCTTCGAAATCCCGCCGCCAAAGTTTCGGAAGATCGTGGATTGCGAACCCACCAAAAAGTTGTCGTTCGCCCACAGGTTGCCCTTGCCATCAATGGCGATGCCACCCAGCGAGTTCAACCCGCCGCCGGCATAGACCAGGGACAGGGTCCAGGCGCTCGGCGCGAAGCTGAGGTAAGGGATGAAGGGCACCGGGCGCCAGTTCTCCCCGGTGGGCACGGGATAGAAGGCATCCAGCAGCGTGAAAAGACTCTGCGCTTGATGTGATGGGTTGCGCGCGATGTTCTGCGCCGCCGTCAGCGTGTCGGTGGGCGCAACGCCGGCCGGAGGCGTGGCGACGGCGAAGAGCCTATTGCACGCGTCGCCGTGGACCCGCGTGATGCAACCCGCTAGCACATTTGCCAGCGTATTGAAGGTCGCCAGCGTCGCCGTCTGCGAACTGTTGAGCGGATCCTGGATCACTGGGCCTAGCCCGCCCGTTGCGAGGTCCACCAAGTTAGGCACGTTACCCGCAGCGATCTTGAGTTGCAGCGGTTGGCCCTTGATCGCGGTGCCCTCGATGAACTGATTGTGGGTCCACACCGAGGCAATGGTGGTCATCTCGTTGATGACGACCTTGGCCTCAGGCTGGTTTCCCAGCACCGTCATGAGGGCGATGGCGGGATTGTCCTCGCCCGCCCTGTTCGTGTGGGGGTTTGCCGTGGGCGTACCGCCCTGGGCGACCAGATAGAGGTAGGTATCCCCGCCGTGGGGGAGATGCACGCCGAGGTCGAAGCGACCCTCGGCATCGGTGCGGGTCCGACCCAACTCCTTGGGTGGCCCATCCCCCGCGGCCCACAGGGTCACGGTAGCCTCAGCGATGGGGGCGCCGCCGCCCAAGACCTCCCCCTTGATGACCTCGGCCGCGAGGGCCTGCCCCCCTAGCAGGAGGCTGGTAGTGGCAAGCGCGATGAGTAACGGCGTTCTAGGCATGAAGTGTCCCCAAGGTTGCGCCACAGGGCGTAGAGTCAACAAAAATTGCGCCAAGGCCGAGGGGTTTCCCTCAATACCCTTGGTGCTGACCTTCATCGCCGCGGGTTTGGGGCGCCGCCAGTCCCAGGCTTGAGGACCCCAGGGCGCAATAGGCTTCGCTCTTACGCCCTACGCCCTTACCGTCTCTTGAAGGGCCGCCTGGCGTGCCGCCAGGGCGACAAAAATCGACGACCAACCGCTGAAGAGCAGTTCGATGGCCACGAATAGGCCTATGACCCAGAGCCCGGACTCCGGCCATTGGGCGATGATCATACCGCCCAGCAGGATGGAGACCAGGCCTGAGAGAAGCGACCAGTACCACCCGGCCACCGCTACCCGGAGTTGCAAGGCCATGATGATGCGCGACAGGCCCACTGCGATCAGAATACCGGCCAGTACCAGGGTCAGCACGGCGGAGGCTCTAACCGGGTCCATGATGATGTCGATACCGGCAGCGATATACAGCAAGGCGATCAGAACATGCCAAAGTACGGACTTCCAGCCCTTGCAGGTGAGGGTATGGACCAGCTGGGACAGGCCCCCCACGAGGAGCAGGACGCCAAAGAACAGCACGCTGGTCAGGGTGAACGCAAAGGTCATATAGAACCCGATCGTGCCGAGGACGATGGAGACAATCCCTAGAGCCAGAAGCCAGCCCCAATTCTTTTTCAATGCTCCGAAAATGGTGTCCGGGATGACTACCCGGGTGGAATGGCTGTAACTTGACATGATGATGGCCTGTGTTTCTCGATCATTTATGGGAGGTTATTGGCACCGTGTGACCGTATCACTCTGCCAAGCCCTCTCCCCGTGGGGGAGAGAGTGAAGGGATGCGGTTGATCTAGAACTTCTGCTCCAGCTTTTTGAACTCCGCCTTGGCCTTTTGCCAGAAGGATTCCTTGGGGGTCTTCTGGCATTCCTGCACGACAATGGGAACGGCCCGTTCGACGCCGACCACGTCCACCTCCTCCGCCTCGGGCTGGCCGCTCTTGCTGTAGGCGACGGCCCAGTAGACCGCCTTGGGCTGAAAGGTCTCATCCAGACTGACGAAGTCCTCGCAGGTCATCTTAGCCAGCGGCTTCTTGGCCGCAGTCTGGTGGGCAGCAGACGGATGAGCCGCAGAGGGGTGGGCCGCGGACTTATCGGCGCTACCGCCAGCGGTTCCAACCGCCAGCTTTTGGCCGGCCTCGACCTTGTCCGACGCCAGCTTGTTGTGATTCTTCAGGTCATCGACCGGGACCTGCAAGCGCTCGCTGATGGCGAATAGGTCATCGCCCTCAACCACGACATAGGTGGCGGTGACGGTGTCGTACTTGCCCTGGGCATGGGCACGTGGGCCCTGATCGGTGGCCTGAGCGCTGCCGACCATCAGGCAGGCGGTCAGGGCCAGAACCGAACAAACGCCCGGGAGCAGAGCGGGGACAGGCGATTTACGGGACTCGGGTTGCTTGATGTACATATGGAATTTCCTCAATGGGTTAGGGTGGATGACGGTGGGCTTGACGCAACCGGAATGGCTAGGATGTTGATCATCGTGCATGTAAGGTCGGAACACCAATGGCTAAGGAGTAAGGCGGCTGGTCCGAAACAAAGCGGGTCATCGACAGGAGACGAGGGCTTGCCAAAGACTTCAAACAGAGGAACAAGTCCCGCCGACGACAGGCTTAGGCCTTGTTGTGGTGATGCCTCTGGTGCCCGTTGTGGTGGTAGCTCCAATGCTCGCAATCCTCATATAACACCAGCTGGTCCGGGTTCAACCCTTCGCGCTTCTTCAGGTCCGCCAGCAGGGCGGCGTCGCTGAGGTCCAGCAGGTGCGACAGCGACCAGTCGTGTGCGGCGGTCTTCGCGAGCCGCGCCACGGTCTCCGGGCTGGCGGTTTCGATCGCCAACTCCCGTCGCGAGTCGAAGCTGCCGGGCGCGAGGTTGATCGAGCCGACAATGGCCCGCTTGCCGTCCGCGAGGAACATCTTGGCGTGAAGTTTGAGGTGCTTAAGGGTGTGAACCTTGGCGCCCACGTCCTGCAGGATCCGCAGGCCGCCGACCCCTTCGATCAGTTTATCGGGCTTGAGGGAATGGGGAGGTTTGGCCAGGATGTGCACCTTCACCCCCCGGAGCACCGCCCGCACCAGACGCTCGATAATCACCGGGTCCTGATAGCGCTCGTTTTGCACCCACAGGCTGTGCCTGGTTGTATCGATAAACTCGGCGACCCGCCGGCGGCCGTTGTTCGGGCACCAGATCAGCGGAGATACGTCCGGCGGCGTGAACTCCTGATGGTCCCAGTCGGCATCAAAGCAGTCCATCATCTCGGCGATCTCATGGCCACGTGTCGTCACCACCGCATAGTCCCGGGTGATCGTCAGATCCTTAGGCTCCCAGTTTAGCGACTCGATGAAGCCAATCTTGTTATCGACCACCATCGACTTTTGATGCGTCAGCTCGAAGGCGGGGTTGCTGTCGCGCACCTCGATACCGGCTCTCGTGAACAGCTCACGGGCCTCCTCATTCTCCGATTCGCCGTTGCGACGCGCCAGGTTGAGCATGACCCGTACCTTGACACCGCGCTGGTGCGCCGCGATCACCGCCTCCATCAGGGTGGTGTCAGTGAACAGAAACATGCGGATGTCGAGTGTCTCCTGGGCGCCGTTAATGGCATGAAGGATGGGCTCGACGGTGTCATCGGGAAGGACGATCAGCCTGTGCGACATGGTGCGGTCTTCTGGTTTGGAGCGGCATGGCCGGGTGCAATGCCCATGGGGTCCGATGGTCAGCGTGCCGGGGAGGCCAGATGGGTTGGCGGCGTCTCGCTTTGGATAGGAGAAAACCCGAAGCAGAAGCCCCCAAGCGCGACCGATGCGCAATCATGATGAGCTCCGGCATCCAGGGTCAACTGGATGGTGTGTTGAATGCCCTTCGCCTACAATTTGCTAGCCACTTGAACCCCCGTCTTGGGCCTGCCTCCTCTGGGTCCTGCGCCTGGGCCGGACCTGCCACATGGAGCCCGCGATGATCTCCAGCTACTTACAGAAGCTACCCTTGCGGGTCAGGGTACCCCTGCTGTTGGCCTTACCGCTCCTGGCTGACGGCCTCGGTCATCATTGTCATCTTCCTGACCCAGAGTAGCGTGGCGACGGAGCGTCTGGCCTACGATGAACTGGCGCAGATCTCAGGAGATCCTTGACCAGACGGACGCCCTGTTGAGCGAGCCCGGACGTATCAGCCGGCTCAACGCGACCCTGCTCCGAGAAGGCTGGCTCGATCCCACCCGTCCATCCCACCCATCCGCGAGATTGGGCCAGAATATGGGGCGTTTCATGACCATGTTGCTGATGGTGATCGATCCCAACCGCAGCGAGATGCGCTGGGTTCGACCAGTCATGACGTGTCCTTCATTTAGGAGGAGCGGAGGACGCTTTGTCGAGGTGGCTAGGGGCGGTGTCCAATGGGGTCCTGGCGCGGCTCGCTATGCGGAATTCGTGCTGGCAGACCTTGTCCCCGTGACCATCTTTCTGCCGGGTACTGATGGTAGCTGGGTGACGAAGGTTCCATCCCCGTCCCCGTACCAGACGGCCGGACCACGCACCTACCCGTGCTTGCCAGGGTTTCTGAGCGCGACTAAGATCAGGGCCAGATCCGGCTTCAGGGGTTGACTTTCCTGGCCGTTGGCACCTGTCGATACCCGAATCCAGGCTGATCAGGCCGAACTGGTCGCCGCGCCGCCGTTGGCCCCTGATCCACTCCGGATGCACCCAGGTTCGAGTCTATGGGTCCACAGAGTCCCTGGGTCTACAAATAAGGCGCTGCACCCCGTGAACGGTCATTAGGGTTCTGGTCTCCTATCCTTTATCCCCCGGTCCCGCCCCCCTGCGAGCTGCCCCCGTGTCTGCAACGCCTAGCACCCTTCTCACCCTGGCCCAGCGTATCGTCCTGGCGCTTGTGGTACTTGGGGCCTATTCCCAGGTCGTGCAGGCGGTGCTGATCCGGGAAGGGCTGGTGGTCTTCTACGGCAACGAGGCGAGCCTCGGTGCCTTCTACGGGAGCTGGCTCTTCTGGCTAGGGCTGGGCTCGGCCCTTACCTATGGGTATCGGGAACATAACTGGGTCAGGGCGCCATTGCCGGCCTTCAATACGCTGCTGCTGGCACTGCCCCTGCTTCTGGGTTTGGAGGTCCTGGCCCTGCGCTCGGTGCGCGCGGTGCTGGAGGTCTCGGCGAGCGAACTGGTGCCATTGGGTGAGCTGTTTCTCGCGGACTTCCTGGTGACGGCCCCCAGCGGCCTCGCCTTGGGTCTCGCCTTTCCGCTCGCCTGCCAGGCCCTGGCGCGGGCAGCGGAGGACCGCACCCCGGGTGCAGAAGTCGGCCTGGTCTCCCGGCTTTATGCCGCCGATGCCCTCGGCGCTCTGGCCGGTGGAGTGCTCTTCACCTTCGTCCTGGTGCAATACCTGGGGCTGCTCCAGACCCTGGGGCTGGTCGCCCTGGCGCTGGGGCTGGTGGTCTGGGCTCTGGCCCGGTCACCCGTCTGTATCCAGGCGGGCAAATCACGCGCCTGGGCCTGGAGCGCGGCGCTGATGGCCGCTGCCGGACTCGCGCTGGCCGTCTCACCCGCCACCCCGGGGCTGGAGCGGAGCCTGGAACGGATGCGCATCGCACTCCTACAACCTGGGTTGGAGCTGTTGGATTCGGTGGAGACCCGCTACGGTCATGTGGCGGTGGCCCAACTCGCCCGGCAGAACGGACCCGGCCCGGGGCAGATCACGGTGGTTGCCGATGGCCAGGTGCGCGAGAGCTTCCCCCAGCCCGAGGAGGTACGCCTGGAGGCGGCCTATTTCCAGGCCCAGTCGAACGGGGCTCGGCGCATCCTCATCTTCGGGGGGCTGGCCGGGGGTCTGCCGGCGGAGCTGCTGCGCTGGCCGGTGGAGCTGATTGAGGTGGTGGAGGACGACGCCAAGGGGTTCGAGCGGGTACGCCCCTATCTGACCCGGGAGACTCAGGCGGCACTCGCCGACCCGCGACTCGTTCTGCACTTCGAGGACGGCCGGCACTTCCTCAACCGACTCCCCTCCGAGACCCGGTACGACCTAGTTCTGGTTCTGACCGCGGCACCCACCAGCGCCTTCGGCAACCGCTACTTCACCCGCGACTTTTACGGGCAGCTCGCGCCCCTTCTCGGCGAGTTGGGGCTCCTCTGTACCCAGGTCAGCGGCACCTCGCACTACCTGGGACACGCGGTGGCAAGCTACAACGGGTCGGTCTACCGGACCCTCGCCTCGGTCCTGCCCCAGATCGCCATCGCCCCGGGGGAGCGTCAGGTCTTCTGTGCCAGCGCGGGTCCCGGACCCAGCGAGGACCCGGCTGAACTGGACCGCCGCTATCGGGCCCAGCCATTGACTGACCACGACCTGCCCCGGGGTGCCTTCCAGAATCTGCTGCCTAAGGACGAAATCGACTATGTCCGGGCCCGGCTCGCTGAGTCCAAGTCCGATCTCGATAGCGACGAGCGCCCGGTCACCTACTACCTGAACATGATCCTCTGGGGCAAGCTCAGCGCCTCGGGGCTGGTGGACTGGATGGAGCGGCTGCGCCTCATGGGCGCCTCGGCCTTCCTCTTACCGCCCCTGCTCCTGGTCGGGCTCTGGCTCCTGCGCGCCGGGATGAGCGGCTTCAATCGGGAGGGACTGGCACGGCGGGGGTCGGTCTTCGCCATGGCTATGCTGGGGCTCGTCGCCATGGCCGCCCAACTCGCGCTCCTCTTCGCCTATCAGGCACGGGTGGGCTTCATGTTCGAGCGGGTGGCGCTCCTGAACGGGCTCTTCATGACCGGACTGGCCCTGGGGGCCGGTCTGGGGGCGCATGTCGGCGATCGGCGAGCGGTCCTGGGGCTGACCCTGGTTATGGTCCTGACCGCGGGGACCATGCTGGCTTTGCCCGTCCTGCTCGACCTGTTGGGCCGGGAGACCTCGACCCTTCAGGAGCCGGGCTTCCTGGCCCTGTCCGGAGCCCTGGGACTCCTCACCGGGCTGGGCCTGCCACTGGCCGTTGCCATTGCCCACCGCGACCTGCCCCAAGTGGTGGCGAGCGGCGGTTCCACGGTGGCAGCGGACAACCTGGGCGGGGCTCTGGGGGGGCTGATTACCGGGGCACTCATGGTACCGCTCCTGGGGATCTCGGGGACGGCACGGGTTCTGGCCCTGCTCGCTCCCCTAGGGCTCGCACCCCTGCTTTTCGCCCGCTTGGCCCCAGGGATCCTGATCCGACCGAAG
Organism: Chromatiaceae bacterium; assembly: GCA_044228795.1. Classification (GTDB taxonomy): domain Bacteria; phylum Pseudomonadota; class Gammaproteobacteria; order Chromatiales; family Chromatiaceae; genus M0108. The sequence continues at coordinate 30,115 of JBGAUE010000011.1, read as the reverse complement.
GCCCGGGGCATCCCGTCCTTCCCCTGGCCCAGGCTCGGTTGGGCCCTGACCTTTGGGGTCCTGTTGGTCTACGGCTGGCACCTGCTGGAGTCGGGCACTGCCCCTGGACCCCAGTTGAGCTTCGAGGAGGGCCGGCTGCAGGAAGTCGGCGGACCCCTGCGCTTCGAGTTCCGGCCCTCCCCCTTCCCACACTATCTGGGCTACGGCCCCGGCGATGCGAATGCCCAGGCCGTGGCACTGGCAAGCCAGGGGGCCGCGCCCGAGATCAAGGGCTTCGCCGGCCCTCTGAACCTGCTGCTGGCGGTGGGCCGGGACGGGGTGCTGAAGGGGGTACGTTATCTGGAATCGGACGAGACGCCTGCTTACATCCTCGGCCTCGAACCGTGGCTTGCGGGCCTCGCTGGGACCGACCTCAAGGCCGGGCCGCTCGCCGAGGGCCGGGTGGATGCGCTGGCCGGGGCGACGGTGAGCAGCAAGGCGGCACTGAAGACCATCGACCTGGCCGCCGCCCGGGCAACCCGGGAGTCCTTCGGCGAGCCCGTCCCGCCCCTGCCTGAGTCGCCCCGGGTCCGGTTGGGCCTGGGATTTTGGGCCACCCTGGCCCTGCTCATTGCCTTCGTGCCGGTCTATTTCTGGGGAGGGGAGCGGTCCAGGCTGGCACTCATGGCCGCCAGCGTGGTGGTGCTGGGGGTCTGGCTTAATACTCCCATCACCGAGATCGATCTGGTGAATCTGAGCCTCGGTCATGCCGCGAGCCCGGCCGAGAATCCCCAGCGCTGGCTCCTGATCGGGTTTATTGTCCTGTCCGGCGTACTCCTGGGCCCGGTCTGGTGCGGCTATCTTTGTCCATTCGGGGCCCTTCAGGGGCTCGCCTCCCGGCTCGGGCGGCGGCTGGGGTTGCGGACTTACCCGGACCGCCGACTGGAGCTCCGGGTGCGTTGGCTCAAGTACCTGCTGTTCGGGCTCATGCTGATCGCTGTCTGGGCTTCTGGGGACCCCGGCTGGGCCGCCTTCGACCCCATGCAGCACGTCTTTGGGCCCCATTTGGGCGGGACCATGGCGGTCCTGGTCCTGGCTGTGCTGCTGGGCTCGCTCGTCTACGTGCGCTTCTGGTGTCGCTATCTCTGTCCCATGGGCGCCTTCCTGGCCCTGGGCAACAAGCTCGCCCTGGCCAATCGTCTCGGTCCCCGGCGCCGTTACGATCACTGCGACCTCGGGGTGCGCCACGACTATGATCTGGACTGCATCCGCTGCGGACGTTGCTTCGCCGGGACCGATACCCGGGTCAGGCCACGCCCAAGGTCTACCCCAGCACTGAACCCGGATGCCCCAGATCAGGTCTAATTTCGTCATCCCAGGCAATGCGCTAGGGGTTTCACAGCCGCGTTCCCGGCCTCAGGATCAACCTATGCACCCGATCGCCTTCCCGTTCCCCCTCAGACACCTGCGCGGCCGCGAATTGCGCTTCCTCGCGCTCGTCGCATTCAGCCTGCTCCTGATCGGGATCAGCCTGGACGAGGGACTCGGCCTGGCCCACCGGGCAGGCTCCGGCTGGCGTTCCCTCGACCTCAAGGCACTGCAACGGCGACTCGACGATGGGTCCTTGAGCAGGCACGAGGCGGACTGGTACAGCCCCGCCCAGCGGGACCCGGCCCGCGGCCCGGGGGTCGCCCCGTGAGCGCCGTGACCTGCGAACTCTGCCCCCGGGGCTGCACCATCCCCGAGGGTGCCTCTGGCGACTGCCGGGTACGCGTAAACCTGGAGGGGAAGCTCATGGCCACCACCTACGGCCGGCCCTCAGCGGTGCATATTGATCCCATCGAAAAGAAGCCTTTCTATCACTTCTACCCCGGGGCGACACTCTTTTCGGTGGGCACTGCCGGTTGCAATCTGCACTGTCTCAACTGCCAGAACTGGCAGCTCTCCCAGCGGGGCGGCGAGGAGATGGAGGAGGTCTATAGGCTGGATCCACCCGAGTTGGTGCAGGTGGCCAAGGAGGAAGGCTGCTTGGGCATCGCCTTTACCTATTCCGACCCCGTAGTCTTCTACGAATATGTCGCCGACACCGGGGCACTGGCCCACGCCGCCGGACTTGTGAATACCTGCGTCACCGCCGCCTATATCAAGCCGGAGCCGCTAAGACGGTTGTGCCGGGTATTGGACGCCTGTCATGTGGACCTCAAGGCATTCGATGATGACTTCTATCGCCAGGTGAATGGGGCCACCTTAAAGCCGGTCCTGGATGCATTGGTCATCCTGAGAGAGGAGGGTGTTTGGATCGAGATCACCAACCTGGTGATCCCGACCCTTAACGACGACCTCGCCATGATCCGCTCGATGGCCCGCTGGGTGCGCGACGAGCTCGGACCCCAGACGCCGCTGCATTTCAGCCGTTTCCAGCCACTCTACCGGATGCGTAACCTGCCCCCGACCCCGACCGAGTCGCTGGAGCGGGCCCAGCGGGAGGCCCAGGACGCGGGGCTCGAATACGTCTATGTTGACAATGTACTGGGGCACGCAGGAAACTCCACCCGTTGCCCCAGGGACGGCACGATCCTGATCCGGCGGGTTGGCTTCATGGTCGTGGAAAACCGGCTGACGGCTGACGGCCGTTGCCCCACCTGCAATCAATCCATCCCGGGGGTTTGGCAATGAAGTCCCAGAGACTGTACCAGGACCCATCCCATCAGCGTCGCCTGCTGCTCAGGCTTCTGACCCTGGGCACCTGGGGTGCCCAGGGCTCCCTGACCTTGGTTCCCCATTGGCGCATCGGTGCCCCGACAGCCGGGGCTCTACTCACTCAGGCCGCGCCCAGGGAGCGACCCATCCGCGAGGCGGACTTTTACCGCCCCCATGACCTGGCGGGCTAGGGTCGGCCATGGACAATCCCTACTCGGACATCAACCCCTCGCTGCCGCCCGCTCGTCCAAGACCGGCACCCTGGACCCCGTTCCTGCTCCTGGTATTAGTCGGGACCCTGGGTCTGTCCTCGATTAGCCAGACATTTGCCGGGACCGTGCGACCCAGCGCCTTGGCCGGGGCCTGGTACCCCGGGGACCCGGATCGGCTGCGCGCCAAGGTGGACGAGATGCTGGATGCGGCCCGGCCGGCACCCGTCGCCGGGACCATCCGCGCCCTCATAGTCCCCCACGCTGGCTATGTCTACAGCGGCCCTACCGCGGCCACAGCCTTCGACCTGGTGCGCGGGCGCGCCTACGACCGGGTCCTGATCCTGGCCCCCAGCCATCACAGCGGCTTTGCGGGGCTCTCAGTGGCCACCGTCGATGCCTTCGAGACGCCGCTTGGTCAGGTCCAGCTAGACCTCGATGCCGTGAGCCGTCTGCGGCGCTCACCCCTCTTCAAGGACGAGCCCCAAGCCCAGGCTCAGGAGCATGCCATCGAGATCGAGCTGCCCCTGCTCCAGCGCGCCTTGCAGCCCGGCTGGCGGCTGGTCCCAGTCCTGGTAGGCCAGCTCGCGCCGCAGGATTACCAGACCGCCGCGGGGCTGCTCCGGCCACTCGCCGATGAGAAGACCCTGGTGGTCGTTTCCAGCGACTTCACCCACCACGGCCCCCGCTTCGACTACCAGCCCTTCCCCCAGGATGACCAGTTACCCGAGCGGCTGCGCACCCTCGACGAGGGTGCCATCGAACGTATCCAGGCCCACGATGGCCCGGGACTCCTGGACTATCGGGAGCGCACCGGGATCACGGTGTGCGGGGTACGCCCACTGGCACTGCTCCTGGAGATGCTGCCCGCCGATGCCCGGGTGGAGCGGGTCGCCTACAACACCAGCGGGGCCATCACCGGGGACTGGAGCAACTCGGTGAGCTATGCGGCGCTGGCGATCACCGCGCCGGCGCCACTCGCGGGACCCGGTGCGGATCCCGGACCGGCACCAGCCGCCAAACCGGGCACGGCCGAGGTTGCGAGCCCCCTGGCCTCCACGGCGGGGGAGTCGGCTCTGAGTGGGGATGACCTCCAGCGTCTGCATCGGCTCGCCGTGCTCGGCATCCAGGCAGCCGTGCTGGGCGATTCCGACGCGCGCGCCCAGGCATTGCGCACCGAGGTTGCCGCCCTGCCCGAGCGGCTCAAGTCACCCGCTGGGGCCTTCGTCACCCTCAAGCGACACGGGGACCTGCGGGGCTGCATCGGCTATATCCGCGGGGTCAAGCCGCTCTACCAGGCGGTGCTGGAGAACGGTATTAACGCCGCCAAGAACGACTACCGGTTCAATCCGGTCCAACCTAAGGAGCTTGAGGGGCTCGATGTCGAAGTGAGCGTGCTCTCGCCCCTCACGCCTATCGCCTCATGGGATGAATTCAAGGTCGGTGAGCAGGGGATCACCCTCACGAAGGATGGACACGCTGCGGTCTTCCTCCCGGAGGTGGCCACCGAGCAGGGCTGGGACCGGGATCAGACACTCACCAACCTGGCCCGCAAGGCCGGACTCCCGGCGGATGCCTGGCGTCAGGGGGCGAGCTTCGAGGTCTTTACCAGCACCCAGTACAAGGCGCAATTTCTGGCCGCGAGTCCTTGATTCCCAATGGGAGGTTTTGTTGCTACCCGCATAGCCGACAAGATCATTGCCGCCATCCGTGAACCCTACATTCTGGGTGAAGGACACCAGGCTATCCAGATTGGCACCAGGATCGGTATTGCCTTCTATCCTGAAGATGCCAAGGATTGCAAAACTCTCCTGGCCTTGACCATCGCCGCCATGTATGAAGCCAAAACCCGTGGCTGTAATCGTTACAGCCTACATGCGGGCCTCAGTGCCACAGGGAATCCCGGCTCGTCTTTGTGAATGCGCCATAGGGTTCCGGTGGCCATGAAAGATGAGTCAGGATTGTCTCGGGCCGTGCCCTCGGGCCGTGCCCTTGCGGGGGTCTTCCTGGGGTGCTATCGTCGCCTGAATGGTGGGACTTCCTACCTATATCATCCTTTCAGCCCCCAATTTGCACAGCCCCTTCCCTGGAGGATGCAATGACCGCCAACACCCAGACCCCCCGCGGCCGCCTTGCGTCCGCCGCCCTTTTCGCCCTAGGCATGACCCTGATGGTACCCGCAGTCCGGGCCGCGGCCATTGACCTTGACGAGATCAAGGCCGCCGGCGTCCTGCGCCACCTGGGCATCCCCTATGCCAACTTCGTGACGGGTGCCGGCGACGGCATGGATGTGGAGTTGATGCAACTCTTGGCCAAGCGCATCGGGGTTCGCTATGAATATGTCAAGACCGACTGGCCGGTTGCCTTCGGGGACCTCACCGGGCACAAGATCAAGGCTCACGGCGATGATATTGAGGTGCTCGCCGAGGTCCCCATCAAGGGGGATGTGCTGGCCAACGGGGTGACCGTTATCCCCTGGCGGGAGAAGGCGGTGGCCTTTGGGGGGGTAACCTTCCCCAACCAGGTCTGGCTGGTCTCGCGCTCCGACTCCCCGGTATCACCCGTCCGCCCCACCCGGTCCCTGGCCGATGACATCCTCGCCACCAAGTCGGTGTTGAAGGACAAGTCACTGATGGGCAAGGTCAATACCTGCCTTGACCCCAGCCTGTACGATATCGAAAAGACCGGGGCCAAGATCACGCTCTTCGAGGGCAGCCTCAACGAGCTGGCCCCGGCCATGATTGCCAATAAGTCCGAGCTGACCCTGCTCGATGTCCCCGATGCCTTGGTGGCCCTGCAGAAGTGGCCCGGGGAGATGAAAATCATAGGCCCGGTCAGCGAGGAGCAGGACATGGCCCCGGCCTTCCGGAAGGACTCTCCCCGATTACGCGCCGAGTTCAACAAGATGCTTGCCGAGATGCGTGCCGATGGCAGCTTCGCTGAACTGGTCAACAAATACTACCCCTTCGTGTCCGACTACTTCCCGAACTTCCTCACGGCCAAACAATAATCCCCGCCGGTTGCCCCCCGACCATCCGAGGCACACCCGTGGGCACCGGCCGGATCGCGCAGACCAGATCCCACCCATGAGGTCGCACCTCAGGCGATGACCGTTCCTTCTACCGCAAGGCTATCGCACCAGAACGTTGTCGTCACGGTCCTGGCGGGGCTGACCCTGCTGGGCTATGTCGCCTTCCTGCTCTACAGCAACTTCCAGTCCGCCGCCGGCTTGCAGGACCTGTTGCGCGACAAGGTGCACCAGGAGACCGAGCGGCGTGCCAGCGCCCTCGAGTATTTTTTCGCCGAGCGGCGCGATGACCTGCAAAACCTCGCCATGTCCCCGCCGCTCTTTGTCTATTTCGACAATAAGGCCAAAGGTGTCGGTATCACCGAAAAGGCGGACCGGCGTTACGTCAAGATCGCCTTTCAGAACCTGATCGAGCGCAAGCAGCTCGACGGGACCCCTATTTACCGCCGCATCATCCTCCTCGACGCCGCCGGCAACACCGTGGCGGACACTGCGGCGGAGGGCGAGGATCCGGACCCACCTCAGTTCAAGGACTTCCTCGACCCTAATCTGCGCCAGGGAGAGGTCCTGACCCGGGATGGCGGGCGCGCCCTGCTGGTCTCCATCGCCACCTACCTGAAGGAGCAATATGCCGGCCAGATCCTGGCCTGGCTCAACCCCAAGGACCTCTACCACGCCATGCTGGCCAATGACGACCAGGAAGAGGCGTTTTCGTCACTGCTGGTATCGGCTAGCCGCGAGGGCCTGGAACCGGTCGGGGGGGGATCCAAGGCCCTATTGGCCGACCTGCGCATTCCGCCCGACTCACCCACCCGCGGGGTCCTCCGCTACACCGCGCAGCGGCCCGACGGCCCGGTTGCCATGTTCGCCTCGGTAGCGCCAGTAGAGGGCACGCCCCTGCACCTGGTGGAGATTGCCCCCCTGTCCCAGGTCGAGGGTAGGGTCCAGCCCTGGCAACAGATGCTGGGCATGGCCATCCTCGCCGCCCTGATCCTGGCCGGGGTGGTCATGGTCTTCCGACTCAATCTGCATACCGCCGCCCTGGAGGCCCACCTCAGCGAGTCGGCGCGGCGCGAGCGCGAGGTCCAGGAGAAAAACCAGGCCCTGGAGGCGGAGATCGCCGAGCGCTTACGTGCCGAGCAGGCCCTGGTCAAGGGCGAGCGGGAGTTCCGCGCCATTGCCAACTACACCTATGACTGGGAAAACTGGACCGATCCCCAGGGTCGCCTGCTGTGGGTCAACCCGGCGGTGGAGCGCCTCACCGGCTATACGGTGGAGGAGTGCCTGCGCATGCCGGACTACCCCTTGCCCCTGGTGCACCCAGAGGACCGTCCCACCTTGCGTCAGGCGCTGGGAAATTGTGGCGTCAGCCAGGGCCACGACCTCGAGTTCCGTCTGGTCCACAAACACGGCCAGGTCCTCTGGGCGGCCCTGTCCTGGCAGCCCATCTATGACCTCGACGGCACCTGTCTGGGGCAGCGCTCCAGCATCCGCGACGTGAGCCAGCGTAAACGCGCCACCGAGGCCATGCTGCGTGCCAAGGAGGCGGCGGAGGCGGCTAGCCAGGCCAAGAGCGAGTTTCTGGCCAGTATGAGCCACGAGATCCGCACCCCCATGAACGGGGTCATTGGTATGACCGGGCTGCTTCTGGATACGTCCCTGGACGAGGAGCAACGCGAGTATGTGGAGACCATCCGCAGTTCCGGCGACGCCCTGCTCACGGTTATCAATGACATCCTCGACTATTCCAAGATCGAGGCTAACAAGTTAGAACTGGAGGTGGCCGGTTTCGATCTGCGCACCACGGTAGAGGATGTGGCTGACATCCTGGCCCAGCGCGCCGACGAGAAGGGGCTGGAGTTCACCTGCCTGCTGCCGCGGGACATACCGGTGCGGCTGCGTGGCGACTCCGGGCGGCTGCGCCAAATCCTGGTCAACCTTACCGGTAACGCCATCAAGTTCACCGAGCGTGGCGAGGTGGCCATCGAGATCAAGCGCGTCGATGCCGGGGACGATTCCGAACACTGTCAACTCATGTTCCGGGTCATTGACACCGGCATTGGCATTCACGAGTCGCATCGCGACCGCCTGTTCCGTTCCTTCTCTCAGGTGGACGCCACTACCACCAAACGCTACGGTGGCACCGGGTTGGGCCTGGCTATCTCCAAACGGCTTGTTGAGATGATGGGCGGGACCATAGGTCTGGACTCCAGCCCAGGCAAGGGATCCACCTTCTGGTTCTCGCTTCCCTTTCAGGTTGAGGCCACGGTCAAACCCCTCGATCAGGGCAGCCTGACCCTAGCCGGCAAACACGTCCTGGTGGTGGACGATAACGCTACCAATCTGCGCGTCTTTCGGGAATATCTGGGCGCCTTTGGCTGCCTCGTTCAGCAGGCCGACAACGCCGAGCAGGCCATCCTGCGGCTCAAGGAGGCACTCAACGACGGGCACCCGATGGAGATCGTCATCCTCGACATGATGATGCCGGACACCGATGGCCTGACGCTCGGCAAGACCATCCTCGCCAACGGTGAATTCGGCTCCCCAAAACTGGTCATGCTCTCCTCGCGCCATCAGGTCGGCGACGCCGCCGCCCTGGAGAAGGCCGGCTTTGCCGCCTTCCTCGCCAAGCCGATCAAGCGCTCTGCCCTGCAGCGCACCCTGCTGCGTCTCTTCGAGGAACGCACCCCCTCCCGCCAGACCCACAGCCCCGCCCAGGGCAAGCCGGCGGTCTCGGGTGGACACGTCTCCGGGCGCCCCTTCCGCATCCTGGTGGCCGAGGACAATATCACCAATCAGAAGGTCGCCCTGGCCATGCTCGGGCAACTCGGCTACCGTGCCGATGCGGTCAGTAACGGCCAGGAGGCCCTCAACGCCCTCTTCACCGTGCCCTACGACCTGGTGCTGATGGACGTACAGATGCCGGACATGGATGGCCTGGAGGCGACCCGCCTGTACCGCCTCCACGAGGCTGGCACCGGCGAACACAAGACCATCATTGCCATGACCGCCTTTGCCACGGTGGCCGACCGGGAACGTTGCCTGGGGGCAGGCATGGACGACTTTCTCACCAAACCGGTGCAACGCAAGCTGCTGGCGGAGGTCCTGGCGGCCCACCTGAATGCCGCCGTGGCGGATGCTAAAGCAGCATCGGAGCTGCCCGAGATTGCCGAATCACCCGAGCGGGGCTTCTGCATCCAGGATTTGCTCGAACGCCTGGACAACGACAGCGAACTGGCTGCTGAGATTGCCGCCGTCTATCTGATCGAGGCGGCAAAGCTCCAACAGGAGATCGCCAGTGCCCTGGAACGCGGCGATGCCGAGGCCTTGCGCTATCACGCCCACTCCATTAAAGGCGCTACGGGTAACATCGGCAACGAGCCACTCCACGAGGTTGCCTTCCAGCTTGAGCAGAGCGGACGGGAGGGCAACCTGGCCCGGGGGGCGGAGGTCTTCCCCGAATTCCAACGCCTGCTGGCGGCTACCAACGCGGAATTACAGCGCTTCCTGGACTCTCGAGCGGCCTGATGCCCCCGTCCAGAACTGGACAATGGCTCGGCCAACCCGGTCCAATTCGACCCGCTGCTCGCTTCCCAGGGGCCTTGGAAATCCGTCTGGGTATCCTTTTTCCTACCGCTGCGACATACTCCCCCGTGCTACGCCCCTGGGCCGGGCGGGCTGATGGGCCCGAGCGTGGCAGGGTGTTTGGGCGGCCTGTCCCACATCAGGCCGGTGTCAGTCTGACTTAGCATGGGGAGAAAAGAACAATGGCCGCAAAGAAAGCAACCGCCAAGACCGACGCCGCCGCGCTCGGGCTCACCATGACCCAGGAGTGCCTCCTCTCCCTGCGTCTGGCCCTCGGACGGGAACCCGACCGGGCCCAAGCCTACGACAAGTATCACAGCCTGGCCCTGGCGGTGCGTCGGCGCCTGATGGACGACTGGCTGAGCACCGAGCAGCGCTATCGTGACCAGGGCACCAAACGGGTCAACTATCTGTCCCTGGAGTTCCTGGCCGGGCGGGCCCTACAAAACGCCGTGCTTAACCTCGACCTGGAAGACGAGGCTCGCGAGGCCATTCACAACCTGGGGATGGTCCTGGAGGACGTGTACGAGCAGGAGCATGACGCGGGTTTGGGCAATGGCGGCCTGGGGCGCCTGGCCGCCTGCTACCTCGATTCCCTGGCCACCCGGGGCTTCCCGGCCTGTGGCTACGGCATCCGCTACGAGTACGGTATGTTCCGCCAGGAGATCCGCGATGGCTGGCAGGTGGAGTGCCCGGACAACTGGCTGTTCCTCGGCAACCCCTGGGAGACCCCGCGTCCCCAGGAGATCTACCCCATTGGCTTCGGCGGCCACACCGAGTACCAGGAGGACGCCACAGGTACCCTGCGGGTGGTTTGGTATCCAGCCGACACCGTCTCCGCCCTGCCCTACGAGATGCTCATCCCGGGGTTCCGCAATGGCGTGGCCAACCCGCTGGTCCTGTGGGGGGCGGTGGCCAGCGACTCCTTCAACCTGAGCTACTTCAACCACGGCGACTATCTGCGCGCCGTGGAGGAAAAGGCCCTGGACGAGACCATCTCCAAGGTCCTCTACCCGGACGACAACACCGCCGCCGGCAAGGAGCTGCGCCTCAAGCAGCAGTACTTCTTCGTCAGTGCCTCCTTGCAGCGCATCCTGGCCCGCTTCATGGCCGACTGCGGCGACCTGCGCCAGCTCCCGGCGCGCGAGGCGGTCCATCTCAACGACACCCACCCGGTGGTGGCCATCCCCGAGTTGATGCGCCTGCTCATGGACATTCACGGCCTGGGCTGGGACCTGGCCTGGGAGATCACCACCCGCACCTGCGCCTACACCAACCATACCCTCATGCCCGAGGCCCTGGAGCGCTGGGACGCCGGTTTGTTTCAGCACCTGCTGCCGCGCCACGTCGAGATCATCGGCGAGATCAACCGCCGCTTCCTGGATCAGGTCCTGGCCCGCTGGCCCGGGGACTGGGAGCGGGTGCGGCGCCTGTCCATTTTCGAGGAGGGCGACGGCAAGCGCATCCGCATGGCCAATCTGGCCCTGGTGGGCACCCATGCGGTCAACGGCGTGGCTCAACTCCACACCGACCTGCTCAAACGCGACCTGTTTCCGGATTTCCACGCCCTGTGGCCCGAGAAGATCGTCAACATCACCAACGGGGTGACCCAGAGGCGTTGGCTCTACCAGGCCAACCCGGCGCTGGCCCGCTTCATCACCGAGGCGATAGGTCCGGCCTGGATTACCGATCTGGAGCAACTCACCCACCTGGCCCCACTCGCCGAGGACGCCGGCTTCCGCGGCACCTGGTGGACCCTCAAGCGCCTCAACGCCCAGGTCCTTGGCCAGCGCATCGCCGAGCTGGTCGGTGTCGAGGTGGACCCCCAGAGCCTGTTCGACGTGCAGGTCAAACGTATGCACGAGTACAAGCGCCAATTGATGAACGTGCTGCGGGTGCTGGCGACCTATCTGCGTATCAAGGACCAGCCCAACGGCGACTGGACCCCGCGCACCGTGATCATTGCCGGCAAGGCCGCCCCCGGGTACGCCACCGCCAAGATGATCGTCAAGCTCGCCAACGACGTTGCCCGCCTCGTCAATGGCGACGCGACCACCCAGGGCCTGCTCAAGCTGGTCTTTCTGCCCAACTATGGGGTGTCCCTCGCCGAGCGCATCTTCCCGGCAAGCGACCTCTCGGAGCAGATCTCCACTGCCGGCACCGAGGCCTCTGGAACGGGCAACATGAAATTCACCCTCAACGGGGCCCTCACCATAGGTACCATGGATGGGGCCAACATCGAGATCTGCGAGGCGGTGGGGCGGGAGAACATGTTCGTCTTCGGCCTGACCGAGCCGGAGGCGACCCGGCTCAAGGCGGGCGGGTACGACCCCTGGGCCCATTACCAGGCCGACCCGGACCTCAAGCGGGCCATCGACCTGATCCGTGCCGGGGGCGTCTCCCCGGACGAACCCGGGCGCTTCGTCGGGCTCATGGACGGATTACTTGCCCACGACCCCTATCTGGTCCTGGCCGACTTTCCCGCCTACTTGCGGGCCCAGGATGCGGTCGGGCGCTGCTTTAGCGACGAGGCGGACTGGGCGCGTAAATCTATCCTCAACGTGGCTCGGATAGGCCGATTCTCCAGCGACCGCTCGGTGACCGACTATGCCAGCGCCATTTGGGGGATCGCCCCGGCGGGCTGAGGCACAGGCCCCCTCCGAGGATTACCACGCGGCGGGAGGCGCCGCGCGGGTACTCAGGGCTCACGAGTCTGCGTTATGGGTAAGGCGAACATCCGTCCAGGTCTCCTGCACCCTGCTCCTCGTTTGGCAGGTGCGTAGTTTTGCCGATATCATGCAGAATCGATTGATATTTATGGTGGTCGAGATCTGGCAAATTGGCTACAGGGGTTTAGGCTGACCGATGAAAAGCGGAGTACCAGGACAGAGCCCTCGAAGATGAATGAGCAACAGCCCCCCCGATTTCACGGTATGAAAAAGTATTACCTGATGGTGGTACTGCTGGCTATTTTTTGCATCGGGGCCCTCTTTACCTGGTGGACGGTGGTACAGGCCGACCGCGAGATGCGCTCGGATTTGCTCCAGCGGACGCGGATGGCGGTGCAGGCGGTGAATGTTGAGCAAATCCAAGCGCTCACCGGCACGAAGGCGGACCTGGAACGTCCGGAATATCTGCAGCTCAAGGAACAGCTTGCTGCTATCTGCGCTGCCAGTTCGCAATGCCGGTTTGTTTATCTCTTGGGTCGCAAGGCTGATGGCTCAGTATTTTTCTACGTGGACAGCGAACCGTCCGGTTCGGAGAGCTATTCCCCACCAGGACAGATCTATGACGAGGTTTCGGACATTACTCTTGGCGTGTTCGAGACTAGGGCCGAGGCCGTCGAAGGCCCGGTTGCCGACCGTTGGGGCACCTGGGTCTCGGGGTTGGTCCCGATCAATGATACCGCGATGGCCCTCTCTGGCCTCGTCACTCCGGACGACGCTCGAGCGATGGTGCGTAAGGCCGTGGACTTTTACCGAAAGAATGGCCGTGAGAGTTTTCTAAAGGAGTGCAACGACCCGCAAGGAGAGTTTCGCAAGAAGAGCCTCTATGTCTTTGCCTACGATCTGGGCATGACCATGCAGGCTCATCCGGTGAAACCGGAATTGGTGGGTCAGAACCTGCTTGACAAGAAGGACTGGTCCGGGGGCAAATATTTTCGTAAGGAGATACAGGAAATTGCCTTGTCCAAGGGCAGCGGCTGGGTCGATTACCAATACGAGAATCCGACCACCCAGAAGATCCAGCCCAAGACCACCTATGTCGAGCGGGTGGATGATCTGATTGTCTGCGCCGGGGCATACCGAGGCAGTGGCGAATTGCTCGCCGTGCTGGGCATGGACATCGATGCCAGCGACTGGCAGTGGGAGGTGGCCGCAAGAATAGCACTGCCCGTGGGCTTGATGCTGATCATTTTCATCGGCGTAGTTGCCGCCATGGCCGTCACCCGGCGGGTTGTGGCCTCACCTAAGCCGGTCCTGTCGCAACTTCTGCCACCCCTGGCGGTAATGGTCGTGGTGTTGATGGTGGGGGCGGGGGCACTCCTCTGGCGCCAGCATCAGCACCAACTGACCGATGCCATGGTAAACCGTGCCGCCGAGGTTACCAACAATCTGCACATCACCCTGAAACAGCAGGCATTCGGCCTGGCCATGGCCACCCAGCTTATCGCCGCTAACAACTCGGTTCAGCAGGCGCTACGCGACGGTGACGTGGACCGCCTGCTGGCCGACTGGCGGCCCGTGTTCGAGACGATGAACCGGGAAAGTCATCTTACCCATTTCTACTTTTTCGATGCCAATCGTATCTGCCTGCTGCGGATCCATAAGCCGGAGAAACATGGCGACCGGATAGAGCGTTTCACGGCACAGGAAGCCGAACGTACCGGCAAGCTAACCTCTGGCATCGAGCTGGGGCCCCTGGGCACCTTCACCTTGCGGGTGGTGCAGCCCGTCTACGCCGACGGAGCCCTGGTCGGTTATGTGGAATTAGGCAAGGAAATCGAGGACGTGCTGCAGGCGATAACCCCCCACTCCGGCACCCAACTGGCCGTGGTTATCCGCAAGGAGTATCTTGCCCAGCGCACCTGGGAGGAGGGCATGCGGATGCTCGGGCGGGAGGCCCACTGGGACCAGTTGTCCCTGAGCGCCGTCAGCTACGCCTCCCAGGGCTACCTGCCCGATGCCTTCGTATCCTGGGCGGATCGTCTTGCGGAGGACAATCCCAGCAATGACGAAACAGACCGGGAGATCGCCTTCGACGGGAGGGATTGGCTGGTTTCCGCGACGCCACTACAGGACGCCTCGGACAAAGAGGTCGGAGACCTGCTGATCGTTCAGGACATCTCGTCGGAAAAGGCCGCCTTTACGCGTCTGTTGCTGCTGGGCGGCACGGGTGGCTCGGTGCTGTTGATGCTGTTGCTTGGCTTCATTTATGTTCTGCTGCGACATACCGATGCGGGCATCCGCGCTCAAGAGATGGCATTGCGTGAGACCAACCTCGATCTCGTCGAGGCCACCGCCCGGGCCAACGAGATGGCAGAGCAGGCCAGGTTGGCCAGCGCCGCTAAGAGCGAGTTCCTGGCCAATATGAGCCATGAGATCCGGACACCGATGAACGGGGTCATCGGTATGACCGGATTGCTGCTGGATACAGAGCTGAACGATGAGCAGCGGCGCTATGCCGAAACGGTACGCACGAGCGGTGAATCACTGCTTTCCCTGATCAACGCCATCCTCGACTTCTCGAAGATTGAGGCGGGCAAACTCGACCTGGAAATCCTGGACTTCGATCTGACAGATCTCATGGAGGATTTTACCGCCACACTGGCCTTGCGGGCTTATGAGAAGGGGCTGGAAATGCTCTGCGCGGTTGATCTGGATGTGCCTACCCTGCTGCGGGGCGATCCGGGACGGCTGAGACAGATCCTCACCAATCTGGTGGGCAACGCCGTCAAGTTCACCCGTGCTGGCGAGGTGGCTATCCGCGTCTCGCTGATGGAAGAGCATGAAGACCATGTCTTACTACGATTCTCGGTTCGCGACACGGGCATCGGCATCCCCGCGGACAAGATTAGCCTGCTCTTCGACAAGTTTATCCAGGTGGATGCCTCTACCACCCGTCAGTTTGGAGGAACCGGGTTGGGCCTGGCTATCTCCCGGCAACTGGCCAGGCTGATGAATGGCGAGGCCGGCGTCAACAGCGAAGAGGGCAAAGGCTCGGAATTCTGGTTCACCGCCGACTTCGGCAAACAGGCTGCCGGAGCCCGTGCGGAAAGTATTCCGCCCGCCGAAATACACGGCGTGCGTGTGCTGATTGTTGACGATAACGCCACAAACCGCGAAATCCTGAACACCCGACTGGCCTCTTGGGGTATGCGTCCTTTGGAGGCCCAGGATGGCCCTGGCGCTCTCCAGGCCCTCAATCGGGCGCTGGACGAGAAGGACCCCTGCCGGATTGCTGTGATCGACATGCAAATGCCGGGCATGGACGGCGAAAGCCTGGGCCGGATTATCCAGGCAGACAAGCGGTTGGCCGAAACCCGGATGGTCATGCTGACCTCCCTGGGAACCCGGGGCGATGCCCGGCGCTTCCTTGAGATCGGTTTTGCCTCCTATTTGATTAAGCCGATTCGGCATCAGGAACTCAAGGCCGTTCTCTCCCTGGCGCTCAGGAATCGCCAGAGTGTGGAGCCAACGCCAACTCCCAGCGAAACGCACCAAACCGCACCCGAGCCCGTTAAGCTGTTGGCCGGCCGTAAGGCCCGCATTCTGCTGGCCGAGGACAACATCATCAACCAGATGGTAGCCCTGGGTATGCTGAAGAAAATGGGGCTGCGCGCGGATGCCGTGGCCAATGGGGTGGAAGCCCTCAAGGCCCTGGAGCTTCTGCCCTATGACCTTGTGCTAATGGACATCCAGATGCCGGTGATGGATGGGTTCGAGGCCACCAGAAAAATCAGAAGTGATGAACTAATCAGGTGGCAGGCTCAATGCCGCCGGCTGAATCTTCAGGTTGCGGAGGCGGGTGAGGTTCCACCATCCTTCACCCTGCCGATTATTGCCATGACCGCCCACGCCATGCAGGGCGACCGGGAGCGTTGCCTGGAGGCGGGTATGAGTGACTACATTACCAAGCCGGTTTCTCGGCAGTCTCTGGTGGAAGTCTTGAGCAAATGGCTACCCAATGGCCCGGTTGAAGGTAATATTTTGAATGATGACCGCAGCCTTAAGTTGGATGAGTCATAAGCCTGGCAACACTAATCCTTCAACCCTGCCCCTCATTCTCTGGATGCCAGCCGCCAGGCCGGCGCGGAATTCAGCCGGCATCGGGATTCTCGAACCGGACCAGGATCTTGGCCAGGTGATGAAGCGCCCAGGCGACGAATTCAAAATCCACATAGAGGGCACTCTGGTCCAGGGTCGCACCTAGGGGTGGTCCCAATTGCTTGCGGATGCCCAGCATGAAGTCGCCGGGCATCTGGGTACGGTCCCGGATGCGGGTGATGGCAGCCGTATCGTCGGCATCCAGTGCCATGGCCATCTCCTCCAGCAGGTCGCCCAAGGTTTTCTCAAGGCCGGCGCGCTGGTCCGGGGCCATCGCCCCCTGGACCTCCGCCCGGGCCACAAAGGAACCCACGGACTCCTCCAATTGCCGGATGCCGGTCAGCGCGCTGCGCAAGGTATGGAGCTTCAGGGCATCCGGCTCGCTAAGACCCGCACGCGCCGCGAGTTGGCCCGCGAACTTCTCGATGGCGTCGGCGAGGTTTTCAAAACTCGCCAGAGGCCCCGCTTCCTCAGAGACCTCCCGGGGCGCGTCCGACTCCCTGGTCACCATGCCCAATAACCGCGCCAGTTCTTTGCGGATCAGGGCTAAGGCCGTGGGTGGATCGTCCAAGGCCCGAATTTGCAGAAATTTGGGTGCCCCGGGTGCTATAGGCGGCTCCCCCGGCCACAGCATTTTCAATAGCTTGGCGACCAGGGGAATCAACGGCGTCATCGCCAGGGCCGGGATCAAGTTGGAGAGCAGGAAGATTATCGCCAGGCGAGTATCCATCTCGCCGGAGATTCGCTCGGCCAGAGCGAAGACCAGGGGCATGCCCGCCTTCTCCAGATAATAGAGCCCGAACATCACGGCGCCGCTCAGGAGGCAGAAGAAATCCTCCATCCGCACCAGTCGCAGGGCCTGTCCCCGCATGCCAGCGGCGAGCAGGATGCGCAGGGTGATGGCGCCAAGGTTGGTGCCGTAGATCATCAAGGCGGCGTCCTCGAAGGCCAGGGCTCCGGCATTCGCCAGGGTGATGATCAACAGGGTGGCGCCGGTATTGGATTGCAGGATCGACGCCACGACGATGCCACTGATGAGGGCCAGGGGGGCGGAGGAGACCGCCAGGTGGATGGCCTCCTGAAACCAGGGTTCGCCCTTCAGGGGTGCCGCCCCGCTACTCATCTGTTGCAGACCGAGGATGATGAGGCCGATCCCGATGAGGACGCTGGCGACGGTCTGCCAGGAATGGATACGCACCACTCCCATGACAATCCCAGCCCCGCCGACGACAAAGGCCACCACGGGGTGGATATCCAAGGTGACGATGAAGGCCAGTACCGTGAGGCCGACGTTGGACCAGATCATGACTACGCTGGCGGCGTTCAGGGTCAGCAATTCGGCGAGGACCATGCTTACGCAAATAAAGGTGACGGCGGTGGCACTCTGCATCAGTCCCCCCGCCGCCAGGCCGAGACCGATACGCGGCAGGGATCGGCGGGTAGTACGGGCAATCCCGTCGCGCAGGCTGCCACTACTCAAGGCCTTGAGATTATCCCCGACCAGATGCAGGCCAATGAAGAAGAGGCCCAAGCCGAAGATGAGGGAGTTCAGGGGAGACATGGCCGTTTCTGGCTAATGGAGAAGCCCCTCGGCCCTCAGCTAGCGTCTACCTCGATGCAGACGTATTTGATCTCCAGATACTCGTCGATGCCATAGCGCGAGCCCTCGCGGCCCAGGCCGGATTGCTTGACGCCGCCGAAGGGGGCGATGGCGGTGGAGACCAGGCCGGAATTGATGCCGACCAGGCCATATTCCAGGGCCTCGGAGACCCGCCAGGCGCGGGACAGGTCGCGGGTGAAGAAGTAGGCGGCCAGGCCGAATTCGGTGGCGTTGGCCAGGCTGATGGCCTCCGCCTCGGTCTGGAAGCGGAAGAGGGGGGCGACGGGGCCGAAGGTCTCGTCCCGGGCCACGAGCATGCCGGGGTCCACGTCTGCGAGCACCGTGGGCTGAAAGAAGGTGCCACCCAGGGCGTGACGTGCCCCGCCGGCCAACAGGCAGGCGCCCTTGTCGAGGGCATCGGCGATATGGGCCTCCACCTTTGCGACCGCTGCCTCGTTAATGAGGGGCCCCTGGACCACCCCCGCCTCCAGTCCGGGGCCAACCTTGAGTTCGCCGGCCTGTTCCGCCAGGCGGGCGGCGAAGGCGTCATAGATGCCATCCTGGACTAGGAAGCGGTTGGCACAGACGCAGGTTTGGCCGGTGTTGCGGTACTTGGATTGGATGGCGCCCGCCACCGCTGCCTCCAGGTCGGCGTCATCGAAGACGATGAAGGGGGCATTGCCGCCCAGTTCCAGGGAGAGTTTCTTGAGGGTGTCGGCACACTGGCGCATCAGCAGCCGGCCTACCGCCGTGGAGCCCGTGAAGCTCAACTTGCGCACCAGGGGATTGCTGGTCAGCTCCTGGCCGATCGGGACCGGGTCGCCGGTGATGACGTTAAAGACCCCTGCCGGGATGCCGGCCCGTTCCGCCAGTACCGCCAGGGCCAGGGCCGACAGGGGTGTCTCGGAGGCGGGCCTGGCCACTAGGGTGCACCCGGCCGCCAGGGCTGCGGCGGCCTTGCGGGTGAGCATAGCGGCTGGGAAATTCCAGGGGGTGATGGCGGCGCAGACGCCGATGGGCTGCTTAAGCACCAGGATGCGCTTGTCGGCCAGGTGGGGCGGGATGATGTCGCCATAGACCCGGCGCCCTTCCTCGGCAAACCAGTCGATGAAGGAGGCGGCATAGGTAATCTCACCCCGCGCCTCCGCCAGGGGCTTGCCCTGTTCAGCGGTCATGATGCGGGCCAGGTCCTCCTGACTTTCCAGCATCAGGTCGTGCCAGAGGCGCAGTCGCTGGCTACGCTCGGCGGCGGTGAGGATGCGCCAGCCCGGCCAGGCTGCCTCTGCCGCCAGGATGGCACGGCGGGTCTCTATCGTGCCCATATCGGGAACTTCGGCGATGACCTCGCCACTGGCGGGATCGGTCACCGTCAGGGTGAGCCCCGAGTCGGCATCGACCCATGCGCCACCCAGATAAGCCTGTCGCCGCACGAGACCCTGATCCTGGATGTTGATCACCATTGCTCCCCCTTTGGAAACGTTAGGCTTTAGGAGACAGGCTAGCGGGGTAGGAACTAGATAACCTTGGAGAAGCCGGCAACGGCCTCGGGGCCATTGCGGTAGGCGTCGAAGGCCATGCAGATGTTGCGAATCAGCAGTCGGCCGCGGGGCAGGACCTGGATGCCCCGGTCGTCCATCTCCAGCAAGCCATCCACCTGCATGGGTTTGAGCCGGGCCAGATCTTCGGCGAAGTAGGTGCTGAAGTCGATGCCCCAGTGTTCCGCCACGTCCCTGTAGTTCAGAGCGAAGTGGCAAATCAGTCGGGTGATGGTGTCGCGACGGATCTCGTCGTCCCGGCTCAGCTCGATTCCCCGGAAGATGGGCAGGCGCCCCGCATCGATAGCGGCGTAATACTCGTCCAGCTCGCGTCGGTTTTGGGCATAGGTATTGTCGATCTTGCCGATGGAGGTGACGCCGATGCCGATGAGGTCGCAGTCGGCATGAGTCGAGTAGCCCTGAAAATTGCGATAAAGGGTGCCGTCGCGCTGGGCCAGGGCCAGTTCGTCGTCCGGACGGGCAAAGTGGTCCATGCCGATATAGACATAGCCGGCCGCCGCCAGCTTGTCGCCGGTGGCGCGCAGTATGTCCAGTTTGATCGGGGCCGTGGGCAACTGATCGGCGTCGATGCGCCGCTGGGGCTTGAAGCGTTGGGGCAGATGGGCGTAGTTGAAGATCGAAAACCGGTCCGGGGCGAAGGCCAGGACCCGGTCCAGGGTTCGCTCGAAGCCTGCCACCGTCTGATGGGGCAGGCCGTAAATGAGATCGATGCTGAGGGAGCGGAAGCCCTGGGCGCGGGCCGCCTCCAGGACTGCCAGGGTCTCAGCCTCGGTCTGGATGCGGTTGACGGCCTTTTGGACCAAGGGGTCAAAGTCCTGAACCCCCAGGCTCATACGGTTGAAGCCGAGTTGGCGCAGCAGGGCGACACTTTCGGGGGTGGCCTCCCGGGGGTCGATCTCGATGGAATACTCGCCCACCTCGTCGTCTGCCAGATGGAACCAGCGCCGGGTTTGGTCCATCAGTTCCCGCATTTGATCCTGGCTGATGAAGGTGGGCGTACCACCTCCCCAATGCAATTGCTCCACCCGGCGGCCCTGGCCGAAGAGGGCGCTCTGCATCTCCAATTCGCGATAGACCCGGCTTAGGTAGGGCTGGGCCAGGGTGCGGTCCTTGGTTGCCACCTTGTTGCAGGCGCAGTAAAAGCACACCGTATCGCAGAAGGGGATATGGAAATAGAGCGACAGGGGTCTTTGGGTCTGGTTGCTCCGTTCGCAGGCGGCGCGATACTCGGCCTCGCCAAAGCCTTCATGGAACTCCACCGCCGTCGGGTAAGAGGTGTAACGCGGGCCGCTCTGGTCGTAGCGGCGGATCAGATCCAAATCAAATTCGATGCGTTGGTCAGCGGCCATGCTAGTTCTCCTCACCCAGGTCGAGGCCCCGGCGGTGGGTTTCATTGATCTGTTTGAGCAAGGTATGAAAGGGTATCTGATCGGCGTAGCGCGTCGCCAGGTCAATAAAGGGTAAGTCCTCACGGCCGAACAGGTAGTTACCCTCCAGCATGGACTTGTGGAGGGTCAGGATGCCTTCTTCTAAGGGATCCAAGAAGGCCGGGAAGCGCCGGAGGTCCTCCAGTTCGAACTCCAGGCATTCGCGTAGGTCCCCCACCTCGAACACGGCCTGGCGTACCCATTCAACGTATTCTTCAGCGGTCTTGGCTCGTCTCAGGGTCATGGTGCTGTCATCTCGCGGGCAAACAGGGGCTGATATTCGAGTAGGCGCGCCCGCTCGAGGAGGCAGACGCCCTCGCCGCCGCGCTCAAACTCGATCCACAAAAAGGGGATTTCCGGGAAGAGGGCCTCCAGGGTGGCGGCCGATTTGCCTACCTCGACAATCAGGACGCCGTCCTGATTCAGAAAGCGCGGGGCCTCGACGAGGATACGCAGGACCAGGTCAAGGCCGTTCGTTCCACCAGCCAGACCCAGGCGGGGCTCGCGGTGGTATTCGGCGGGCAGGGCGGCCAGTTCCTCGGTGGAGACATAGGGCGGGTTGGTGACTATGACGTCATACTTCTGAACGCCCAAGCCTGCGAAGAGGTCGGACTCCACCACCCGCACCCGATCCTCCAACCCATGGGCCGCCAGGTTACGGGCGGCCACTGCCAGGGCGGCGGGAGAGATGTCGGCGAGGTCAATGTCGGCGTCCGGCAGATAAACGGCAGCGGCAATGCCGATACAGCCACTGCCAGTGCACAGATCGAGCACCCGGGCTATGGTTTCCGGGTCCACCCAAGGCCCAAAGCCGGTCTCCACCAATTCCGCCAGGGGCGAACGTGGTACCAGGACGTTCTCATCGACATAGAATTCCAGTCCGGCGAACCAGGCCTGGTGGGTGAGATAGGCCGCCGGTACCCGTTCCAGGATGCGCCGCTCGAAGAGATGGACGATAACCGCCCTTTCGTCGTCGGTGATCCGGCAGTCGCGGTAGCTGGCGGCCAGGTCGGGAGGCAGGCTCAGGGCGGAAAGCACGAGATGTGCTGCCTCGTCCAGGGCGTTGTCGGTACCATGACCAAAGAAGAGGCCGGCCTTGGTGAATCGGCTCGCGCCCCAGCGGATGAAATCCTGGATAGTGGTGAGGCCGTCGGCGGGGCTTGCCATACGTGAATGGAGTGAGCGAGTTGGGAAATGGGGGGCCGGGGCAACCGGTCCGGGTACTTGCTACGGGCGGGGCGGAGCCCGGATCAGCGGCGCTTGACAGCCTTGGACTTGGCCGTTGGCCTCTCTTCCGTCTGCATCTGGGCATGCTTTTCCAGGCCCCGGGCGACCAGGTCGGAGAGACTGATACCGTTAAGGAAGTTGTAAATCTCGTCGCTCAGGTGATCCCAGAGGGTATGGGTCAGGCAGCGCTCACCGTCACGGCAATCCTCGCGACCCCCGCAGCGAGTGAACTCGACCCATTCGTCCACGGCGCAAATAATGTCGGCAATGGAGATTTCGGACGAGGCCTTGCCCAGATAATAGCCACCGCCCGGGCCGCGTACGCCCCGGACAAGTTGCTTGCCGCGCAGGGCGGCGAAGAGTTGCTCCAGATAAGACAGGGATATGCCCTGATTGATGGAAATGTCGGCCAAGGTCACTGGGCCCTTGCCCTCGTTGAGGGCCAGGTCGAGCATGGCCGTGACCGCGTATCGGCCCTTGGTGGAAAGTCTCATGGGGGCTACCTCTCGCTGGAAGATGATTACTTGGAAAACTTGTAGGAAAACAGCATACCTATCGGGTCAAAAATCCGTCAAGCATTTCCTCAAAATACTTCGGGAACTGGCCGATGGGCAGGGGCAACGCTGTGTTCCGTCAGTGCGCAGTATCTCAATAAATTTCTTATTAAAAAACGGGCTCGCCACTTACCTTACATGGCCAGTGAGCGCTAGTGATTAGGGAGGGGGAGGGCCGTCTCCTAGCTCCTGGGCCAGTCCCTTAAACCCCTCGCCCGGGAGGAGCGAGGGGTAGGGGAGAGGGGCAAATCACCCAGGTTTGGGGGGCGGAGGGTTACGGCTTATCCCCCCCCGCCTCCCCTAGCGCCCATCAGGGGTGCGGCACGACCTGGAGCAGGGCGTCGATGACCCGGTCCACATCATCCAGGGAGTGGAACAGGTGGGTGGAGATGCGCAGCGGGGTGGAGAAGGTCCCTGAGGCGGCGTTCTGGGTGGGGTGGTCCCGCAGGCTGTGGGGCACCGAATTGTTGCGGATCACAATGTCGTAGTTGTTCTTGAGCGCTGTGACGGCATCCCCGGAGGCCTTTTTCTGGGCTTTGGAGTCAGCCACAGACAGGATGGCATTGTAGTCGTAGCCCGGCGAGAAGGGGTTAAAGGAGGTGAGGCCCGTCCGTCCGGCGGTCTCCGCGGGGTCGTCATAGGGAATTGACAGGCACTGGGGTCCCCAGATGTCGACGATGCGGGCGCGCAGGTACTGGGCCAGGGAGACGATGTAGTCCTCGATCGCCTGGCGGCCCCAGGCATCCCACATAGTACAGCACTGTGTGAGGGCCTTCTGGGCCGGTCGACTGCCGTTGCCCACCAGTTGCAGCACCGCGGCGATGTTGTGGACCGGGTTGCGCACCCCGTTGGCCAGGATTCCCGCTGCCCCGTAGATCAGGGTGTTAGTCGGGTAGTAGGTCGGCAGGGGGTTGGTGTTGGTATAACCGGGGACGGCGATTTCCACCATGGGCGAGGGCACGCCGAAGGGAGCCATGTCGCCAGTGGGGCGCAGCAAGACCTGGGGGTTCGGGTCGAAGCCATTGCGGATATACAGGAAGCCAGTCTGGCCCGGGCCGCACTGCCATTTGTGGCCCGCACCCGAAAAAAAGTCGCAGCCCATGTCGTGCAGGTCCAGGGTGCACATACCGGGCAGGTGGGCCCCATCGACGATGGAAATGACGTTGTTGGCCGCCGCCCACAGGCACAGCTCCTTGGCCGGCAGGCGCGCCCCGGTAAGGTAGATGGGGGAGGAAAACAGGATCGCCTTGGTGTTGGGGGTCAACTCAGCGGCGAAGCGGTCCAGGACCTCCTGGTCGCTATAGGCATCGTTGGTGGGCAGATTGACGGTCTTGAGCACCACGCCGAAACGGTCCCGGAGGATCTTAGTGGCGGAGATACCGGCATCCTCCTCCATGTTGGTCGTGATGACCTCATCGCCGGGCTGGAAGGGGATGCCCATGACGATGCGCCAAAGCCCATCCGTAGTATTGAAGCTCAGCACCAGTTCGTAGGGGTCGCAACCGAAGCCGGGGGCTATGGTATTGCGCATCACCTGCTGGCCAAAGAAATAGGCCGTGGGATTGCTGGCGATATCTACATAGTCGTCATTGCAATCCTGGACCACCTGCCTGGGCGAGGCTCCGGTGGTGCCGATGTTCATGTAGAGCAGGTTGTGGGCGAAGCCGAAAGCCTTCTCGTAGGGGCTCTTCTTATTTGACTTGGCGTAGGCGTTGCTGACCAGTTGCGGTACCCCGTCCTCGCCGAGGGATAGCCCACCCATGCTCAGCGCGGCGGCCCCGTAGCCGAACAGCTTGAGGAACTCACGGCGAGCCGTACGGACCCGTTCCTCGGCCCCCTCCGCGGCTTGCCTTGTGTTCGTCACATCCTCGGCATTGAGTCTGGCCATGAATTGCTTATTGTTGTACACGATCAGGGACCTCGTTGGTGGATTACTGTTTCAAGCGCTACGGACATGGTTTTAGGGTGCACTAACCCGTCACCTGGGGGGGAGAATTAAGAAGTTAAGGCCAGATTGTTAATGTTAGGTTACCACGTTGGCTCTGGGATTTGAAAGGGCGGGGCGGGCAAGCTAGGCACCGATTCCTAACGTCAGCGCGCCTCAAGCATATCCCCAAAAAATCTTTCAGGAACTCGCGGGGGTAAGGGCGAAGAGGTGTCCGGTACGGACGCAGTAACTTAGCCATTTTCCAAGGAAAAAATTGGCTCGCCACTTGGCCTCCAGGGCGGGTGACCGGTAATGATTGTGGAGGGGTAGGGCCGTTTGGCGCAGGTCCAGCACCTCGACCTGGCGGGCGTCGTGATAGGCCCGCAGCAGGGCATCCGGGTCCGCGAGAGGGATGCGATGTTCCTGGCCGTCAAGCTGGGAAAAGAGATAGGTCAGGCGCAGCAGGCTGGTATAGGGCGACTGCTCGATGACCTCCAGGTGCAGCCACATATCATCCCGGCCTCGGGATTCAAGCTCCCCGCGCCAATTTGCCAGCCCCGGTGCCAGGCGCAGTAGGCGGGCATAATTTTCTTCACAGAGGCGCATGAGGTCACCGACGCTGGGTCTTTCCGGCGTCAGCAGATAATGAGACCAAGGATAGCGAGTGGTGTGCCCCAGCGGGGTCGCCAGGGTCAGCACCAGGTGGGCCAGACCTGGGCAGGGACAACCCTGGGTGGGTCGTCCCTGCCGGTCACGCGGGCGGGCGGGGGCATCAAACGATGGCGGTCTTCTGGGCCTCGACCTGGTTGCGAACCTCATCCATGTCAAGTTCCCCGGCTTTCTCGATGAGTTGACGGAATGAGCCCTCTGGCAGGGCACCCGCTTGAGAGAAGATGACGATCTGTTGGCGGAAGATCATCAGGGTCGGAATCGAGCGAATCTGGAAATGACCGGCAATCTCCCGCTCCTCCTCCGTGTTGACCTTGGCAAAGAGGATGTCATCGTGGTCCTCCGAAACCTTGTCGTAGATGGGCGCGAAGGACCGGCAGGGCCCACACCAGGGGGCCCAAAAATCCACGATGATGAAATCGTGATCCTTGATGGTTTGTTCGAAGTTGTCTTTGGTGAGTTCGACGATGGCCATGGGCTACTTCCTGGGGGGGTGAAATTGGGGCGACATCTTAACAGAATGCCGCCCGCGGCGCGGCGGCGCGCGCGGTCTTAACCGGTTAAATCCCGGATCAGGGCACCGACTCGCGCCACCCGTTTGTCCGGTGCCGTCAGATCGATGAAGAACTTGAGCTTATCCCCGCCCTCCATCCGAAACTCCTTGGGCCGACTCTGCATCATCTGAATCAGCCGCAGGGGATCGATCTTGGGCTGGTCCCCAAAGAGAATGCGCCCGCCGGCGGGGCCGGCCTCGATCTTGCGGATACCCAGGGGCTGGACGGTGAGTTTGAGCTCGGTGATGGCGAACAGATTGCGCGCCGGCTCTGGCAAGAGGCCGAAACGATCGATCATCTCGACCTGGAGTTCCCGCAGTTCCACGGCGTCGGCGGCGCTGGCGATACGTTTGTACATGACCAGGCGTTCGTGGACGTCCGGCAGGTAATCGGCGGGCAGGAGGGCGGGCAGGCCCAGGTCGATCTCGGCGCCGTGATCCAGGGGCCGGTCCAGTTCCAGCACCCGGCCGGCCTTGAGGGCATCGACGGCCCGCTCCAGCAGATCCATATAGAGGCTGAAGCCGATCTCGTGGATCTGGCCGCTCTGCTCGTCGCCGAGCAACTCGCCGGCGCCGCGGATCTCCAGATCGTGGGTGGCCAGGGTGAAACCGGCCCCCAACTCCTCCAGGGATTCGATGGCCTCCAAGCGCTTCTTGGCGTCCGCCGTCATGAGCCCCGCCGGGGGGGTGATCAGATAGGCATAGGCGCGGTGATGGGAGCGCCCGACCCGGCCGCGCAACTGATGGAGCTGGGCCAGGCCCAACTTGTCGGCGCGATTCATGAGGATGGTATTGGCGCTGGGGATGTCGATGCCGCTCTCGATAATGGTGGTACACACCAGCAGATTGAAGCGCTGGTGGTAGAAGTCGCGCATCACCCGCTCCAGGTCGCGCTCCCGCATCTGACCGTGGGCGACCCGCACCCGTGCCTCAGGTACCAAGGCCTCCAGCTTCTGGGCCATGTTCTCGATAGTCTCCACCTCGTTGTGGAGGAAATAGACCTGGCCGCCGCGCTTGAGCTCGCGCAGCACCGCCTCCTGAATGAGGGCATCGTTCCAGGGGGTGACGAAGGTTTTGATGGGGTGCCGGGCCACCGGCGGGGTGGCGATGATGGAAAGGTCCCGCAGCCCAGACATGGCCATGTTGAGGGTGCGGGGGATAGGGGTGGCGGTGAGGGTTAGTATGTCCACCTCGGCGCGCAGGGCCTTGAAGGCCTCCTTGTCACGTACCCCGAAGCGGTGCTCCTCATCGACCACGACCAGGCCCAAATTCTTGAAGCGCACCGACTTTTGCAGCAGCTTATGGGTGCCGACGACGATATCCACGGTGCCGTTGGCCAAGCCGTCTAGCACGACCTTGGATTCCTTGGCGGTGCGGAAGCGCGACAGGTTCTCCACCTTCACCGGCCAGTCGGCGAAGCGGTCGGAGAGATTCTGATAATGCTGCTGAGAAAGGAGGGTGGTGGGCACCAGCACCGCCACCTGGCGGCCGCCGCTCACCGCCATGAAGGCCGCGCGCATGGCCACCTCGGTCTTGCCGAAGCCGACATCGCCGCACACCACCCGGTCCATGGGCTGGGGCGCGGCCATGTCGTCGAGGATGGCCGCGATGGCCCGCTCCTGGTCCGGGGTCTCTTCGAATTCGAAGGCGGCGGCGAAGGCTACATAGTCCTCCCCGGGGGCGGGGAAGGCGACGCCGACCCGGGCGGCGCGGCGGGCATAGATGTCCAGCAACTCCGCCGCCACGTCGTGGGCCTTCTCGGCGGCCTTACGCTTGACCCGGTCCCACTGATCGCCGCCCAGGCGGTGCAGGGGGGCATTCTCCGGTGAAGCCCCGGTATAGCGGGAGATCAGATGCAGGGAAGAGACGGGGACATAGAGCTTGTCCCCCCGGGCGTATTCCAGGGTCAGGAATTCCGTGGTCATGCCGCCCACGTTCAGGGTCTGCAACCCCAGGTAGCGGCCCACGCCATGATCCTCGTGAACGACTGGTGCGCCCTCGTGCAGTTCGGTGAGGTTGCGCACCACGGCGTCGCCATCCCGGGCGCGGGCCCGCTGGCGGCGCTCCTGGCGTACCTTTTCGCCGTAGAGCTGGGTCTCGGTGACCAGGGCCAGGTCTTCCTCCACCAGCCAGAGCCCCTGTTCCAGGGGGGCCACCGTCAAGCCCAGGCTGGCCTTGCCCAGCAGAAAGCCGGTCCAACCCTCGACCGGGGTGGGGCTGAGTCCTAGACCCCTCAGGCTTTCCGCCAGCATCTCCCGCCGCCCGGTGCTCTCCGCGACCAGAAGGGTGCGCCGCTGGGGCGCGGCGAGGAAACCCTTGAGCTGAGCCGCCGGCTCGGTGGCGCGGACCTGAATCGCCAGGGGGGGCAGGGTGGCCGTCGCAAAGTGGCTTAGCCGGGAGAACCCCTTGCGCCACTCTGGGATCTCGACGGATTGGCAGAACACCCCCGTCAGGCCATTGAGGCGATGGGCCAGTTCATCCGCCGTCATAAAGAGGCGGCGCGGTGGCAGCAGGGGCCGTTCGATGTCATGGCGGCGCTGCTCGTACCGGCGCTCCACGGCGTCGAGAAATCCCGCCGCCGCCTCGCGGCAGCCCTCGGTCTCGATCAGCAACACCTGGTCCGGGAGATAATCGAAAAGGGTCGCCGTCTCCGGGAAGAAAAGCGGCAGATAATATTCCAACCCCCCCGGCGCATGACCCTCGGAGACCTCGCGATAGATGAGGCTGGCCTGGGGATTGCCCTCGAATTGGGCTCGATAGCGTTGGCGAAAGCCCGTGATTGCCTCCTCGCTCAGGGGAAACTCTCGGGCCGGCAGCAGGCGGATGGCATCGACCTTGTCCCTGGACCTCTGGCTGTCCGGGTCAAAGGTGCGGATGCTCTCCACCTCCGCGTCGAACAGGTCGATGCGGAAGGGCTCCTGGCTGCCCATGGGAAAGACGTCCAGCAAAGAACCGCGGACGGCATATTCCCCATGGGCGATGACCTGGGAGACGCACTGGTAGCCTGCCCGGTCCAGGCGGAGCCGGGTCAGGTCCAGGTCCAGCCGGTCGCCCCGGGCCAGCACCAGGGAATGGCCATCCAGATAATGCCGGGGCGCCAGCCGCTGCAGCAGGGTGGCTACCGGCGCCACCAACACCCCGCGCCGCAAACCTGGGAGCCGGTGCAGGGTCAGCAGCCGTTCCGAGATCAGCTCCGGCAGGGGCGAAAAGACGTCGTAGGGCAGGGTCTCCCAATCCGGAAAACCCAGCACCGGCGTCTCGGGGTCGTCGAGAAAGAAGCCCAGTTCCGCCGTCAGGCGCGTTACCCCCTGCACGTCTGGCGTCAACGCCAGCACGAGCCGCTCCCCTTGCCCCGCCGCGCTGGCAATGGCCAGGGCCAAACTCGATCCATAGAGACGTCCCCACTGGTGGCGCTCGCCGGGGCTAAAGGGCAAGGGTGGCCGGAGGGGGGACGAGTAGACTTCGGAGGACATCACAAGAGCGGACCGCGGCTGACTGCTAAACCTGGGATTTTCGCACAGGCTGCCGTTAGGGGCATATCTGCTCCTTGAGGTATCCAGGGCGAGCACGTATAAAATTGGGCAAGGACAATCCATTGCGGCACGATAGGGAGAAACTATCTCAGGAGTTTCTCATGTCGACCAGCTTTATCGAACATTTTTCGCAGCTTCGGGACCCTAGGGTTGAGCGCAACAAGCGGTATCCTTTGATGGAAAGCCTGCTGTTGGCAGTCTGTGCGATGCTCAGCGGAGCGGAAGGCTGGGAGGCGATGGAAGAGTTCGGTAAGGCGAAATTGGAATGGTTGCGCAAGTTTGCGCCGTTCACCAACGGCGTGCCCCCGCCCGATCGCATGGCCGCGGTGATCTCGCGGCTGAACCCGAAGGCGATTCAGGCGTGTTTTTGCAGTTGGACGCGTACGGTCGCGGCCGTCACCGACAGCGAGGTCGTCGCGGTCGACGGCAAGACGGCGCGGGGCTCGCGTGATCGGCGCCGCGGCCAGCATGCGCTGCACATGGTCAGCGCCTGGGGCCGCCGCAACCGTCTAGTGCTGGGGCAAGAGGCCACCGAGGAGAAATCCAACGAGATCACGGCCATTCCCAAGCTTCTGGAGCTTAAAGGCTGCATCGTGACCATTGATGCGATGGGCTGTCAGACCAAGATCGCCGCGCAGATCGTCGATCAGGGCGGCGACTACGTCCTCGGGCTCAAGGGCAATCAAAGTACGCTGCACGAGGAGGTTCAGGAGTTCTTTACCACCGCGACCGCGGGTGCCT
>JBGAUE010000115.1:0-1006 GCA_044228795.1 Chromatiaceae bacterium | reverse complement strand
CAAAAACCTCATCCTCGACTATCCGCACCAGGCCATCGGCTTCTTCGCCGCCGTCGAGGCGCAGGCGGTCGACGCTGGGGCGCGCATCCTGCCCATCCGCGAGGAACAGCTCAAGGAGCGCCTAGGCGAAAGCTTTCGCGAACTGGACGTCCCGCTGCTGGTGGAATGGCCCGACGGCCGCCGCGCCGCCTTGCTCTTCGTCTTCGAGGAAGAGACCCAGCCCGACCGCTTCTCCATCCACCGCCTGGCCCACTACTGCCTCGACCTGGCCGAGCTCTACGTCACCGACCGCGTCGTCCCCGTCGTCATCTTCCTGCGCCCCGGCGGCTTTCCGGCCCGCCTGGTGCTTGGCAGCGAGACCCGCAGCTACCTCGACTTCCGCTATATCGCCTGTGCCCTCCAGCAGATCTCGGCCCGCGACCACCTCCACAGCAACAACCTCGTCGCCCGCCTCAATCTGCCCAACATGGCCTACGCCCCGGAAGACAAGCTGCTGGTCTACGCCCAGGCCATCCGCGGCCTCGTCCAACTGGAACCCTCCCCCGAGAAGCGGCTCAAATATGTCGACTTCATCGACATCTATGCCGACCTGGATGACAATGAACGCCAGCTTTATACCCAACTCTACCCGCAAGAGGTAACCACCATGGCTGGATTTGCGCAGCGTTTTACCGAAAAAGGCCGAGAAGAAGGCCGAGAAGAAGGCCGGCAAGAAGGCCATAACGAAGGCCTACAGCGCGGCGAAGCGCGGATCCTGACCGCCTTGCTGCGCCTCCGCTTTGGTGACCTGCCCGTCGCCGTCCAGCAGCGCATCGAGACGGCCGACGCCGACACCCTGCTGCTCTGGTCCGAGCGGGTGCTCACCGCCCAGACCCTGGAAAAGGTGCTGGCCGCAACCTAAGACCCCCCTCTCCCCAGCCCTCCCCCGCCAGGGGGGAGGGAGCAAGAAGTCAGGCTCCCGCGCCTGCGTCATGCCCCCCCGCGCCCGCGTCACCCCCCCTCTTCA
>JBGAUE010000114.1:0-1006 GCA_044228795.1 Chromatiaceae bacterium | reverse complement strand
GTGCGGATCAGCGTCCCCCTCGCCAAAGAGCCCGCCCCATGCCCATAACCGTCATCGTCGCCGACGACCATGCCATCTTCCGCCAGGGGCTGGCGTCCCTGCTCCAGGCGGAGGCCGACATCGCCCTCCTCGCCCAGGCCGCCGACGGGGCGGAGGCCTGGGGGCTGATCGAGTCACTAAGGCCCGAGGTGGCCATCCTCGATCTCAGCATGCCCCAACTCACCGGCATCGAGGTTACCCGCCGGGTCGAGGAGGCCGGATGCGACACCCGGATCGTGCTGCTCACCATGCACGACGACCCTTCTGCCGTCCTCCAGGCCCAAGAAGCCCTTGTCGCCGGCTATGTCCTCAAGGACAATTCCTTCGAGGAACTGGTGCAGGCGGTGCGCACCGTCGCCACCGGCGGCACCTTCGTCACCCCCTCGGTCCGCGCCAAGCTGCGCGGGCTGCAGCGCAATGGCCGCCCGACCATGGCCCTGTCGCCCCGCGAGCGCGAGGTCATCCGGCTGATCGCGCTCGGCAACAGCAGCAAGGAGACCGCGCGCCTCTTAGGCGTGAGCCCGCGCACTGTGGATACCTATCGCAACCGCCTGATGGAGAAACTCGGGCTGCATTCCCTGGCCGACGTGGTTCGCTATGCGGTGCAGGCGGGCATGGTCGGCTGAGCAAAGCCCGCGTCCGCCCTCGCCTGGACTGGCGGCGACCGGCCTGCCAGTGTCGGTTGCCATGCCCCCCGTTCTGACAGCCCGCTCGGCGGCCCTCTGTCCGTGATGTCACTGACAGGCCTGTCCGCTCACGCGCGGACAGCCAAACGCCGGTCGCTCGCGTATCCTGAGATCAAGTCCTCCACGGGCATGGCCCATGAGGCCCGGCAACAAATAACCCGAGACAGATCGAGGAGCATGACATGTACACCGGCGATATCGTGATTCACATCAACGAGGAGTTGGATGACAACAGCATCCACGACCTGGAGCATCTGATCGGCGACGAGCCCGGGATCTTG
>JBGAUE010000113.1:0-1008 GCA_044228795.1 Chromatiaceae bacterium | reverse complement strand
AAACGTCAGGTTTCATGCCGATGGAACGGGAATGGATCGATAAGCTCGTTGCAGCCGGATTCATCGATGCTTATCGACACTTCCATCCGCGCGAGGTGGCCTATACCTGGTGGGACATGAAGACCCGATCACGGGAGCGCAATGTCGGCTGGCGAATCGACTACTTCTTCGTTGACGAGAGCCTGGAGGCAAATATGAAGGAGGCGGTTATTCTTTCAGATGTCCCAGGTTCCGACCATTGCCCCATCGGTCTTTCGCTCGTCTTTTCCGAAGTTGAGGCCTAGCGTTCTGACATATATGGAAACCGAATTATCCGCATTCCCGCCCCTGGCTGAGCGGATGCGTCCGAAACGGCTTGCCGATTTTATCGGGCAGGAGAAAATCCTGGGCGAGGGATCCTTCCTGCGGCATGCAATAGATGAGGATCGGGTTCCATCGCTCCTGTTCTGGGGGCCGCCGGGAAGCGGCAAGACGACCCTGGCGCGTCTCATCGCGCTTGAAACGAAGTCACATTTTCTCCAGCTCTCGGCAGTCGAAAGCGGGAAGAAGGAAATCCAGCGTATCGTCGAGGGAGCTAAGGCGGCGGGCCGGCTCGGAGCGAGGACGGTCTTGTTTGTTGATGAAATCCATCGTTGGAACAAGTCACAGCAGGACACACTCCTGCCGCATGTCGAAGACGGAACAATCACGCTTATCGGGGCGACAACGGAGAATCCGAGCTTCGAGGTGAATGCTGCTCTTCTTTCCCGGATGAGAGTGCTCGTCCTCGGGAAACACGAATCAGCTAATATCGAATCATTGCTCGAAGCAGCGATTCGGGAAGACGAAGTGTTGAGGCAACAGAAAACAGAGGCTGATCCGGCAGCTCTCGGTTTCATCGCGGCGCTTTCTGGTGGTGATGCTCGTGCAGCATACAACCTGCTCGAAGCCTGCGCGAGCCTGCGTGGCCGCATCACGACTGAGATCGTCGAGAGTGTGGCAGAGCGTTCGCACCTCCTCTACGACAAG
>JBGAUE010000112.1:0-1009 GCA_044228795.1 Chromatiaceae bacterium | reverse complement strand
CGGTCGCCCAGCACAGCTGACGTGGCGTTCTTGTTCAAGGGGATGAAGGCGACGTGGAACGAGCTGTTCGGCCACGGGTTCGCCCCGGCGATCCGCTCGCTGGTGTTCGAGCTGTCCGACGTGCGCAACAACTGGGCACATCAGGGGTCGTTCTCGACTGACGACGCCGTGCGGGCCCTGGATTCGATGGAGCGGGTGCTCGAGGCGTTCGGCAACGCCGATCAGCGGCAGGAGATCCGGACGCTGCGGCGGGACCTCATGCGCCAGATGTTCGACGAGGAGTCGCGTTCGGAGCGCCGCAAGACCGCGGCGAAGCCCACTGAGGGCCAGCCGCAGGCCGGGCTGACACCGTGGCGGGAGATCATCACCCCTCACGCGGACGTGGCGTCGGGGCGGTTCGACCAGGCCGAGTTCGCCGCGGACCTGTTCGAGGTGGCCGCCGGGTCCGCGGATGAGGAGTACCAGGACCCCCGGGCGTTCTTCGCCCGCACCTACCTGACCGAGGGGCTTCGGGATCTGCTGGTGGGTGCCGCCCGCCGCCTCTCCGGTGACGGTGGTGACCCGGTGATCGAGCTGCAGACCAACTTCGGTGGCGGCAAGACCCACAGCATGATCGCCCTCTACCACCTGGCCTCCGGTGCGTCGGCCAAGGACCTGCCGGGGGTGGCAGAGGCGTTGGCCGAGGAGAAGGTCGAGCTGCCGGCGAAGGTCAGCAGGGCGGTGCTCGTGGGCCAGATGATCTCGCCGTCGGCGCCGGAGCCGGCGGAGAATGGCATCGACCTACACACGCTGTGGGGTCACCTCGCCTATCAGCTGGGCGGCAAGGCTGGCTATGAGCTGGTCCGCACCGACGACGAGGCCGGCACCAACCCCGGCGCGGCGCTCAGGACGCTGTTCCAGCAGTTCGGTCCGGCGGTGGTGCTGATCGACGAATGGGTCGCGTACGCCCGTCAGCTCCGCGACGGTGGCGAATCCGACCGGCTTGCCGGCGGTGACTTCGACACCCAGT
>JBGAUE010000111.1:0-1010 GCA_044228795.1 Chromatiaceae bacterium | reverse complement strand
AAGCGGGCCTGGCCGCCTATGTGCGCCAGTGCGGCGGCCCGGTGCTCGCGGCTCTGCACCCGGCGGGGTAGGCCCCCCGTGGCGGGTGGCCAAGTCTTGATCCCCTAAAAAGCGGGTCTGCGGTCGTACCTGTTGAATTGAGTATATCCGCTGTCGGATTCACGTCTTAATCCCCTAAAAAGCGGGTCTGCGGTCGTACTAGTCCTGTCTACTCGCCCCTCCCTGAAGACGAGTCTTAATCCCCTAAAAAGCGGGTCTGCGGTCGTACGGAGATCAATCTCTGGGAGTACTACCGAGCTGTCGGTCTTAATCCCCTAAAAAGCGGGTCTGCGGTCGTACCCATATATTTTGTTTCTCAAATAAGACCCCCTCAGTCTTAATCCCCTAAAAAGCGGGTCTGCGGTCGTACTGTATTATTCGGACGGCAGAGGAGATCCCATTCTTAGTCTTAATCCCCTAAAAAGCGGGTCTGCGGTCGTACGTTGTCAGAAGATGAACATGGTTGTGCATCTTAGTCTTAATCCCCTAAAAAGCGGGTCTGCGGTCGTACAGCGATGTGATTGATATGCTCCTACCCTTGTTCCGTCTTAATCCCCTAAAAAGCGGGTCTGCGGTCGTACCGTAGCTAATGACGGTATTGGTGAGCCTAGCCAGGTCTTAATCCCCTAAAAAGCGGGTCTGCGGTCGTACGGCAACGGAGGAGATAGGGGAGAGTACCGGGTGTCTTAATCCCCTAAAAAGCGGGTCTGCGGTCGTACAGCAAATGTTGAAAATCAAAGACACTTCCTATCGGTCTTAATCCCCTAAAAAGCGGGTCTGCGGTCGTACGAACAACGCCCTCGCACTCCAAGGGAGCGACCGAGTCTTAATCCCCTAAAAAGCGGGTCTGCGGTCGTACAGGGAATAGCCCCTCGAAACGACCCATGTAGGCCGGTCTTAATCCCCTAAAAAGCGGGTCTGCGGTCGTACGCGTTACTGGATAAGGTTAAGCATCTGGAAGCTGAGGTCTT
>JBGAUE010000110.1:0-1013 GCA_044228795.1 Chromatiaceae bacterium | reverse complement strand
GGCGGATTTCCGTGGTCAGTTGCTCATCGGTCAGCGACTCATCACTGAGCCGTTCCATCTGGGCAAAAAGGTGGTCGCTCAAATCAGACAAGGAGTTTTTCATAGTCTTCAGCCCTGGGTGCGTTAAAAAGATGCCCGGTCACGGACAGGAAAGGGAGGCGCTTATCCGCCCGGGCTGCCGGCTGTTGCTGAATACCCCACCTGCCGGCTGGGGGCGGCGGGTTATGCCGAGGGGGCCCCGCCCGCCGCGGGTCCATGCTGCTGCTCTAAGTTCTCCAGTTCAAATTCGATGTAGCGGATGGCCTTGCGCAGGTCCTCGCGCGGATCCGGGTCTTTGTGCCCGGCCCGGAACAGGTATTTCATGGCGTTACCGAGGTTGAAATTCATCCAGCGGGTGATTGTTATCGCCTCGATGCCGCTGGGGTGTTGGCTATAGTGGGCGGGACGCTGCACCCGATCCGCCGCTGGGGGGGCGGCATGGTGCAGCAAGTCGCCCTCGGCGCGGTCTTTGACCCAGGGATGATGGATGAGCTTGGCCATCTCGGCGCGGTCATGATGGGCCTGGGGATCATCCGGGACATCTGCGGGATCCGGGATACCAAAGACGACGGTCTGATAGTGTTTGGCCATGATGCTAAAAGGGGATGTCATCATCGAAGTCTGGTGCCGTGGGGGCTTGCGCCTGCTGGGTGGCCCGGTAGCGCGCGCGCTCGGCCTGGGTGCCCTGGGTACGCGCCGTTGGCGGCTGGGCTTCCTGACCCTCGCGCGGCAAGGGGTCCGAGAAGTTGATCCAGCCATCCCACCCCCCCGTCGGGATGGCGTCGATCTTCAGCGAGATCGAACCGTCGTCACGTTTGAATAATTTGCCAAGACTGAAATAGCGGGCCTTGGTGGTGCCGGAGCCGTCGATATACTCGCCGGTTTTGGTGTAGGCGGTTTTGATGATGCGCATGGGCATGGTTTATCTTCCTGTAGCGGTTTAATTACCCAGGCCAATCGCACCCTTTGTCGCG
>JBGAUE010000010.1:0-120891 GCA_044228795.1 Chromatiaceae bacterium | reverse complement strand
AAACAGATCATGAGGCCAATTTACAACAAATCCCTGGATTTAGACAAGGTTATAGTTATTTTGTGTGAACGACTTAAACCGCAGGAATTGAGATTTGTGCACCAACGCGTCGCTACTACCCCGTCTGCGCCATCACCAACTATCTGAATCACTTCCGGATTACTCTGTAATTTCTGCCCCCCGAGCCAATTGCAAAATTGAGCGGCGCAGGATTTTTCGTCCTGTAGGGTCAACAGAAAAGGGGTAGAAGAGCAGGTATCGCCAGCGATTGGAGTGTCGCCATGCT
Organism: Chromatiaceae bacterium; assembly: GCA_044228795.1. Lineage (GTDB taxonomy): Bacteria > Pseudomonadota > Gammaproteobacteria > Chromatiales > Chromatiaceae > M0108. The sequence continues at coordinate 120,605 of JBGAUE010000010.1, read as the reverse complement.
CAGGATGCAAACGGGACATCCCAGTCCCCCTTTCGCCTTGCGCTCGGCGACACTCCGGAGGCCCCGGTCGCCCCGTTCCGGGTCACAGCACCGTAACGACGTGTCCCCGGCGGGGACCGTCGGACTTGGCCATGACCCGACGACGCATGGCTCGACGGCGTGTCGGATGCGCTCTGCATACCGCCTCCACGGCCCCGGGACCGGTGGCCCCTGCGCCCCTCCGGCGGCACGCTCGCGCCGACGCCTTCCGGGGACTACCGGCCTTCGCTTCGCTTTCCATGACCGGCATCGGAAGAGCACCCCCAGGAGTCGACGCGCATCGAACGCCAGGTGGCCAGGAGCCGCGCGGAGTTACCCACAGCCTGTGACGTGGGGAGCAAGATGAACCGCAAGGGGGTACCAGGAGACCTGGATCGGCTACAAACTACACCTCGACACCGCCGGTGGCGACATGCCGGTCCACGGGATCCCGACCTCCGCCACGGTCCATGACAGCCAGGTGGCCATCCCCTCTGATGCGCCAAACCCGTCAACGGATCACCTCCCGCTACGACGTAGCGGAGGTCGCCTATTGCAGTCCGATCCTCCTCGCGGAGTCGCGACGCTTGGGGCATGCCCCGCTGATCGATCGCAACCCGCGGCGAGGCGAATATATCAACTTCGCGCCGCATAAGGCCGAGCGCTATAAGGTGCGTAGCCAAGTCGAGCGGACCCACAGCTAGTTGAAGGACAGCCATGGCGGACGTCAGGTGCGCGGGCGGGATCCTGCCAAAGTCTACACCCACCTGATGTTCGGCATCCTAGTAATTGTGGCGGAGCAAATCCTGCTCCTGCTCAATTAACCATCCCGCTCTCCCGGCGAAGGGGTAGACCCCATCTGGTGGGGTAGTCAATTTGCTTGGAAACCGGACAACCCATGCGCGATTGATAAAATAGGCCGTGGCGGACGCTGAAAGGGCCACGAACAGATATTCTCGCCCCTCGCCTGGCTTCGATTCAACCGTTACCGGAAATTTTGCATTTGTCTTTCCTATTTACTCAATCCGAATCTCATCGAACGGTTATGGAATTTTTTAGGAGGAAGGTACTTTATGATCATGATTACGCAGCCTTAACCGAAATATAATAAGGCCTGCCAGCATTTTTTGCGAACCTTGGCGATCATGCCCAGCAGTTACGCACCCTGCTAACTAAGAATTTCGTGATTATTGGTCTGTAAAGGCGAAATCGGAAATCTGTTGGGTATACAGAACCACACTCTTTTGTGAGTGGGTATACAATCCAATGATCCGACTCATACTCCGATCACCCAGCCTATGATTTCATCCGATGTCAGACCCTACGCCAATCTGGGTCCAGACCGCATCTTGGATGCCATCGAGTCCCTGGGCCTCGTCACGGATGGGCGGCTGCTGGCCCTCAATAGCTACGAGAATCGGGTCTATCAGGTCGGCATAGAGGAGGGTCCGCCCCTCATCGCCAAGTTCTACCGTCCCGGCCGCTGGACGGACGCGGCCATCCTCGAGGAACACGTCTTCACCCTGGAACTGGCGAAACGGGAGATACCGGCGATCCCGCCCCTGGCCATCCAGGGGCGGACCCTCCACGCCCATGACGGTTACCGCTTCTCCCTGAGCCCGCGCCGCGGCGGCCGGGCGCCGGAGTTGGGGGACCCCGCGGTATTGGAATGGATTGGACGCTTTCTGGGTAGAATTCACGCCCTTGGGGAGATCGCCCCTTTCCAGGCCCGGCCGACCCTCGACATTGCCAGCTTTGGGGAGGAGCCACGAGCCCTGCTTCTGGAACAGGACTGGCTCCCGCCGGAACTACGGACCGTCTATGAGGGCGTCTCGGCCCATGCCCTAGAGGAGGTGCGGCGGCTTTTCGAGCGCGCGGGCCCCATCCGCTACCTGCGTCTGCATGGGGATTGCCACGCCGGCAATCTTCTCTGGACCGACGCCGGTCCCCACTTCGTTGATTTCGACGACAGCCGCATGGGCCCCGCGGTGCAGGATCTCTGGATGCTGCTGTCCGGAGACCGTCAGGAGATGTCGGTTGGTTTGGGCCAGATGCTAACCGGCTATGAGGATTTTCGCGACTTCGACCTGCGTGAGCTGCATCTGATCGAGGCCCTGCGCACCCTGCGCCTACTCCATTACAGCGCCTGGATCGCCCGGCGCTGGGAGGATCCGGCCTTCCCCCTGGCCTTCCCCTGGTTCAACACCCAGCGCTACTGGGAAGACCGCATCCTGGAGTTGCGCGAGCAGATTGCCGCTATGCAAGAAGGGCCCCTATGGACCTGTTGAGGCGTATGACCTGGGGGTTCGGGCTCGGGGCAGCGAGATGGGGCCAAGGTGGACTTCGGCATCAAGGCCCCTGCCGCCCTCTACGGCATCCTGCCCGTTTTGTCCATTGATATAACCTGCGCCTAACCACAAGGAATCTCCATGATCGACCCAGACCAGCACCGCAAAGTCATTCACGAGGAATTGCCCCCGGAACACGAAGACCCTCTGATCCGCCATCTGCATCTCCTTATCCGCGCCTCCGTCCGGGTGCTGGCGGTGCTCATGGGCCTGGTCATCCTCTGGGGGGTAGCGGACGTCGTCTGGATCCTCTACCAGCGGCTGAGCGAACCTCCCATCCTGCTTCTCAATATCAGCAACCTGTTCGAGACCTTCGGCGCCTTCCTGGCCGTGCTAATCGCCATCGAGATCTTCGTCAATATCCGCCTCTACCTGGGGGCCGACGTCCTGCCGGTCCAACTGGTCATCGCCACCGCCCTCATGGCCATCTGTCGTAAAATCATAGTCCTGGATTTTGACAAGGTGTCCGCGGACTATATCCTGGCCTCGGGAGCGACCCTGCTAGCCCTGGGCATAACCTACTGGCTGATCGCTAAAAAATCCTAAGCAGCCCGGTTCCCGGGGCGGGTAGTCTCTGGTTGGGCTAGTCGCAGGCTCACTTCGCCACTATTGAAGATCCGGGTCTCCCCGGCCACCTCCAGCCTGAGGGTACCTTGGTCGGTAATGCCGGTCTGGATACCCTGGATGAGGCGATCACCCAAGCGGATCTCGACCTCTTCGCCCCGATAGAGGTCATACCTTTCCCAGAGAGGCAGAAAAGGGGCCAGACCCTCGCGTCCATACCCCTCTAGGGTGGCGGTCAGGGCTTCCGCCAGATGGGCCGCCATCTGGTTGCGGCTATAGCCCTGAGGCCCCAGGATTTCATCCAAATCCACCCAGGGCTGGTCGATGCCCTGGCCCTGATCGCCACCCAGATGGGTGTTGAGACCCAGCCCGACAACCACCAGGCTCGGCCCCTGGGCCTCGGCAGTGACCTCGAGCAATAGCCCCCCCAGTTTGCGGCGTCGCCACAGCAGGTCGTTAGGCCATTTGAGGCCAATATCCACCACGCCGGCCTCCTCCAGCACCTGAGCCAGGGCCGCTCCGGCGGCCAGGCCGAGGCCGCCGAGTTCCCCTGGACCGCCGGGGTAACGCCATAGCAGGGATAGATAGAGGTTGGTGCCGAAGGGTGAGACCCAGGCGCGGCCGCGCCGGCCTCGACCAGCGGTTTGACGCTCGGCCAGGCAGAGGGTGCCGGTGGGGGCGCCGGTCTGACCCGCGTGCAGGAGATAAGCGTTGGTGGAATCGATGTCAACGAATAGCTCTAGCCGGCTGATCCGACGACGCCCCTCAGGGCTCATGCCGCCCAACAATCGCTCAGGGTCCAACAATTCCAGGGCTGCCGCCAATCGGTAGCCCTTGCCTTGTCGCGATTCAATCTCCAACCCCAGGCGCTCGCTGGCCTTGCGCACCGCCTTCCAGATTGCAGCCCGGCTCAGGCCCAGAGTGCTGGCCAAGGTCTCGCCCGAATGATACTGGCCATCCGCCAGTTGACGCACCAGCCGCAGATGGGTCTCCACGGCGACTTCAGCCCCTCGGCCCTAGCCAGGAGGCGCGACGCTGGTGGCTCTCCTCGGGGGCATCCTCCAGAAGCCAGAGTTCGCAGGTATCCAGGGGGGCTGGGGCCAGCCGAACCCGGCGGATTTGGAGTTCATCGCGGCGGAAGGCATGGATCTCGACCTCCCTACCCTCCCCCGCCGCCAGCAGCAGCTTGTCCAGGTTATCGCAGGTGACGCGCAGGCCATCGCATGCAACCAGAGTATCCCCGGGTGCTAGCCCGGCCGCCAGGGCTGGTCCGCCCGTGAGGACATGGGCAATCACGGGCTCGCCGCCATCGGGTCGCAGGCGAATGCCCAGGGCAGGGGGTACCTGAGTGTCCGCGACACTGCTGGCCAAGCCGCCGAAATCCTTGGCATGACGCGCCGCCCGTAAGCGCATCCCAACACCCATTTCCGCCAGAGGCCTCACCAGATCCAGATCCTCGGTGGTATCCAGTGCCCTCTGAAAAAAGGGCCCCAGGGTCAAGCCCGTCACCTCCGCCGCCAGGGCCTCGAAACCCCGTTCCTCCAGGCCGATGCCGGTCCGGCCGTGGCGCTCCCAGAGGGCGCGCATGACATCATCCAGGGACTGGGCACCTGCCGTATCGCGGCGGATCAACAAATCCAGAGCCAGGGCCACCAGGGCGCCCTTGGCGTAATAGCTGACGAGGGCATTGGGGCTGTTCTCGTCCTGCCGGTAAAACTTGGTCCAGGCATCGAAGCTGGACTCCGCCAAGGTTTGCATCAAACGGCCTGGGTTGTGCAGAACCCGGCTGATCGCTTCGGCCAACAATGCGAGATAGTCTGCCTCGTCGATACAGCCGCTGCGCACCAGGGCCAGTTCGTCGTAATAGGAGGTAATCCCTTCAAAGACCCAGAGCAGGCGGGTGTGGACCTCTTGCCCCAGCCCTGAGCCTACGAAGGCACGGGGACGAATGCGCTTGACGTGCCAGAGATGGAAATATTCGTGACTACAGAGTCCTAAAAAGCGTCTATAACCGGGGGTAGGCTTATCCATGCCCACCGCCGGGAGGTCATCTCGTGCGCAGAGCAGACTGCTGGAATAACGATGTTCCAGCCCACCGTAACCATCACCCGTCACCTGCGTCAGGAAGATATAGCGGTCAAGGGGCAGGTCCCCAAAGAGGGCGGCATGGGTCTGGCAAATGCGTGGCAGATCCCGCTGGAGCCGGGACTCATCGGCCCGATGCCGGCCAGTCAGGGCAAGCCAGTGCGGTACCCCACGAACCTCGAAGGGAATCAGGCTGAAATCACCCATCTCAACGGGGTGATCGATGAGATCCTCGTAGTCGGTGGCATCATAAAGGCCAAAGCCAAAGGGCTCGGCCTCCCGAGGTTTGAGGCTGGTAGCCAGGCGCCAATGCGCATAAGGAGCCCCAGAGGGGCGGCGGATCTCCACCTGACAAGGGTCCCCATCCCGGCCGCTGACAAGCAAAAACAGGCTGGTGCCGTTGAAGTAGCCATGGCCATCATCCAAATGGGCTGAGCGCACACCTAAATCCCCAGCATAAACCTCCATATGCACGCTAACCGGATTCCCACGTGGAACCAGGCGCCAGGTCTGTTTGTTGAGCTTCTCCAGAGCTAGCGGGCCCTCCTCATCCAACGCCTCGATACAGAGGATGTTGCGCGCAAAATCCCTGATCATGTAACTCCCAGGGGTCCAGGCCGGCAAGGACAGCATCAGGGGTTCGGATGAAGTCGGATCGAACCGCAGTTGGACGGCGAACCGGTGCGCCTCTGGTGAAATTGGCTGAAGGAGATAGCAGAGGGGAGATTTCGACATGGATGAACCCTGACTCAGAGGGTATTAATTGATCTTGACAAGCAAGGAAGTTAGTCACGGCTGATGGCGATCACAGGCATCAAGGGCGGGTCAGGTGCATCCTGGAAGCGTTGAGGGAGAGATATCCCAGTGGACATCGAGTTGGGGGAAGGCGATGACAATCCCTCGGGTCCTGAAGACTTCTTCCATACTCCGTCGCAGCACACTGGCGGACTTGGTCCGATTATCGACATGGACCCAGTACCTGGCCCTTAACAGGATGGCACTACTGGCAAAATCCACGAACAAGACATCCGGTGGGATGACCTTGAGAACGATGTTGGAGCTATTCATAACTTCAAGCATGGCCTCGATAACCATTGGAATATCCGAGCCGTAGGCGACACCGACTTCAAACTGGTTACGGCGGATATGGCCATTCAGTGTCCAGTTACGGAATTCCTTGGAAACAATCTGACTATTAGGGATGGCAATCAGGGCGTTATCCTCAGTTTTTATAAAAGTCGCGCGAATGTTGATTTTTTCGATTTTACCGTAAACAGAACCAAATTCGATGGTGTCGCCAGGGCGTACCTGCTTCCCCAGCAGAACGATAATCCCAGAAAAGAAGTTTTCTAGGATATCCTTAAGGGCAAACCCGAAGCCAACACTTAACCCGCCCACGATCCATTTAAGGTTATCCCAGTCGATGCCAAGAGAAGCGAAGACGAAAATAGCAAAGAGTATCCACACAATGTAACGAATAACCAAAAAGGTTGAATTAAGCGAGACCAAGTCAAGCTGACGCGCATCTGAAATAGCGATCAAAATTTCTCCCAGCCAATTCAAAACATATTTAACCAGTAAACCAGACAAAGTCAGCAGAAAAACAGTTCTTAGACTGATTTTAATCGGAAAATTAGGAAATAAATCGACATCGTATAAGTTAATAAAAAACCAATTGGCGTTAAAAATATTCGCCGACCAATGTATGGCGCTAACTGACAGAAAAAGCCATAAAAATGGGATAACCAGGGTTGAAATAAAACTCGCCAGGGACCGTCGACTGCTGGATAGTTTATTAGAGATCTGAAGCAGCACGTGGGTAAAAACGGTACCGGCATAGAATACAGCCAAGGCCAATACACCAAATACTGCAATCATCATGGCGGGATAAAGATAACCCAGCCAGGCGGCAATGCCAGCGCCTAACCATAGGCTGCTCCCAATGATCAACACAGAATCAATATCCCGTTTCCGAAAGCATCGCAGTGACCTTGCGGTAAAGGCAAACCATGCTATGTTCACAACCGCCAGCACCAGCAAGAACGACAGAAGCACTCTATGCGGAGCCAGGAGATCCGTTACCAGGTCGATCAGGAAAAGGGATATCAGGTTAAATAGAAATGGATTTAGCGCAGTATCCGACTGGCCATGCCCCCTTGCCTTCCAGGCCGCATCCATGACCGCCAGGCTTAAGGATAGCGTGGCGAATGAATATAATAGATTGCCATTAGTACTTGGCAGATTGATGGCTCCAACCCAAAAAAAGATACCAAGCCAAAGAATAATATAGGGGCGAAGATATTGTTTTACGGGAATCCACTCATAGCGAGCCATCACAAACGCTACGATCAGAGCCGTCAGGGTTGATGCCAGAAACAGGCGCAGTAAACTCGGCCACCAGTTCTGATTTGGCATCACGACTAATAATTGCGTGGGAAGCGCGACAATCCAGCTATTCATGCTACGAGATAGCTCGTGCCATTGGAAGGAAAGGCCACCCTTCCCGGGGCTGTTGCCCAGGAAATTGAAGCGATGCAAATAGAATCCCTTGTAATTTTCAAATATATCACCCTCGGCCTTGACCATGATGTCATCGAGCTGGGCCTGGAGATCATCACTCCTAGACAAAAGATCATTAATTTGCCTGATCCATCGGGTCTGGCTTGAAATAACGGAATCGAAATTTTTTTCTATCCATTCCTTTCTCCACAGTAATTCAGATTCGGGAATTTCCAGGAGCTTAATCATCTTGAGATTATTGATCATTTGAATATTTTCAAGTTCAATCTTTTGACGATAGCTCTCCACGTTGGCACGAATCCCCTCGAAGGATTTTCTTAAATCATCCACTTGACGGTAATAAAATGCCGCAAAATATGGCGCATATTTAGGCTGCCCCTCGATCAACAGCAACAGTTCGTTTAAGCGCGTCGTTGAATGCTGGAATTTATCCTGAAATTCGTGCATGCCCTCGTTCACGAAACGATCGATCACCTCTATGCTGGCCTGGTTGCGGACACCCTCGGATTCATTCGATATCATATCGAAATAGTTATCCATTATGGCCTTGGCATTGTAATTATCATCGATTTCCAATATCGGCAGATGACCTTCCGGAGAGGTCGTTTCGATTCCGGGCGGGGATGGTGATTTTGGCGTAACAGTCTGGGCATGATACTCCTGGTGAATCCCGGAATAAGTGCCGTCATTCATAATCTGGCGAAGGCCGTAATTAATCTTATTAAGCAGCCATTTATTTTCCAGCGCGACTGGAAATGCCTTATAAAATGCTGGCGTAACAAAATCTGGATTATCAAGTAGCGCCAGCGAATCAGGATAACGCCGCATGAGCTCATCGATGAATTCCGTTTCATCAAAAATATAATCAACCTTCCCAGTCAATAAGGCATCAACCAAGGCATCGGAGGTCTCAAAGGATTCGACCCCAGCGATCAATCCTGATTCATACCAATATTGTAAAATCTCCAGACGTAAAGCCCCTTGCAGGGAACCTATCGTTTTCTTCTCCATCTCCAGGTTCCGGTCTCCGATAACTTTATCGGCGCGCCCGGCTATTTTCAATGTGAGCTTGCTGACTGGCCATGAAAAATCGGCATATTTCTTGCGGCCTTCGGATACCGTAATCGGCATGGCCATCAGGAATTCCTTTCCTCCATTCAACCCATCCAAGATGGCCGAACGCGTGGTTTGAACATATTCGAGACGGAGATTCTCCAGGCTGGCGATTTGCTCCAGCACAGCCACCAAGTACCCCGTCGGTTGACCCGTTATGGGATCTTGGGTGAAGAGCGAAGGATGCTCGTACCAGCCAACCCGAATAGTTTTCGGGGCTTCCTCTGCTGTGAAAAAAAACCATAGCCCCCCCATGACCACCAGGAGAACCAAGGCTAGGTAGAAATATCTGAGACGGGCACTCTTGGACACGGAGCCATCCGATGCGGGGCAAAATCAGGAAATCTCCATGGCATTCTATGCCCTCCGCTAGTCTTCTGTCGCCCAGCGGTGGACCCGCTGAGGGAGGTCATAAACCAACGAACGCTTACTATCCTCCAGAAAAGCCCAAGTTCTGGTGTTGGAAGGCGCGGCGTCCTTGCCAGGAATGGGGCTGGTCAAGGTAGAATGGGGATCATTTCAGCCAGCGTGGATATCCATGTCACCCAACATGTCCCTTTACTGGTTTTGCGTCGTCCTGCTCCTGCCGGGTTCAGTGCTCGCCAACATCGAGGCGTCCGCGGTTCTCACGGAGTCCGAGCCAGCAGCCGCCTCCACGACCCAGGTCGCGGAGGCGGCGGTCGCGGAGCCAAAGCCAGTTCCGGAACGGGCGAAGATTGACGCCATGGTCGAAGCGGCGGCCAAACGTCATGGCGTCGAGTTAGCCCTGGTCAAGGCCGTGGTAGCCGCCGAATCCGCCTACGATCCCCAGGCCGTGTCACGCGTCGGTGCCCTGGGTCTCATGCAGATCATGCCGGGTACCGGTGCCGATTATGGGGTGTCCGAACGGCAGAAGCTCTTCGATCCCGAGACAAACCTTGACACCGGCACCCGCCACCTCAAGCGCCTGCTGGGAAAATATAATAACGACTATGGCCGGGTCATCATGGCCTATAACGCCGGCGAGGGTGTGGTGGATCGGACTGGCAGCATGGTTACCTACGCCGAAACCCTTTCCTATACCGAGGCGGTCATTCGCCACTATCGCCGCAATGGTGGCACCAAACCCACGGACGAGGCCCTGGCCAAGGTCCGCCAACTCCGCAAGCTCAAGGGCAATCAGGCCAATCAACTCCTCGCCCGCTACCTCGACCTGAACTTGCCCTCCCTGAGAGGCAGTTCACGAACCATCCGCGTAGTCGCACCCGGCTTTGACGAAAATGGCCCCAAGCGTCGGCCCATGATCGTCCTTGAGATGAAAAAGCCGGAATGAGTTCTCATTCCGGCCAGGCCTAGGCCGCCAGGATCAAAATCTGATTCGAGGCGTTGTGGTGAACGCAAGAACTCCCGTTGCGCCATCAATGCCTTCCCTATCCTGGTTAACATGTAATTTCCGATGCCACCATGCCCAATCGATCCCTGACCCGCGTCCTCTCTATCGTCGGCACCCGACCCGAGGCCATCAAGATGGCCCCGGTGATTCAAGCCCTGGCCCAGGACCCGACCTTCGAGTCCCGCGTCCTCGCCACGGCCCAGCATCGGGAGATGTTGGATCAGGTTCTGGAGGTCTTCGGCATCAGGCCGGACCTGGATCTGGACATCATGCGCCCCAACCAGGCACTTTCCGCCCTGACCGCCCGGCTGCTAGTCGCCCTCGACGAAGCCCTGGCACTGGAAGACCCCGACATTGTGCTTGCCCAAGGCGACACCACCACGGTCATGACCGTAGCCTTGGCCTGCTTCTACCGCAAGATCCCCTTTGGCCATGTTGAGGCGGGACTGCGGACCGGGGATCTGACCAATCCCTTCCCGGAGGAAATGAACCGGGTCGTGGCCGGGCGCCTGGCACATTGGCATTTCGCACCCACAGAGAGTTCACGCCAGAACCTGCTGCGCGAGGGGTTTGATCCAGAGACGATCCACGTCACGGGCAACACCGTCATCGACGCCTTGCTAAGCGTGACCGATCGTCAGCCAGAGATAGGTGTTCCGATTGATCCATCCAAACGGTTAATCCTGGTTACCGCCCACCGACGGGAGAACTTCGGAGCACCCTTCCGGGAGATCTGCAAGGCTATCCGCCAATTGACCGAGGCCAACCCCGATATTCAGGTGCTCTATCCGGTCCATCCCAACCCCAACGTCCGTGACGTGGCCGAGGAATTGCTGGCCAACCGCCCCGGCATCATCCTCTGTCCTCCCTTGGACTATCTTCCCTTCGTTGGGGCCATGCAGAGGTCTTACCTCATACTGAGTGACTCTGGCGGTGTTCAGGAAGAGGCCCCGGCCCTGGCCAAGCCCGTGCTGGTCCTGCGCCATGAAACTGAACGACCGGAGGCGGTTGACGCCGGGGTCGTGAAACTGGTCGGCCCCGTGCGCGAACAGATCCTCATGGAGTCCCAGCGCCTGTTGGATGATCCCAACTACTACCGTTCCATGGCGCGCGGGGTTTCGCCCTACGGCGACGGCCTAGCGGCGGGGCGCATCGTCGCGGCACTGCGCCCTCGGTCAGGGCTCGGCTGAGAGCCCACCACGTCACGACTCACCGCCTCCTGTGACACCCTAACGGGTTCGACCGGATGGGACTTTAACCCCATCCGTCCCAGTTTCGAGGCGGCGCGCCGGTTGGCTTGCCAGCTTCTAGTCCAATAGGCGGCGGGCCCTGGCTCGACGTAAAGATAGCCCTCAGGAAGTCACCTCCGATGGTTCTGGCGCCCCGCCCCTCGCTCCCAGGGGTTGCTTAGGCTAGGCTTTGCATATCTAGCCCAGCCGGGCCTCGACCTGGAGATACCATGAAAATTCTTCCCACCATCAGTCTTTGCCTGCTGCAGACCCTGCTTTGGAGTCCCGCCATCATGGCCAATCCCGCCGATGAAACACGCAGCACCCTGGAGGACCAAACCGCGGTCGCGGTGACCATCTACAACGAGGACCTGGCCCTGGTGAAGGACCGTCGCCGACTGGAGCTACCGGTGGGGGGACTGGATTTGGCCTTCCGTGATGTCAGCGCCCGCATACAACCGGAGACGGCCCTGCTGCGGGGTCTGACCGAGGGTGCCAACCTCAGGGTCATCGAGCAAAATTTCGACTTCGACCTGCTCACCCCCAGCAAGCTACTGGAGAAGTACGTCGGCCGTCCCGTCGGAATTATCAAGGTCCACCCCACCACTGGCGAGGAAACCGAGGAAGAGGCCCAGGTGCTCTCCGCCGCTGAGGGGACCGTACTGCGCATCGGCGAGCGCATCGAAACCGGTCAGCCCGGCCGCATCGTTTTTCGCGAACTGCCCCCCAACCTGCGCGACCGCCCAACCCTGGTCATGAAGCTGGACAATGGCCTTGCTGGCCCCCAGGAGGTGGAGTTGTCCTACCTGACGGCGGGTCTGTCATGGAAGGCTGATTATGTGGGCGAACTTGCCGCTGACGACAGCCGTCTCGACCTCACGGGCTGGGTCACGCTCAATAACACCAGCGGCACCTCTTATCGTGACGCCCAACTCCAACTCGTTGCCGGCGATGTCAATCGGGTACGGGACCTACCCAGCCCGGGCATGCAAAAGGAAGGCATGCGCATGATGGCGGCCGCGGCGCCCATGATGGAGGAGGAAGCCCTGTTCGAATATCACCTCTACAGCCTGGCGCAGCCCACCACTATCGCCGACAACCAGTCAAAGCAGGTGGCCCTGCTCGCGGCCCAGGGAATACCGGCGCGTAAGGAACTGATCTTCAAGGGCAGCGATTATTACTATCGCGCCCAGCAAGGCGAGATCGGCGTCAAGCTCAAGGCCAGCGTCTTTCTTGAAATCGATAACCGCGAGGAGGCCAACCTGGGCCTGCCCCTGCCCAAGGGCGTGGTCCGCATCTATAAGAAGGATTCCCAGGGCAAGGCCCAGTTCGTGGGCGAGGACCGCATCGACCACACCCCGAAGAACGAGACCCTGCGCCTCAAACTCGGGGAGGCCTTTGACGTGACCGCCGACAAGACCCAGACCGACTTCGTCAAACTCTCGGGTATGGGGCCCGGGCAATACCAATTCGAGACCGCTTACCGCATCCGGCTGCGCAACGCCAAGCCGGAGGCCGTCACGGTCAAGGTCCGGGAACCCATCCCCGGCGAATGGAAGATGCTGGATTCCAGCCAGGCGCACAAAAAGGTCAGCGCCAACCTGGCCGAATGGGAGATCCAGATTCCAGCCGAGGGCGAGGCGATTCTCACCTACCGGGTGCGGGTGCGGTTCTGAAATTGCCCGCCACTGGAAGGGTGGTAGGTCTGTGCCGACTGTAGCTTAGGGGTAGGTTAGGGTGGCCCTTATTTCCCGTTTACAGGCATGCATGCCAGGGATGCCATGGGGCTCTATTGAGGCGTTCAATCCTCTGGTCGCATGTGCGGGAAAAGCAGGACGTCGCGGATAGAGGCGGAATCCGTGAAGAGCATGACCAGGCGGTCGATGCCAATGCCCTCGCCTGCGGTGGGGGGCATGCCATGTTCCAGAGCTCGGACATAGTCGGCGTCGAAGTGCATGGCCTCCTCGTCGCCGGCGTCCTTTTCCTCCACCTGTTTTCTGAACCGCTCGGCCTGGTCCTCGGCGTCATTCAGCTCGGAGAAACCATTGGCCAGTTCGCGACCCCCGACGTAAAACTCGAAGCGGTCGGTAACGAAGGGGTTGTGGTCGTTGCGGCGCGCCAGGGGCGAGACCTCGGTGGGGTACTGGGTGATAAAGGTCGGGTCCTTGAGTAGGTGCTCGGCAACCCGATCGAAGATCTCCATTTGCACCTTGCCCAACCCCCAAGTCGGCTTGAAGGTCAGACCTAACCGCTTGGCCAGGGCGCGGGCCGGCTCCAGGCTCTCGACATCCTCCGGCGCTATGCCCTCGCCATGGCGCAGAATGGCCTCGCGCACCGTCATGCGGGTGAAGGGCCGGCCAAAGTCATAGGTCTCGCCCTGGTACAGGACCTGGGTCGAGCCCGTAACCTCCAGGGCCATGCCCCGCAGCAGATCCTCGGTCAAATCCATCAAATCCTCATAGTCCGCGTAGGCCTCGTAGAACTCGACCATGGTGAACTCAGGATTGTGACGGGTGGACAGCCCCTCGTTACGGAAGTTACGGTTGATCTCATAGACCTTTTCGAACCCCCCCACCACCAAGCGCTTGAGATAGAGCTCCGGAGCGATACGCAGAAACAACCGCATATCCAGGGCGTGATGGTGGGTGACAAAGGGCCGCGCCGCCGCCCCCCCAGGGATTACCTGCATCATGGGCGTCTCCACCTCCAGGTAGCCACGGCGGTCCAAATAACCACGCAGGTACTGGATGATGCGAGTGCGGGCACGAAAGGTCTTGCGGGCGCCCTCGTTCATGATCAGGTCCAGGTAGCGCTGGCGGTACTTGCTCTCCTGGTGGGTCAGGCCGTGGAATTTCTCCGGCAGGGGGCGCAGGGCCTTGGTGAGGAGGCGCAGGCCCTCGACCCGGATCGACAGTTCACCGGTCTTGGTCTTGAAGAGCACCCCCTCGACGCCGAGGATATCCCCCAGGTCCAGATCGCGCTTGAACCAGGCGTAGTCCTCCTCCCCAAGATGGTCGCGCTGGACGAACAACTGGATTTGGCCGGACATATCCTGGAGGTGCACGAAGCTGGCCTTGCCCATGACCCGCCGGCTCATGAGCCGGCCAGCGACCCTCACCCGCAAGCCCAGCGCCTCCAGCTCCTCGGGCGCCCGGTCGCCATAATCGGCAAGCAGGTCCCCCGCCACCCCGTCGCGGCGGAAATCATTGGGAAAGGCGATGCCATTCGCACGCAGGGCCTTTAGCTTCTCCCGCCGCTGGGCGATGAGCTTGTTTTCTTCGAGAGTTTGATCGGGGTTGTTCATGGGAATCCGTATTGGCTTGGTAGGCTATTGCCCTGGGCATGACTGATGGATTATTGGCACCTGCTCAGGCATCTGAATTTCATGGATGCCCCGCGCTCTGTCCGTGGTCCCAGCAGCGACTGGCCGGGCATTATGGCCCAGAAGTCGCCTTGGGCTCTAAGACAGAGTCGACTATATCCCTGGCATCAGGGGGGTAGCGACCGCCCCAGGGCCAGACTAGGCGGATAATCCCCATCTTCCAAGTCAAGAGTCCAATACCTTAAGCGAATTTGCGTCATGGGGTTCATGCCCGCGCGGCACCAGCCGCTTCAGCAGTTTGAGCAGGTCATCGACATAGGTGAAGACCACGGGTATGACGAGGAGGCTGAGGAAGGTCGAGGTGATGAGCCCCCCGATGACGGCGATAGCCATGGGGGAACGGAAGCTGGGTTCGGCACCCAGACCCAGAGCGACCGGTAACATGCCGGCACCCATGGCGATGGTGGTCATGACGATGGGGCGGGCGCGTTTGTGGCCGGCATCCAAGATGGCATGACGGCGGTCCATGCCGTGTTCCCGGCGGGCGACGATGGCATATTCCACCAGCAATATGGAGTTCTTGGTGACGATGCCCATCAGCATGAGAACGCCGATGATGGAGGGCATGGAAAAGCTGCTATGGGTTAGCAGGAGCGCCAGAAAGGCCCCACCGAGGGATAGGGGCAATGCGGCCAGGATGGTGAAGGGCTGCAGGAAGTCATGAAAGAGCAGAACCAGCACCGCATAGATACAAAGGACGCCGATCAGCATGGCGGTGCCAAAGGAGGCGAAGAGCTCGGCCATGCGCTGGGCATCCCCTTGCTCGACCCGGCTCACCGTGGGCGGCAGATTCATGAGCGCCGGCAAGGCATTGGCCTCCTCCAGCACGGCGCCGAGTTGGCGTCCTCCTAATTCCACGTCGATGCTGACGTTGCGCATCCGATCCACCCGGTCGATCTGGGCCGGCCCGCTTCCCAGGCTCAGGCTGGCCACGGCGGCCAGAGGTACTGACCCCACCTTGGCGGGGACGCGCAACTGGGAGATCGCATCCAGGTCCATTCGCGTTGCCCGGTCCAGTCGTACCCGGATGGGTATCTGCCGCTGGGGTAGGTTGAGCTTGGGCAGATTGACCCGGAAATCCCCCGTGGTGGCGACCCGCACCGCGCCCGCCAGGGCGGACGTGGTCACGCCCAGGTCCGCGGCACGGGCGAAGTCCGGGCGGATCTGGACTTCCGGTCGCTGGAGGCTGGCTCCCGAGGTGACGTTGCCCACCCCTTGCAGGGTGCGCAGATCCCGCTCCACGGCCTTGGCGGCGGTGGCGAGCGCCATGGGGTCGTCACTCGCGAGTGATACCTGGAGCTTCTCGCCAGACTGGGTAGCGCCTACGGCCACCCGCACGCCGGGCAGGGCCCCCAGACGCTCACGAATCTCGCGTTCCACCTGGGCTTGGGTACGATCACGGTCATGGCGATGGACGAGCCTGAGGGTCAGGGTCGCCAGGCGCACATCCTTGGCCCCGCCGATTGCCAAAGGCCCCTGGCCCGAGGTGCTGCCAACGGCGGTAAAGATGCCCAGGATCTCCTGCATGGGCGCGAGCAAGCCCCGGGCCTGCTCCGCCGCCAACCGGGTGTCATCCAGGGAACTGCCCGGGGGCAGTTCCAGCTTAATACTCGTCAGGCCACGGTCAGCGGCGGGGACGAATCCCTTAGGCAGCAGGGGCAGCAATTGCATGGAACCGATAAAAAAGAGGATGGCGGCCAGGGCCGTGGTCTTACGGTGATCCAGGCACCAGCCGGCAGCGGCCAGATAGCCGGTCATGATAAGGCTGTCGCGGTCGCCCTCCGGGTGAGGCCTGAGAAAATAGGCCGCCATCATGGGGGTCAACAGGCGTGCCACCATCAGGGAGGCGACCACCGCGACCGCGGCGGTGATACCGAACTGGACGAAGAACTTGCCAGGCACCCCCCCCATGAAGGCCGTCGGCAGGAAAACCGCCACCAGAGTAAGGGTCGTGGCAATCACCGCAAGCCCAATCTCGTCCGCCGCCTCCATGGCGGCCTGGAAGGGCGGTTTGCCCATGCGCAGGTGGCGCACGATGTTCTCGATTTCGACGATGGCATCGTCCACCAGGATGCCCACTACCAGGGCCATGGCCAGCAGGGTCAGGATGTTGAGACTGAATCCCAGCCACAGCATAGCCGCGAAGGTCGGGATGATGGAAAGTGGCAGGGCCACGGCGGCGATCAGGGTCGCGCGCCAGTCCCGCAAGAACCAGTAGACCACCAGGATGGCGAGGAGCGCACCCTCGTAGAGCAGTTCCATGGACCCCTGGTAATTGTCCAATACCGCATCCACCAGGTTGAAGGCCTCCTGAATCCGAACCTGGGGGTGCAGGGTCTCCAGGCGCGCCACCGCCACCTGGACGGCCTGGGCGACCGCCACCTCGCTGGCCCCCCGGATACGGGTTACCTCGAAGGCCACCACGGGGGTCCCGTCCAACAGGGCACTGGAACTGCGCTCCGCGAAGGAGTCGGTCACGGTACCCAGATCCCCCAAGCGCACCCGCCGCCCATCCGCGAGCGGGATGATCAGTTCCCCGATCTCCCCCACCGTATCCACGGCGCCCAGGCTGCGGACCGACTGCACGGCGCCGCCGATATCTCCGCGCCCGCCCGAGGCGTCCTGTTGGACCCGTTTTAATTGGGTGGAGATGGCCTCGGCAGTCACCCCGAGGGCCTGCATGCGAGCGCTGTCGAGATCGACATGGACTTCCCGGTCAACCCCCCCGACCCGGGCCACCTGACCCACGCCCTTGACCGCCAGCAGGGCCTTAGAGATCTCGTTGTCCACGAACCAGGACAGGGCCTGCTCGTCCATGCGCTGCGAGGACACGGTATAGGTCACGATAGGTGAACCGGAGGTGGTGACCTTGGAAACCACCGGGTCCGTCATATCCTGGGGTAGGTCCGCGCGCACGCTATCTACGGCGTTGCGAACCTCATTCAATGCCACCTCGGTGTTCTTTTCGATTTGGAACTCGACCCGGATGGTGGCACTGCCATCGCTCAGGGTGGTGCGGATGTGCTCGATCCCCCCCAGGGAGGCGATTTTGTCCTCGATCTTGCGCCCGACCTCCGTCTCCAACTGCGCGGGGTCCGCTCCCTCCAGGCTCGCGGTGACGGTAATGGTGGGCAGTTCCACGTCCGGGAAGTTCTGGATCCCGAGGGCGTGAAAGCTCATCATCCCAATGACGGTCAGCAAGCCAAACAGCAGGATGGCCGGGACTGGGTGACGGATGGACCAGGCGGAGACATTCATGGGCCGACGCTCGGGGACGATGCCTGCCCCTGCGCATCAGGGGCGACCGCAGTCGCGGGACTGGCCTCGATCCGCACCGGGTCACCATCGTTCAGGAAGGCCCCACCCGCCGCCACGACCCGGGCTGTCGCATCCAGGCCGGACAGGATCTCGACCCGGCCCTCGCCGCGCCGTCCGGTCTCGACCTTGTGCTGGGCAACCCGGTCCGCGTCTTGGACCTCGAAAACAAAGCTTGAGCCATCGCGCAGGACCACGGCGGACTCAGGCAGGGTCAGGGCCTGGCTCGTCCCTAGGCGAATATGGCCTTGCGCGAACATACCAGGTCGCGCCGGGCTGTCGATCGGGAGATCCACATAAACCAGACCATAGCGGGTGATGGGGTCCAGAGTCGGGGACGGCATACGGACAAGGCCGGTCACCGTCTCTCCGCCGGGCAGGCGGATTTCGGCCTCCTGTCCGGGCATCATTTGGGCGAGTTGCTCAGCGGTAACCTCCGCACGCCACTCCACCCGCCCCTGCCGAATCAGGCGGAACAATTCCGTGCCAATCTGCACCACGGTCCCCAGCGTCGCCCCACGGCTTGAAATCACCCCATCGTCCACCGCCAGAACCTGGGTCTGATTCAAACGAATGCGGTCTATTTCCAGGGCCGCCATCGCCGCCGCCAGGTTGGCCTTGGCGGCCTCCTCGGCGATCAGGTATTGAGTGATTTGCTGCTCGGACATGGCCCCCTTGTCCTTGACGTTGCGCGCCCGGTCGCCATTGGCCCGCGCCTCAGACAGGGCGGCCTGAACCTGGGCTACCCGCGCCGCCTGTTGGTCCAGATCCGCCTTCACCGTTTCCTGGTCCAGGACCGCCAGCACCTGACCAAGACGGACCTTATCGCCCACGTCAACCGCCACCTGCGTCACCCGCAGGCCGCCGGTCCCGGCAGCAATGACCCCTTCCTGCCAGGCAAAGAGCCCACCGCTCGCCGGAATCACCCGAGGCCAGTCGCCCACCCGGGGACTGACGAGATTCACGGCTAAGGCGGGATTGGGCGATGCCTTAGCCAGGGCCTTGGCAGCCTCCGGGTCAGCACCGACCGCTTGGTAGCATGTCAAGGCGGCCATAAGAAGAGTCGCGAGGGTGATCGCAATCCAACCGGGCTTAGTATTCATGCGGGTTCTCACAGATGGGTCCCCGGCTGGAGCGGGACCTGAACAGCAGCCCGGCCGATGCCAGGGCAACAAACGTGGTGATAACGCAATAGATTTGATCACGGAGGTACCAGGCCAGGGATTTCCACCCTGGCATGCGGGCTAGGCCCACCAGGGTCAAAAGCCGCTTTTCAGACTGGCCTCGATGAAGGGATCGAGATTGCCGTCAAGCACCGCCTGGGTGTTAGCAGTTTCCAGATTGGTGCGCAAATCCTTGATCCGCGACTGGTCGAGGACATAGGAACGAATCTGACTGCCCCAGCCGATGTCGGATTTGGTGTCCTCGACCGCCTGCTGAGTTTCGCGGCGCTTTTGCATCTCCAGTTCATAGAGCTTGGCCTTGAGCTGTTTCATGGCCTGATCCTTGTTCTTGTGCTGGGAACGGTCGTTCTGACACTGGGTGACGAGACCCGTGGGCAGGTGGGTAAGGCGCACGGCGGATTCGGTGCGGTTGACGTGCTGGCCACCGGCGCCACTCGCACGATAGACATCCACGCGCAGATCAGCGGGATTGATGTCGATCTGCACCGAGTCATCAATCTCCGGCGACACGAAGACGGCCGCAAAGGAGGTATGACGCCGGTTGCCGGAGTCGAAGGGGGATTTGCGCACCAGGCGGTGTACCCCCGTCTCGGTGCGGAGCCAGCCAAAGGCGTAATCGCCCTCGAAGCGAATGGTGGCGGACTTGATGCCAGCCACCTCGCCGGGCGAGACCTCCATCAGGTCCGTCTTAAAACTGCGGCGCTCGCCCCAGCGCAGGTACATGCGCAGGAGCATCTCCGCCCAATCCTGGGCCTCGGTGCCACCGGAACCGGACTGGATGTCGAGGAAGGCGTTGTTGGTATCCATGGGCCCCGCAAACATGCGACGGAACTCCAGGTTCGCCACCTGGCGCTCGAAGTCCACCAGATCGGCCGCCACCGAGTCCACCGTCGCCTCGTCGCCCTCGTCCACCGCCATGGCCAGCAAGTCGGCGGCGTCGGCGAGGCCGGCCTCCATGCGGTCGATGGTCTCGACCACCAATTCCAGCCCTGCCCGCTCCCGGCCCAGGGTCTGGGCCCGCTCCGGATCATTCCAGACCTTGGGGTCCTCGAGTTCCAGCCGGACCTCGGTCAGGCGCTCCTGCTTGTTTTCATAGTCAAAGATACCCCCTAAGGGACGCTACGCGGCCCTTGAGGTCATTGATGGCGCCCACGATGGGATTGATGTCCTGCATGTCAGCCTCCAGGCCGAGAAAACATGGCATTTTAGCCGATCCAGGATCCCTGGGCGGAAGATTCTGATAATCCTGCGCGGTCATCGCAACCGCCAGGACTTGCCGCACTCGAACGCTGCATCCGGCAAGCTGGGGCCAGGGAGGCAGTTGTTCCTGCCCTCAGGGCGAGGTGAACTTGATACCGGCCCGCGCCGTATCGTCCTCCATGGTATGAAGGTCGCGATGCTGGGTTTCCTTGCTGAGCAGGAGGGCGATGAAGGTCATGCTCGCGAGCATAACCAGATAGATGCCAACGGCCCCGGCGCCATGGTCCCGGGCGAGCCAGGCGGCGACGAAGGGGGTCAGGGCGGCACCCAGGATGGAGGAGAAATTGTAGGCAACCCCAGAGCCGCTATAACGGCGATTGGTCGGAAACAGCTCCGGCAGTAAGGCGGACATGGGCCCAAAAGTCAGCCCCATCAGTGCCATGCCGATACTCAAAAAGGTCAACATGAGCCATTGATTGGCCTCAACCCCGGTGCGCATGACCTCGGGGGCCAGGAACCAACCGAAGGAGAAACCAAAGAGGATGATGCCGGCTGTTACCACCAGTAAAAAGGCGCGGCGGCCAAAACGATCGGCAAGACGTCCCGAAATGGGGATCATGGCCGCAAACCAGAGCACCGAAATGAGCTGCAGGATCAGAAATTCACGATAGCCAATCCCGAGAAATCCCAACCGTACGCTCCCGATGGCGTAAGACAGAATCCAGGTGGTCATCAGGTAAAAGAGCCCATAGGTGGCAAGCATGATAAAGGTGCCAAGGAGCAATTCCTTGTAATCATGACGAAAGAGTTTCATCAAGGGAAATCTGAGTTTTTCGCCACGCTCGACGGCATGGGCAAAAACCGGCGTTTCCTGCAACTTGAGACGTACGTAAAGTCCCACCAGCACCATAAATATGGAAAGCAGGAAGGGAATACGCCAGCCCCAGACCAGGAAGGGATCCTCAGGACTGGTAACCTTGGAATCGTAGTGAAACCAAAAGGTCAGGAGCAGGAAGAAACCATTGGCGAGAATAAAGCCGAAAGGGGCGCCGAGTTGGGGCCACATCGCCGCCTGGGCACGTTTGCCCTTCTCGGCGGTTTCCGTAGCCAGAAGGGCAGCCCCGGACCATTCACCGCCGAGCCCCAAACCTTGGCAGAACCGCAGTAGGGCGAGCAAGGCGGGTGCGAACAACCCGATCTGGTGATAGGTCGGCAGGAGGCCGATGGCAAAGGTGGCCAATCCCATGAGGAGCAAGGATCCCAGCAGGGTCGCCTTACGGCCAGCGCGATCACCAAAATGGCCGAAGAGGAGCGAGCCAATGGGACGGGCGACGAAGGCGACGCCAAAGGTGGCCATGGAGGCCAAGAGCGCCGTGCTGCCCTCCCCGTGCGGAAAAAACAGCAGGGGAAAAACCGATACCGCCGCGGTCGCGTAGATATAAAAGTCAAAGAATTCAATGGTCGTGCCGACGGTACTGGCAATAATAATGCGGTGGCGCGGCGTCTTTAAATCGTTCGTAACCAAAGTCATTTCCAACAATAAGGGTTCACGGGAAGAGCAAGTGGAAGGCCGGAGCAAGGGTATTCACCCTGATAGGGGCTGACAGGGGCCAGTCTAGGTCATACCGAGGATCTGGGCCACCGGACCCTGGATACCCTATGCCAGATAGCACCAGGGAGACGTGACCCTGCCCCCCTTTTAACTTGGATAGCAGCCCACCCCGGTCTGGTAGTACCCTTAGCCCCTCAAGATTAACCCCTCAAAAAATATAAATAAAATATAAATGCCCACTAATGAGCACAAGAGTAGTTCCTCTGCACTGATCCTCAGCGCCATTGGTGTCGTCTTTGGCGATATTGGCACCAGCCCTCTTTACGCCCTCAAGGAAACCTTCGCGGGGCATCATCCCATGACGGTGGATCCCGCCAGTATCCTTGGCGTCCTGTCCTTAATCTTCTGGACCATCATGGCCCTGGTGTCCCTGAAGTATGTAGCCATCATCATGCGGGCCGACAATCACGGGGAGGGGGGTAGCCTGGCCCTGCTCGCCCGGGTCACGGAATTGACCCGGAACTCCCGAGCCACCTGGATCGTGACCATGCTGGGCATCTTCGCCGCCGCCTTGTTCTACGGGGACAGCATGATCACCCCCGCCATTTCGGTGCTGAGCGCGGTGGAGGGACTGGAAGTCATTACCCCTCAGTTCAAGGAGTATGTCCTGCCGGTTAGCGCCCTGGTACTCACCGGCCTCTTCTGGATTCAACGTCATGGCACGGGCGCGGTCGGCAAATTCTTCGGCCCGGTCATGACCGCCTGGTTTGGCATCCTGGCACTCTTGGGATTGCTCAACATCTGGCAAGCACCGGCCGTACTGGTTGCGCTCAATCCGCTGTACGCCCTGAGATTCCTGGTCGGTCACCCGGGTGAAAGCTTCATGGCGCTGGGGGCGGTCGTCCTGGCGGTCACGGGGGGCGAGGCGCTTTACACCGACATGGGCCATTTTGGCAAATTCCCCATCCGCGCCGCCTGGTTCGGATTCGTCCTGCCCTCCCTGGTCCTCAATTATTACGGCCAGGGCGCCCTTCTCATCACGGACCCCAGCGCCATTCAGAGTCCCTTCTATCTGTTGGCGCCCGAATGGGCCTTGATCCCGATGGTGGTGGTAGCCACGGCGGCGACCGTGATCGCCTCACAAGCGGTGATCTCGGGCGCCTTCTCGGTGGCCCGGCAGGCCGTGCAACTCGGGTATCTGCCGCGGATGAAGATCGTCCACACCTCGGATCGGGAGTCGGGCCAAATTTATGTGCCCTTCACCAACATGACGCTCTATGTGGCGGTTATGGCCCTGGTTTTTGGCTTCCAGTCCTCCAGCAACCTGGCGGCGGCCTATGGTATCGCGGTGACCGGCACCATGATGATCGACACTATCCTGGTTTCCTTCATCGTATTCCTCGCCTGGCGCTGGAATCCCTGGCTGGCCGCGCCCCTGCTCGGGGCCCTGCTGCTGATCGACCTCGCCTACTTCTCCGCCAACGCCATCAAGCTGCTGCAAGGAGGCTGGTTCCCCATCCTCGTCGCGCTGGCGTCCTTCAGTACCCTGACGACCTGGAGGTTGGGCCGGCAACTCCTATTACGGGAAATGGGCAACCTGACCATGCCTCTCGACCAGTTCATCACTTCCATCGGCATGTCGCCCATCACGCGGGTCAGCAGAACCGCCGTCTATTTGACCAGCCGTTCCGAGGGCGTACCTTCGGCCCTGCTACACAACCTCAAGCATAACGAGGTGCTTCATGAACGCAATGTACTGGTCACGGTCCAAACCGCCGAAGTGCCCTATGTGGCGGCCCATGACCGCATAAAGGTTGTTGATCTTGAACAAAATTTCTACCGGGTATTCGTAAGCTATGGTTTTATGGAACAGCCGAATGTTCCCAAAGCGCTGGAGATGTGTGCTGCGCAAGGCCTCGTATTCAACCTCCACCACACCTCCTTCTTCTTGAGCAGAGAGGTGGTGATGCCCAAGCTGAGGCGACCCATGATGTTGTGGCGTACCATGTATTTCATATGGATGCTACGTAACGCTCAGAGTGCCACCGAATTCTTCCGAATTCCCAGCAATCTGGTTGTTGAACTGGGGACGCAGGTGGAAATCTGAAGTCGCCTACTCTCTTGCCAACAAGGCTCTTAAGCAATCGAGGGCCCTTTGGAAAACCCATTACCAAGGGCCCTAAGGCCTCCCCAGGAGGCATTCAAGGACATCAAGCGGTTCCAAAAGCAAAGACGCCACAGCATCCCGCCACCTCAACCCTCCCGGGGCCTGGGCGTTTCTAGTCCCACAGCCATCGTCGCCAGGGCACTGTGCCGGTAGGAATAGGAAGAGTACACAAGGAGACCAAGGGCCATCCAGATGCCAAAACGCATCCAGGTCACCCAAGGCAAATTCGCCATCAGGAAGAAACAAGAAGCCGCCCCTAACAAAGGAACCAGGGGTGAGAAAGGGGTGCGAAAGGGACGGGGCAGTTCCGGATGCTTGTAACGGAGCACGATCACGCCGATACAGACCAGGAAGAAGGCCGCCAGGGTGCCGATGTTGACCAATTCCGCCACATCACCAATGGGAGTGAGTCCGGCGATGGACGCCATCACCAGCCCAGCCGCCACAATCACCCGGATGGGGGTCTGAGTCCGCCGGTTGACCCGGGCGAACAGGGGCGGCAGGAGGCCGTCCCGAGCCATAGCGAGGAAGACGCGGGTGAGCCCGTAGTACATGGCCAGCATGACCGTCGTCAGGCCGGCGATAGCCCCGGCCGCCACGAGACCGGCGCCCCAGGGATACCCCAGGCGCAGTACCACGTCCGCCACCGGTGAGCCCACATTGAGGGTGGTGTAGGGCACCACTCCGGTCAGGAGCCCGGCGGTCAGGATGTAGATGATGGTACAAAAGGCCAGAGAGGCCAGGATACCGATGGGCAAGTCGCGCTGGGGATTACGGGCCTCCTCAGCGGCAGTGGATACCGCATCGAAGCCGAGATAGGCAAAGATGACCAGGGCCGCCCCACCGATCACGCCGTTCCAGCCGAAGGGCATGAAGGGATTCCAGTTAGCAGGGTTGACATGGGAAGAGGCGATGGCGATAAAGACCCCAATCGCCAGGAGTTTCACCAGGACCATGGTGGCATTGAAGCGAACGCTCTGGCGCACCCCCAACATCAGCAGGAGGCCCAGGATCACCACAATGGCGGCCGCCGGCAGATTGATGAGTCCACCTTCCAGGGGCCCCTTGAGCAAGGCCGGCGGCAATGCCAGACCCGCCGCCTGGAGGGCATTGTTGGCATAGGCCGACCAGCCGATGGCGACCGCCGACACCGCGACCGCATACTCCAGGATCAGGTCCCAGCCAATGATCCAGGCCACTAATTCACCAAAACCCGCGTAACTGTAACCGTAGGCACTGCCGCAACCGCCGATGGCGGCAGCCAATTCCGCATAGGCCAGGCCAGCGAAGGCACAGGCCAACCCGGCGATCACATAGGAGATGATGATGGCCGGCCCGGCCTGGGTGGCGGCGGCCACCCCGGTCAGGACGAAGATACCCGCGCCAATGACGGCGCCAATCCCGAGCAAGGTCAGATCCAGGGGCCCCAGGATGCGCCGCAGACCAGTGTCGATTAGGTGGTGATCGGAGTTGATCGCCTTGGTACGCAGCAAGTCTTTCATGGTTGGAACCTTACGAGGACAGGGCCTGACGGGCGCGACGTTGGGCAAGCAGGTACTCGACCACCATGGGCATCACCGAGACCAGGACGATGCCCACCACCACCAACTCAAAATGCTTGTTGACCCAGGACAGATTCCCGAACCAGTAGCCGGAAAAGAGACAGATCGCCACCCAGGCGATGGCCCCCGTGATGTTGAAGAGAGCGAAGCGCCGGTAACTCATGCTCCCGATACCCGCCACGAATGGCGCGAATGTCCGGACGATGGGGACGAAGCGGGCCAGCACGATGGTCTTGCCGCCGTACTTCTCGTAAAAGTGCTGGGTACGCACCAGATGCGCCTTATTCAGAAAGCGGGAGTCCTCGCGATGAAAGACCTTCGGACCCAAATGGCGCCCGATCGCATAGTTGACGGCATCACCGAGGACCGCCGCCAGGGTCAGCAGAAGGAACAGCAGTCCGATGTGCAGAGGTCCGGTCGCAGCCAGGGCCCCCAGCGCGAACAGCAGCGAGTCCCCCGGCAAAAAGGGTGTCACCACCAGCCCCGTCTCGGCAAAGATCACCAGGAACAGGAGCAGATAGAGCCAGGGGCCCAGCATGATGGTCCACTGATCCAGGTTCTCGCGCAGATTGAAGAAGATGTCCATGAGGAACTGGGTTGTTTCCATACGGGTCTCCGGGACGATGGGCCAAGGGTTACCCTATGGTCGGGAGGAGTCCCGACCCTGTCAAGATAATCAGGCCCCGGGTCGGGCCCTCTTCGAAGGACTGCTGTGGCAATCCGCATCCTGTCCACCGCTCGGAACTCACCCCCTCGAAGGTCCTTATAAACTTCAAGAACACCCGCGGATCTGGTTTGCATCACCGCTGGCCTGGGCGCCCAGGCCAGCGGTCGCGGTTGGCCAGGATCGCCGCCCTACATCATCCCCATGGTCCTGGGCAGCCAGAGGGAAAGTGGCGGCCAATAGGTGATGATCAGGAGGAAGAGCAGCATGGTGAGCAGCCAGGGGAAACAGGCAATGGTCGTCTCTGTCATTCCTAGCCGGGAAATGCCGCTGGCTACGTAGAGATTGAGGCCTACCGGTGGCGTGATCATACCGATCTCCATGTTGACCACGACCATGACCCCGAAATGGATGGGGTCAATCCCCAGGGCCGTGGCCACAGGGAAGAGGATGGGCGCCGTGATCAGGATAATGGAGGACGGCTCCATGATGTTGCCTGCCAGGAGCAGCATAAGATTCACCACCACCAGGAAACCGATCGGCCCCAGCCCCGTCTCCACCAGCCACTGAGCGAGGGCCTGGGGGATATTTTCGTAGGTGAGGATGAAGGAGAAGAGGACGGCATTGGTGATGATATAAAGCAGCATGGCCGACATGTTGGCTGAGTCCAGCAGGACACGCCCTACCATCTTGAAGGTCAAGTCCTTATAGACGAACACGGCAATGTAGAAGGCGTAAACGGCGCTTACGGCCGCCGCCTCGGTGGGGGTGAACATGCCGGAATAGATGCCGCCCATGACGATCACGATCAGCAACAGACCCCAGACCGAACTGCGGAAGGCCTTGAGGCGCCCCGCCCAAGGGACCCGCTTCAAACGCGGATAACCATTGCGGCGGGCAATGAACCAGGTGGTAAAACCCAACATCAGGGCCAGCACAGCACCAGGGATGATGCCGGCAATGAAAAGGGCACCCACCGAGGAATTGGTGGAGACGGCGTACATCACCATAACAATGGAGGGGGGTATCAAGATGCCCAGGCCGCCGGCACTGGCGATGGTGCCGACGCCAAAACGCGTCGGAAAGCCCTGCTTGACCATGGCCGGCAACAGAATCGCGCCGATGGCCACCACAGTCGCCGGCGAAGACCCGGAGACGGCGGCAAAGAGGGCGCAGGCAAAGACGGCCCCCAGACCCAGGCCGCCATGGTAGTGACCAACCATGCTGGTGGCGAAATTGATCATGCGGCGCGCCACCCCGCCGTGGGTCAGGAAGTTGCCGGCGAGTATGAAGAAGGGGATCGCCATGATCTCGAACTTCTCGATACCAGTGAAGAGCTTGAGACCCACCGACTCGATAGGCACTTCGGTAAAGCCAAAGAGATAGGTCAGAACCGTCAGCCCCAGGGCAATAGAGACGGGCATACCCGTGATCATGAGGGCCACCAGAATGCCGAAAATGATCAAGCCGTTCATGGACGCTCCCCCTCATCGCCTGCCTTATGACCCCGGGCGCCGTTCGCGGGCGGGCGGGCACCGTGGATATGCTCGCGCTCCTCGGTCAGACTGACCGCCTCGCCAACATAGACCTGTTCCTCACGCCCCAGGGCTTGAGCCGCCTCCACCTCCGCATCCAGGCCCTCGACGTGGGCATGTTCGTGTTGGGGCAATTCACCGGTACGGTAGAAGGACCAGGCGACCTGCAGGAAGCGGAAGCACATAAGGTAGGAACCCAGGGGAATGGCCAGGTAGACGATCCAGACCGGCATCTCCAAGTCCGGGGTGATCTGGGTGGTATGGGACAGGTGCCAGACGAAGGTGACGCCGAAGGAACCGACAGTACCGGTAAAGAAAGCCCCGGCAAAGAGTCCGAAGAGAACGAACTTGGATCTCACCGATTCCTTGAGATTGTTGATGAGCACATCGACGCCGACATGGATGCCGGTCCGCACGCCATAGGCGGCGCCAAACTTGGCCATCCAGACGAACATATAGATGGTGAGTTCCTGGGCCCACCCCATGTTGATGGCAAAGAGGGCGTCGTAAAGGCCATCCCATTCCCAAGTTGCCGCCAATCCGAGGGTGTAGCGATGGACAACGGCAGTGAAGATGATCAGGGTTGCGGCCCCAATGAGGAAGGCGATAAGCCATTCCTCCAGGTGGTCGAGGATTTTTAACACGGCGATTCTCCGGTGGGCCGGGATCGCGCCCCGACCCTGTGTCAGGCGATGAGCGAAGGTTTAGCTTGACGCTCGGGAGGGCCGGATCAGGGACGCGGGAACTCGCGCCCCAAGCCGGTGCCGGTTAAAGCTTACTCATGTCGTTGCCGGTCGCCTTATAAATGGACTCGATCAGGTCGGCGCCAACGCGATCCGCCATTTCTTTGTGGACCTTCGCCAACGCCTTTTTCCAACTCGCCTTCTGTTCCGGCGTCAGTTCGAGAATCTCGCTCTTGCCGCTCTCCTTGACCTTTTTCAGAGAGTCCTCGTTCTCCTGCTTGGCGATGTCATTGGCGTATTGGGTGGATTCGACCATGGCCTCTTCGAGGGACTTGCGAATATCCGCCGGAAGACCTTCCCAAAAGGCCTTGTTGACGATAACCGCATAGCCCAGATACCCATGATCGGACTTGGTCACATACTTCTGCACCTCATACATTTTCTGGGTGTAGAGGTTGGAGGGCGGATTTTCGGTACCATCCACGACGCCTGTCTGGAGGGCCTGATAGACCTCGGAAAAGGCCATGACCTGGGGACTGGCCCCCAAGGCCTTCATCTGGGCCTCGAGGACCTTAGAGGACTGGATACGCATCTTTTGGCCACGAAAATCCTTGACCTCAAGCAGGGGCTTATTGGCACTCATGACCTTGAAGCCATTATCCCAATAGGCCAGGCCCAAAATACCCTTGTCGCTGAGCTTGGCCAGCAGGTCCTTGCCCACCGGTCCCTGAGTGACAGTATGAAGCTGTTGGTAGCCATCGAAGATGTAAGGCAGGTCAAAGACTTCGAATTCCTTGACGCCCAGGGGGCCAAATTTTGCCAACGAAGGCGCCAGCATCTGCACCGAACCGAGCTGCAAGGCCTCGACTTCCTCCTTATCCTTGTAGAGGGTGCTGTTGGCATAAACCTCGACCTTGACCCTGCCCTGGGTCTTCTCGCTGGCGAGCTTGGCGAAATGTTCCGCCGCCTTGCCCTTGGGGGTATCCGCCGCCACGACATGGCTGAATTTGATGACAATGGGTTCCTCGGCCTGGGCCGTGAAGGCGAGGCCAAGGCACAGCAAGCCTATCAGGATAGAAGTGCGTTTCATGGTGATGTGGGCTCCTCAGTGTGATGATTTTAATCGCCACTGCCGCTGCCAGGGGCCAAGCCAGGCATTGGTGGCCGTGACCGAGGGGAGTTTAGCCCAGATGACAAGGGTGTTACTAGCCGAGCGGGCGAATACTTCGCCGCTCGGTGCCTGGAATGGATGGCAACCTCAATCGTTCATCAATTCAAGTAACTTTTGGCCTCCTCACCCGGATTTGGCAGGCCGGCAATCCGCCAGATAGCCAGACAACCGCCAAACAGGCCCTTGATTTGCAGGCGGGACAGTTCGGTGCCGCGGCAGACCTGGCGCAGATTGGATGGGGCACCGAGCCGTAGGAATTTATCGCGAATAAAACCAATGACCCGCCAATGCTCCGCAGTGAGTAGTTCCAGACCCTCTTCCTTGGCCAGAGTCCGGGCAAGCTGTTCACTCCATAATAAAGGGTCGATCAGAAAACCATCCTCATCGAAAAGCTGGTGGGCAAGGTGAGTCTGGGTGGCACGGGTTTGGCTGTGAAGGTTATACATGGCGATCGTCTCCCGTCTTATTGCGTTGGGGTGTTTGCCGAGCTAGCGGCTTAGGAACAAGTATCCTGCGGGCCTTTGATAATGTGAAATAATGAATTTCAATTTTCTATCAAGAATCATGATATGGAACTGCGCCAACTCCGTTCCCTGATCGCCCTGGTGGAGGCCGATTTCAACGTCAGCCGCGCCGCGGCCCGGTTAAGCCTGGTGCAGCCCGCGGTGTCCCAGCACCTCAAGTACCTGGAGGAGGAACTGGGCGTCCCACTGGTTCAGCGCCATGGTAAGCGGCTATTGGGCCTGACTCCCGCCGGGGATCAGGTCCTGCAGCATGCCCGCGCGACCCTCGCAGGAGCGGCGAACATCCTCGCCATCAGCCAGGACCAGGCGGGAGATAGTCGGGGCGTCCTCCGGATTGGAACCACCCATGCCCAGGCCCGCTATGTGCTTCCCCCCCTGATACGCCGCTTTCGCGAGCCCTTCCCCGAGGTGGAAATCCAACTTCACCAGGCTACGCCCAGCCAGTTGGTGGCCATGATGCAGCGTGATGCCGTGGACCTGGCGATTTGCACCGAGGCCATTGGCAATCACCCGGACCTGATGTCCTCGCCCTGTTACCGCTGGAACCGCTGCCTGATCGCACCCCGGGGTCATCCCCTGCTGGCGGTGCGGCCCATCAGCCTGGAACTACTTGGGGCTCAGTCTCTGGTCACCTATGTCCATGGTTTCACGGGGCGTGGGCACTTCAGTGACGCCTTCGCCCGGGAGGGTATGAGGCCAAGGGTGACGGTAAGTGCCGCCGATGCGGACGTCATCAAGACCTATGTGCGTGAGGGCTTCGGCATTGGCATCATTGCGGATCTGGCCTACGACCTCCAGCTTGACACTGATTTGGGTCGCCGGGACCTCAGCCATCTTTTCCCTTGGGAGGTGACGCGCATGGCCCAGGCACGGTCAAAGCACCCACGGGCCTTTCAGCGCGCCTTCATGGAGTTGTTCCAACGCGAGGCCGCCATCCTGGTACGGGAGCGGCAACAGGAGGAATGAGGAATGGTATCGGCGAGGATTTCGGGAATCCTGAGCCGCTTCCCGTTAAACTATGGCCATGGAGTTCCCCAAGCCTCTCCCCAATGACCTACTTTATCAATCAGGAAAGACCAGATGCGCACTTTCGATGCCGAACCTCAGGTCCTTCAGGACTTGCGTGAAGAGAGCGAGATCGTCACCGCCCAGGCCCATCAGGATTTCAATGTCTGGGCCGTGCGCCATCCAACCCTGGGCAAATTGGTGATCATCGAGGGTCGGGATGGTAGCGGCGTAATCGTCGAAACCGAGGAATGATCCCTTCCCCTATCTCCTACCCCTGGTCCTAGCTGCGCCAGACTGCTAAGGCCGAACCTATCCTTGTAATGGCCGCCGCGATGGCGGTATTGATCCTGCCCGTTGCCAGCCAGCGGGGGGGGTCCGAGCCCAGGAAACTGCGATGGCTAAGAAAATTGCCGAACCCATGAAGCCCACGATCAACCCGAAATCCACATCTGAACCAGTCTCAGGGGTGGTCGTGACTCAGGCCGAGGCGGCAGTAGCCTCCGCCAAGCCAGTGCCACCGGCGGCAAAGATCCCACCCGAGGCCCCCAAGGTCGTTCAGGGCAACACGCGGGTGGTCACCACTCCCGTGGCTCCTGATTTAACAGAACTCATTGCCACCGCCCCCGAGGTACCCCGGGCAGACAAGGAGACCCCCGCCCCCACAAGGGTTAGCATGGTTCCACCCACGGCTCCCACCGCGGCTCCCCCCGCTGCACCTGCACCCGTTGCACCTGCACCAGCGGCGCCTGCACCCGCGGCGCCTGCACCCGCGGCGCCTGCACCCGCGGCGCCTGCACCCGCGGCGCCTGCACCCGCGGCGCCTGCACCCGCGGCGCCTGCACCCGCGGCGCCTGCACCCGCGGCACCCTCGGTCGTCCAGTCACCCCCTTCCGGCCCCCAGCCAGAAGCCAGGAGGGAGCCAACGCCATTAGCCACCTCGCCCCGTGAGGAGCCGGAATCCGTCTACCTCGCGGAACCTCTCCCCTACGAGCCTCCCGAGGCACCGAGCCAGGAGCCCTCGCCCTACGCCTACCATGGCCCCAGCCTCTACGTGGTCCATATCACCCCGGAAATGGCGCCAGTAGCCAAGGTCGGCGGCCTCGGTGATGTGGTCTTCGGCCTGTCACGGGAGCTCGCCATCCGCGGCAACCATGTCGAGATCATCCTGCCCAAGTACGACACCCTGCGCTACGACCAAATCTTTGAAATGCATGTCGCCTTTCAGGATCTCTGGGTGC
The DNA here is from genome assembly GCA_044228795.1 of Chromatiaceae bacterium. GTDB lineage: Bacteria > Pseudomonadota > Gammaproteobacteria > Chromatiales > Chromatiaceae > M0108. The sequence continues at coordinate 88,171 of JBGAUE010000010.1, read as the reverse complement.
CCTGGTACGAGGCGGCTATTCACTGCACCGTCTATTTTGGCTTTGTGCATGACCGCAAATGTTTCTTCATCGAACCCCATTCCCAGGATAACTTCTTCAATCGGGGCAACATTTACGGCTTTAAGGACGACCTGTTGCGCTACGCCTTCTTTTCCCGCGCTGCCATGGAATTTCTATTTAAGGCTGGCAAGCATCCCGACGTCATTCACTGCCACGACTGGCAAACCGCCCTGGTGCCGGTCTTTCTGTTCGAGATCTACCAGCACCTGGGCATGACCCATCCACGCGTCTGCCTCACTATCCACAATTTCAAGCACCAGGGAGTCACCGGTCAGGAGATGCTCCGCGCCACGGGCCTGCGCCGGCCCGAGTACTTCATGGACTATAATCGGCTGCGCGACAACCACTACCCGCAAGCGCTGAATCTGCTCAAGGGCGGCATTGTCTATTCCAATTTCACCACCACGGTGTCGCCGCGCTACGCCTTCGAAACGCGGGACCAAGGCCAGGGCTTCGGTCTGGAGCCGACCCTGCATACCCATCACCTGAAATACGGCGGCGTAGTCAATGGCATCGACTATGACGTCTGGAACCCGGAGGTCGATCCGCTCCTGCCGATGCGTTATGGCATCGAGACCCTGGATGCCAAATACGACAATAAGCGTGCACTGCGTCACCGCCTGATGCTGGCGGACAATGAGAAGCCGATCATCGCCTTCATCGGCCGCCTCGATCCCCAAAAGGGTCTGGGGCTGGTCCGCCACGCCATCTTTTATGGTTTGGAACGTGGCGCCCAGTTCGTGCTACTCGGCTCCAGCCCGGATGCCGGCATTAACGCCGATTTTTGGGGTCTTAAACGCATGTTGAACGATAGCCCGGACTGCCACATCGAGATCGGGTTCGACGAGGATCTCTCCCACCTCATCTACGCCGGCGCCGATATGATCCTGGTTCCCAGCGAGTTCGAGCCTTGTGGTCTGACCCAGCTTATCGCCCTGCGTTATGGCACCATCCCGGTCGTGCGCTCCGTAGGAGGCCTGGCCGATACCGTCTTCGACAAGGACCATTCCCAACGCCCCCTGCATGAGCGCAACGGCTATTCCTTCCAGCACTACGACCAGGCGGGCCTGGAATCCGCCCTGGGCCGCGCCATCGCCTGCTACTATCACCATCCCGATCACTTCCGGGAGCTGATGAAGAACGCTATGCGGAGCGACTATTCCTGGAACGTCCCGGGCAAGGACTACCTGAATATCTACGACTACATCCGCAATAAATAGGGGCGGTTCGCGCCTCAATCCCGCTGCCGATAGATACCCACCAATTCCGTCCGGGCCAGGATGTGGTCCTCCATGACCGAGAGGAGCTCGTTTTTTTGGGGGGTACCCAACTCGGGCAGCCGGGTGTCGAGGGCATAGAGGATGTGAAAATACCGGTGCTGACCGATGGTCGGACAAGGTCCCTCATAACCGGGGCGGCCCCAGCTATTGAGCCCTTGGCCGGTGCCAGGCGGCAAGCCTCCCTCCCTCAGACCGGCGGGGAGTCCCGGGCTAGCCGGAGGCAGGTTGTAGAGTACCCAGTGATCCCAGACCATGCGCGGTGCCTGCGGATCAGGGGCGTCGGGGTCGTCGATCACCAGCACCAAACTCTGGCATCCTTCTGGAACCCCACTCCAGGCCAGATCAGGGGAGACATTCTCACCCTCGCAAGTATGGCGCCTCGGGATATCGCCGCCCTCGGTAAAAGCGGTTGAAGTCAAGGTCAGGCTCATCGCATCTCATCCTTCAACGGGTCATTGGCGCGAATGTATAGCCTGTTAATAGACCAAGCAAGCACCATCGTCATCCCGCCAGCCGGTTAGGATATACTTGGGCCTTTGGCCACCGCCGAGCCTGGCGGCGCCGCTTTCACCAACCCCGCACCCTGCTTGGAAGGTTTGCTCCATGTCTGATTACAATGCCGAGGACGTCCGCAACATTGCCCTGGTTGGTCACGCCGGTGCTGGTAAGACCACGCTGGTTGAGGCCCTGCTCGCCGCGACGGGGGTCATACCTACCCCGGGTAGCGTGGCCAGAGGCACCACGGTCTGTGACTACGACCCCCTGGAAAAGGAGCACAGGCACTCCCTTGACATCGGCATCACCAGCTTCAATACCAATGCCAAGCATGTAAATCTGCTGGATACCCCCGGCTTCCCGGACTTCCTGGGCCGCAGCGTTTCCGTGCTGCCCGCGGTGGAGACGGCAGCAGTGGTCATCAACGCCCAGACGGGGATCGAGCGGGTCACCCAGCGCATGATGGCGGTCGCGAAGGATCGCCAGTTGTGCCGCCTCATCATCGTCAACAAAATCGATGCCGAGGGGGTGAACCTGGAAGGGCTCACCGCCCAGATTCGCGACACCTTCGGCCCCGAATGCCTCCCTATCAACCTGCCGGCGGATGGCGGCAAAAGGGTCGTCGACTGTTTCTTTCTGCCCAGTGGATCGCCCACTGATTTCTCGAACGTGGCCGAGGCCCACAGCCACATCCTCGACCAGGTGGTCGAGGTGGACGAGGATCTGATGGAGATTTACCTGGAGCAGGGTCAGGAACTGCAACCCGAACAGTTGCATGACCCCTTCGAGAAGGCCCTGCGCGAGGGACATCTCATCCCCATCTGTTACGTATCCGCCGAAACCGGCGCCGGCATTCCAGAATTGCTGGAGATCCTGGTACGCCTTATGCCCAATCCTTCGGAGGGTAATCCACCCCCCTATATGAAGGGCGAGGGCGCCGGCTTGACACCCGTGTTGGTCACACCGGACCCCAACCTGCACGTCCTGGCTCATGTGTTCAAGATTATCAACGACCCCTTCCGCGGCAAGCTGGGCATCTTCCGCATCCACCAGGGCCGCATCACCCCCAACAGCCAGCTCTTGATCGGGGACGCCCGCAAGCCCATCAAGGTCACCCACCTCTACCGCCTGCATGGTAACGAGCAAATCGAGGTCCAGGAGGGTGTGCCCGGCGACATCCTGGCCATAGCCCGGGTGGACGATGTCCACTTCGACGCCGTGCTCCATGACTCCCACGACGAGGACCATCACCACCTCCGTACCATGGAATGTCCGGTGCCCCTCTATGGCCTCGCCATCACCACCAAAAAACGTGGGGACGAGCAGAAGCTGACGGATGCCTTGCACAAACTTGAGTCCGAGGATCCCTGCTTTCATGTCGAGCACAACGCCTCCACCAACGAGACGGTCATGCGGGGCCTGGGCGAACTGCACATGAAGATCCTGTTAAGGCGCCTTTCCGACCAGTTCCATGTGGACGTGGATACCCGCCCGCCAAGCATTCCCTACCGGGAGAGCATCACCGCCAAGGCCGAGGGCCATCACCGCCACAAGAAGCAAACCGGTGGTGCCGGCCAGTTCGGCGAGGTCTTCCTCCGCATCGAGCCCCTGGAACGGGGCGGTGGCTTCGAATTCGTGGATGCCGTGGTGGGTGGCGCCATCCCTAATCAATTCATCCCCTCGGTGGAAAAAGGCGTACGCCAACTCCTGGATGAGGGCGCCATTGCCGGCTTCCCCCTCCAGGACATCCGCGTTACTCTCTACGATGGCAAGTTCCATCCCGTTGATTCCAAAGACATCGCCTTCGCCACCGCCGGACGCAAAGCCTTTATCGAGGCCATCGACAAGGCCAAGCCCGTCATCCTGGAGCCCATCGTCAAAATTCGCATCCTGGCCCAGAACAGCGCCATGGGCGACCTGGCCGGCGACCTGTCCGGCCGCCGGGGACGCGTCCTGGGCAGCGATGCCACCAACTTGGGACAGATTGCCATCGACGGGGAGGTCCCCCTGGCGGAACTTGAGAGTTACGAATCCCGCCTCAAGTCCATCACCGGCGGCGAAGGCACCTACTCGATTGAACTCAGCCACTACGAGGCCGTGCCAGCCAACATTCAGAAGGAACTTCAGGACGCTTTCGAGCGCAAAGAGGCGGATTGATTCCCGAGCCCGCCGGGTCAGGGTGCCCGGTGGTAGCCTGGCGCCGCAGCCACCCACCTGGCGGGCGACCAAGACGGGGTGTATGGGCGGTGGCCCAGGCCGCACAGGGCCATCTGGATTCCCAGGCCATGGATCGGGAGCCGAGCGCACCCTAACGCCCTGTTCCCCTGGCGTTCGGCGTTGCTGGCCCTGGCCCGGCACGGCGCCTTCTGGCTGAGGGGCAAACGGCCAGGGCCAGTCCAGGAGGCGTTCCTGTAACCCCGCGTTGGAATGGGTTATCAGGAACAGTTGCCTGCCCTGAGGTCACGAGCATTGACCCAACCCTTGCCCCCCCGGTATTCGATCCTGCACCAGCGGGGATACACTGCCTGAGGTTTGGATATTGCCTTTTCCGTAAGCGTCCTGTGCTCCTAACCCTATAGGAAATCGCTGCCATGAAGCCCCGTTCTCGCGGCGTGACATCTGTCAGTCGCCCCTGGCTGTTCGCCTTCCTGGTTCTGCTCCCCATCCTCGCCACGGAGCAGATCATCGAAGTGCTAGCCCGGGAACGGGCTCTCAACCAGGAGCGTACCGATATCCTGACAGAGTTGACGACCCTGCGTGCCCACCTGGAGGGCTTCGTCAACGCCCATCTGCTCCTGGTGCATGGGCTGACCGCCGTGATCGCCTCCCACCCGGACCTAAATCAGGCCGAGTTCGCCCGCATCGCCCAGGGACTGGTGAACGAACACCATGCCCTGCGCAACATCGCCGGCGCCCCTGACCTGGTCATCAAGCTCATGTACCCCCTCGCGGGCAACGAGGCGGCGCTGGGCCTGGATTATCGGACCCATCCCCAACAAGGCGAGGCAGCCTTGCGTATCATGGCCAGCGGCCAGCCTGGGTTGACCGGCCCCTTGCCGTTGCTCCAGGGCGGCCTCGGCTTCGTCATCCGCTCGCCCGTGTTCGTCACCCCCGCGCAACCGGACGGGGCGCTTCGCCCCTGGGGCCTTGTTGCCGCCGTCATCGATATCGTCACCTTTTATGAGCGGGCGGGGATTCTGGATGCCCAGCGCAGGTTCCAGTTGGCCCTAAGGGGTACGGACGAGTCCGGGGCCGAGGGCCCGGTGTTCTTCGGTGATCCGCGCCTTCTGATCCAGGAGCCGGTCACCCTCCCCGTCAGCCTGCCCGGCGGCTCCTGGCAGTTGGCGGCCATCCCCGCCGGAGGTTGGGGCCAGTCGTTCGCCCAGTTGCGGCTGATCCGTTGGCTTGGGATTCTTATCGCCCTGGCAGTAGCGGGGATGACCTACTCGCTGGCGCGGGCCAATCGGGAGCTGGCGGTGAGCGAAGGCCGGCTGCGCTCCCTCCTCGACACCATCCCTGACCTGGTCTGGCTGAAGGATCCCGCCGGGTTCTATCTGGCCTGCAACCCACCGTTCGGACAGCTAAACGGCACCACGGAGGCGGAGATGCTGGGCAAACGCGACCCTGACTTCGTGTCCGCCGAGGTGGCGGAGTTCTTCCGGGCCAAGGACCTGGCGGCCCTCGCCGCCGATGGACCCAGCCTCAACGAAGAATGGCTCACCTCCGTCAGTGACGGCCGGCGCCGACTCTTCGAAACCATCAAGACTCCCATGCGCGACGCCCAGGGGGGGGTGCTCGGCGTGCTCGGCATCGCCCGCGATATCACCGCGCGCAAGGAAGCGGAGGAACACATCCGGGGTCTTAATCGGGTCCATGCGGTCTTAAGTGGCATTAGTGCGGCCATCGTCCGTTTGCGCGACAGCGATGCGCTCTTCAGCGAGGTCTGTCGCATCGCCGTGGAAGTGGGCGGTTTTCGCATGGCCTGGCTGGGCCTTGCCGATGCGGCGGACGGGGAGATCCGGCTGGTGGCCCATGCCGGCCAAATGGACGGCTATCTGGTTCAGTTGCACCTGTCCCCCACGGACGACGCCCGCGCCCCGGGCCCCACGGATCTGGCCCTGCACCAGGGTCAACATGTCGTCTGCAACGATATCGCCACCGATCCACGCCTGGCCCCCTGGCGGGAGGGGGCCCTGGCCAGGGACTATCGCGCCCTGGCGGCCTTCCCCATCACCGTGGCGGGTCGGATGCGGGGTACCTTCAACCTCTATGCGGACCGGACCAATTACTTCGACACCGCCGAGATAAACTTACTGGACGAACTCGCCTCGAACATCGGCCACGCCCTGGGGTCCATCGAAAGCGACAAGACACGTGAGAGCCTGGGCCGGCGCCTGATTGAGCTCCTGGAGTCCATGAGCGACGGCTTCGTCAGCCTGGGACGGGACTGGCGCTATCAGTATGTCAATCGCCAGGCCGCCGCCCTGTTCGGGCGCGAGCCAGCAGACCTGCTGGATCGACACATCTGGGCCGAATACCCGGAAGGGGTCGGCCAACCCTTTTATTCCGCCTACGAGCGGGCCATGAACGAGGGAGTAGCGATCCGCCTCGAGGACTACTACAGCCCCCGGCAGCGCTGGTTCGAGAACCGCATCTTTCCGACCCAGGACGGTATCTCCGTTTTTTTCAGTGACATCACCGACCACAAAGAGGCGCAGCTGGCGTTGCATCGCCAGCGTGACATCCTCGACCGCACCAGCCGCTTCGCCAAGGTGGGCGGCTGGGAGTTCGAGGTTGCCACCGGCGCGGGCACCTGGACCGAGGAAACGGCGCGGATCTATGGCCTGGACTCCACCGGGCCGAGCCGTGCGACAACAGCCCTTGCCGCCTTCGCCCGGCCCGCGCGCCGGGTGCTGGTCCCGGCGCTCCGGGCAGCGATTACCGAGGGCCGCCCCTTCGAGCTGGAACTGCCCATAACCAGCGTCGACGGGACCTCCAAGTGGGTCCACATGATCGGCCTGCCCGTCCGGGAGGCCGGGCGGGTGGTCCGCGTCGAAGGCGCCATCCAGGACATCAGCCTCCGCAAAGAGGCCGAACTGACGGCCCGCCAGCGCGAGTCCCTGCTCACCACCGTCTTCCAGGTCCTGCCCGACCTCTTTTTCCTCATGGACACCGATGGCACCATCCGCGATTATCGCGCCAGTCGTATCGACGACCTCTATCTGCCGCCCGATCGCTTCCTGGGTCAGCGTATGCAGGAGATACTGCCACCCCCGGCAGCAGAGCTCTTCAAGGACAACCTGGCGCGACTGGCGGGCGGAGGTAAGGTGATCAGCTACGAATACGCTCTGCCCATGGCCGGTAATATCCGCTACTACGAGGCCCGGCTCAGCCAGTTGCCGGAGACCACCCAAGTCATCACGGTGGTACGCGACATCACCGAACGCAAGCGGATCGAGAATGAGGTCCTCCAACTCAACGCTGAACTGGAAGAGCGCGTCCAGACCAGGACCGCCGAACTGGCCGCCATCAATCAGGAACTGGAGACCTTTACCTATTCCGTCTCCCATGACCTGAAGGCGCCCCTGCGCGGCATCGATGGCTACAGCCGCCTGCTATTGGAGGATCATCTGGGGCAATTGGACGAGGAGGGCCAGCTCTTTCTGCGCAACGTCCGACAGGGTGTGGAGAAGATGAGCCAGTTGATCGAGGATCTCCTGGCCTATTCGCGCATGGAACGGCGGGGCCTGCACGGCATCCCGGTCGAACTCGCGACCCTGATGGGGCGTATCCTGGCGGAGCGGGCGGAGGACATCCAGGCGAATGGGGCCCAGGTGCGGGTCGAACTGGCAGACCTGGTGGCCCGGGCCGACCCCGACGGGCTGGCGATGGTACTGCGCAACCTGCTCGACAATGCGCTGAAGTTTCGCCATCCGGACCGGCCGCCCCGGGTGGAGATTCGTGGCCAGGCAACCGGGGACCTCATCCAACTCGCCATCCAGGACCAGGGGATCGGTTTCGATATGCGCTTCCATGACCGTATCTTCGAGATTTTCCAGCGCCTGCAACGCGCCGAGGACTATCCGGGCACCGGCATCGGGCTGGCGATCGTGCGCAAGGCCATGCAACGCATGGGCGGGCGCATCTGGGCCGAGAGCACCCCCGGGCAAGGGACCACCTTCTTTCTGGAGTTGCCGCAATGACCGGCGATGCCCACACCCGCCCCATCCTGCTGGTGGAGGACAACCCGACGGATCTGGACCTGACCCGACGCGCCTTCGCCCGCCTCAAGCTGACCAATCCCATCGAGGTGGCACGCGACGGGCAGGAGGTGCTGGAAATGATCCCGCGCTGGGGAGGGGGTGCAACCCTGCCGCTGGTGGTCCTGCTAGACCTGAAGTTACCGCGCGTGGACGGGCTGGAGGTTCTGCGCCAGTTGCGCGCGGACCCGGTCACCCAGTCCCTGCCCGTGGTGGTCCTCACCTCCTCCGACGAGGATCGAGACATCCAGGCCGCCTATCGGTTGCATGCCAATTCCTATATCGTTAAGCCGGTAAATTTTGAAAAATTCCTGGAAGTGGCCGCCCAGATCGAAGGCTATTGGTGCCTGCTCAACCAGCCACCGAGGTGAGCGACTTGCGTGTTCTGCATGTAGAAGACGATCCCATCGACGCCGACCTGACCCAGCGTCTGCTGGCCAGCCGGATGCCGGATATCGCCATCGAGTTGGCGCCCAGCCTGGCGGCAGCCCGGGAACGCCTACTCACGCCCGATCGCTATGGAGTGGCGCTGGTGGACCTGCATCTTCCGGACGGCTCCGGGCTGGAACTGCTCGCCTGGGTGCGTGAACGCCAGTTACCCCTGGCGGTGGTCATGCTCACCGGCGCCGGCGACCCGGAGGCCGCGATCGCCGCCCTCCAGGCCGGGGCCGACGATTACCTGACCAAGGACCACAAGACCCTGGAGCGCCTCCCGGCGACCCTGCTCGCCGCCTGGCAAGGCTTTATCGCCTCCCAGGCCCGGCGCGCGCGGCCCTTGCGGGTGCTATACGCCGAGCGCCACGCCGCCGATATCGACCTGACCCAGCGCCACCTGGCCCGTTATGCCCCCCACCTCCGTCTGACGACCGTCACCGACGTCCAGCAGGTCCTGACCCGCCTGCCGACAGATCCACGCCTTCCCCCTGACTTCGACCTGGTGCTGCTGGATTACGGCCTGCCGGGGCTGGACGCCCTGGAGGCGGTCAAGGTGTTGCGCGCCGAGCGCGGCCTGGACATCCCCCTCGTCATCGTCTCGGGGCAGGGCAGCGCGGCGATCGCGGCACGGGCCATGCTTCTCGGGGTCAACGATTACCTCACCAAGTACCCGGGCTATCTCGATAAGCTCCCGGCAACCCTGGAAAAGGCCTGGAGCCAGGTGGAACTGGTCCGCGAGCGCGCCAACCTGCGCGCCACCTCCGAGCGGCTCGCCCGGGTACTGGCCTCCAGTCCGGTGGTCCTCTACACCCGGCGACTCGACACCACCGATCAGTCCCTGACCTGGGTCAGCGATAACCTGAGCCGGCTGCTCGGCCATGAGGTGACCGCGGCCCTGGCCCCGGACTGGTGGCAGTCCCATCTGCATCCCGATGACCGGGAACTGGCCCTGGCCTGGCTCGCCAACCTGGAGGCCAAAGGTGACCTCCACCTGACCTACCGGTTCCACGACAGTCAGGGCCAGTTGCGCTGGATCGAGGATGAGATCAGCCTCCCAGACCCTGGGACCGAGGTCGGCGCGGGGCGCCTGGCCACGGGGGTCTGGCGCGATATCACCGAGGCCAAGCTCGCCGATACCCGACTGCGCCAGGCCGCGACTCTGTTCGAAAGTACCCGCGAGGGCGTCTTCATCACCGATCTCGCAGGGTGCATCCTCAGCGTCAACCAGGCCTTCACCGACATCACCGGCTACGGTGAGGCGGAGGTCCTGGGTCGTAATCCGCGCCTGCTGGGTTCTGGCCGGCAGGACGCCGCCTTTTATCAAACCATGTGGGCCAGCATCACCAGCCTTGGGCACTGGCAGGAGGAGGTGTGGAACCGGCGCAAGAACGGTGAGATCTATCCCCAGATCCTGAGTATCAGTACCGTCCGCGACCCCCGGGGGCAGCCCAGCCATTATATGGGCCTCATGACCGACATCAGCCAGCTCAAGGATTCCGAGGCGCGGCTCGAGGATCTGGTCCATTTCGACCCCCTGACCCGCCTGCCGAATCGGCGCCTGGTCCAGTCACGCCTCCAACACGCCCTGGATCACGCCGAGCGCCAAAGTCGGGGGCTGGCAGTACTCTTGATCGACCTGGATCGCTTCAAGAATGTCAACGACAGCCTGGGGCATCCGGTAGGCGACGCCCTCCTGGTGGCCCTGACCCAGCGGCTGAATGCGCGGGTGCGGGCGGAAGACACCCTGGGCCGCCTGGGCGGGGATGAATTTCTCCTGCTGATGGAGCATCCGGCACGGCCGAAGGACGCGGCTGAGGTCGCCCAGACCCTGCTGCGCCTGCTGGAAAAACCCTTTAGCCTGCCCGGCACCCCCGAGCTCTACATGGGGGCCAGCATGGGCATCAGCCTGTATCCAGAGGACGGGCAGTCGGCGACGGACCTGATCAAGCATGCTGAGATCGCCCTTTATCAGGCCAAGGCCGAGGGACGCGGTACCTACCGGTTCCATACCGCCTCTCTGACCCAGACCGCCCGGGAGCGCCTGGACCTGGAGGCACGCCTGCACCGCGCCCTCGCCAACAAGGAATTCGTACTCTACTACCAGCCCCAGTTCGAGACCCTCGGCGGCCGGCTCATCGGCTGCGAGGCCTTGCTGCGCTGGCTATCCCCCGCGGACGGCCTGATCCCGCCAGACGCCTTCATTCCCCTCGCGGAGGAAACGGGGCTGATCGTGCCGCTGGGGGAATGGGCCCTGCGCACCGCCTGCGCCCAGGGCAGGGCCTGGATGTCCGCCGGTTTGCCGGAGGTGACCATCGGGGTCAACCTGTCCCCCCGCCAGTTACGCCAGCCCGATCTGGTGGAGCGGGTGGCCGCCATCCTCGCCCAGACGGGCCTGCCACCGGCCCGGCTCAAGCTCGAACTCACCGAAAGCATGATCATGGGCCAGGGCGAACAGGCGCCGGCACTGCTGCGCGCCCTCAAGGCCCTCGGCCTGGGGCTGTCCATCGACGATTTCGGCACCGGTTATTCCTCCCTCGCCCGCCTCAAGCACCTCCCCATCGACGAGCTCAAGATCGATCGGGGTTTCGTGCGGGACATACCGGAGGATCGCAACGATATGGAGATCGCCGCCGCCATCATCGCCATGGCCCGGAACCTCAACCTCAAGGTCATCGCTGAGGGGGTAGAGACCCAGGCGCAACTGGATTTCCTCGCCCGCCAGGGCTGCCATGCCTGTCAGGGCTTTCTGATGGGTCGGCCCGTAGCGGCGGAGGTCTTCCAGAAAGCGGTCCTCGCGTACGCCGCCCTGTCTTGAGGAGAGACTGACAGGTGCCTGATCTTGCCCCCAACGCGGACAAGCCCGCCCCTGACCCGTCAGGTCGAGCAGCGCCGCCAATATTCTCAACCACCTCCACAACTACTTAGAAGCGAGGCCCGGCACATGACTAGCGAATCGGAGCCCTTTTCCCAGGCGCGATGGAGTCAGGTACCGCCCAGCGCCGCCACCCCAGAGGACGCCAAGGGGGAGGTCTTCAACCTGCCGGGCCTGGACCTCGAGGAGGCGGCCCGACTGCTGGACAACGACTGGGCCATGCTGCGCCGTGTGCTGATCAGCTTTCACCAGGGCTTCGCCGGGGCGCCCGCTCAACTGGCGGACGCCCTGGGTCAAGGGGATTGGGATTTCGCCCGGCGGCTCGTCCACACCATCAAGGGGTTGACGCTCACCATCGGGGCCCGGGGCCTACATCCCCTGGCCATGCGGTTCGAGGCGCATCTCGCCAGACAGGAGACGACCCTACTCGCCGAATTCCAGGCGGCCCTGAGTCAGGTGCTGGCGGCCGTCGCCCAACTCCCAGGCGGGTTAAACGCCGGGAACCCGGTCCCCGCCAGCCCCGGCGGCACCGAAACCACTGGCCAGCGCCAGGACCTGGTTGAGGTCGCGGCCTGGCTCCAGAGGCACCGCCAGGTGCCCGCGACCCTGTTACAGCGCCTGGGCGGCGATTGGGGCAGCCCCGAGGCCAACGGGCTCCGGGACGCGCTGCTCGCACAGATCGGCCAATTCGACTATGTTCGGGCCCTGGATACCCTGATCCAGTTACAAGAGCAATTCACAGCATGAAGAAGGACAACGACGTGAGCAACGATGACCTCCTTGCTGAAAACACCCGGGGCGCTGCCCCACGCCTACTGGTGGTGGGTGACGACTCCTCCAGCCGCAACCTCCTGACCGAGGCTCTGAACCCCAATGACTATAGCCTCTTGTTCAGCCCCCAAGCCCCGGATGCCCTGAATATCCCTCGCGAGGGGGTGGACCTGATTCTGCTCGATTACCACTTGCCGGATAACGACGGCCTGGAGCTGTGCCGGCGCCTCAAGGCCGATCGGTTAACGGCGACCCTACCGGTCATCTTTATCACGGCCAATCAGGACCCCGTCCTCGAGGCCCAGGTGTTGGAGGCCGGGGCCGTAGATGTCGTGACCAAGCCCTACTCGGCGGCCGTGCTCCGGGCGCGTCTGCACACCCATATCGCCATCCAGCAAACCCTACGGCGGTTGCAACAGACTCATCGGGAATTGCAACAGGCCCATATCGAACTGGAGAAACTGGCCAGTACCGACAAACTGACGGGTGCCTGGAACCGGCGGCGCCTCGCGGATGCCGTGGCCAACGAGATGGAGCGCTTGAAGCGCTATGACCACCCCTTGAGCCTGATCCTCATCGACATCGATTTCTTCAAGAAGATCAATGACAGTTACGGCCACATCGCCGGCGATCAGGTGCTGGCGGGATTGGCGGCGCTGGTCCAGTCGTCCCTGCGGGCCACGGATGCCCTGACCCGCTGGGGTGGGGAAGAGTTTGTCATTCTGACCGCTAACGCCACCCTCACCTCCGCGGCCTTGATGGCCAAGCGGCTGTGCGCGACCATTGCCCAAGCGGACTTCCCAACGGTCAAACACCTGACGGTGAGCCTGGGCGTGGCCGAGTGCCTGCCCGGGGAGGACTGGGAAAGCTGGTTCAAACGGGCCGATGCCGCCCTCTACCGCGCCAAGACCGGCGGCCGCAACCAGGTCCAGGTGGCGCCCGAAAGACCCGAGCGTGCCGGGCTGGGCGAAAACGTCGGGGCGGGCTTCGTGCAACTGAGCTGGCGTCCCGCCTATGAAAGCGGCCAGCCCCTGATCGACCGTCAGCATCGCGGTCTGTTCGCGGACGCCAATGGGCTGCTGGGAGCCATACTCTCCGGCCTACCCGCCGACGAGGTCACCAGCCTGGTCGATAACCTGATCCGCGATATCGTCCAGCATTTCGCGGATGAGGAGGCCATCATCACCGCCGCCGGTTATCCCGACGCCATCGCCCATGCCGGCATTCATCGCGGCCTTGTCGAGAAGGCGGGGGTCCTGGTCGGCCACTTCCAGGCGGGTAATCTCGGCCTTGGCGAGCTCTTCCAGTTTCTGGCCCAGGACGTGGTGGCCCTACACATGCTCAGGGCCGATCGCGAATTCTTCCCCTATGTCGCCGTTCCGACCGCGCCAATGGATCGGTTAGCGGCGGGATGAAACCAGCCTGATCAGCCATGAATACTGGGCAAGCCTCGCCCATGCCGGCGATGTCGAATCAATCAGGGAGGACATAGCTAAGCTCCTTGAACAGCCTGACACAGGCATCCACCACCGCTGGATCAAACAGCTTGCCTTTGTGGGTGATGATTTCAGCCATCGCGGCTGCGAGTCCAAGCCCGGGCCGGTAGGGACGGTGAGAGATCATGGACTCTACGACATCGGCCACCGCCAAGATCTTGGCTTCTAACAATATCTGATCGTTGGTGAGTGCCTGTGGATAGCCGGAACCGTCCAGTCGCTCGTGGTGTTGCCGGACGATCTGGGCGATGGGCCAGGGAAAGTTGATAGCTTTCAGTATGTCGTACCCGCTCTCGGCGTGCTGCTTGATGAGTTCAAACTCCACATGCGTGAGACGTCCTGGCTTGCTGAGTATTTCGGTGGGGATCTGGATCTTGCCGATATCATGTACGGCGCCGGCCAATCGCACCCCCTCGACCCTTTGATCCGTCATTTGCATCTCTTTGGCGATGGCAGCGGCGAGATGGGCGACGCGTCGCTGGTGACCGGCGGTATAGGGGTCACGCATCTCAACGAGAACGGCGAACGCCGTGATGGTTTCCAGCAGGCTGTCTCTGACTCTCCTTTCACTGGCCAGCAAAGCGGCGGTTCGAGCCTCCACCAAGCCTTCGAGCCGATGGCGCAGGCGGTACAGTTCCAGATGGGTGCGTACCCTAGCCAGCAGTTCGTCGCGCTGATAGGGCTTGGTTACATAATCCACGGCACCAACCTCGAAACCCACGAGTTTCTCGCCAATCTCCGAGGCGGCGCTGACGAAAATCACCGGCACCTCGCGGGTTCTGGAGTCAGCCTTGAGACGTCGACAGACCTCGGGGCCATCCATCACGGGCATGCGTATGTCGAGCAACACCAACTCTGGCGGGTTACTGACGGCCGCGTGCAAGGCGAGTTCACCGCTGATCGCGGAACGCACCTCGAAGCCTTCGGCCTTCAGGAGATCCGTCACCAGCTTCAGAGAGGCAGGGGTGTCATCGACCGCGAGTATTCTACCCTTGTTATACATAGCTGCTCACCGCTCAAAGGGTCCTCAAGGCATTCAGGATGACAGGGTAGTTGAAGTCTCCCGCCAAGTCGGAGAGTGCTTTGTGCAACATCGGGTCATGATCTTGGATCTTCCGGAGAATGATAGAGATTCGCTCTTCTTCCAGGCTTTCCAGGGCAGCGCGGAGTTCGGCGCGCAACCCGTAAGGCAACAGGGCCAGCATTTCCGGGGTCAGTGCCGGGACATTCTGATCCGCTGCCGGGGTCGCGGCGTAAGTATATTCCACCCCCAACTGCCTGGTCAGGCATGCGAATATTTCGGTGAAACGGTAGGGTTTGCTTAAGAAGTCATCAAAGCCCGCCGCCAATAGCTCCTCGCCTTGCTCGGTAATGGACGAGGCGGTGACGGCAACGATCTTTACCTGCTTACCATCGGGCAAGGCACGGATCTGGCGTGTCGCCTCGAGTCCGTCCATCACCGGCATGCGCCTGTCCATCCAGATCAGATGCGGCGACCAGCTCCGGAAGATAGCCAGGGCCTGCGCTCCGTTCTGCGCCACCTTGACCTGGAGACCGAGGTGGTTCATCAGTCGGCTCAGCAACTTCTGGTTTTCCAACTGGTCCTCGACGATCAGGATGCGATACTTCGGCTGGCCGGGAGCCAGGCCCACCACCTCACCAAGCAAATTCTGCTCCGACTTGACCAGAGTGGTCGTAGCTACCGACTGCACCGGCAACTCCACCCGGAATACCGAGCCTTGGCCAAGGGTGCTGGCGACGCTGATGGTCCCGCCCATCAGCTTGAGGTACTGCTGAGTAATCGCCAGTCCCAGCCCGGTCCCTGACTGGACGGCCGATTCTGAAAGCTGCACGAACGGCTCGAAGATACGCTGCTGGTCTTCCGGTTTGATGCCGAGGCCGGAATCCACGACCTCGATCACCAGACAGGATGAAGAGGCATCCGGTTTCATCCCGAAGCGCAGGGTAACACCACCTTGCTGGGTAAATTTCACGGCATTACCGACCAGGTTGATCAGTACCTGGCGTAACCGCACCTCGTCGCTGCTGAAAACCCGCGGCAACCCAGCATCTAACTCGATCCGCAACTGCAGGCCTTTTTCCTGGGCGCGTAAACGCATAAGGTCGGAGACATCGCGCACCATCCCATCAAGGTCAAAGGGCGCACAGGCTATCCTCACCCAACCGGATTCTATCTTGGCCATCTCCAGGATTTCGTTAATCAGGGCCAGCAGATGTTCTCCGCTGCGGTTGATGATATCGAGATTCTCCCGCAGCCCCGGAATGAGATGTGGGTCCTTACGCATCAGGCTGGAGAAGCCGAGGATGGCGTTCAGGGGCGTGCGCAGTTCATGGCTCATGTTGGACAGGAACAGACTCTTGGTGCGGTTGGCGGACTCGGCGGATTCTTTTGCCCTCCGCAGCTCATATTCAAATTGCTTTTGTTTGGAAATATCAAAGATGATGCCATAAGAATTCAGGGGCTCGCCCAATTCGTTGTACTTAATTTTGGCGTAAACAATCAGGTGCCGTTGATTGTTATCGGCCTGCCCAACTCGGTATTCTAACGAGATGCGATCTGCATGCTTCTGGAATCCCTCTGCTAATGTTGCGATGGCGGCATCGCGATCATCCGGGTGAATCAGCGCGGACCAATCGGACAGGGTACATTTTTCCTTGGCAATCCCCAGCATCATCTGTGCCCGCTCATCCAGAAAAAACAGTCCGCTGGTCATATCATGGGAAAAGCTCCCAGCTTCGGCTCCATCTAGGGCATAGGACAAACGCTCCCTGGTTTCGCGCATAGCCTCCTCGGTCCTTTTGAGCTTAGCCATCTCTTCCAGAAGGTCGGAATTGGCCTGTTCCAGTTTGAGGGTGCGGTCCTGCACGACTTCTTCAAGGTGGTCCTGGTAACGCCTCAGATCCTCTTCAATGCGAACGCGTTCGCTAATGTCGACGGAAATTCCACACAAGGCATAGATACTCCCGTCAGCGCGCCGCAGCGGCAGCTTGGTGGACTGAAAAGTGAACCTTTGCTCCGAACCATCAAGGCTATTGATTTCTAGCTCCCTTACCGTTTCACCCATGTCGAGGACGCGGCGATCGTTATGCCGGATATTTTCCGCTGTTGCCGCATCGAAGAATTTATCATCACCGAAACCAACGATATCATCCATGGCGGCGTGCCATAGCTCACGCACTTTCCGGTTGGCAAATAAATAATTACCAGCCGTGTCCTTCAGATAAATGTAGGCATCGACGTTGTCCAGAATCGTGCGCAGTTTTTCCTCGCTGGCACGCAGCGATACCTCGGCTTGCATAAGTTCCGTGATGTCATGCACGGTTCCGTTAGACTGAATTGGATTACCCCGATCGTCATAGGCCGTCTCACAGCGTTCCACCACATACTTGATACGCCCATCCTTCATCAGTAGGCGATGCGAGCTATGGTAGGGTTGCCTGTTCTTGACGGATTCGGTAAAGGCCTCATTGACTTGGGCGCGATCATCCGGGTGAATGGCATCCAGAAAATCCTCGTATCTGGCACCGAAGCTGTCCCTGTCGATTTCGAAGATGCGGTAGATTTCGTCCGACCAGTCCAGCTTGTTATTGACGAGGTCGAGCTGCCAGCTACCCAACCGGGCGATGCGCTGCGCCTCGGACAGGCGATACTGGCTCTGGACGAGTGCCGCTTCCGATTGCTTCTGCTCCGTGATGTCAACGGAAATACCCAGCAGATGGGTTGGCTTACCGTCCGACCCAAAAAGTCCGATCTTGAAGGTATGCAGTATCTTTTGGGTGCCGTCACGGCAGCTAATCGCTTCTTCGGGAATCTCCAGAATTTCGTGGCTATTCAATACTTCCCTGTCGGCTCTGACGAAAAAATCCGCCTGTTCTCGAGTGAAAAAATCGTAATCATTTTTGCCCATCAAGTCGTTGCGATCATATCCCAGCAACCTTTCGCCGGCCTTGTTGAACAATTCAAAACGCAGGTCAGAGGCGCGCTTGAGGAAGACCATGTTGGGGATGTTCTGGACAATGCTGTCGAGCAGGTGTGACTGGTCCTTGAGTACTTCATTCTGTTCGACCGCCTGGCGCTGTGCCAACATCAGCCGGTCATATGGTTCCTCGATGGTTTCCACGACCAGAGCACGATAAATGAAGAGGTAGGCGACGACCTTGTAGAGATGGCCAAGCACGTTGTAGCTGCCTGTCATCGTGGTGTACAGGGTGAAATAAAACTCGCTCATCGCCAAGGCGGTTACGGCCCCGAACAGCAGCACGACATTGAAGTTCTGAGGGGTGCGCATCTTGTGCCACAGGATAGCCGCCGTCACCAGGTGGATGAGAATGACCAGGTATTCGGTGTTCTTTTTGAAGGGGGTTAGTCCCTGGCCCGGGATGAAGGTGTCGGGGAGCAGGGGCTGAGCCAAGATGACGGTCAGGGTGAGCAGAACCACACCCATGCTCAGCGAGCCAAAGATGAGATAGCGGGTATGGGGTGAACGCAAGGGCTGCCAGGGTCTGATGACGATCAGCAGCAAACCCAAGGAGGCCAGCAAACGAGCCGCCAACCAGAAATTCAGGTGCTTCTGGGCATCGTTGGGTGTGATGAAATCCGGCATGCCACCGTAGGAAAGGGTATGCAGGAAATCCAGCAGGCCCACTGAGAAGAAGATGCTGGCGATCACCACGATATTGCCGGAGAGCCTGGAACTGCGGGAATTCCAGCCCAAGGCGAACACCATCATCGCGACAATGATGGATACCATCTCAAGTAACAGATGCAGGGGCAGATAATGCGGGATGCCTTTGCTGTCCGGCATCGTCGGCGCCAGCCAGGCGATGAGCTGGATCAGGGCGAGAATCAGCAGGAATACCGCCATGCGCCGCATGGACTGCCGATGGTCCGGATGCAGTGAAATTTCTGAGTGGAGGGGGGGGGACATGGCGTTTACTGCGCTCCAAGGGTGTCCGGCAAAGTTCACGAATTGGGGACCAACCGGGGCCCTAGCCCGTGGTCATAGCCCCCTGGTGAGGGGTTGATGTACTGCCGAACGAGCCTTTCAAATCAATCCCGGGGTGCCATGCCGCAGCGGCAGGAGGCATACAAATCTGGAAATATAATACAGCACTCTAGGAGCCCCTCAGCCTTTACCCCTTACCCTCGCAGATCTCCAGGGTAACCAACATCCGCATGAGTTCCGAGAGGGTCTTGGCCTCCATTTTTTCCATCACCCGGGCGCGATGGGCCTCGACGGTGGATTGGGTGATGCTCATTTCGCTGGCGATCACCTTGTTGCGCTGACCATCCACCACCCGCCTCATCACCTCGGCCTCGCGGGGGGTCAGGCGGGCGATACGCTCCTTGATCTCGGCGAGGCGGGTGGCCTCGCCACGGCGCAGGGCATCCTGCTGCATGGCCCGGTGCACGCTGTCGAGGAGGGCCTGGGCGTTGAAGGGTTTCTCCAGGAAGTCGAGGGCACCGGCCTGGAGGGCACGCACGGCCATGGGGACATCCCCATGAGCCGAAATCATGACGATGGGGGGATGGCTGGGGAGCTGTTGCAGGCGCGTTTGCAGTTCCAGCCCGCTCATGCCCCGCATCCGCACATCGAGGATCAGACAGCCGTGCTGGTCCGGGTTGAAGTGGTCGAGATAGTCTTGGGCCGAGCCATAGCTGGCTACCCCCAGGCCCACCGATTCCATCAGGAGCTGGATCGATTCCCGCACCTGCTCATCGTCATCAATGATGTAGATGGTTGGTTGCCGCGCTGACATGGGTCCCCCGGGATGTAATGGTACCTGCCGGTGGCGCCTGGACGGATTAAATCCGGGCGCCCCGGCCATGCCGGTGGGGATTGTAGCCGGTCAGGTGCCTGGCGCGGGAAGACGGATGCGAAATTGAGTCCCAGTGGGGCCGGTCGTTTCCAGGTCGATGCTGCCCTCGTGGGCATCGACAATGCCCTTGCTGATCGAGAGCCCCAGGCCCATCCCCCGGCTCTTGGTGGTGACGAACTGTTTGAAGATCTCGGAGCGCAGGGTCTCGTCCACCCCCATGCCGGTATCCCGCACCAAGACCTCGACCTGGCCGGGGCATGGCGCCGCCGTGACGATCGTGAGGCAGCGTTCGGCAAGGCCGGGTTCTGACATGGCATCGATGGCGTTGGTGGCGAGGTTGATGATGACCTGCTGAATCTGGATGTCCTGCGCCCAGACGGGGGGCAGGCCGGGGGCGAACTGGGTGTTGATCTGGACCCCGACCCGTTGGGCCTCGGGGCGAATCAGCATCACGACCTTCTGGACCAGTTCGTTGATGTCTACCGCGGTCTTGACCGGCGCATCCTTTTTTACGAACTGGCGCACCTGGCGGATGATGTCGCCACCGCGTTGGGCCAGCACGGCGATGGTGACCAGGGCATCGCTCAGGCGGCCGGCCCTGGTGCCGTCGAGGCCGGCGTCGAGCAGACGGATGCAGGCCTGGGCATTGGAGGCGATGGCCGTGAGGGGTTGGTTGATTTCGTGGGCGATACCGGCGGCCATCTCGCCGAGGGTATTGAGACGGCCCATGTGGGCCAGTTCGCGCTGGTGCCGGCGTCGGGCCTCCTCGCTATGCTGGCGCTCGCTGATGTCGCGAAACACCACCACGCTGCCGACAATACCGCCATTATCATCGCGCAGGGGTGAACAGGCGTACTCCACCGGGAAGGGGCTGCCATCCTTGCGCCAGAACCGATCTTCGGGGATGTGGCGGGCCTTGCCATCCTGGCAACTGCGATAGACGGGACACTCGTGGGCGGGAAAAGGGCTGCCATCGATGCGGGTATGGTGGAGCAGTTCGTGCTGGTTGCGCCCGACCATCTCCTCGGCGCGCCAGCCGGTCATCTCGGTCATGGCGCGGTTGATGAAGGTAGAATTTCCTTCGCGATCAACCCCGTAAATGCCATCGGCAACGGAGTTGAGGATCAGCAGGTGTTGAGCCTCCAGGCTCACCTTGGCCTTCCGGAGCTGGCGATTGAGGCCCCAGATCCGGTAGAGCAGGGAGGTGAAGAGCAGGAGGAGGACCAGCCCTGCCACCATCCAGACCAGGTAGCGCTGGACCACGTCACGGAGGGTGAAGTCCTGGTCATAGGGGGGCAGTTTGAGACGCCGGAACAAGTCGTGGACTGGCTGGTAGTCGAGGGGCACGGTCCAACCGGCGTAATTCCCAGCCAGGGCCGCGGGGTGTTCGGGGGGCATGTTAAGCAAGGCCACCGCCACCTGCTGGGCCAGGTCGTTAGGGGTGTGACTGACCTTGCTGAAGGGCCACTCGGGATAGAGATCGGTACTGTGGACAAAGGGGAAGCGGTCGGTAGGCCGGGGATTGAGTACCTTGAACTGGTTAAGATCGATCAGCCCCTCCGCCGCCATACGTTCCAGGATGTTGGTGCGCACGGTGCCGGCGTCGGCCTGGCCTAGCAGCACCGCCATCACCACACTGTCGTGGTCACCGGCGAAATCCAGGCGGGCGAAGTCGCGGTAGGGATCAACCCCCTGACGCAACAGCTCGTCCCAGGCCATCTCGAAGCCGCCGAGGGAGGCCTCGTCCACCGCCAGAAAATTTTTGCCCGCCAGGTCGGCGAGGCGATTGATGTCCTGCTGTTCCTGGCGGGTAAAGATGACGCTGCCAAACTGGTTCAGTCTCAGGGCGCCTTCCCGGTTGTTGAGGGTGGCAAGGCGCGAGATACCCTGGCGCACCTCCAGGGCGACATAGATGCCAGGATTGACCAGGATGAAGTCCACGAACTCCATTTCCACGAACTCGGATATACGGCTGAAGGGGAGCGGGACTATCTCGAAACGGTAGCCCTCCAGGACGCTCGTCAGATAGTCGGCGGTGGGTTGCCAGTGCGCCAGGGTCAGGTCGGGGCCGCGGTGGCTGAGGACGCCGATGCGGATCTCCTGGATGGCGGTGGCGGGGCTCGCCGCCAGCCAGAGGCCCAGGGCCAGGAGGCGGGCGGCCAGGGGGCGACACCGAGCTAGCGATAACATGGCCCGCGGGCAGCCGGGTACGGGTAGCGGCAGACTGTCCTAATCCCAGAGCTTGGGCGGCCCCGTCTCGCCCGACTCTCGCCGCACCTCGATCCGTTCCTGGATGAAGCGCTGGAATTCCGGCTGGCGCTGATAGGCACCGGTGGCGACATAGGCCAGGCTGGTGGCAATGTGATAGGGGCGAATGTAGCTGTCGGTGCGGAACACTTCCTGGCCCCCGGCGTCCAGGAACAACAGGGTCGGGGTGTAGTTGATCCCCAGCTCCCGGCTCCAGTCCCGCGCCGCCAATTCGCGGCCATCCGGGGTGATGAGGGGCTCCGTGGAACCGAAATCGACCAAGGCGACATCGAATTGCTTCAGCAATGCCCTGGCCTCGTCCCTCGCCAGGCCCTCGCGATGCAGTTCATCGCAGGCCTGACAACTGGCCTGTTCGAAGAGCAGCAGCAGGGGCTTGCCGCCGGAGCGCTGGTTCAGTTTGAGGGGGTGAGACAGATAGCTGGGGTCCTGATGCAATTCGGTACTGGCCGGGGAAGCCGTTTGAGCGGCCAGAAAATCCTTAAAGGACCCGGTGGGCGCGGGGCGTTGGGCACTATAGTCGAGCAGGGCGCTGAAGCGCTCTGGCGGGTAGTAACCGTTGAGGCGGAATGTCACCGCCCCCTGTTCGTCCAGAAAGAGCAGGGTCGGGGTAAATTGCACCTTCTGGTCGCGGGCGAAGTCCTTTTCGCGGGTCTCCTGGCCCGTCAGGTCGGTCATCTCCAGATCGCCCCAGATGTTGATGGCGATGAGGTTGAACTGAGCCTGGGTCTTCGCCACGATATCGCGCTGGGTGAAGTTCACCTCCAGCATTCGCTTGCAGTAGGGGCACTCCTCCTGGTGGAAATAGAGCACCACCCGCTTGCCCTCGGCGGTGGCATTCGCCACCTCCTCGTCCAGATGGAGGAAGGAGTCCTTAAACCAACTGGGCAGGGCGGCCAGCAGGGGCGCGCTGACCAGGCACAGCAGCAGGGACGCGGCGGCAAGGGCGCGACGGGTCTTCATGGATACTTCCTCGCAAGAGGCCCTGGGACAGGGGTCGTGACCGGCCTCAGCCCAGGCCCGGATTGTCGTCCATGCCGACCAACTTGGTGGCATTGACCTTGGTCAGGGCGATCGTCTTCTTGTCGCGTAGGTAATCCGCAACCAGTTCCCAAACCGGGCGGCCCGGCCCCGGGGTGCCGACGGTCGCCCAACCCGTAACCTTGTAGCTCTTGTCCGCCTCCACGAGACGCCCATCGTCCAGGCGCATCTCACCGATGCGCTGCCCCAGACTATTGGTGGGGGTACAAACGTAATCGAGCCCACCCACGCGCACCATGTCGCCCCCTTGCTGCAGATAGGGATCGGGGTTGAACAGGTTGTCGGCCACATCCTCCAGGATGGTCCTGAGTTCGCTGCCCTTCATCTCCCGCACATAGGTGGCCGGGTAGGTGATGGCGGTCTGGTCGAGGACATTTTCGAGGGTAATGGCGGAGCCCGGCGTCACGGTGGTGCCCCAGCGAAACCCGGGCGAGAGGGCGATCTCGGCATCGCCGCCCTGGCGCAGGGCGTTGCAGATCACCTGGTCAAAGGTGCCATTAAAATTGCCCCGGCGGTAGAGAGTCGTCTCGGTGACGGCCAACTGCTCCTGGAGTTGGGGCAGGTAGGGCCGCCGCACCTCGTCGATATAGGCCTGCATCGCCGCGTCGGCGGGGAGCAGGGTGGCGAAGACCGGCAGCAGCCGGTAGCGATAGCCCCGGACCTTGCCATCACCCACGTCCAGATCCATCACCCCGAGGAACTTGCCGTTGGAGCCGGCATTGGTGACCAGGGTCTTGCCACCCGGGTTTTCCACCAGGGAGGGGGCGGGAATGCCGTCGTGGGTATGACCGCCGAAGATGACGTCGATGCCGCGCACCGCGGAAGCCATCTTCAGGTCCACGTCCATGCCGTTGTGGGAAATCACCACCACCACGTCGGGCTTTTCCTTGGCCCGCACCTGATCCACCATCTCCTGCATGTGTTGGTCCTGGATGCCGAAGCGCCAGTCAGGGATGAAGCGCGCCGGATTGGCGATGGGGGTATAGGGAAAGGCCTGGCCGATCACGGCCACGCGGGTGCCGTTGACCTCCTTCACCGTATAGGGCTTGAAGGCCAGGCCAGTGGCCTCGTCGAAGCCTGGGAAGTCGGCAAACTTGTAGTCAAACAGGGCGGTATCGGAGATCGAGATATTCTGGGCGACGAATTCGCCCTTGAAGGCGTTGATATTCTCGATCACCTCGGAGTCGTTGTAGGTGAACTCCCAGTGGCCGGTCATGACGTCCACGCCGAGCAGGTTGCAGGCGCCCACCATGTCTTTGCCCCGGGTCCAGAGGGCGGTGCCAGACCCCTGCCAGGTGTCGCCACCGTCCAACAGGAGGCTGTTGCCCTCCCCCGCTTCGGCGCGCAGTTGCTTGACCAGGGTGGCCAGATGGGCGAAGCCGCCAACCTTGCCGTAGCGCTGGGCGCCGGCATCGAAATCGAGGAAGGTAAAGGCGTGGGCATCCCGACCGCCCGGGGCTATCCCAAAGTGCTTGAGCAGGTGCTTGCCCACCAGGTGCGGGGGCTGCCCCAAGGCGGCACCGATACCTAGATTGACGCTCGGCTCACGAAAATAGATGGGGTTGAGTTGGGCGTGAGTGTCGGTGATGTGCAGCAGGCGTACATTACCAAAGCGTCCGTTCTGGTAGATAGCCTCGCCCTCACCCGCTTGAGCCGCGCCCCGGGCCGCGCCCGGTAGCAACCCGGCCATTCCGCCCAAGGCCAGCAGGCGGGTGAATTCTCGCCGTGATAGATACATGGTTCGGATCCTCTGCTTGGGTTGACTGACTGGGAAAATGACTGGACCCAGCCCGAGGCCCCTCTGGACTCGGGCTGGGCAGGGGTACTACTTATTGACCGGGGATTCCGGGTCGAGCAGGTAGGCCATGAGATCGGCTATCTGCCCCTGATTCAGGAAGCCGTTGGCGCCAAAGCGGGGCATGTTGGTACAAGGGAAATAGGCGTGGCCGTTGAAAATCACCTCGTACACGTACTTCTGGGTATCTGGGGTGTTGCCCCGGAGGTTGCCAAAGCCGGTCAGGCTGGGGCCCAGGGTGCCATGGGCCGACACCTTCAGGTCCATCTGATGACAGGCATAGCAATTACCGCCAAATTTCTTGGCGTTGTCATCCGCCTTAGGCCCGAGACGAAAGCCGGCCCCTTCCTTGGCCAGGGACTCGCCACGCTTCCAGTCCCCCAGGGTAATGCCGCCCTCGGGGTAGAGGCGCGAGGCGATGGCCAACTCCTGGACCTTCTTGGCCGTTTCGGGATCGATGGTCTGGCCATGGAGCGCCGAGCAGGTCTTTTGGAGCTCGTCCTGGGTCATGCGCTCCCGTGCGGTCTTGCCTTCTTGGGTAGGCTGATCGAGTTTGAAGCCCTTGGCGTCAAAAATCAGGTACTCCGTCAGTTCCGTCGGGGTCATTTTGGTGTAATCGACCGCAGGTCCCTTGGCGGCAGCCGTGGCCGCCAGACCGACGGCGGCAGCGCCCACGGCCCCGGCCGCCATGGCCTTACCCGCGCCGGAGGTGCTGGCGGGGCTCGCACCAGCGGCGGAGGCCTTATCCGCATCGGTCTTATCGGTGGTGGCTTTAGCTGCGGCCGCCTGGTTGGTCGCGCTGTTCTTTTTAACCGGCTTCCCGGCGTCAGGCTGCTTCTTGGCACTATTCTCGGCCACTTTTTTCTCAGCGGCAGGGTTACCCGCGGCGGCCTTCTCGGTACCGGCCGGGGGGGCGGCATCAGCACTCATACCGATGCCAGGTATCAGGGTCGTCGTGGCCAGCAGTGCCGCGATGAGGGTCTTATCTATCATGTCTGGGTCTCCTTGGGCGACGGCTAGCGCTTGATATCGGGCAGGATGGCCGGCTGGCCCCGTGCCTTATCGGTCCAGTAGGAAATGATGGCGATGGAGGCGTCGGAGCCATAGATGATTTCCGCCTGACGCATCTGCCAGACACACTCGGAGACGCGATGCTGACTGCCGCGCACGGCGTCATGCCCGACCCGGAAGGCGGGCCAGGAGATCGCCTTGGTCCACTCCTCGGGGACGTTGGCATCCGGAAGCACCGAGGCGCGAATGCGCTTGCCCGTGGCGCCATGACAGGTGGCGCAACTGAAATCGCTGATACCGGCACGGCGGTAGAAAAACTCCTCGCCCGCCGCCCGCATTGCCTTCTCCAGGGGATGATCCATGGGTGGATTCCAGGGCATCCCATTGGATTGTTTGGCGATGTAGGTCTGAAGCTTGACGAGATCGGTGTTGCCGTGCTTGTCCTTAAGCTCCTTATCCTCGTCCGTGAAGCCCTGGAGGCTCTTCATGCAGTACATAAGGCGGCTTTCCAGATCCATGACCTTGCCGGTGTCGGCAAAGTAGCGCGGCATCTCGACGTAGGCCCCCTCCAGGACGCCGGGGCCCTTGCCAAAGTCGCACTTTTCCAGGGAGACCTGGTTGGGGCCGCGGGGCTCCTTGAAGAGGGCCTCCCCCTGTTCGCCGATCCAGTAGGCCGGATCGTCCTGCATCATCATCAGGTTCTGCTCGCTCTGGGTCAGATAGGCCGAATTCGAGCTATCGATCAGGGCGTGGAGCACCTCCTCCGGGGTCTTGTCGGGGGCGGCGACCAGGGGGCCGGCCACCGCAAGCATTATCGGTAACGCGGCTAAGGCGTTTTTATACATGGCATCCTCATCTGGGGCGTACGGGTTGGCTGGTGAGGGGTGAGGGTGGCGCCAGCGGGCCTACTTGACCTGGACCGTGCCGGAGCTCTTTTCGCCCTTGTTATCGACCCAGCGCACCTCGATGGTGTCGCCTGCGGCCACATTCTTCAGGGATGTCGAAAAGAAGGGATTGGTGGAAATGGCACCGCCCCAATCGGCCTCCATCATCAGGTTGCCGTTGTGAAGCAATTCGACGGTTTCGATGTAATGAGCCGGGATGAGATTACCCTCGGGGTCCTTGCGGCGACCGGTTTCCATGGGATGGGTCATGAGGGCCTTGACCTCGCACTTGCCATCCTTGAGGGCGGCGCGGAGTTTGACTTCTGACATAGGATTCTTCTCCAAAACAGGGATCTTGAGGTTACCGGCTTAACCGCCGCAGCCGCCGACCGTGACCTTGACATTGGTACGGGCGCTATACAGCTTGCCGCCCGCCTGGACCACGGCTATCACGTCACCGCTTTCGCCCATCTTGACGCGGGTGGAGATCTCGGGCACGCAGCCGGGCTTGAGGTTGAAGCGGGCCAACAGGGGGGTGGGATTTTTCTCAGAGAAGATGCTGATCGACTCCACATTGTCGAGTTGTTCGGCATTGATGGTAACGGGTACCACGGCCCCGTTCTCGGCGATGCCGGGGGCCTTGAGCACGACCTTATCGCTGGGCTCCAGCGCGGTGGAGCCAAACACCTTGGTCATGGCCTCATCCATGGTGCTGGCATGGAAGGCATCGGCCGGCCAGGCGGCTAACGCCAGGCGGGGATTGACCAGCCCCAGTCCGGTGGCGGCGAGAACCGCCCCCCCGGCCAGGGTGCCCTTGAGAAAAAGTCGGCGTTGTTGCTGTTGCAGTGTCACGGGCTTGACCTCCTCGGTGAATGAAAGAGTCATGGCTGAGTTAGATCGTGACGCTATTATTCACCGATTCCGGCGCCAAATGAATTAGGAATTTCCGCAATGGCTTATTGGGGTTTTCCACCATATTCTGATAGTTAGCGGATTACTATATGCGCAATTGCTAAATTACTATAACAGACAATCAGACCCAATCGGACGGCGCCAAGCCCAATCAATGTGGACGCACCCCGAGGGGTGAATCAGGGCCGGGCTTGCGGGGATTCGGCCAGCCCGTTACCTTG
The DNA here is from genome assembly GCA_044228795.1 of Chromatiaceae bacterium. Lineage (GTDB taxonomy): Bacteria > Pseudomonadota > Gammaproteobacteria > Chromatiales > Chromatiaceae > M0108. Next base: position 60,532 of record JBGAUE010000010.1, on the reverse strand, counting down.
AGGTCCCGGCCCACCAGGGGTCGGCCCGCCCCGATCCCGGCAATCCTTTAGATTAAGTGCAGGTGCTGAGTGACACATCTTGATTTCGCCCGACAGCCGCTGGGATTTTTCCCAACGCCGATTCACGAACTCCCCCATCTGAGTCGCTTGCTCGGCGGGCCACGTCTCTTCATCAAACGGGATGATCTGACGGGTCTGGCTTGCGGGGGCAACAAGACCCGCAAACTGGAGTATCTGGTCGGTCAGGCGCTGGCGGAGGGGGCGGACACCCTTATAACCGCCGGGGCCATGCAATCCAACCATTGCCGGCAGACCGCCGCCGCGGCAGCCAGTCTCGGGCTGGCCTGTCATCTGGTCCTGGGCGGGGCCGAGCCGACAGCCGTCACCGGCAATCTCCTGCTAGATCAGCTCCTGGGGGCCAGCATCCACTGGGCAGGCGATCATCGCAAGGGCGAGGATATTCCGATCCTGGCCGAGCAGTTGCGCGCCTCGGGGCGCCGGCCCTTTAGGGTTCCCTACGGGGGTTCCACCGCGCTGGGCGCCACGGGGTTTGTGGAGGCCCTTTACGAACTGGACCGGCAGACGAGCGCCCTGGGGTTGGATTTCGATCACCTGATCTTTGCCTCGAGTTCAGGCGGCACCCAGGCGGGACTGATGGTGGGCAAAAGGCTCCTGAACAAGACCTACCGGGTCACGGGCATTGCCATCGACAAGGTCGGTGACGCTGAAAAATCCCTCGGGGAACTGATTCTGGAATTGGCCAACGCCACCGCGCAGTTCCTGGGTACAGGCATCCGCCTGACCCCCGCTGAATTGCATCTGGATGAAGGTTACTCAGGAAGCGGTTATGGCGAAGTCAGTCCCGGCGACCGGGAGGCAATCCATCTGCTGGCCCGCCATGAGGGTATCCTGCTGGATCCGGTCTATACCGGTCGCGCCATGGCCGGTCTGATCGATAAGGTCCGCCAGGGCTGCTTCCGACCGGACGAGAAGGTCCTCTTCTGGCACACGGGTGGCGCCCCGGCGCTGTTCGCCTATGCCTCCGCGCTGGTCTAAGGGCGCTGTAAGTCCTGGGAACGGAGAGACTTAGCCTTTGGATCAGCCCTCTCGATCAAGAGCGGGCAGCCGAATTGGCACCCTCATCGTGCTCCAGTCCCTATTCCAGATCCGCCAGCAACTCCCCCGGGTCGCAGACGATGCCCTCTCCGTCCACACTCGGCTCCAGGGTCAGGCGCCGTTCGGCCTTAGCCATGCCCGGGAGCCAGAGCCCGCGCAGCTCGGCGAGTCCGACCCGTTCGGGCTCGCAGTCCGCCCAGTCGGCGGTGACCAGGGCCTGGGCCCCAGCAGGGCTCGACCAGAAGGGGAAACAGGGCCCCTCCTCATCGTGGAAGGCGACATAGCCGCCCTCCCCCTTCAGGGTCCACAGGGCCCCGGCCGCCCGTGCCCGAGCCAGAAAACCGGCGTAACCGTCGTCGGCCTCCGTAACTTCCTGGGTCTTTGCCTTATTCATGTCCTCTACCCCGCTCTAGGCTTGAACACCCGGGCCAGGGTCCTGGCCCCCGTCATCAGGCCAGTCCGACCCGACAGGCCGATCCATCCAAAAAGCCCCCAAAGGCCCCTTACCCGCCCACGACGCCATGGTAGGGACGGCTCAGTTCATGGACGGCCGCCACCAGGGCGGCGGCATGATCCGGCTTCACATCGGGATGGATCCCATGACCGAGGTTGAAGACATGTCCCGTGCCCTGGCCGTAACTGGCCAGGATGGCAGCGGTTTCGGCACGGATGCGTTCCGGGCTGGCATAGAGCAAACAGGGGTCCATGTTGCCTTGGAGTGCCACGCGTCCACCGACTCGCCGGCGGGCATCAGCCAGGTCCGTGGTCCAATCCAGGCCCAAGGCATCGCAGCCGCTAGCGGCCATGGCCTCCAACCACTGGCCACCGCCCTTGGTGAAGAGGATGACAGGGACCCGGCGGCCCTCCGCCTCCCGGGTCAAGCCGTCGGCAATGCGAGCCATATAGGCCAGAGAGAAGTCGCGGTAGTCGCGCGGCGTGAGGGAACCACCCCAGGTGTCGAAGATCATCAGGGCCTGGGCGCCACTGGCGACCTGGGCATTAAGATATTGGGTCACGGCCTCGGCAACGACGGCGAGCAGTTCGTGCATTAGGGCGGGCTGATCGAACATCATGGCCTTGCTGCGGGCGAAGGTCTTGGAGCCCCGGCCCTCGACCATATAGGTGGCCAGGGTCCAGGGGCTGCCAGCGAAGCCGATGAGGGGCGCGCGCCCGGCCAGTTCGCGGCGGATCAGGGCTACCGCGTCCATGACGTAACCCAGGTCCTTCACCATATCCGGCACCCCCAGCCGCCGCACATCCTCACGGGTCCGCACCGGGCGCTCGAAATGGGGCCCCTCTCCCTCGGTGAAGTAGAGTCCCAGGCCCATGGCGTCTGGAACCGTGAGGATGTCGGAAAACAGGATGGCCGCGTCGAGCGGGAAGCGTTCCAGGGGCTGCAAGGTTACCTCGCAGGCCAATTCCGGGTTCATGCAGAGATCCATGAAGCTGCCCGCGCGGGCCCGGCTAGCCCGGTATTCCGGCAGGTAGCGGCCGGCCTGGCGCATCATCCAAATCGGCGTGTAGTCCACGGGCTGGCGCAACAGGGCGCGCAGGAAGGTGTCGTTCTTGAGTTGAGTCACAGGCATGGCTTCCAAGCGAGGGTGGTAAAGGAGCGTTTTTCTGATCTGGGTAGGATTCTACCCTTACGGGAGGCAATTATTGCGGTGGGTCTTCCTGGATTGGACCCCCCTAACCCTGATCAGAACCGGGACTCGTCGGCGTAATGCCCCAGCAAGCGGTCGTAGTCCGCGAAGCCAACAATCTGGCGAATGGTGGCGAAATCGACCCGGCGCGCGGGGACACGGCCCGCCCGGATGTCGTCCAAGGTCTCCCGCATGGCGAAAACGGCGCTGTTGAGCAGGGTCAGGGGATAGGCAGCAATCTTGTAGCCCATCTCGGCCAGGACCGCCGGTGGCAACAGGGGCGTGACACCTTCTTCCAGCATATTGGCCATCTTGGGACCGGGCAGGGCCTGGCAGAAGGTCCGCATCTCCGCCTCATCCTGAGGGGCTTCGAGAAAGAGGATATCGGCGCCGAGATCCACAAAGGCTTGCAGGCGCCACAGGGCCTCCTCGAGGCCCAGGCTGGCGCGAGCGTCGGTGCGGGCCATGATCAGGATGTCGGCCCCCGCCTCCCGGGCCTCCACGGCGGCCCGGATGCGGACACAGGCCTCGGTGCGGGTCACCACCTCCTTGCCCTGGGTGTGACCACATCGCTTGGGGGCGACTTGATCCTCGATCATGATGCCGGCGAATCCGGCCCGGGCGTAGCCCTCCAGGGTGCGCCGGACATTAACCGCATTACCATAGCCCGTATCCCCGTCGGCGATGACGGGGATGGTGACGGCCTCCAGGATGGAGTGGCCCTGGTCGAGCATTTCGCCGTAGGAGATCAGCCCCGTATCCGGCCGTGCGAGCCGGGCGGCGGCGACGGCAAAGCCGCTCATGAAGGTTAGGGAGAAGCCCGCCTGTTCAATGAGGCGGGCGGAGAGGCCATCGAAACAGCAGGGCATCAGCAGGAAGTCCGGCCCGGCGAGGAGCCGGCGGAGACGTTCGGCTTGGGGGTTCATGGGGATGCAGGCACCTCTGCTGGATCACGCCGCTCCTGAGTGTTGCGCCCATAGCCACCAAGCTGGTAGGAGCGGGGAGGCATAGGGGAAATCAGCGGGCGCAAAAAAGGGCGGGGATGGCCCGCCCTTTTGTTATCTTTACCTCACTTATGAAGCGAGGCTATCCGGAGACCCGCATCATTCCTTCACCCAGTCACCGAAGTTTTCGGTGGATTTCTCTTCGCCATCGGCGTAACCGGCCTCGTAGGCCTCGGTCAGGCGCTGTTCCTCGCGCTTAGGGTTCATCAAAAACCCACATTGCCAACCCTGGATGTATTCATCATCGACACCCATCTGCTCCATTTTGGTGACGGTGTCGTAATAGAACTGGTTCATATTCCTGTCTCCGAGCTATAGCGATGATGAGGTCAAAGCCTCCGAAACTTATGATTCTTTTAGCGGTTTAAAGGTAACGGTGATCCCGCGTCGGATCCAACCTGTCACGCACCGCACGCATCTCGTCGCTGGGCATCATTTTGGTGCCATCGGAACACCAGTGCGGCACCCGCTGCGTTAACCGAGTCATGCGCCTCGCCAAATCAATCCGAGGATTCGCCTGGGACAAAACCTCGCCGCAGCCACCGGGTTCTTCGTGAATCTAGCCAAAAACCCAAGTGTCGCGAGACGTAAGAGGTATAAGAATACTTCGTTTTTCTAATAGGCGCCAGTCCTACGAGACGGCCCGGCAATCCATCATGAACCAGCAGCACAATACGGCTTGCGATGACATGCTCGGGGCCTTATTTTGCCTAGATATCTGCCCATTCCTCTCTCCTTAACCTCAAATAACCTGACACCAACGCCATGCGCCCTGCCCACTTGATTCGCGTCCTCGATCGGGAATTCACCAGTACCCGTCAGGGTCATCACACCCCCGTCATGCTCTGGGGGCCGCCCGGCGTTGGTAAGTCACAGATGGTGGCCCAGATCGCCGCCCGTCACGGGGCGCCCATGATCGACATCCGTCTCTCGCAAATGGAGCCCAGCGACCTGCGCGGTATTCCCTTTCGGGTCGGGACCAAGGTCGAGTGGGCCATACCGGCCATCCTGCCGAATCCTGAGTACCATGGCACCAGCGGCATCCTCTTCCTGGATGAGATAACCTCAGCGCCGCCGGCAGTGTCCGCCGCCGCCTATCAATTGATCCTGGACCGCCGCCTGGGTGAATACGAGGTGCCGGAGCATTGGGCCATCTTTGCCGCTGGCAACCGCCAGGGCGACCGGGGTGTCACCTACAGTATGCCGGCGCCTCTGGCCAACCGTTTCTCTCACTTCGAGGTGGACACCCACCTGGACGATTGGGTCGCCTGGGCCTATGCCCATGACATCGACGAGCGCGTCATCGCCTTCCTGCGCTTCCGACCGGAGCTGCTGTTCGATTTCGACCCTGCTCACAACCCGATCGCCTTCCCCACCCCCCGGTCCTGGGAGTTCGCCCACCGCGGGCTGCGCAAATTCGAGGACGACGCCGATCTGCTCCAGGGCGCCCTCCAGGGCTGCGTCGGCCCGGCGGCGGGGATCGAGCTGAACGCCTTCATCAACAGCCTGGACCGGATGCCGGACCTGGATGCCATCGTACGCGGGGAAGAGGTGGCGGTGCCGCGGGAGATTGATCTGCAATACGCCGTCGCTGCCGCCCTGGTGGGCCGCGCCATCCGTTCCCAGTCCGAACCCGAGGGTGCCGAGAAAATTGGGCATATCCTGGCCTATGCCGGGCGCTTCCCCCAGCGGGAAATGGGCGTCATGCTGGTCTCCGACCTGCACCGCGCCATCGGCAACCGGCTGTTCGAGACCCCCGCCTTTGGCGACTGGGCCCAGTCCATCTCCGACCTCATGCTCTACGCCTGATCATGGACTCGCAACGTCAGGCCATTGCCGTCAAGCTGGCCGCGGCCCGCACCCGGCTGATCCTGGATAAGCCCTTTCTCGGCGCCCTGGCCCTGCGGCTGCCGATCAAGGCGGCGGACCCGGACTGGTGCCCCACCACGGCTACGGATGCCCGCGCCTTCTATTACAACCCCGACTACATCGCCGGCCTGAGCCTCGATGAGACCCAGTTCGTGCTGGCCCACGATGCCCTGCATTGTGCCCTGTCCCACTTCGCCCGCCGCCAGCACCGGGTTCGGCGTAAATGGGACCTGGCCTGCGATCATGCCATCAACCCCTTACTGATCGACGATGGCCTGACGCCACCCCCCGCGGCCCTGCACAATCCCCGCTTCAAGGGCCTGACGGCGGAGGAGATCTACCCGCTGCTGGAGGAGCAGGACGACGCCGAGACCCTGGATCGGCACGTTTATGACGCGGATAACCAGCGGGGCGGCAACCAGTCCGGTATGTCCGAGAAGGACCTGGACAAGCCCAGCCAGGGAGACGAACCCCATCCGGAATCCGGCGAAAAGGGCGGCGGTAACCAGCCCCAACCCGGAGAAGGCCAGGGCCAGGAAAAGGTGGATGGCGCCCCCCAACCCCACCCCCTCAGCCCCGACGAGCAGACGGACCTGGCCGTGCAATGGCATCAACGTACCGCCGGCGCTGCTCAACAGGCCATGCATCATGGCAAACTCGGCGGCGAGATGGCGCGCCTTATCGACCGCCTGCTCCAGCCCCAGGTCCCCTGGCGCCAGCTCCTGGCACGCTTCATGAGCGCCACGGCCCGCGACGATTTCAGCTATAGCCGACCCTCCCGACGCGAGGGCGACTTCATCCGGCCGGCTCTGCGCAGCCAGCAATTGGAACTGGTGGTAGCAGTGGATATCTCGGGCTCCATCAAGGATGCGGAGATCCAAGAGTTCATCGGCGAGATCGACGCCCTCAAGGGCCAGGTGCGCGCTCGCGTCACCTTGCTCGCCTGCGATGCCCGCCTCTGCCCCGGTTCCCCCTGGTTCTTCGAGCCCTGGGAGGAGTTTCGCCGCCCCGAGGAGATGAAGGGCGGGGGTGGCACCAGCTTCCAGCCGGTCTTTGAATGGGTGGAGCGGAGCAGGGTCCGCCCCGATCTCCTGGTCTATTTCACCGATGCCGAGGGCGAGTTCCCGATTCTGGAGCCGAATTTCGCGGTGATCTGGTTGGTTAAGGGCCAGGCCAAGGTGCCTTGGGGACAACGCATTCAGCTCAATTGAGTGCTTCCCTGCTTTTTCCATTCTCCCAGCCTGGCTCCGGGGGGATAATCAGAGGGAGACTCAGTCCCTTATAGCCGGTCCGCATGACCTATGAACAGCCTCACTTGCGTTAACCGCTTCACGCTTGCCCTCTGTGCCGGTCTGCTGGTGGCTGGGGCCGGTGTTCGGGCGGATGACCCCTATAAGTTGCCGAATTTCGGCAGTTCCGCGGACACCGTCATGACCAGGGGCGAGGAACGGCAACTGGGCAAGGCCTTCATGCGGAGTGTGCGCAAGTCCCTGCCGGTGCTGGATGATCCCTTGCTGACAGATTACCTCGAGGATCTCGGGGAACGGCTGGTGGCCTCTTCTGAGTCTAGCGGAGGCAACTTTACCTTCTTTTTCATCGACCAGCCGACGGTCAACGCCTTCGCGGGCCCCGACGGTCAGATCGGGGTCTTCGCCGGCCTGGTGACCACGTCCGAGACCGAATCGGAACTGGCTGCGGTCTTGGCCCATGAAATCGCCCATATCAGCCAGCGCCATTTGATGCGGTCCATCGAAGACCAGCAACAGATTGCCATCCCCGCTACCTTACTCATGATCGCCGCCGCCATTCTGGGTGCCCAGGTGGACGCCAACGCGGGCATGGCCGCCATCGCCGGCATTCAGGGCCTGGCCCTCCAACGCCAGATCAACTTTACCCGACACAATGAGGAGGAGGCGGATCGCATCGGCATCTCCACCCTGGCGGACGCGGGTTATAACCCCTTCGCCATGCCAGGCTTCTTCGAACGGATGAGCAAATCCAGCCATACCAGCGACACCAGCGCCCCTGAGTTCCTGCGTACCCACCCGGTCAATCCCAATCGCATCGCGGACGCCCTGGCCCGCGCGGAGCATTACGGCTACAAGCAAAAGGCCGATGACCTGCGCTTCCACCTGACCCGCGCCCATCTCCGGGAACTGAGTTTCAGGGATCCGGAAAACGCCATCTCCCATTTCAAAGCCAACCTGAACGCCGGACGCGTCCGCAACCGCACCGCGGACACCTATGGCCTGGCCCTGGCCCAGTTGCGGGCCGGCCAGACCCAGGATGCCCGTCACCTCGCCTCCGAATTAGTCAAGGAACACCCCCATCTGGCAGAGTTCATTGTCTTGGATACCCGCATCGACTCTAAGCTCGGCGCCAACGACGAGGCCATCCGCAAACTCCAGGCGGCAGTTGGCCTGAATCCGGACAACAGACCCCTGCGTATCGCCTATGCCGAGGCCCTCATAGCCGGCGGCAATGCCGATCGCGCTTTGGCTACCCTGGAGGGCGCGACCAGGCAAAGGCCTGGCTCGGCCTCCATGTACCAATTGATGTCGGATGCCGCCCTCAAATCCGGCAAGAAGGCTGCTACCTACCGCTACCGGGGTGAGTCTCTGTACCTCCAGGGTGACCTGGAGCCGGCTATCCACCAGATGCAATACGCCCTGCGCACACCGGGAATCGGCTTCCACGAGGCCTCCGAAATCCAGGCCCGGCTTGACACCCTGAAGGAGGAGCAGAAGGAGGCCGAAAAGGACAACCCGAAATCCAAGTCCAAGAAAGATGAACGCTAGCAAGCCTGTCGCTTGACCAAAATCGTTTTGCAGCCGCGAGTGGCTGGGTTAATCTAGCCAGCGATCCAATTCTCGGACGCGGCTAGCTGCCGCAACCAGCTCCCCCAGGCATCCCATCGCGCCAGGGCTTTCGTCAACCGGATCCCTCGTCGGTTTCCGTGATCTCAACCTCATGACAATGCTCGACAGGAGACTTTTATGATCGACACCAAACGCAGAATTCTGCTCAAGGGCTCCCTAGCCGCCAGCGCCGTCGGCATGGCCATCGGGGCCGGCCTGCTGACCCCCCGCCTGGTGCTGGCCGCCTGGCCGGAGGCCGCCTTCAGTGCCCAGAATCTGGACGATGCCCTCAAGAACCTGCTCGGTAGTGCCGCTCATGAACCCAGCGACAAGATCGACCTCAAGGCCCCGGACATCGCCGAGAATGGCGCCGTGGTCCCGGTCACCGTCGAGACAACCCTGGAGGGCGCCACCTCCATCAGTCTGGTCGCCTCAGGCAACATGATGCCCCTGGTCGCCTCCTTCGAGTTAGGCAAGGGCGCCCTGCCCTTCATCTCCACCCGCATCAAGATGGGCAAGACCGCCAACCTCATCGCCCTGGTCAAGGTTGGTGACAAGGTCTATAGCGCTTCCAAGGAAGTCAAGGTCACCGTCGGCGGTTGCTGATACCGGCACCTGGCCGGATCACCCACAACGAATATGATTGCGAGGTAGCAGAGCATGGCATCCCAGATGAAGATCAAAGCCAAAATCAAGGGCGACGTGGTCGAGGTCAAGGCCCTCATGACCCACCCCATGGAAAACGGCATGGGCAAGGACAAGGAGTCGGGTGAAATCATCCCGGCCCATTTCATCCAGAACGTCGTGGCCAAGGTTGGCGATCGTACCGTCCTCACCGCCCTCTGGAGTGGTGGCGTTTCCAAGAACCCCTATCTGTCCTTCAAATTCACGGGCGCCGCCAAGGGTGACAAGGTCGAACTCTCCTGGACTGACAACCAGGGCGCGACCGAGAGCGAGACCGCCGAAATCGAATAGGTGGTTGCTTGCATGGCGAGGGTGCGGACCAAGTCCTGCCCTCCTCGCAACTTTGACCTGGCGGCCAGTCAGCGAGGCCCGCGATAGGGGTGCGGGCCACCATCCGGGCGAGTCCGAAAGCGTTTGTACGACCAGACGTACTGTTCAGGACAAATTCCTATGCATGCCTCCACGCCTTGGTTGAGGGCGGCGGCGGCCGTTTCATCATCCTCGGAGTCCACTCCCTCCGGTGCCGGCAGGCAATGCAGGGCAAAGCCCCTCGCCCAAGGCAAGCGGCGTGCGAAGAGGAAGACCACGGGCGCCCCCGTCTTACGCGCTAGCCGGTTGACCAGCAACATGGTCAGGGCCGGCGTACCGAAAAACGGCGCAAATATCGAGCCCTTTTCCGCCTTGGGTTCCTGATCCGGCAGAATCCCCAGATATTCGCCGCGTCTAAGGGCTTGGAGCAGGCGACGGATGCCCGCATTATCCGTTGGCACCAGCTCGGCCCCGCCCCGGGCCCGGGCCTGACGCACCAAGGCGTCTGCCAGTGGTTGAGGCTTGTAAAGGGTGGTGGTAGGACCGCGGGTGGAGAGATAGAGCCCCGCCATCTCCCAGGCACCCAAGTGGGGCGAGAGCACAATCAGGCCCCGACCCTGGGTGCGCTCCAACCACTCGAGGCCATGAGTCTCCCGGATCAGGGACAGGACGCGGGGCACGGGGCGAAGCAGAAGATAGGCGATTTCGATGAAGGTCTTGGCCTCCTCGCGGAGGGAAAGATCCCGGAAACGCCGGACCTCCGATTCGCTCCGGTCCGGATAACAGAGACGCAGGTTGACGAGGGTGTTACGGCGCTGCTTATTGGGAAGCCACGCCAACAGGAAACCAATCAGCCAGCCCAGGGCCTGGGCCGCGCCGAAGGGCAAATGAGCCATACCGCGCGCCAGCTTCTCAACGAGCCATTCCTTCCAGGCAGGTGCGGGCCGCCGCCCCGATCGAGCAGGGGAGTTCCGGCTAGACCCCGCGGACGGATCCCTTGGGTTGGATTCCATAATTTCGGCATCAATCATCTGAACAGGCTTGAAAAGGCTGACAGCCACTCGGTGATCCAGGACCACAATCGCCCCGGCAGGCTCTCTGGCTCAAAAGATAACCCAAAACAGACCCACCACCAAAGGAACCGACGCCATGACCGAACCTCAGCATCCCAAGGAATTGACTCCCCAGCAGGCCTGGCAAATGCTCCAGGACAATCCGACGGCCCTACTGGTGGATATCCGTTCCACCATGGAATACCTCTTCGTCGGCCACCCCACGGGAGCCGTTCACGTGGCCTGGATCGACGAGCCCGAATGGACCGTCAATCCCCATTTCGATACCGAGATCCGCAAGCTGCTGCTCGGCGGCGTCGTCTGCTCCGAGGACAACCCCTGTACCCCGGTCATTCTCATTTGCCGCAGCGGCAAGCGCTCCCACGAAGCCGGCAAGGCCTTGATAGCCTCTGGGGTACGCAATGTATTCCACATCGACGAAGGCTTCGAGGGGGATCTAGACGAGCATCACCACCGGGGTACCGTCGGGGGTTGGCGTTACCGGGGCCTTCCCTGGGAGCAATGCTGACCCCGAGCCTCCGAACCGCGCCATCCGGCGCGGCTATTCTTCCCGCTCTTCCAGCCAGGCCATCTGGATGGCCTCCAGGATCTTCTCGCCGGAATGAGCGGGGTCGTCCTCGAAATCCGGCAGGGCCATCACCCAGTTGCGCAGATCCAGGAAATTCACGCGGCGCGGATCGGCGTCCGGGTGAGTCTCGTCCAAGGCAATGGCGATATCCAGGGTGTCCGTCCACTTAAGGGCCATGGCTTCTCCTAGGTTTAATGATGCTCAGACACCATATTGATGGTGTACTTGGGTATTTCGATGACGAGATCTTCATTCCCGACCTTGGCCTGGCAGCTCAGGCGCGACTCGGGCTCCAAGCCCCAGGCCTTATCCAGCAAATCCTCCTCGACCTCATCGGCCTCTGGCAGGGAATCAAAACCCTCGCGAATGATGACATGACAGGTGGTGCAGGCGCAGGACTTCTCGCAGGCATGCTCGATGTCAATGCCACCAGCCAGGGCAGCGTCGCAGATGCTGACGCCAGGCTCGGACTCAATAATGGCCCCCTCGGGACAAATCTCCTCATGGGGCAGGAAAATCAGTTTGGTCATGATTGGAACTCCTCGACCTTATGTCCGGCCATGGCGCTTTGGATGCTCCGATTCATGCGCCGCTCCACATAGAAACCGCAGGTGCGATCCAGGTTCTCCATGGCCGCCTTAAGGGCTTCCTCATCCTCATCCTCGCCGGCAAGCCTGAACTCCAGTTCAGCCAGGGCTTGGTCAATCCGTTCCCGTTCCTGTGCCGACAAGAACGCCTCGCCGTCCCTGATGAGGGCTGCATGGAGGGCTTCAACGGTACGCTGGGCCTCGACGCCAAGTTCGCGCAGGCGACGGGCCTCCATATCCTCGCGGGAATGGGTCATGGATTCGCGCAACATGGACTCGATCTCGCTATCGGTCAAGCCATGGGAAGGCTTGACTTCGACCCGGGCCTGAACGCCGCTAGTCTGTTCCACCGCTGATACATTGAGCAGGCCATCGGCATCGACCTCAAAGGTCACCCGGATGCGTGCGGCACCGGCCACCATAGGGGGAATACCCCGTAGTTCGAACCGCGCCAGGGAGCGGCAATGGGCAACCAGATCCCGTTCACCCTGGAGGATATGCAAGGCCATGGCCGTCTGACCATCCTTGAAAGTGGTGAAGTCCTGGGCGCGCGCCACCGGGATGGGGGTATTGCGCGGCACGATGCGCTCGACCAGACCGCCCATGGTCTCCAGCCCCAGGGACAGGGGGATGACGTCCAGCAGCAGCATTTCGCCATCGGGCTTGTTCCCAGCCAGGAGATCAGCCTGCAGGGCAGCGCCCAGGGCAACGACCCGATCCGGGTCCAGATCCACCAGGGGGGCCATGCCAAAGAAGTCCCTCACCCGCTCACGCACCCGGGGCACGCGTGTGGCGCCCCCCACCATGACCACGTCCTTGATCTCCTCGACCTTGAGCCCGGCGTCGCGCAGAGCGCGACGGCAGGCCGCAATAGCCCGGGAGATAAGGGGGTCGATAAGGGCATCAAAACTTGCCCGGTAGATCTCGCCTTCCCAGTATTGGGCATCGGGTAAGCCAATGCGCAGGGAGGCCTTATCCTGATTCGTCAGGAGTTCCTTGGCGGCGCAGGCGTCACGCATGAGGGCGCGCAGGATACGGTGATTGGCTTCATCGTCAATCCCGGCCTGGGCCATGATCCACTCCGCCAGGACCAGATCCATGTCATCGCCACCTAAGGCAGAATCGCCCCCGGTAGCCAGGACCTCGAACACGCCGCGGCGCAAGCGCAGGATGGAGATATCGAAGGTGCCGCCACCCAGATCAAAGACGGCGTGAATCCCGTCTGCCTCCCGATCCAGCCCATAGGCCACCGCCGCCGCCGTGGGCTCATTGAGCAGGCGTAATACCTTGAGGCCCGCCAGGCGGGCCGCGTCCTTGGTAGCCTGGCGCTGGGGCTCGTCGAAATAGGCGGGTACCGTAATGACGACCCCGGTGAGGTCACCGCCCAGGATGGCCTCGGCGCGCTGGGCCAGGGCGCGGAGTATCTCGGCGGAGACCTCTACGGGGCTGATATCACCGGCACGGGTCCGGATACGTGGCACCGCCGTGTCCGTGCGCACGAACTCATAAGGCAATTGGGTGCCAAGCCCCTTAACCTCTTCAATACCGCGACCGATGAGACGCTTGGCGGAGGCCAGGGTATTGAGGGGATCTTCGGCCGCCGCCGCCTTGGCGTCGTGTCCCACGATCAGCCCCTCCTCAGCATAGCGCACCACCGAGGGCAACAGATGACGTCCCTCCCGATCCGGCAGGGTCTCGGGCCGGCCGCTTCGCACGGTGGCGATCAGGGAATTGGTAGTCCCCAGGTCAATCCCGGCGGCAAGCCGGTGCTGGTGAGGAGCGGCGGAGCGGCCCGGCTCGGCGATCTGAAGCAATGCCATGGATTTTCTCGGTCAGGAGGCAAGGGACAAAGGGTTGAGGCTGCCTCAGAGCACCTCGTCGAGTTCGGCTTCGAGGGCGTCCGCCTCGGCCTGGCATTTACGCACAAACTGGAGCTTGCGGATCAGTTCCCGTGATGCTTCGTGGTCCAGGTTCGAGGCGTTCTCAAGAGACGCCGCGAGTTGGGCAATCAGGCGACTGGACTGGTGTGAAAGCCGTTCCTGCACCGCCGCGACGTCGGCGAAGGGATCAGGCGCCCTCCGAGCCTCGGTCAGAGCCTCGCGCAACTCCATCTGCTCCATGAGAAAGGCCATGTCCTTGGTCGTCTCCTGGTCATCGCTGGGGGTGCCGGTGAGGAGATTCAGGAGATAACGGGCACGCGCCAGGGGGTCCTTGAGGGTCTGGTAGGCCTCGTTGACCAGGGTGGATGCCTGTAGGGAGAGGCGCTTTTCACGCTCCCCCGCCGTGGCGTAAAGATCCGGGTGGACGGTCTGACGAAGTTGCAGGTAGCGCTCGGACAACTCTTCGAGGTCCAGCGTGAAATGTTCGGGCAAGCCGAACAGCTCAAAGTAATTTTGTTGGCCATCCAACACGTGGGCATCCAGACTCAGATGTTGAAGCTTTCGCCGCAACCACAGGAATCCTTGACGTTGGGGTTATTGAATTTAAAACCCTCATTCAGCCCTTCTCGGGTGTAGTCAAGCTCGGTGCCATCCAGATAGAGCAAACTTTTGGCATCGACGATCACCTTTACACCCAGGGACTCGAAGACCTGGTCCTCGGGCGCCAACTCATCTGCGAATTCGAGTACATAGGCCATGCCGGAACAACCCGAGGTACGCACCCCCAAGCGGACACCAACGCCCTTGCCGCGATTTTCAAGATAGCCGCGTACATGATTGGCGGCGGCCGCCGTCATCGAAATCCCCATGTCCGATATTCTCCTGCCCACTATGCAACCGAAAAGACATTGCGAAAAAATTAACCGGGGGTTGAGTTGGGATTGCCAACCCAACCCTGGGCTGTTAATGCCATCCCATCAGACCCGCTTCTGCTCGAAATCATGAATCGCCGCCTTGATGGCATCCTCCGCCAGCACCGAGCAGTGAACCTTGACTGGCGGCAGGGCCAGTTCATCGGCGATCTGCTGGTTTTTTATCTCCAGGGCCTCGGCCAGGGTCTTACCCTTTACCCACTCCGTCAAGAGGCTGCTGGAGGCAATGGCGGAACCACAGCCATAGGTCTTGAAGCGGGCATCCTCGATGACCCCGGCACTGTTGACCTTAATCTGCAGACGCATCACATCCCCACAGGCGGGGGCGCCCACCATGCCGGTGCCGACGCTCGGATCAGTGGTATCCAAGTTACCCACATTACGCGGGTTTTCGTAGTGATCCAGAACCTTCTCACTGTATGCCATTTCAATTCACCTCTCTAGAGAGCGGTGGCCGGGGGGAATCCCCCGTACGCCGCAAATTTGGTTAGTCCTCAATGCGCCGCCCACTGCACTGAACTCAGGTCGATGCCTTCCCGGTACATATCCCATAGGGGGGAGAGCGATCGCAAGCGAGTGACCTGATCACGGATTTTGGTGATGGCGTAGTCCACCTCTTGCTGGGTGGAAAACCGCCCCAGGGAAAACCGAATAGAGCTATGGGCCAACTCGTCCTCGCGGCCGAGGGCGCGCAACACATAGCTGGGCTCTAGGCTGGCAGAGGTGCAGGCGGATCCAGAGGAAACTGCCAGATCCTTGAGGGCCATGATGAGGGATTCACCCTCCACATAGGCAAAACTGACATTCAAATTGCCGGCGACCCGCTGTTCTTCGTCGCCGTTGAGGTACACCTGCTCCAAATCCCGGACACCATCCCAGAGACGACGACGCAACCCCAACACCCTCTCATTCTCGGTGGCCATCTCCAGGCGAGCCAAGCGAAAGGCCTCGCCCATACCCACGATCTGATGGGTTGCCAGGGTACCGGAGCGCATGCCGCGCTCGTGGCCACCACCATGCATCTGGGCCTCCAGGCGCACCCGTGGCTTCCGCCGCACATAGAGGGCGCCAATGCCTTTAGGTCCATAGGTCTTGTGAGCAGAGAAGGACATCAGATCGACCTTGGTATTTTCCAGATCGATTGGCACCCGGCCGGTGCTTTGGGCGGCATCGACGTGAAAAAGGATGTTGCGCTCCCGGGTGATCTCGCCAATAGTCTGGATGTCCTGGATAACACCAATTTCGTTATTGACGTGCATCAGGGATACCAGGATGGTATCGCCGCGCAGAGCGTCCTCGAGCTTGGCAAGATCGATGAGGCCATTGGGCTCGGGGTCCAGATAGGTGACTTCGAAGCCTTCACGCTCCAACTGGCGACAAGTATCCAGGACCGCCTTATGCTCGGTCTTGCAGGTGACGATGTGCCGGCCCCGTTTTTGGTAGAAGGTGGCCACGCCCTTAATAGCCAGGTTGTCAGACTCGGTCGCCCCCGAGGTCCAGACGATCTCCTTGGGATCGGCGTTGACCAGGGCCGCGACCTCGCGGCGCGCCTGGTCGATGGCATCCTCGGCCGCCCAGCCGAAGGCATGGGACCGCGATGCGGCATTACCAAAGTTGCCGTCCATGGTCAGGCAGGCGCACATCTTCTCGGCCACGCGGGGGTCCACTGGGCTGGTGGCCGAATAGTCCATGTAGATAGGAAGTTTCATCTCTAGCTCCGATTCCAGTAATCACCAAACCCTTAGATACCCGCAGTCATCCGCGAGACTCCGCCACGAACCGGGGGCAGAACCCTCCGTACCAAGGCTGTAGCGGTACCACGCCGTTGCTCGATCAATTTTTGAACCTGTTTGCGCTCGACCAGATCCTGGAGACTGACCCCGTGCAGGTAACCCCGAATGTGGTCGCTCAGATCTTGCCAAAGCGGGTGGGTCAGACAAACGCCCTTGGCCTGACAGTCCCTTTCTCCACCACAACGGGTAGCGTCCAATTGCTCGTCCACCGCTTCAATGACCTCTCCAACGAAAATGGTCGAAGCAGCGCGGGCCAGTTTGTAACCACCGCCAGGTCCACGCATGCTGACCACCAGGGCCTGCTTGCGTAAGGGCGAAAAGAGTTGCTCCAGATAGGAGAGGGAAATACCCTGTCGTCGGGCTATGTCCGCAAGGACCGTTGGCTTTTCACTGGCGTGTATGGCCAGATCCAGCATGGCGGTAACCGCATAGCGTCCCTTAGTAGTCAGTCTCACGGCGTTTGCCACTCCTGATCGTTCATCTTGGTTAGCAGCCTACAATAACCAAGTAATTAGGTCAAGTATTGTTTCGGCAGAGGTGGGGACTGGCTCGAACTTTGGCAAGGGCACGCAGGATAACGCCGAAATTCCGAACCCGCCAGCCGGATGGCTGCTGGGGCGGCCTGACCACTCGCCGGGGTTCCGCAACCAAGCCCTCGGAAGCCTCGACGGACGGACTAGGAGTCCGGGGTTGACTCGGGGGGCCGGGGCTCGGTGTCGGACTCGCCATCATCGACGGTGGAGTGGATCTCGCGGACATCCAAGTCGGGCAAGCGGCTAAAGTGGTCCGTAATGCCCTGGCGTTCAAGGGCAGCGGCCATGGCCTCGAGTCGTTTGTCCATCAGGTGGATGTGATCAAGCATGCAATTCACGGCATGGGCCACGGGGTCGGGGGTGTCGCGGGTGGCGCCATAGGCATCAAAACCGATCCGCTTGGCCGTACTGGCGCGGCGTTCCGCCTCCGCGGTGGTGGGGCGTTCCACGAGGCGGCCGGGGACACCGATCACAGTGCCGCCGGACTTGACCGATTTGTTGACGACGGCGTTGGAACCAATGCGTACTCCAGCGCCAATCTCGATGGGACCCAGCACCTTGGCGCCCGCGCCAACGACCACGTCATTGCCCAGGGTGGGATGGCGCTTACCCTTTTCCCAGCTCGTACCACCGAGGGTAACGCCGTGATAGAGGGTGCAGTCATCGCCAATGATCGCCGTTTCGCCAATCACCACGCCCATCCCATGATCGATGAAAAGGCGGCGGCCAATCCGGGCACCGGGATGGATCTCAACCCCGGTAAAGAGACGCGCCACATTGGCGATGATGCGGGCCAGCCACTTGAAGTTGGCACACCACAACCGATGGGAGAGGCGATGGGCCATCACGGCATGGAGGCCGGGATAGGTGGTCAGAATCTCGAAGGCATTGCGGGCGGCGGGATCGCGGTCGAGGATACAAACGACGTCCTCTCTGAGCCGTGCAAACACTGGTCAGCTCCCAATTAACAATCTTTAGGTTAGGCGCCGGGCAGGGTCAGCCGGCCGCTCCGCCATTCCGAGGCTGGCGACGAAAGCGCTCGGGATCCTTGTGGCCCTGGGCCGCATTGAGAATGCCACGCAAGATATTAATCTCAGTCCAATCCGGGCGGGCGCGATGGAAGAGGCGCCGCAGGCGGCGGCTAAGCTTACCCGACTGCTCTGGGTCGGCAAAACCGATCTCCACCAGCGTTTGCGATAGATGGACATGGAAGCCATCCAGGGCGTCGGCCGTAGCCAGGTCACGGTCCTCTCTGGGAAGAGTCTCGCCTCGTCCCTCCCGCAGCCTCTGTCGGATTTCATAAGCAAAGACCTGAGCCGCCGCTCCCAAATTCAGGGAACTAAAATCGGGGTTGGTTGGAATATGTACCAGAAAGTGACACAGTGCCAGCTCCTCGTTCGTGAGGCCGGAACGCTCGCGACCCAGGACCAGCGCTACCGGGCCATCCTGGGCCTCCCCAAGCAAGCGGCGGGCGCACTCGGGAGGTTCGACCAAGGGCCATTCGACCGCCCGCAACCGGGCGCTAGAGCCAATGACGAGACGGCAACCGGCAATGGCATCCGCAAGCCTGGGATGGATACAGGCCTTGGCCAAGAGATCGTCGGCGCCGGAGGCGCGGGCCAGGGCCTCGGCGTCTGGCGGGGTCTTGGGATGCACCAGATGGAGCTGACTCAGGCCCATGGTCTTCATGGCGCGGGCGGTGGCGCCCAGATTGCCGGTATGGGTGGTCTCCACCAGCACGAAACGAATGCGATCCAGGGGGGATTGGCTGTCCATGTTCATAACCGCGAAACTTCAGAAGAAGATAGCCAAATTGTCAAGCTTTAATGTAACTGGGCTTTCCGGTATCGTGCGTCACCATGCAACCGACACTCACTATTGCCATCCGCGCGGCCCGCGCCGCGGGGCGTATCCTGCTGCGCTACCTCGACCGCGTGGACCAACTCCATATCCAGTCCAAAAGCCAAAATGACTTTGTCAGTGAGGTCGACCGGGCCGCCGAGGACGCTATCATCCACGAATTGAGTTCAAAATACCCGGACCACGCCATCCTGGCCGAGGAAAGTGGCGCCCGTGGCAAGAGCGACTTCCAGTGGGTCATCGACCCCCTCGACGGCACCACCAATTATCTGCATGGCTTTCCGCAATTTAGCATCTCCATAGCCTTGCGCCATCGTGGGCGCTTGGAATGCGGGCTGGTGTACGACCCCCTGCGAGAGGAGATGTTCACGGCCGAGCGGGGGGGCGGCGCACAACTCAACGACCGCCGCATTCGGGTCGCCAACCGTCTCGGCCTGGAAGGCGCCCTGATAGGCACCGGCTTCCCCTACCGTGATCAGCGCCAACTGGATACCTATCTCGCCATGTTCCGCACCATGATCATGAACACCGCCGGCTTGAGACGGCCCGGCTCGGCGGCCCTGGATCTGGCCTACGTCGCCTGCGGGCGCACCGATGGTTTTTGGGAACTGGGTTTGGCGGAATGGGACATGGCTGCCGGCGCCCTACTGATAACCGAGGCGGGTGGTACCGTCACCGATCTGGCCGGTGGTGACCGCTATTTTCAGACCGGAAACATCCTAGGCGGGAATCTCAAGTTGCATCGGGCCCTGTTGCTGGCCCTGCAACCGCATTTGAGCGCAGCGATTCCGGCCTGATCGCTCGACCCTTTGACCTAAGGGCAGGGCCATACCACGGCGATCAACTCTCCGGGATGGTCAGCACCTGGCCAACGCGCAGGCTACCCTCATCCACCCTATTAAGGCTCCGCAATGAGGAAACGCTCACAGCGTATTGTTTAGCGATGCGTCCCAGGGTATCACCCTTGCCAATCACATGCTGGCGACGTCCGCTCTTACTTGCCCAGCGGGTGCCCGGTGGAGGATGGCTAACGAAGTAACCCTTGATCCCCGCCATGATGGCCCCCGCGAGCTTGGCCTGGTAATCAGGGCTATTCAACAGCTTCTCCTCTTCCGGGTTGGTGATGAAGGCCGTTTCCACCAACATGGAAGGGATATCCGGGGCCTTAAGCACGGCAAACCCGGCCTTTTGCACATTGCCGTGATGCACGGCCCCGATCTGACTAAGATTGGACAGCACCTCCTGCGCGGCCAGGTTACTGAATTCCATGGTCCCGCTCCGGGCCATTTCCCAAAGAATTTTAGACAAGTCCGGGCCCTTGTCCCCCGTGTTGATGCCCCCGATGCGATCCGCATTATTCTCCTTGTCAGCGAGCCACTTGGCCTGGTTACTCGTGGCCCCGTCCTTGGAGAGGACAAAAACTGAAGAGCCTGCCGCGTCCTGACCCTGTTGATTGGCATCGGCATGGATAGAGATCAGGAGGTCGGCGTCGTACTGGCGCGCCAGTTCGATTCTTTTGTAAAGGCCCAGATAGTAATCGCCGTCACGAACTAATTGGGCGCGCATCCCGGTCTCGCGATTGATCAGGTTTGCCAACTTGCGGGCTATGGCGAGGGTAATATCCTTTTCACTGGTGCCATTGACGCCAATGGCACCAGGATCCTCGCCACCATGCCCCGGATCAATGGCGATAATGAGATCCCGCGGACCCTTGCTGGCGGGCTTGACAGTGGGCGACGAGGAGGACCCCTCCGCCGGGCGCACGCCAACCTTGGGCGCCATGTCCACCACCAGCCGATGCCCATAGCGTTCGTTTGGTTCCAGGACGAAACTCTTGGCACGCACCCCCTGCTTGAGATCGATGACGATACGCAGTTGGCCATTCGGGAGCACACCACTACGCACGCCCTTAACCAGCCGGTCTGCGGGGTCCGCCAGTGGCAGCTTGCCGGTCACCCGGCCCTCGGGGATATCGATAATCAACCGGTCCGGTGCCGAAACCGGAAATATCTTGTGCTCAATGGCGCTATCGGCATCGATCACCAACTGAGTCTGATCCGGCGCGATCCAGAGCCGGGCCCCCTGGATTTCCACGGGAGCGGCCAAGGCGGGCCAAGGCAACAAGAGCAGGAAAAAGGCCGTCAGTCTCGACATTGCAACCAAGTAGTTAAGCATCACCCAGTGAAGCATTCCTCATAAAGATAGCACCAGCACCCCTCTCCAACCAAACCAATCGATTATTAAAATCTTAGGGTGATAGCCTCATTCTCTTATTATGGAGATGCAGCCAAGCCACTGACGAGTTGCTCGCCCGCAAGGCTATAGGGAATCAGCTCCAAACCGCGTCCAGAACCGCGATAGTCGAGCCGAATCACCAAATCCGGCGGTGGCAGGACGCTGCCACCCTTTTGCGGCCATTCGACGAAGAGGACGCTCTCCCGGTCCAGGAGATCCCGTAACCCCAGGTACTCCAACTCCTCCGGATCGCCCAGCCGATAGAGGTCCAAATGGTAGAGGTGCAGCAAACCCAGGTCGTAAGGCTCCAGCAAGGTGTAGGTTGGGCTGCGTACCGAGCCGCGATGGCCAAGCCCACGCAGGACGCCACGGGTGAGGGTAGTCTTGCCCGTGCCCAGATCTCCGACCAAATAAACGATCAGGGGCGGAAGCAGCAGGCGGGCCAATTTCCCCCCCAAGGCCTCTTGGGACGACTCGCCCTGGATTTCGAGCTTCATGGCCTTGCCACCGCCGCATTGAGGGTGGAACGGATGGCAGCGATCAAGTCAGTCGCCAACAGCCCTTGCTCGCCATCGGCTGCCGCCCTATCCCCAGCCGCTGCATGCAGGCATACAGCCGCCGTCGCCGCCTCCTCGGAATCCAGACCCCGCCCCAGCAAGGCGGCAAGCATACCCGTCAGCACATCGCCGCTGCCCCCAGAGGCCATGCCAGGATTGCCCTGGGAGCAGACGCCCGGGGGGCGCTGGGAGGGACCCAGTATCAGGGTCCCCGCCCCTTTGAGGACGATGGTCCCCCCATACAGGTCTCTCAAGTGATGGAGGGCGGAGAAGCGATCATTCTGGATCTCGCCCGTGCTACAGCCCAGCAGCCGCGCGGCCTCGCCGGGATGCGGTGTCAGCACCCAATCTTGGCGACGCAAACGCGCCTTGGCCAGCCAATTCAAGGCGTCCGCATCCACCACCAGGGGCTTGTCCTCCCCCAGCACCCGCTCGATGAGGCCAACACCCCAGGGATCCTGACCAAGACCGGGGCCAATAGCCACCACGCTGGCCCGCGCCAGCAGGGGCGTCAAATCCTTGGCGTCAACAATACCTCGGACCATGAGTTCCGGACGGCCCGTGTTGAGATGAGTGGCGTGGGCTGGATGGGTCGCCACCGAGACCAGCCCCGCGCCAGCCCTCAGGGCCCCTTCCCCCGCCAGTCGCGCCGCGCCGCTAAATCCCGGGGCACCTCCCACCACCAGCACATGGCCAAAATCGCCCTTGTGGGCATCACGGCGCCTTGGTTCCACTCGGTTGGAGGCCCTGGCCCAATCCAGCCGCCGGGCAGACAGGATCTCGCGAGCGTAGATGACCGCCGGCACCCCCAGGCCGTCGAAATAGATGTCCCCGCAGCAATCGGGACCCGCGCCGGTAAAGAGGCCTTGCTTAAGACCGATGAAGGACAGGGTGGCGGCGGCCCGGATGGCCGTGCCCAGCACCCGACCTGAATCGGCGTGGAGCCCAGTCGGGATATCGATAGCGAGTACTGGGGCGCGCTGACTGTTAACCGCCTGCACTGCCCGCGCCCACTCACCCTCGACCGGCCGTTCGAGACCAATGCCGAGGAGGGCGTCCACGATGACCTCCGAGCGTCTGGGTAATTCCTGAAAGGTTTCCAGCTTGCCGCCCATCCCGAGCCAGGCCTCGAGCATCGCCCTGGCATCCGCCCCCAACCGCGTGATATCTCCCAGTTGAAGCAGGGTCACGGCCAGGCCAGCCGCGCGGGCGTGACGAGCCAGCACATAGCCATCACCGCCATTGTTGCCCGCCCCGCATAGAAGGGTGATCCGTCGCGCCTCTGGCCATCGGGCGCGGAGCAGTTGAAAGGCGGCCTCCCCCGCCTTTGCCATCAAGGCGCCGCCAGGCATACCGCTAGCAATAGCCGCCCGGTCGAGGGCGCGTACCTGCGCCGCCGTGTAGAGGGCATAGGGCAAAGAGTCGCTGGAAGGCAGAGGACGTGACATCATGGGGTATCCCGAGATACTGAGGGGCACGGATTGGAGAGGGCGCTATCCAGGACATGAACATGATCCAGGAGTTCGGCGCCTGGAGGCTAGCAGAACCAGCCCAGGGCTTACAACAGACGCGGGTGATGGCTTGACCGCCCTGCCGATTGGGTTTCCAATGGGGCTCATGATGATTGCCTTGCTCGCCATCCTCGCCGCTTACCTGCTGGGTTCGATCTCCAGCGCCATTATCGTCTGCCGTCTAATGGGCTTGCCGGACCCGCGCACCCAGGGCTCGAACAACCCCGGGGCCACCAATGTCCTAAGGATTGGCGGCAAGAAGGCCGCCGCCATCACATTGCTGGGTGATAGCCTTAAGGGCCTGATCCCCCTCCTTGTGGCCCATGCCCTGGGGCTAGGTACAGCCGCATTGGCCGCGACGGGTCTCGCGGCCTTCCTCGGCCACCTTTACCCTATTTTTTTCGGTTTTCGCGGTGGCAAGGGCGTGGCCACGGCCCTCGGCGTCCAGCTCGGGCTCTACTGGCCCCTAGGCCTCAGCGTGGCGGCCATCTGGCTGTTTGTCGCCAAGGTGTTGAAAATCTCCTCCCTCTCCGCCCTCATCTCCATGGCCCTCGCCCCCTTCATACTCTGGGCCTTCTGGGATGACCCCTGGCTGATCGCCATGCAGAGCCTGATCAGTCTCATCCTCTTCTGGCGTCACAAAAGCAACATTCAGAACTTGCTTTCGGGGGCCGAGGACCGGATCGGTACCGAGGAAAATGGGTCGAACTAATGGTCCTAGCCACTCACCCAGCCTCCGGATAGCACTTCCGGCATCCTCTTAAGTACCCCCGCCAATCTCAAACCGGGGGCAGTCCCGCCATGTCCCAGCGTGCCCGCGGTGCAAAGGACAAGGGTTCGGTTTGTCCCGCCCGAAGCCGATGCCAGCCCGCGAAGGCGATCATGGCCCCATTGTCCGTACAAAAGGCAGGGCGGGGATAAAAGGTCCGCGCACCCTCCTTGGCCAAGGCCGCATCCATGGTGGCACGCAGCCGCCGATTGGCACTGACACCACCGGCCAGGACCAGGCGGGGAAAGCCGGTCTGACGCACCGCCCGCCGGCACTTAATCGCCAGGGTATCCACGACCGCCTCCTCGAAGGCGCGGGCGATATCGGCCCGAGTCTGCTCCGGGTCGGAGCGCGCCGCGAGTTCCTCGCGCCAGGTGTTGAGCGCGAAGGTCTTGAGCCCGCTAAAGCTAAAATCCAAGCCTGGCCTGTCGGTCATGGGCCGGGGAAAGCGGTACCGCCCCGGATCACCCTGCTCGGCCAGAGCCGCCAGGGCCGGTCCACCGGGATAAGGCAAACCGAGGAGCTTGGCAGTCTTATCGAAGGCCTCGCCCGCGGCATCGTCCAGGGATTCGCCCAGGAGTTGGTAGCGGCCAATGCCCGCCACCCCGACCAACTGGGTGTGACCACCGGAGACCAGCAGAGCGACAAAGGGAAAATCCGGTGCGGGTTCTTCTAACAAGGGGGCGAGTAGATGACCCTCCATGTGATGCACCCCGATCGCCGGCACGTCCCAGGCCCAGGCCAGGCTGCGCCCGAGGGCGGCCCCCACCATGAGGGCCCCGATCAAACCCGGACCGGCGGTAAAGGCCACCCCGTTGATATCCGGCTTGGCCAGACCCGCTTCGTCCAGCACCTGACGGATCATGGGCAGGGTCTTACGGACATGATCGCGCGAGGCCAATTCGGGCACCACGCCGCCATACCGGGCGTGAATCTCGATCTGGCTATAAACGGCATGGGCAAGCATACCGCGCCCGCCTTGATATACGGCAACACCGGTTTCGTCGCAGGAGGTTTCGATTCCCAATACGCGCATGGCTATCAGCGGTCACCCTGGCAAGCTTGGCGAAGGCTCATGGTAAGGCCATTCGGCGCCAGGGCGTGAATGAGCTTTGCATGTCCCTGATTGGATCAGTTAGAATTCCACGTCTTTCCAAATCTCATGCATGGCTCTCGCGAGCCCTAACCAGAAATCGAAAGGATAAATGTTTTATGCCCAGCGTCCGCGTTAAGGAAAATGAACCCTTTGAAGTTGCCATGCGCCGCTTCAAGCGCTCTTGCGAGAAGGCCGGCGTTCTGGCCGAGGTTCGCCGCCGTGAGTTCTACGAGAAACCCACCTCAGAGCGTAAGCGTCGTAAGGCCGCCGCGGTCAAGCGTCACCATAAGAAGCTGCAACGTGAGACCCGCCGCTGGGAACGCACCTTCTAAGCCAACCCCTTAGCCCCTCCAGCAAGTCCAGACTCAGTTTCGAGCTAGAAGCCATGCTCAAGCAGCGCCTCGTCGAGGACATGAAGACCGCCATGAAGGCGGGCGAAAAGCGGCGACTGGGCGTCATTCGTCTCATCAACGCCGCTATCAAGCAACGCGAGGTTGACGAGCGGATCGAACTGGACGACACCCAGGTACTCGCGGTGCTGGACAAGATGCTCAAGCAGCGCAGCGACTCTATTACCCAATACGAGGCTGCCAAGCGCGAGGATCTGGCGGAACAGGAACGCTATGAAATTGGCGTCTGCCAGGAATACCTGCCCACAGCCCTGACTGATGACGACATCGCCGCCCTGATCGAGGCGGCCATCGCCGCATCGGGGGCCGCATCCATGAAAGAAATGGGCAAGGTCATGGCCATCCTCAAGCCCCAGGTTCAGGGCCGAGCCGACGTTGGCGCTGTCAGCGCTCAGGTCAAGCAGCGACTGAGTCCCTGAAGCAAAACCCCGACCATCCGGGGGCCAGGCCTTCCCCTTCCGCCCGCTGATGCCAATGGTTGGCAGAATTACCTCCGACTTCAAGAGTGACTTACTCGCTCGCATTGATATCGTCGATATCATTAACCGCCATGTTCCCTTAAAGCGCGCCGGCAGCCTGTTTTCGGCCTGCTGTCCCTTCCACGAGGAAAGGACCCCTTCCTTCACGGTAACACCCGCGCGCCAGACTTACCACTGTTTTGGCTGCGGTGCCCATGGGAACGCCATAGATTTCCTGATTGAATACAACAATCTAAATTTCCCAGAGGCCGTCGAGGAGTTGGCGCGTCAGGCTGGGATGGAAATCCCCGAAGACGAGGGTGCGCCGATCCACAAGGGCCCCAATACCCGCCCTCTCTATGCCGTCATGGCACAAGCCGCCCAGATTTACCAACAGCAACTTCGCCATCACCCCCAGGCCGGACGGGCGGTGGACTACCTGAAAGAACGTGGCCTAAGCGGCCACATCGCCACCGCCTACGGCATCGGCTATGCCCCACCGGCCTGGGATTTCCTTCTCGACCGCCTAGGCCGGGCCGAACCGGAACGCGAACATCTGCTCCAGGCCGGTTTGGTCATCGCTCAGGATGGTAAGGTCTATGATCGCTTCCGCGACCGTGTACTTTTCCCCATCCGCGACCGTCGGGGGCGGGTCATTGGCCTGGGTGGCCGCATCTTGGGCGATGGCAAGCCCAAATACTTGAATTCTCCAGAGACACCCATTTTCCACAAGGGCCGGGAACTTTATGGTCTGCACGAAGCCCTCAAGGTGCACCGCCAGCCCGAGCGCCTGCTGGTAGTGGAGGGCTACCTGGACGTCATCGCCCTGGCCCAATTTGGCATCGACTATGCCGTGGCCACCCTAGGTACCGCCACGACCCCGGATCACCTGCGCCTGCTGCTCCCCCAGGCTCCGGAACTCGTCTTCTGCTTCGATGGCGACCGCGCCGGTCGTGACGCCGCTTGGAAGGCACTGGAAACCTGCCTACCCCAGGCCAGCGGTCAGCAAGAGATCCGCTTCCTCTTTCTGCCCGAAGGCGAGGACCCGGATACCCTGGTACGCAAGGAAGGACGCGAACCCTTCGAAGAGCGTATTCGCCAAGCCAAACCCCTCTCTGATTTTCTCCTTGAGCACCTGTCCCAGGGCATTGACCTCACCAGCCTGGACGGCCGCGCCCGTCTGGGCTCCCGCGTCACACCCCTGCTGGCGCGCCTGCCCCAGGGCTTGCTCCGGGACCTGCTGCGCAACCGCCTAACCCGTCTCGTCGGTGTCGCCCTGCCCCACCTGGTTGCAGGCCCCACTCACCCCCCATCCGCGGCGGGTTCTTCCAGCCGCCGCCGACCTGGTTACGCATCCGCGCGCCGTCCCGCCAGCACACCGCTCCGCCTCGCCATCGCCCTGCTGGTCCAACACCCGACCCTGGCCAGCGCCCTGGCGGGCCTCGGCCATGACTGGCAACATCTGGACAACCCTGGCATCCGTTTGCTGGAGCGGATCATCGCCACCCTTGCCACCCAAACCAGTCTCAGCAGCGCCGCCCTGCTGGAGCGCTGGCGGGACGAAGAGGACTTTCAGATCCTGATCCAATTGTCGGACCCCCGCCTGCTGGCCCACATCCCAACCGAGGGACTGGAGCCGGAACTCACCGGCGCCGTCCAACGCCTTAACCAAGAGGCCCTCGCCACCCGCAGCGGCAACCTCTTCAACCGCACCAGCCCTACCGAATGGACAGAGGAGGAAAAGGCCACCCTCCGCCGGGCTGTTCAGCCGACACAAGGCTAGTTGCCAAGAGCCCTGTGGGTCGGCATCCGCCATCGCCAGGGCCCGCCTCCCACCCCATCAAGAGTCGATATCGTCCTTCCCACGAAACAACTTCGCCAAAAGACTTGGAAAATCGCACTGAACGTCTACTTTAAGTGCATCGGCTGCAGTCCCAACGCCACCCACGCCAGGATTGCCTGTCCGGCCCCATAGCCATAGGATTTTGGCTGGCGATGATGAGTCAGAGTCTGCTATGATTTCTGGCTGGCTTTTTGGCCCCATCCCAGCGACCAAATCCTCTAGCCTCCCCCCGAAAAAAAACCAGGGTGCCATGCATGGATCAACAGCAACAGCAACAGTCACAGCTGAAGCAACTGATAACGAGAGGCAAGGAGCAAGGCTACCTGACCTACTCCGAGGTCAACGATCATCTGCCAGAGGGCATCGTCGAGCCTGAGCAGATCGAAGACATCGTGCGCATGATCAACGATATGGGGATCGAGGTCCATGAGACCGCGCCAGCGGAACTCGACTCGACCCTCAGCGATACGGCTGTATCAGACGATGATGCCGCGGAGGCGGCGGCGGCGGCACTCGCCAGCGTCGATTCCGAATTCGGCCGCACCACCGACCCGGTGCGGATGTATATGCGCGAGATGGGCACCGTCGAGTTGCTTACCCGCGAGGGCGAACTCAAGATCGCCAAGCGCATCGAGGAGGGCCTGAATCAGGTTCTCGCGGCCCTCTCCGTTTACCCGCGCAGCATTGAACGCCTACTGGAAATTTTCGACCGCGTCGGCAGGGATGAGATGCGGCTATCCGACGCCATCTCGGGTTTCACTGACAGCGAGGAACCTATCCCCGCCCCAATCCAGGTCGTTCAAGCACCTCCCCCCGTGGAAGAAGTCCATGCCGAAGACGAGCACCCTGAGACCGTCGACGAGCACCATGAAGAGGAGACGGAAGAGGTCGCCGCCGCTGATACGGGTCCGGACCCCGAGGAGGTCGCTCGCCGTGTCCAGTTGATGCGCGATCGCTACCTCTACCTCAAGGAGTGCCTGGAGCAACACGGACGCCTAGACGACCGCACCCGTCAGGCCATGGAAGAGGTCTCCGAGGTCTTCCTCCAATTCAAGCTCGTCGCCAACATTTTCCTGGAACTTGCCGAGACGCTGCGCTCGACCATCGTGCGCATTCGTAACCAGGAGCGTGTCATCATGGGCCTGGCCGTGGATGCCTCCGGCATGCCTCGCAAAACCTTCATCAACTCCTTTCCAGATCATGAGACCAATCCCGATTGGCTCGAAGGTCAGATCGGCAGCGGTCAGCCCTTCGCCCCTGCCCTCTCCAGCCATGCCCAGGACATCCGCCGCGCCCAGCGCCGCCTCCAGGAAGTTGAGCGCGAGAACTACCTCACGATCAGCGAGATCAAGGAAGTCAATCGCAAAATGTCCATTGGCGAGGCCAAGGCCCGCCGTGCCAAGAAGGAAATGGTCGAGGCCAACCTGCGCCTGGTCATCTCCATCGCCAAGAAATATACCAACCGCGGCTTGCAGTTCCTCGACCTCATTCAGGAAGGCAACATCGGCCTCATGAAGGCGGTGGACAAATTCGAGTACCGGCGCGGCTACAAATTCTCGACCTATGCCACCTGGTGGATTCGCCAGGCCATCACCCGTTCCATCGCCGACCAGGCGCGCACCATTCGTATCCCGGTGCACATGATCGAGACCATCAACAAACTCAATCGCGTATCACGTCAGATGATTCAGGAAATGGGACGTGAGGCCACCCCCGAAGAACTGGCGGTCCGCATGGAGATGCCCGAAGACAAGGTGCGCAAGGTCCTCAAGATCGCCAAGGAACCCATTTCCATGGAAACCCCTATTGGCGATGACGAGGACTCGCATCTGGGTGACTTCATCGAGGATTCCGGGGTCGTCTCACCCGTCGAATCCGCCACCATCGAGGGCCTGCGCGAGGCCACCCAAAACATGCTTGCGAGCCTCACCTCCCGCGAGGCCAAAGTGCTGCGCATGCGTTTTGGCATCGACATGAACACCGATCACACCCTGGAAGAAGTCGGCAAGCAATTCGACGTTACTCGGGAACGCATTCGCCAGATCGAAGCCAAGGCTCTGCGTAAACTCCGCCACCCCACCCGCTCCGACAAGCTTCGCAGCTTCCTCGACAACGAGGGTTAGGGCAGAATATCAGCATCATCCTTTCCAGGGCCGTTAGCTCAGCGGTTAGAGCAGGGGACTCATAATCCCTTGGTCCGGGGTTCAAATCCCTGACGGCCCACCAAATTCATAAAATATATCATTAAGTTACAGAACCCCATGGGACTATTTCCAAGGGCGGTCGGGAGGCTGGGGAACCTTGGGGGAACTTTCGGCGGACTGATCTGGCGTTTTGGGGCGGGTTTGCCAGGGCGGCCCTAGTCCTTTGGCTCGGCATCAAACCCCTTCCGCCAGCCAAGCAAGGCGATGCCGAAGATGCCATCCTGCCGGGCAACCCCCCCATCCGGTACGCATCCGTTGCCAACCGGATAGCCTCAGATCGCCCCGCCAGCTAGGGCCAGACTCCTCCCTCCCTCCCCCAGCCCGAACCTAGGTCAGCGGCAGCGCCAGGGATAGGCCAGGCTCGGCGGGGCAATCCAAGCCAACGGAACCAATAAAGCAGGTTTTCCCGGTCGAATACCCTTAAATTATAGATAGTTGCGAGCCAACCCCCGGCGGCGCCTAGGCGGTCTTGTGGACCCTGGGTCGGGGGTGATAGATATGGGTTGCCAGGGTCCCGCCACGGGCGCCACGGGGCGCCTACGAGGTCGGTTTTTTCCACCATGGCAAAAATGTCTCCATGGATCACTCAAGGCTAGGGCAATCCCCCGTGATGGTGGTTTGTTTGGCAATGCCGGTGGCGCCGATGCAGCCTGGCCCGATAGGGGACATCAAACCGCCGGCATGGTGTTGGGGGCCGACCTCCAGGCCCTGCTGGCCGGGGCCGGGCTGCGCAATGACCCCTTCGCCTATCTCACCGCCCGCGCCACGCTCCTCCCGGCCCGCCAGTTGGATGGCAGCCTCGCCACCCGCATGGCACCGGGGCGGCGCCTCGACTATCTGCTGACCAGCCCCACCCTGACGCGGCGCGGCCCGGCGACCCAGGTCTATGACTGCGCCGACGAGGGCCTCCCCGGCGGCCTGCCTCTTTCCGGGGCGCCCCTGGCGGCGACGGTCTGTACCCTGGCGGAGGATCATCTGCCGGTGTTCGCGGATCTCATCGTCCCCACCGCCGTCGTGGCGCAGACCCTGCGCATCAATGACGCGGCGCGGGTGGGGGGCCAGACGGGCACCAGTCCTCTGACCTTTACCCTGACCCTCAGCCCCAAGAGTGCCGGGCCGGTGACGGTGCGGTACGCCACCGCAAATGGCACGGCCCAGGCGGGCCAGGATTACACCGCCGCCAGCGGCCAGGTGACCTTTGCGCTGGGGCAGACCAGTAAGACGCTGGCCATTGGCGTCAAAGGCGACACGGCACGGTAGGGTAACGACCGCTGTCACCTATCTCCACACCAAGGTGGATTAAAGGCGATATATCTCGGTCCACGGACGCAACTGAATTTCCCTTTCCGCTTGACCTGTCATGGCATCCAGGTAGCGAAAGCGATCACCTTTATTTGCCAGTGGCAGACCGTAGCTGACGGCGGCATCATAGACGATGGAATATTCCCGACCGTTGGCATGCAACCCCAGGTAACCCGTGTGGGTTGGTTCAGAAATAAGGGTCAGCTCGATATCAACGGATTTTGCAGCCCTCCCATGGATAGCTCCCTGCTCAATCCGCGCCCACCCTTCGTTACACCTTGGTCGCACCGGACACCAGCTGCATTCTTTACCGGGCTGGGGCGATGCCGGCCTTGTCTGGAGTATGGCCGTGGCATGGCGGATATCCGCGTCGATGGTTCTCTCGGCTAACTCCAATTCCGCCACGGCAACCGGCTGCGACCAGGCGCCGTCAAGGTAATGGAGCGCCACCTTATCAGGCATTGACCCACTGCATCGCCACCAGAGAAGTGCATAGAGCAGTACTTGTGCCTCATGGGCCGGTTTGCGCTGACCCGTTTTAAAGTCGATGATCGTCGTCGCACGGTGTTGATCCAGGGTAACCGCATCCAGAACGCCGGCCAGAGGTAAGGTTGGGTGCCTCATCCTTATTTCAGCCAACACGCCACGGGCCTGCAACAGCTCGGCCGGGGAAATGACCAGCTCAGATGTCAGCGGTGCGCTTCCGGGATTTTTCCCAGCCCCGGCGGGCACTTTTAGGGGTTGACCCGTACCCGGGCGATAAGTCTCGCGGAAGAGGCGAATGGTTTGGTTGGCCAGTTCCTGTGGTTTGGTCCGTAGCAGGTAACCTGGGCCAGCCCGTGGATGGGCTGCCAAGCGCTGGTTCCATGTCTGGATCTGCGCCGCAAAGAACGCCCAGAACTCACAGGCCGCGAGGGCGCCCTGGAAGGCAACCGAGGCAATCGGTGGACGGCCGCGTTGGCCAAGTTCCCGCGCGAGCAGTTCCAAGGCCGCGTGCACGATCTGTCCCTCGATTGCGGCTGGTTTAGGGCGCTCTGGATACCTTGTGAAGGGTCCCCAGCATGAGTGCACCAGTTGCCAGCGTCGCGGGCAGGCCATAATGGCTTCTAAATGCGAGAAACTGTAGGTTTCTGGGGGCTCGACCCAGTGAGTTGGCTCCCGCAGTTCGTAAAATGGATTACAAGTCACGACACCCAACCTTCTGGCAACTTGAGCGAGGCGACCGCAGCGGGCAGATCGTGCAAGAGGGTGAAGGCATCGATCTGCACCAGTTCGCTAAAAGAGGACTGGGCCGCCAGTGCAATTGCGGACGGGGCTGCGGCGGGATCCACAAGGGGGTGGTGGACATCCACCCAGATCTCGCGATTCCCAGCTTTGACGATGATTGGAACTTGGATGTCCCCGACCGCGGGATTTTCTTGGGCCTGGATGCCGCGCAGATTCAAGAAATCTTTGAGGCCGCGCAGCACTTCCGTCGTGGAACCGGCAGGCACCACCGGGATAGTGTCGTAGCGGATATGCCGGAGCAGCGCCAAGGCGAGGTGGCGGTCCAGGGCGGCGTGGAGGTAATTGTTGCCGTAATGACGGATGCAGCGATAGCAGGATTGAGGGCAGTCGCAATCCGCCAGCAGACGTTCCGTAACAGCGAGGACGTTATCGAGGGCATCGCCTACGCCCCTGGCATAGCCAGCACCGCCAGGCAACAGGTCATAGAGGTAAAGCTGTGCCTCATCGGCATGGCCACCGAGTACCGGCGCCCACCAGCCCGACAACTCGCCCTCATCAATCTGTAGTTCTCGGGATGCTGCCAGCGCCATCGCCTCAACCAGCGAACTGAGCGCCATGCGCGCCGCCCGGCTGAGCAGGCCTTGTGTCGTCGGTGACCCCAGGCACACCGGGCGCGATACGTTCAGCCTGATCAGGAGCGCATCGGTGGGGAAGCGATGGCCCAGGAAGAAGGGACCGTCTGCGATGCCGGTACAAATCATGCCATGTTCGAGTGGGTGCTTGTGTTGGATTGGCGAACCCGCTCGTGTGAGTTGGGTTTTGGTGAAGCCCGGACCGAACTCCGGCTCAGAACGACCGCATTCCGGGCATACCCGGAAGCCTCGGTCGCCGATGCCCTTGTTCACCACAGCGAGCCGCCGGGATCCGGTCCAGGACTTCAAGCGCCCAGCGTACAGCACATGATCCCAGGCGGTCGGTGGATCCTGTAGTTCCAGACGGGCTCTTTCCGTCATGCCGGCATACGTGATCGCCTGGCCACGATCTACTTCTTGTTTGACATTGATGTCCGGCGCGAACCCAGCGGGCGTAATAAAAGCTGTGTGGTCCACCTGGTCGCTGCCACAGCAAGGGCAAAGGGCCAGAGTGACCGATTCGGGGTCCAGACTGACGAAGGTACAGTCGCGACAGGCCGTATAAGGTTGTCGCTTGGCCAAGGTCGGGGCAGGTGTTGGTTCATAGGGCGAAAAGAGCGCGGCTGAGGCGAAGCGCCACTTGTCGATGGTCAGACTGCGCGTCGGTGCGTACTCTGACAGGGCGAGTTGAAGATCCCGCTGCGGCTCGTACTCGAAGGCGCGGCGCACCTTGGGCTCGCCGGGATTAGGTTTTCTTGACACCCAGAAACCGACCACATCGGTCGGGAAGGCATAGCGTGGCAGCACCGCATGGCCGATCATGGCATTGAGGAGTGAATCCTCCAGCCGCCGTGCGAGGGTCTCCAGGGCTAGTCCGGCGAGGTGCTCGCGTTGGCGGTAGTCGGCCACGGGGAGCACTGCATGGAGCTGCTCACGCAGGCGGGTGATTGCCCCCTGAATGGTTTCCGTCACGCCGGGTATATCCTCACCCAAGCCATGACTATAGGTCGGCACCCAATAGCCTAATTCCGTCACGAGTTGCGACTGATTAGCTTCGAGCCAAGCCTCCATGCGTGTCAGCGAGCAGGCGTGGGTATCGGAGAGAAAACGTTCGACGGTTCCAAGTGATTCGAAGAGTTGGTAGGCGTT
The DNA here is from genome assembly GCA_044228795.1 of Chromatiaceae bacterium. Classification (GTDB taxonomy): domain Bacteria; phylum Pseudomonadota; class Gammaproteobacteria; order Chromatiales; family Chromatiaceae; genus M0108. The sequence goes on along the minus strand of JBGAUE010000010.1, from coordinate 26,430 downwards.
TGACCCGGTGTCCGTCGGTACCGTCTCATGAAAAAATCGTTGCACCAGATAGGCGTTGATGTGGCGTTCCAGGACTTGCTGATTTTCGACGTAAACGATCGGCGGCATCACTGGTCCCGAGATGATGGCCTCGGGGTGGGCAAAGAAATGCGCGTCGTGGGAGGTGCCATGGGCGTAGGTGACCACCGAGGCAATAGAGCGACCCCGCCGGCCTGCCCGGCCCGCCCGTTGCTGGTAGTTAGCCACATGGGGTGGCACGTTGCGCAGTGCCACGCCCGAGAGGGCGCCGATGTCGATACCAACTTCCATGGTGGTCGTGCAACTCAGAACATCGATGGGCGGCTTCGCATCAAGGGCGATGTCCTGGAAACGGAGTTCGTACTCCTCGACCTTGTTGAAAGCGCTGTCATCGGTGTTGCCGGTAAGTTGGGCAGAGTGCTCGGCGGCGGATAGGCCAAAGGGCTCCAATTGGCGGGGGTCGAAGGCACGGAGCACTTGATCGCGGTAGAAACCGGTGCGGGCACTCAAGTAGTCGGGCTCGGCCTCGATCACCTGTCCCAAACAGCCGGGGCAGAGGTCGGCCAGTGCCTCAGGGTGGATACGTCCGCAATCTACACAGCGCAGCCAGGCGCCATCCAGCCGCACATTCAGGCTCAAGCCAAGGGGCTGCAGATAGTAAAGATCCCCCTCGAAATAGAGGAGTTCGGAGTTTCTGACCAACTGCTGAAACCAAGCCACCACCTGCTCAGTGGCAGCGGCGTCCTCGCCGAGGATCTTACCGATGTATTCCTCGAAACGATTGGGCAGTATATGGTTTAGGCGTTCGGCGTTGATGCCCACCGGGGCCGACCAACCCTCCCCCAGTTGACTGATCGCGGCCCCTTCGGGTCGAAAACTGCGGCGCTCCAAGTGCAGCCTGATCCATGCCCGGAACAGGGCCCGCTGGGCAGCGGTGTCTAGGCCAATGGCCGGAAAGTCTAGCAAGACCTGCTCAGAGTCCGGGTCTTCCTCGACTGTGCCGAGCGCCAAGGACGGTAGCGAATAGTAGCGGTCGGTCAGTTCGCTAAAGAGGGCAAGCGCAAAGGAGCGCGTAGGGGGCAAGCCTCCCCGACTGGCCAGTTGGAGCGTTTCCTTAAGGGTCTTCCCCTTGGTACGGCGCAAGTGGTTGTGGAACTCAACTTCATCCACCGCAGGGAACAGGTCGTAACCCCGGTTACCGCACAGCCACGCCACTGCGGGGTAGAGCCATTGCATGCCGGAGAGGTTTTCTTGGGCGCGCAGTTCGCTGGCGGCAAGGGCGATCACCTGGCGGAAGAGGTCCCGGGCATGGCTATGTTCCAGAGCCGGCGCCAACCGCGCCGCCTTCTGACGGCCGTCGCTAAAAACCAGGACCTTGCGACCATGATTCGGTAGGTGAGGATCAGGCTTCTGGGGAGGTTGCTCGGCAAACTGAGCCTCGATAAGCGCCGTAAAAGGCTGCTCACCACGAGTGCGAAAGTCGAATATCCGGGCCTGGGCCTGGGATGACGGCTGACACATGGCGCAGCGCCCGAAGTCGGGCATCCGCTCATGGTTCCCATCCAGCCAGAGGTACATCGGCCGGACGCCACCCACCTTGTGGTCGCCAGCGACATTGACATAGCCGGTGGCCAGGTGGACCTGGATTTCTTCGGTCCGCTCCGGATAGCGGGGTGCCGTGGGCAAGAGTTCCAATCGCACCAGGTTACCCTCGGTCTCGCCCCAGAGAAAATGGAGCCCGCCAAGGGTGCTTACTGCGGCGTAGGCGATGGTATAGGGGGCGCCGCAACTGCGGCAGGAGGCCAACTCGAAGACGCGAGAACCGCAGGCATCGCAGCGCGTCTGCGGCGACGCAAAGAGTTTCCCCAAGATGGCGGTTTGCCCCGGGCCGGCTTGGCGACCGGAGCAAGCGGGATTGATACAGGCATACAGACCGTGCATGCCGCGGAACATCGCATGTACGCGGGTCGGTATCAGTCCCGGAGCATCGGGCCTGGGGCGCGCCAGGGTCCCCAGGGCCAGCAAGGCTTCCAGCGCCCGGCATCCGTGCTGATGCTGGCCAAAAACGCTACGGGCCAAATCGGGAAGGGCCTGGGCGTTGCCCGCCGCGACATTCATCAACTGATTGAGATAGGGGCGACCAGCCAAGGCCTGATGAAGGGTCGCAAGCACCTCAGCCTCTTGCGGTGAGGCGCACTTCACGCCGTAATAGTCGAATACGGGAGTCAAGGCCTGGCGTAATTCCTCGCCGCTACCGAGCTGGTTGATGGCCTCGATATCCAGTCCGGCCAGCATCTCGGCCTCCGGGGCGCTGGCTTGGCCCACGGGCGCGAACTCTTCACGGGTGCCGGTAACCGCCTCGAAATCCCCCGGGCTTTTCCCCGTAAGGTCCGCGGCAAAATTCAAGATGTTCCGGAGGGACTTGGCATCACTACCCAGGCTAGCACTGGTGGCAATAACCCGAAGTTTTTCAGATTTATCGTGGATGCCGAGCCTGGCACGTAGTCGCCGTAAGAGGAAGGCCACCTCAGCCCCTTTGGCTCCGCGGTACATGTGGGCTTCGTCGACTACCAGGAGGAGCCGGTTGCCTTGCCCTTGCAGCCACTGACGTGTCTCCTCAAAGAGCGGCCGTTCGAAGGGCCGCATGAGCATGTACTCAAGCATGGAGTAGTTGGTGACCAGGATGTCAGGGGCGTGCCCTGGCCGCGTGCCCACACCATGCACCATCTCATGGCGGGTCAGCAGTTCCCGGTCGCCGTCGGCGGTATGCAGTCGCCGGTCCCAGTTGTGCCGGGTGTATTCCTTACCCACATTCTTGCCAGACTGATAGACAGCCCGTTGTTGCTCATGCTTGGCGTAGAAGGCCACCAGATCCTTGGCCGGATAACGCCCCAATTGTCGGAGCCGGGTCTCGATCGCCGGCTCCAGCCCCAGGTAATACTCCAACAGGGGCGCCACCCGCTCGCTGTCCCCCGTCGCCTTACGCGCCCCAGCGTACGGCGTACGTCCGGTGTACATCCCGAAGCGCGGGAACCGCCGACAGCCGATATGCTGAAACTCCGCCGCGACCGCCGGATCACCAAACAACAGACGCAACCGCGCCAGTTGGTCATTAACCAGGGCGTTCATCGGATAGAGAATCAATAGCCGCACGCCCGGTATCTGGAAGGACTCGGGGCGCATAACCGCCTCGTCGTACAGGGCTCCCAGACCGGGTACCAGGAAGCACTCGGTCTTGCCAGAGCCGGTGCCGGTAGCCACGACGATGTCCCGTCCTTCCGTCAGAAAAGCCTGGAAGGCTCGCTCCTGATGGCGATAGACCCCTGGGAAGAGAATGGTACGCGGGTCGTCAGGGGTGCTGCCGGTGGCTGCTTGGCGGGCGAGGCGATCGAAAAATAGCCCCAGGTGCTCCGGCAGGCCGATCGCTGGGTAACCGCGTTCCGAACTCTGGTAGCGCGGCGTGGTTTCGATAAAGGGCACCTGGGCTAACAGGTGCCCGTCCGCCTCGGTCTCCAGCAACAAGCGCCGCGATTTGACCAACAAGGGATCACTCAGGGGGTAGGCGCTTTCGATATAGCCCTGGAGGGTGTTGGCCAGGCGGCGTACCAGGCGGGTGGGGGTGTACCGATCGTCCGGCGTCAGTGGTCGTTCCACCGGTGATGGTTCGGGGGGGCGCTGCGGCAAACGAACCGTCGGTCGCTTCCGAGGGCGTTCAATCGCGGTAACGGGATTGGCTTTTCTGTCCACCCAGCTCACCAGGGCCTGGTCTACCGCCGGGTTCATGCCGCTAATCCGGTCCCCAATCGATTCCGGGGTCTCGTGTTCCAGCAACACGTCCAGAAATCCGGGCGCCACCGTTGCGACGTCCATGAAGTCCAGCCTGGCCTGCGGTGTCAGCTTGCGTTGCAGGAAGGCCGCGTCAAGCTCGTCGGCTAGACGGGCGTCCTCGTCGGTGTATTTGCTGAGTTTCAGAACTATCATCCAGCCACCTCCAGATGCCATTGGGTGGGATCGAGCTCGACCAAGGCGCGATGGCGACACTCCTTGGGGACGAGCAACATAAGTCCGCGCATCGCCCGCGTCAGTGCGACATAGAGCAGCCGCCGCTCATGTCGCATGCGCTCAGCCAGGAGGTCGGCGTCGTCAAAGTCCCGCTCATCGGGGTAAGTCCCCGGATAGAAGCCGCCAACGACAACAATCGGGAACTCCAGGCCCTTGGCGGAATAAAAGGTCATCACCTTCAGGCAATCCGCCTTCAGGTCCAAGTCGCGGCCGGTATAGAAGGTGGCGGCCATGCCCGCGGCCGTGAGGCTGGAAGCCAGGGCTTGTCCGATCTCGGCCGTGGGCACCAGGAGCGCCGCGGCGTTCTGACGCAGGTGCAGATGACGCGCCATCTGCCGCACGAAGCGAATGATCCAGTTCACCTCCTGTTCCAGCTCGATACCGGTCACCAGGACAGGTAAGGGTCCCGCGTGGATACTGGCGGAGACTTCGAGGACCTCACCGTCCTCGGGGACGAGGACCGAGAAGGCCGCTTGATCGATCTCCCGGGTGGAGCGGTAATTGCGCTTGAGGGCCGCGGTACGGCCACGGAATTGCAGGCGGGGATGAGCCGAGGCCCAGCTATAACTGCGTGAATAGAGCGACTGCTTGGCATCGGCCACAAAGAAGAGGCCTTCGGGGCCGGTGCAGACCTCAGCCATGAGGGCCAAGGCGGCGGGACTCAGGTCTTGGGCTTCATCGACGAACACATAGTCCCAGTGTCCCTTCCAGCCACCGTGGCGTATGATCTCGACGGCTTCGTTGCGCAGGTTCGGGAACCGTTCGCCCTGGCCCCCCTGGCGAAAGGCCCGACAGAGCTCCCAGACGACCGTGCGCAGGCGCGCAGGAAAGGCTACCCCCCGGCCGGGGCGCGGGGCATCGAGGTAGTTTTCAAGGCAGCGTAGATCCCGGCCGGTGATGATCCAGTCGAATTCCTCCAGGAGATACGCATCCGAGAGGCGAACCAAGGCCCGGGCGCGCAATCGGCCCTCGAAGGAGGTCTCCAGGCTGGCGGCGTAAGTCTGGCGGAGGTCGCGAAGACGGCGATAGGCATCGCGATCGGATTCCCAGACGCGCAGCGGTCTGTGGCCCTGGACGATCTCCCGCGCCACCTGATCGCAAGTGGCAACCCGTACCCGGGCCAGTTGTTCCGGGGTCAGGATCTGCTCCAGCAATTGCCGGGAAACCGCCTGAAGGGCACGGGTATAGGTCGTTAACAGCACCCGCTCGCGGCCAGTGGTGCCCGCCCGCTCCAGCACCGCCTTGATGCGATAGAGCGCCACAGTACTCTTACCGGTTCCCGCGCCGCCCCACACCATGGTCGGGCCTTTGAGCGCCCATCGGGTCAGCTTGAGCTGGTCCTCGTCGAGATTAAGCAGGAAGCCGAGCAGGTCGCCCTCCTTGTAACGGACCAAATGCTCGGTCGAGGGCACAAGCAGGTCGGGTTGCTGGACCAGCCCCTCCAGACTGGGGGGAAAGATGGCATCGAGCACCCGGGCCAGCACTTCACTGGGCACGGGCGCATCGAGCAGATCCTCCTCCGTCCGGCAACGAACCAGCACCGGATGTGTCGACAGGGAGATACCCAGTTTCGTTAACCAACCCTTGGTCAACTCGAAAGGCAAAGGTGTCTCCTCGTCCACGGGGGTGAAGGAAAATGCCGCTGGTTGCTGGATGAGCAGGGCGTCAAGATCGTCTTCCTCATCCGGGGGCAGGCTCGGCTCCCCGCGGGCGGCGGGGATATCGCGGTAGGTGTCCTCATGCCGCCGGCGGAGGCCGAGCAAGGACACCCAATCGTTGCCAAAACGGTAAAACACCCGATGCTCGCCCACGCGCAGACGGTAAATACCCTCGGCATTTTGCAGCTTCTTTTTGACTTTGCCGTCCGGCAGCGGGTCAGTCACCAACTGATTGATCTTCTCCCACAGCGTGGCCGTGCGGTCGGGCGGGAAGGCGAGAATCTCCCGCATACAGGTCGGCTTGATGGTGATTTGTCGTTTGCTCATCCTGTCATCCCCTTGGCCGTGACCAGACCCAGCCGCGCCTCCAGCATGGCCACCACCCCCGCCAGTTGCCCACAAGGCAGCGACCAAAGGCTGCCTGTGCGATCCGCCTCGCGAGCGGTGGCATGGACCGCTAAAAACCGATACTCCGCCAGCGGCAACCAATGGCGGATGGCCAGCACGGCCAAGTGGTCATCCTGAGTGACGACGCCGGTCAACGGCAGACCCTGCACCCGGGCCAAGGCAAAGAGGGTGCGACTCCCCGCGTCAGCGCCTAAGGTGACAAAGGGCGAGGTACTGGGCGGACCCTCCTGGCTCCAGGCATGGCGCCAGTATCCGAAACGTGTGCGGGCACGCCACAGGCGTGAGCCGGCGGCTTGCGGGTCCGCTGGCCAGTGGATCCCCTCCGCGGTGATCCGGCAACCCCTCCAGGCCAGAGGTTCATCTCGCTCCAGGCTACCGGCTGCTTCGGGCGTGGCTTGCAGACGGCGCTCGAGTCCGTCCAGCCAGGTCTGATCCGCGGGTGGGACCCGCTCCAGGCCCGCCCAGTCCGCTGGGGTAAGGACCCTGCCGCCCACCGCGGTCACCTGGGCATGCAACTGGATGGGGTCCTCTACCTGGCAGGTGCGCGCGATGCCCACCCATCCCCAGGAGCCTGACAGGAGGGTCTTCAATCGCCGCGTGGCAAGACTCGATGCCAGGCGGAACCGGCCTTGTCCCAGGTCGATCGCCCGCAGCGGAGTCGCCATCAGGAGGCCCCCATCCGCGATCACGAGGTCGCCCTCGCGTCCAAGTTGGGTGCAGAGATCACTGACCCGTTCAGCGTCGAGGCTGATAACCGGTGCGGCAAAGCGACACACCCTGCTGACCGTCATCGCCCGTTGACAGGCCCCCCGCGCCGAGACCTGGTCCCGGATCAGCTCCGCGATCGCGGTTTCCTGAGCAGGCTCGGCCTCCAACAGGGCCTGGAGGGTGGCGTGAGCCTGATCACCATCGAGTAGCGCCAGCCGGGTCATACGCCCTCCCCGGCTACGTGCAGGAAGTCCAGAAATGCCTGATACTCCTTGACGACCTCACCCAAGTCCCAGACCTGCAGGGCCAACCGGGAGCCGCGACGGTGCCCCGCCCAGCGCAGACCGTCACTGATAAGGATGTCCCGCAGCCCTGCCCCGGCACAAAGGGCGTCCAGCCAGCCAAACACGGGCTTGCCAAGGGGCTGAGATAGGTCCTCTACCAAGAGCAGGAGCCTTACCGGTTGCCGGTGGATGCCGGTACTCAGGCGTTCGGTGTGCAGCAGGCGGTGGGCCACGACATGCGCAGATGCATCGGCCGCGTCCCCGAGGGCGGTCGTTTCCAGTTCGTAGCCGAGGGCCGAACAGACCGGTGCGAACCACTGCGGACGAAGTTGCAGATAGGCCCCGGCCAGGCGCTGAACCGCCTCGCCGCGGCGGGTCACCAAGGTCTGGAGCTGCGCCTGAATAGTCCGCGGTGAGGGGCGCCGTTCATGCTGGAGAATAGCCATGCCCAGTTCCCCTAAGTCGAGCAGCAGATCTCCCATGGCGTGCCGGGTCCGGCGTTCGCGGCTCAAAGCCAGGACGGCCGGCGTATCGATCCGCCCCTCCTGGTCGGCATGGAGATGCCCGAGCCAGTCTTCGGCCAATTCTCGCCACAGGATGCGTACCGGCCACCCTGGCGGCGCCTCGATCTCCAGAGGGAGTGGCGCGTCGGGCCCGTCGGTGCTCTCCTCCCAAGCCATCAGATCCTGGGGCGGCACCACCGCCACGCCCGCGGGGCCAGCGACGAGCCCCTTGTCCCTGACCTTGACCTGCCAATGGGCACGGAGGCCGGGAGGAGGCGCGGCGCTCACTTCGCAGACCAAGCGCTCGGGCGGAATGGAGGTCCGATCGTGCAGGATCTGAATGGCATGACAGCCCAGGGGGAGGTTTTCCAGGCGCACCAGATGGCGCTGGCCAGGGGGAAGGGGCAGGATCTGCGGGCCGCTGGGGCCCTGTACGATCAAAGTGGCTGCCCCCGGGGTCTCGGTCGCGGGGCCGTCCACCACCACCACGGGGGCCTGATCGGCCAGAAAGCTGGGATAGGCTTGCCCTTTGGGGCTGGTATGCCAGGCCACAGGGGGTACCAGGACCCATTCAAGACGGGCCTGGGTTTCGCCCATCTCCAGGTCCAGGTCCCTGAGGGCGGACAGCATTTTCACGGACAGAAGGGGCGTTAACGCCAACTCCCAGAGTCCCCAGCCCGGTTCCAGGGGCTCGATGGGTGGCCGGAAGCTCAAGGTCGCGAGCAAGTCCTCCGCCATTACCAACCGGTACTCTTGGCCAGGGGAGAGGGTCCGGCTGGCCAAGCGCCGGCCGATGCCCTCGGCATCCACCCGGAATACCGTGACCTGGGCACGGGTAAGCGCGGGCGTGGCCAGGGCGGAAAAGTCCAGATCAGGATCGTCCTCGAAGCCGACCGCCTCCCAGGTCCAGGGCCCGGAGCTGGGCAGCACCGGGACCCGGACCGGTCGCAAACGGAGATTCGCGACCAACACCCCTTGTTCCAGGTCAGTGCCCTTCACCCGGAGTTGCTTGACGAAGCTCCATAAACCTAGCAGGGGGCCGGCTTCGATCTGCAAGCCACCGGCCTCGGCCGTGAGGCAGACCAGCTCCGCCTGCCACTCGGCCCGCGCGGCGGCGGCTGCCGCTTCGCCGCTGGGCAAGGCCGCGAAGAACCGCGCGACGTGGTCGGCCAAATCCTGGCTGATCTCCGCCAGGGCTTCGGGGGAGGAAAGATCCCGCCGGCCCGGTCGCCGCACGGGGCGAGGCCGGCGGGCGAAATCGTCCGACTTCAGGGCCTGCACGACCTTCGCCACTACCGTGACCTCCGCCTCGTCCGCCACATCCAGGGCGATGTCCGGGTAACGTGCCTTGTCGGGGTTAAGCGAGACCAGGGCGATGCGCTCGTGACGACCCTCGGCGTCCCGCTCGTCGGCGACATAGCGCTTGACGGCATAGCGCCCAGTTTCCCGGTCAGTAAAGGCACCGCGCACCAGGACAATCAGATGTTGTCGGGTCCCGGCTGGCCACAGCTCAAAAATGGCATAACCGCCGTCCACCAGGCCGCTGTGCCCGTCGTCCATGCTGTGGCCCTCGATCTGAGCGACAAACATCCGCGGATTCAGTTTGCGACCCGCATCGATGCGCACCCAACCCAAGGGCTCGATCACCTCCTCCTGGGCGGCCTTTCCCCATTCCCCCGCGGGCAGGGCCGCCGCCGCAGCCTTGAGGGTGTGGAGCGGGAGGTGGGTTACATACTTTTCCAGGTCGCCCACCTGGTCCTCGATGAGCGGCTGATGAGTCAGTTCCCGGGCTGCGAGCCGCAGGGCACCGCCCTCCAGGACGAACCGTGGGTCTGCGGGGCAGAAGACGCAGTGGCGCTTGACCACCCCCTCCAGGTCAGCGAGGGCACCCTCCAGTCCGGGCCTGGCGAAGGGCTCGCGGTGGAGTTGCCGGAACAGGGCCTCATTGGCGAGATAGGCCGCGGAGGCTAACCAGCGCCCCCAGGGGGTGGGGCGAAACCGGCTGTCTTCCCGCAGTCGGGCGTCCTCGCCCAGGTGCCAATGGCTGTCACGGAGCAGTTCCGCTTCCGCCAGACTCAGTCGGGTGGACAGTGCCCGTTCGACCAGGGGATCGAAGGAATGACGCGTCCCTAACCAGTTGGGCGGCGATAGCTCGGCTTGCGCGACGGTCGATGGGGTCATGCCGCCCTCCCTAAGGGTCCCGGTAGGTTGAGACCCTCCTCCAAGCCCAGCCCCTCGCGCAGGATGTCGGCCAGTTCCTTGGCCAGGGAGGATCGTTCGGCCTCCTGGTGCAGGTTACGGTGCAAGCGCACCTGGCGGATCGCCACCCGCTCCTGGCTGGCGCCCTGCGCATCCAGGACGTCGAAGTCGCGGGGCTCCAGGCCAGGCGTGTGCGGGTATAGGAGGACGCTGCGCGGGCAGCCGTAGCGGCGGGTATAGGCGAAGAGCTGGTAAAGGTCCGTCTCGGCGACCCCTCCTCGCCCCCGTCGCCCCGGGGCGAGTAGTTTCCACTTGGTGTCCATGACCAGGCGCCGGCCACCGGGACCAAAGACGAGCAGGTCCGGTTCCAGGCGCAGCACCCCCAGGCCCTCACTAGCCATCAGATGCAGCTTATGTGCTCCGCCCTGGGCCAGAACCTCCACCCCCTCCAAAGCCGGGGCAACGTAGCGGCGCAGAAAGGCCGCCACGAAGCGCTCGAAGACCTTGTTCATGTCGAACAGCAGGGAGAAGGTCGGGGTGGCACCGGCCTGGATGGTTGGCGTTCGGCCCGCCAGGAGCAAGCGGCAGAAGCGCAACACATCCGCGAAGCGCTCGTTTTGCCGATTGAAGGTAATGCGGTCAAAGTCAGCTTCCTGGACGGCGACATCCGGCACTTCGTCCAGCAACAGGAGGCATTGCCGCAGGGCATCTTGGGTGGCCGGAGTGCGCGTATAGTCGAGCAGCACACGGCAGGTGGCCCGGAAAATCCGGTTCATCCGGGTGTCGTCGGAGAGCTCGTGGAACCGGCAGTAGAAACGTTCCCGATGGACATGGTTGCGGAGGATCTGACGCGGCACATGGAGCTTGCCCTTGAAGCGGCGCAGATCGGCCTCCTCTTCCAGATAGGCGCGTTCGGGCCCCCGGAGCAATTCCTGCCGCAGGCGATCGGCGAAGATGCCGGCCAGGGTTTCGGACAAGGGGGCCTGGCGGATGGCCAGGCGGGCCAGGTCGCGACTGCGCACCGGCACGTCCCCGCTGACGGCGAGCATATACAGCAGATTACGCCGCGCCGCGTACTGCGCCTGTTCGGTTTCAGGCACGGGCTTAGATACAGCCCCAGGCACGGTCACCATCTGCTGAGCCGAGCCGGCCAAGGCATCGATCTTGGGCAGGATTTCGATCAGCACCCCCGGCACCTGCACCACCCCGACCCATTGGGTGGAGCGGGCGTAGCCGTCGGCCCAGTCGAAGATACGCTGAGCCGGCTCGCGGTGGGCGCGATCGAAGGTGCGCAGGCGGTCGTACAGGTGACCTTCCAGGCACCCTGTGCCCTCAGTGCCGGTTGTCGTCCCCGACCGGCGCTCAATGCGGGTGTGCTCGCTCACCACTAGGCGTTTCATCAAAAAGTCAACTCCCGCTTTCTTGCTGCGAGCAGCTTTGCGGCGGCATGGGCTTTCCCACAGGAAGAATAGAGTCCGCCGTGATACTGGCTTGCGCCGAATGAGGCGCTACAGGGCAGGGTCAAGGACGGTACAGCCAGCCGCGCGCCTCCGCGAGCAGGCGGAATTCCTTGGCCATCCTTTCCGTCGCGCTCTTGCTGCAAGCCGAAAAATCGATCACGGCATGTTCAGGGTAAGGCGCAGGGTCCGACACGACCGTTAGCGACCGGCTCTGGCATTCGGCTACCGTCAGGGCCATGACGCCCGTTGACTGCAAGCGCAGGGTTTCCGTGTAGTGAAGATATGCCGGCTGCGGCGCAATCTGGTCCCCGTCGTAAACCGACAGGCGCTGTTCATCCTTGGGGGTGGGACGAAAGGCCTGTGACGATACCCGTCCGTATTGCAGAAAAGCGGGGTGGATCTGGCGCAGGAGTAAGGTGCTATCCTTCATGCCTTAGCCTCTGACCGAAGCCCCACCTCGGCACTCAACCAGGACCAGGCCGCCGGGGTATCGAGGTCAAGGGTGCGGAGGGATTCTTCCTCCGTCGGCAGATGCAAGGCATGCCAATCAGCCTGATGCCGGGCCAGATTGATGTCCAGGGTTACTTCATGGCTTCGAAAAGACCATTCGGCCTGAACCCCGCCTTCCGCGGTCGGGTACAGGAACGGCAAAGGCAAGCGTTCCGGATAATAGACTTCGAACTGTTTGGCCAGCCAGTCTAGCCCGGCTGGCTCTGGAGCAAAGCCCTTGCCGTCGAGCCAGCCATGCGATAGAGCCCGTAACTCATCCAAGCGGGCGGCAATATCATTCGGCTCCGATAAATTGAGATGCTCGACGGCATCGATGCGCCGTAACCGATCGGTACGGTCATAACGCCCAATCCCCTGCAACCTGACCCGCGCCCCTTGTTCATAACCGGCCAAGGCCTCCAGGACGGTGGCCGCATGGGGTTTATCGAGCGGCGCCGACACGCAAGAGCCATCAGGCAACTGCAGATCGAAAATCCTGCGCACTTGGTTGATGGTGGGAATGCGACCCTGCAAGGTCACTTCGTTGGTCAACTCATCAATCTGTGAAGCCAGAATCAAAGACCGACGGGTAGCCTTGGATAGACGCGCGGGGCGCTCGGGATGGAGGGGATCAAGCTCGATACGCTCGGATTCATGCAAAGTACGACCAAAGCGGTCGAAGTAGCCAAGCAGAAAGTCCGGCAAATGGCGGGTGATGACATCGCCACGTTCCGCCGCATCGACCGCGGCAAAAATGCTGTCGCGGGCCTTTATGAAATAGTCGAAATTAGCCGGCGCCAAGGTGTCGGGCGGGAAAATCCCAGGCGTTTCAAAAACCGCCTCGATGCGCGGGCAAGCACTGCCGGGCTCAATCGCCGTGAGCTTCAGTGAGATATCGTCGATAAAACCCCGCGGCGAGCGTTTCCGGTCAGGATGTTCTTGCAGATAGCGCCATTTGGCCACCTCCAGGATCATTTCCTCCAATGCCGCGAGATCCTTCAGGATTTCGAGCGGGATGGCGTGATCCGCGAAGCGGTCACCGACCAACCGGGGGGTGAGAAACACGATGGATTGGGTCATGGAGATCTGGTGTCCCTTTGCAATGGGGCTCTTAAACGATTACGGCCGTGGAAGATTCGAGCGGTCCCGGAGTAACCAGTTCCGCCAGGCGATCTTCATAACTGGCCGCGTCGAGGGCCAGCACGCCAAGGAAGGTGCGATAGAGGTCCGCCTCGGACAGGTTACCGGACTGGAAGGCCGCCCGCACCCGGTAGTCCACCCGGTCCTCGTAATCGTCATGGTCGAAGCCAAGGGTTTTAACTTCGGGGAAGGCCCTGGCGCTAATGATGGGGTGGGCATAGGTCTTGCCAGGCGAAGCGGGAGCTAGCAGATGCTGGTCTTTGTGCCGTTTGGGCACGCCGGCTTCGTCATAGGGACAGCCCAGGACGATACAGATCTTGTCCCAGGCCCCGTAGAAATACTCCTGGAGCATGGGGATGAGTCGATCGCGGAAGACCAGCCGCAGTGACTCCAGGTCCGTCAGATCAAGGAAATAGGAATGCCCAAGCTGGTGGTCCCGGTCATACAGGAAGCGAATGCGGTCGTTGAGAGTATCGAACAGGTCCGCCACCAGCGCGATGAAGGCCGTATGGGGGATGCGCTCACGCAGAACTTCCCGGATGACACCGGTGTCGGGCATCAATTCCTCGAAGGTGAAGCGCCGGCGCAGGGCAACGTCCATCAGCGCGATGGACCGGTCGGCGGTGTTCATGGTCCCCAGCACGTGGAGATTCGGCGGTACCGCAAACCGGTGCTGCGGCGTGTAGGACAGCGGCAACTTCAGCTCGTTGCGGGCCGCCAGGCGCTTGTCGGGTTCGAGCAGGGTGATCAACTCGCCCAGGATCTTGCTCATGTTGCCGCGGTTGATCTCGTCGATGATCAGCACGTACTGGGGCGAGCGCGCCGAGAAGGAGAAGGTGGTCGAGGGCCCCGGCTTGTCCAGGGCCTGCTGGACCCGCGCCGTGCGGTCGATCAATTCGGCCTTGCGCGCCCCAGCCACGCGACTCAATTCGAGGAGCTGGGTGTAGACGAGTAACAGCGCCGTGTAGTGGTTGCCCCCGGTGCCACCCTTCTCGCGGGCGAAGAGCTGGGTGGTTTTCTCGTAGCTGAATTGCTTGGGATCAGGCCCCAGCTCCTGGCGATGATTCCAGTAGAGGAAGGCATTCTCCCGCGACGCGGTCTGGTGCCTCTCATCGACCGAGAGCACGTTGTTCTCCGCATCGACCTGGCAGGGTGCCGACCAGATGCTGCCCTGACTGCTCAGTGACAGCTGATAGGTTCTGCCGCTCAGGGCCTTGACGATCCGCATCCCCTCGCTGCCCAGGTCGCGGACCAGTTGCTCCCACAACTCCTCAAAGTCCGGCTGGGCGCTCTCGGTGCGCAGCCCCTCCGCCGCGGCGCGCAGGGCAATACGTTTGAAGACCCCGTCATGGATCGCGTAACGCACCTGGGCATCTGCCCCCTGGTCCAGCACCGGGCGGATGCCCTCCACGAACTCCTCGTAGCCATAGGCCTGGTGGAAGGTCACGAACTCGATCTGACCGCGCGCCTGGTGCTCACGGAACAGGGGGAGCAGCCCCTTGTCACTCAGCCCCTCCAGCTTGTCGGGCCCTAGGATGACCTGGAGTGCGCGCCGCACCGTCCGGTAGGTCTTGCCCGTGCCCGGGGGACCGTAGAGGATGATATTGCGTGGCTCGCAGGGCGGCGGGGGTGGCTCGGGCCGCGGCGGCATCTCGGGGGCGGGCGGAGTCGGACTGGGCTGCGCCGTGGTTGGCTTGACGGCAGTGAGCTTTTCCACCCGGCGCATCTCTGGCGGAAGCTGGCCCCACAGCTTTTGGTGATCGGCGGCGTCCAGGGGCACCACCTCGGATGAGGGATTGACCAGCAGCACCGATGGGAAATTGACCGGAACCTGATCCCAGGCAAACTGTCCCGGCTCGACATTGGTGAGCGTCCCCAGGGCGCGCACCTCGGCCTCGACCAGCAGGGCGATCTGATCCCCCTCCGACATGTCCGCCGCCCTGAGCAGGTTGTCGAGGAAGGGGTCCACGTCCTCTGGCTCGACCCGACGCTGGTTGCACAACGTCTCGATTGCCTCCGGGTCCTGGATGGTCCAGGCCAGTGGGACCGCCCAAGCGCGCGGGGTTCGATCGCGCGTGGCGTTGTAAGCCTCCCAGAGCCGCTTGCCGACTTCAAGCACGTCTCCATCAGCCAGATGGCGTTCCAGCAGTGTCTCGTACATGACGTGGTACGGGGTGCTGCCCAGCTTGGCACCCGGATCGATGGCCCGATAGTGGAAGAAGAGCATCTCCTTCTTGTAGATCGGGAGAAGCAGAGGCTTGGCCCGATCCTGGTACAGGAAGGCGACCTTCCATTTCAGGACGGGGGCCAGATCGATCTCCTCGATGCGCGCCAGCTTGCCTTCCTGGACTGCCTCAAGGACCCCGATCAGCCGGCCCCGGATGGTGGCGAAGGCCGCTTGTTCGGTCGCGCCGAACTTTTTGAGCCAGGCATATTTCTCACCCCACACCCGACCGTTGCTCGCCTCCTTGGCCTCGGTTTTGTCCCGGCAGTAGATACCGAACTTGAATGCCGAGCCTCCCCAGATGCTGCCGAGCTTGTCCAGCCGCTGTTCGATCCAGTAGATGAAGGCATGGTCCCGGTTGGCGTTGGTGTACTCCTCCAGCGTCATCTGGCGGACGCGCTCGGGCGGCCAGGCAGTCAGGAACTCTGACCAGAGTGCTCTTCGCGCATTGTCGTCAGTCATGCAATGGCTCCTTTGTCTAACCATGCTGCCGCCCAGGCCCTTCCCTTGGGCGTAATGCGGTAACGCTGCCGGCTGCTGGTGGGTTTGTCAGGGATCGTCAGCTCGACCAGACCCAGTTCGACGAGCCGCCGGAGGCCCTTTTTGAAGTTCCCGGTCCGAGTCTGGTACCCGGCGACCCGCGCCAGGTCTTTACCGGTCATCTCCCCAGTCCCACAAGCCACCAAGATATCCCATTCCCGATCAGTCAAAGAGACTTGGGCCTCGACTTGGGCCTCGACTTGGGCTGGCTTATCCGTTCCTGGCTGAATGGGGAAACGAAACTCGATCCACAGCCCGGTCGGCTCATCCCGGAACGTCGGTGGCGGGACGCTCGCATTGGTGCAGGCCTCCATAATCCGCTCGATCCCTCGTCCCCAGGCCTCGATCAGGCCCGCGCGGAAGAAGGCGTTGGCCAGATCGGGATTGAAGGGCTGAGAAGAATGTTTTTGCAGCAATTTCTCGATGGTCAAGTTGGATGGCAACTGACCGGGGTTCCAGATCATCAAGCGGTCCGGATAGACGCTGATCTGAATCGGAATACCACTGCCGTAATCCTTGTGGACGATGGCGTTCAATACCGCTCCCGCAGCGCGGCCAGCGGCACGGGCCAGCTCTCGACCCGCTGGAGCCCCTCGTAGCTGATCCAGGCATGGAGATACTTAGCCTTGAGGATCTCAACCGTCTGGCCCACCTGCCGGAGCAGATCACCCTGCACCTCATCCTGATAGCGAAGGGTGGCGTTATCCTGGAAGTAGCCGATCTTGACGCTGGCGCCGGTGAAGAAGCCCTCCGGTTCAGGGTGAAACAACAGCACCGCGGCACGGGTCATATAGGCGCCTTCGAACAAGTGCAGTTTTTCCAGCAGGGTATGATCGGTCTCGGCCAGCACGTTGTCGGACAAACGCTGGCTTCTGAGCGCTTGGTGGCGAAAGGCCTTGAGTGCCCCCGCGTCCAGACCGCTCAGGGCGACACCCGGCAGCGGGACGCCATCCCAATGGCGACCATGTTTCCTCAAGAGAAAGCTGTCGAGGGCCGCACCCTTGAGGAGCTGATTGGTGCTCCCGGTCCGCAAAAAATATTCACCCCGGCAACTGATGGGATTGGGGTATGGGTCGACGACGATCTCCAGGTACTCGCGTCCCTCTTCCTCCAACAGATTGACTTGCGGCAGAATCCCAAGAACATCCCGGATCTTGTTGGGTAGATCGACCAGCAGCCGGCGCGCATCCGTTAAACCGACAACCTCCCCCTTATCGTTGCGACCGATGACCAGAATCCCGCCCTCGGCATTGGCGAAGCCGGAAATCCATTTGAGGTAATCGTCCCGCCAGAGGGATTTCCACTCGCTACGCTGGTGCTCGATCATGTCGATCTGATCCGGAAAAGCCTTTGTCCCGCTTCCATCTCTTCGATCATTCGTCATTTCCGGCCGTGGAAGTCACGAAGGCATCCGGCCAGCCGCCGATGACCTCGTCGATCTCCCGCATCAAGCTGATGGTCTCGGACAGGGCGATGACGATTTTATGGTAGTGGGCGATGTCGTCGTCGGTGAGCGTGCGGCCATTGCGATCCTTGAGCCATTTTTCGCAGACCTGATAGCCGCCGATGTGATAGTTCCAGACCTCTTCGGGTACGCCGCGGAAGCCAGAGGTGCCGAGTGTATTGGCCCCCTTTTTCCCGCCTGCGTCGATCCATACAGTATTGTCCGTCCAGCCGACCTTGGTCACTTTCTTCGAATTGGCGATGAACTCGGTGATGGGCTGGGCGAGCTTGGGCGATTCCAGCAGGTGAAGGGCGGTGAGTTCGCCGCCGAGCCGGGCCAGCGCGCGGAACAGCTCCAGGTTCCCGGTCAACGGCAGGCGCGGGAAATCGATCTTCAGAAACTCCGCGTAGCGGCTCCGGTAGCCAGGACTGTGAAACACCGCGTAGGCGTAGTGGAAGATGTCTTCGGGCGTCAGGCCCTTCGGCAAACCAGAAGTGCGCTCAGTACTGAGATTCAGCTTCGCGGCAAGAGCCTTCAAGAATTGCGCTGCGAAATTTGCCGACTTTCCATTTCCGAAAGCGAAAGAGCCATCTTCAACGCGGACGTTCAACGGAAAGACGTAATTCACCTCTTTCAACGAAACCGTGTGGTGCTGAACCAACGCCCGTGTGCAGAAAATGTGTTCCCATCCGCGGATGATTTCAGCGCCTCGCGAAAGGCAGAAAGCCAAATTATCTCCCGCTATCAATTGGTTCATTGCTGCCTTCTGCGGGGAGGTCAGCACCGCTTCGGAATAAGCGACAAACCTGTAGTCAAATGGACGCTGTTGAACGCACCGGATAATGTCTTTGGCCTTTAGTTTCGCAGCCAAAGCTGGCTGCCGTCGCTTTGCCAAGACGTAGCCTCCAGCGTCCTTGATTCCGTAGCGTTCTCTGACTGTGGACTCCGCGTTCCTTGGATTCAAAAAGTCGTCAATGCGCTGTTCGAGTGGTTCAAACTCAATATCTACGGCGAAGTCGTCTCGGCCACTTACGAAGCCTGCCTTGTTGAAAGGCATTGCTTCGTCCAATGCCGCGAACGAACGATACTCGTCTTCAATATCCCCATCTACCAAGGCAAACGTATAGTAGGGCGGTTTGGCCAAATGCTCTTGGAACGGAGTCTTTGATGCGGAAGTGTTGCCGAGCGTCCGATACTTCGAGTCTCGGTTTCCCCACAAATCAGAGAGTTCTACCTTGCCGGTTTTTGGCGCAGTGCCTGTCTTACGCAGGATGCTGATGCCGACGCCCTGATTGATGTCGAACACATTGTCGTCTGGGGAGCCGTCAGGACAGACTTCTCCTTTGCTTCGGTTGCCGTGAAGGTCGAAAAAGGTGAGGCGGTCGAAGGCGTTGAGGAACGTCTTTCGCACGCCCCGCAGAACCCGGTTGGTGAGAAAGCCATTGTTGGAAATCATGCTGATGATTCCGCTGGGCGTCGTTTCGAGAATCCGAATACCAAGGCCCCAGAACTTCACGTAATCGTCTTGGAGTATCGTCTCGAATTTTAGCGCGCCACGTTCCTGAATCTTCTCTCCATCCACATAGCGAAACGGCTCCACCAACGCGACAGCAGTTTCCTGCAAATTGCACGAGTTGATTGAATACGGTGGGTTGCCGATGACGACGGTGAAGCGCTTGTGGCGTTTGATTTCGTTCACGGCGGCGGCTTCGTGGTCGAGGGCGACGTCGCCGATAAGAGTGAGCTGTTTCACCCAGGGTTCGAGGGCGTTGGTGAGGTAGATGCGGGCGCGTTCCTCGGTGCCAAAGCGGTAGCCGGTCTCGGCGAGCTTGAGGCCAACTTTCATGTGAGCGATGGCGTAGGGGGCCATCATCAACTCGTAGGCGTGAAGGCGTGGCAGGAGGTGCTTAGGCACATATTCATTCCATGCGTCGTGCTGCTGGTCAGGGGTGAGCTTCTGCTGAGTCCACTTCGCCACTAGGGTGCTGTGTATAACATCGATGACTTCGACCAGAAAGGTGGCTGTGCCGGTGGCGGGGTCGAGGATCTGGACGAAGGGTTCGTCCGGGGAGATGGATCGCGTCTCGTTTGGCTCATCAGTGAGGGGCGGGAGTTTCAGTCCAGTGTGCTTTGAAAGCATCTCGCGCCAAGTGGCAGTCGAGGCAAGACCATCCTCAAGGCCGAACTCGGTTTGCAGGAGTTCGTGGACGCTGCGGACAATGTAGGAGACGACTGGGCGCGGGGTGTAGAAGACCCCAAGCTCCTTCTTGAGCTTTGGGTCATACGCATTCAAGAAGGGCTCATAGAAATGGATGACGGGATCCCTGGCGATGGTGGACTCCGGATCGCCAGCGCCAAAGACATACTCCACGTCAACCCGGTCGAGCAGGTCCGCAATGTCATCAACAAGCCACAGCAGGCGGCCTCGCTGGTCATCGAGCCGGACCGCCAGAACCGACTTGAAAAACTCCTTCAAGAACGGACTCGATGCCGGCAGGTGCTTGAGGGCGGTCTGGCGAGTCAGTCGCTCACCGTTCGCGATCAGTTGCGCGTTGCCCGTCCAGCGGGCGGTCAGCAGGCCGTAGGTGATGGTCTGGGCATAGGCATCCGCAAACTTGTCTTCGGTGAGGTCGTGGACCAGAGCCGTTTTGAAGTTATTGTAGAGTTGGCGCAGGGGTCCCTCGAGGGACTCCTCCGCAAGCTGTTTGACGGCAAGGCGGCGCAGGTACTGTGCTCGGTACGCTAACTCTTGGGCAAGCTCCGCGGGGTTCCTCACCTTTGCCTTGCTGACCACGAAGAACCGCGACAGGAGGTTCACGACGTCCGCGGCGTCCCTGTAGCCCTGCCCTTGGCGGAGCATTCCGGTGAGCTGTTCGCGACCCTGCCACAGCTCCAGCCTGGCCTGGTCCTGGTCGGGGTAAACGACCAGGACGTTGTGGAAGCGGTTGTTCTGCTTGAGGTGGCTGCGCAGGCGGGTGGCGTCGGCCTTGCTCTTGAGCGGATAGACGATATAGCCGAGTAGGCGGCTGCGCTCGTCACGCAGCGTCACGCCGCCGAACGGGTTCTTGCCGCCGAAGCTGCTCTCCCGTTCCTTCGGGTCGATGCCAATGTCGTGGTCGGGGGGGAGCGCGAAGGCTTGCAATCGGCGCTCGGTCTTTGGCTTTTTCCGGAGGCCGAAGCCCTTGGCGATCATGTCGAGCAGGTCCAGGACACCTTCCTGAAGGTCATGCTCCGTGGGTGACGCGCGGGTACAGACCTCGAGGAGCTTGGCGGCTTGCTTTCGCTCCTCGGTCGTCGTGAACGCCTCTTGCCAGTCCTGGCCTTCCAGCTTCTTGAATTGGCGCTCGTACAGAAGGCCGAGATGCTCGCGCGCCAGTTGGGCGTCCCAGAGGCGAGTTTGTTCGGTGATCTGAAAGGTCTCCAGCCCACCCTCTTGCTTGTTCTGGGTACCAAAGCAGACGAGCCGAACAGGTTGCCCATCGCGTTCGTCGAGTACCGACACCGCACACAGAGTTTCCTCCTTGCTCCCTTTGCGAACATCGGCCGTAACGCCTTCCCCACCACGCTGAAAGCCTTCAAGGGCCTCGCTGACCAGCCTGGCGAGAGCATCCTCGACCATGTCGAGGTGGGCGACCCTGCGTAACCTGAAGGCCGGAATGGCGAGCAGGGCCTGGTGGTTCAGGTCCGCCTCGAACAATAAGGTCTGGTACGGACGTGATGGTGTCTTCGGCCAGAAGGAGACACGCTCCGGCAAAAAACGCGCAACGGCATCGGAACTGCGAATGACGTTACTGCGTTGAACGAACTCGGGGTTGCCGAAGCCGGACGCCTCAAGCAGCCGCCGCGCGAAGCTCGATCCGGTTTGTGCGGGCGTGCTCTGAGTTTCCTCGGTCTCAAATCCGTCGAATCCATCCGGCAGGTCCGGAGGTTGCGTGGTCGCGGCCGTTTCGTTTCCCCCGCCGTTCAGGATGAAGTCGATGAACTCGGCCTTACTCAACATGGCTTACTCCGTCAGGGTTTCCAGCGACCCGCTCGGGGTCGAATGAGGGTAATTGCAGGATGAAAACGCTCGGGATGCGGATCAGGTGGCGGTCCTCGCCGAACTTGGGCGCGGCGATGGCGCTGCCGCCCTGGAGCAGTAGCCGCCCGACCCCCTTGTTGGCCCGGGACCACTCGTCAATGGCGTCCTGCTCCAGGCGCTCGACGACGGCGAGGAGGTGCGCGGCCTTCACGGGGCCGGCCACGTTCTCCTGCCAGGGTAAGTCCCGGCGGGGGGCGGGGGGTGGCCAGGTCTTGCCGTCCAAAGTCAGCCAGCCGTCGAACATGGAATCGCCCGGACGTTTCTCGGCCCAGAACCAAAAGGGGACGCCATCGACGACGCAAGGCTCCAGGTAACGCTGAAAGCGCTCCAGCTCACCACCCTGGCGGCCCAATAGGGCACGGGCTACCAGGGGCGCGCCTAGGCCGGCATCGGCGGCACGGAACCAGCCATTCAGGTTGGCCACCCATGCGGTCTGGATGCCGCGTACCGCAAAGAGCCGCGACAATCGCTCGTGGTGGCTGGCGATCTGTTCGATGGCACGGTCCTTTTGGAAGGAGTTGAGGCTGGAGATGCCGTGGTATTTATAGCTCGCCATCCAGTCGGCCTCGGCGCCGGTGCCTTGCTCCAGCCCCAGCGTAAAGTCGATCGCTAGGGTCTTGGTGGCGATGCGCTCGCGCAGTTGCAGTTCCGCCTCCAAGGCGTCGGAGAGGATCATGTTGACCGTCACCGGGGCCTCGCCAGGATGGTCGTGCCAGTAATAGCGGGGCGCCCTTGCCCCCAGGCGAGCCGCGAGGGCGTCCAGGTCCGGGAAGTGCCGGGGCTGTTCGATGCGGGGATTGAGGCGACGGTCGATACGGCCGGAGCGCTGAATCATGCGCACCGGGTTCCAGTGCACGTCGTAATTGACGAGCAGTGCCGCATCCTGGAGGTTGACGCCCTCGGCGAGCACATCGCTGGACAGTAGCACGTCCACCTCCCGGGCCATGGCGCTACCCCAAGCGGTTTCCCAACTGTCCAGAAGCAGGGCGTGCTCGGCCGCGGTGGCCTGGTCGGTGGCCGGTCGCCAAGGGCCAATGCGGTAGAAGGGGGCAAAGGCATTGACCACGTCGTCCCGGTTTTCGGTGTCCCCGGTGATGGCGACCGTGGCTGTGCACAGGGCGTCGATCTCTTCCCGTTTGAGGTCGGGGACCCCAAGGCCATGCACGGCTATTTGCCAGTCCGTGCGTTGGAAGGCGCGGGTCGCGCTCAGAACCGAGCGGATATAGACGATGGTGTCGGTGAATTGGGAGAAGACAATGACCTTTTGCCCCGCGCGGCGGGCCAGCAGCAGGCGGCTGACGAGCTGGCGGATTTTGCCGTCGGTGACCAGGCGCAGCCCCCAGGCGGCGGATGCGGGCCAGTCAATGTACTCTCCCCCGGCGATAAAGCGGCGCGGCCATTCGGCGCGGACAAAGCGGCCAAAGACGATGTCGGCTAGGTCGGGCGTGACATGCAGCAGGGTCGCGAAGTCGGTCAGCAGGGGTTCACGCAGCCCCCAGAGGCGATCCAGTTGTTCGCGTTTGGCGCCGCCCACCTCGTCTTCTTCGAAGAGGACGAGCTGGAAGGGGGCGTCGTCCGCTGCGGCCGCAGGGCGGGCCTCGTCGTAGGCGGCGCTGAGGCTCTTGATGAAGTCGCTGCCGGGGGTGCCGGGCGACTCGCCGGTCGCCAGGGAGCGGATCTTTTCCAGAGCTTCGGGCCCCTGGCTGGCGAAGAGGGCGTCGAGTTCGGCCCCTAGTTGCTTGCGCCGGTCTCTGTTCCCTAGTTCCAGGCAGAGTTTCTCCAACTGCGCCAGGCGGTGGGCATGGAGAACGGTCAGGCGCAGGAGGGTGATGAGGAAGGCGACGGGGGAGCTTTCCAGGCGTTTGAGGACGAGCACGCGTTGCAGGCCGACCACCGAGGAGGTTTCCTCGACGCCTTTGAGCCCCTCGCGGACGTCGTACCACATGTAGACCTTGAGGCTCAGGGCCTGGCTGTCGGCCGCTGTGCTGCCATTGCTGCCCCGGTCGAACAGGGGCAGGAAGCGGGCGAGCACGTCGGCAATGCCGTCGTATTCGTCGGCATAGTAGAGCTTCTCCGGCGCCCCGGCATCCGGCCGGAAGAGCAAGGCGACCTGGGAGGCTTGTTGGCGCTCAATCTCCTTGCACAGGGCGCGCGAGCGCTGGACGACGATGCGATCGAGCAGATCCTCCCCGATGCGCGCCGGGGCGTTGGCGTCCGGCTCGGAGGCTTGCTCGTCCAGGTCTGGTCTTAGCGCCGCGGTGCGGATCGCGGTCTGTAATTCCCGCAGCCGCTGATCCTGTTCCCGCAGGTAATCGCCAATACGTTGGACGTTGGCGCCGAAGTCGAGGTCGTCCCGGAACTCGATGGTGTCGGAAAACTTGGCCTCTTGCTGGCCGTGGACGACCAGGCCGGCAATATCTCCGCGGCTCTTGGTGCGGCGGGCACGTTCGCAGCGTTCCTGGATCTCCTTGACGGCTTGACGGCGGTAGCCGTCCTCGGTCTTGGCCTCGGAGAGGTATAGGGAGCGGGAAAAGAGCAGGGAGGCCTCTTGGCGCAGATCATCCAGGCTGTTGTTGACCGGGGTGGCGGTGAGGAGGGTAACCCGGCGGCGGGTTTCGCGCCGGGGCTGCAAGCGCAGGAGATCGCGTAGGACCTTGGTGCGCCGGGCGGCCAGGGAGCGGAAGTTGTGGGCCTCGTCGACGATGACCAGGTCCGAGAGCAACAGGTGTTCCAGGTCGCTCGGGCCGCCATGGACGGGTTCGAGCAGTTCGCTGGCGCGGGTGAGACGGGAGAGCTTGGTGTGCGAGATCACCCGTGTCCATGCCAAAGGCAGGCCAAAGGCGGCCAGGGTGGGCAGAGCTTCCCGGCGCCAGGTGCTCACGACCGAATTGGGTGCCAGGATAGTGATGCGGAAGGGGTCATCCCGTAGCCGGTCCGGGGTGGGGACGCCCTGGTCGCGCCAGCAATTGGCGTAATGAACGATGAGGGTGGTGGCTACGTAGGTTTTGCCAAGACCGACGCCGTCGCAAAGCATGGCGCCGCCATACTCCTCCAGCATGGCCACGAGGCGCTGGGCTGCCTGACGTTGGTAGGCCGCCTTTTGATAGCGCTCGGCGGCGGGATGTAGCCGCCGGCTTTCCCCCAACATCTCGCCGATCATGCGCCACACGCCGAGTTGCGCCTTTTCGGTGGGGGTGCAGTCGTCGAGGGACCCGATGCGGCGGCTGGTCGGGCGCTTAAGGTGGGCCGCGACATAGTCCTTCGCCTGGCGATCCCAAAGTCGGTGGGGGGCGGCCGCGGTGGCGGTTGAAGTGGTATCCCAGTGACCGTATTCGTCACCGGGACGCACGTGACCGAGGGCCAGGTGGGCAAGGGCGTGCAACAACAGGGTCTGCAAGATTTCCGCGGGGAGGTGCAGGTCGATCCCGACCACCACCTCTCGATCCGTGGGTGCCAGGATCAGGTTGCGGTCATCCGCGGGTGTGACCATGAAGTCGGTGTGCCGGACAGCGGAGAGGTTTTCCAACCGCCAAGCAGGACCCTGGGGGAGGATGGCGAGCAGGTGCGCTTGAAGTTCTAGCACGGCGGTGGGCGCCGCCCGGATTAAGTCGTCGAACGCTGACCACCAGTCTGTGGGGGTGAACTCTGCCGGTGAGGTGCCAGGTTGGGTTAGACGCGAAAGTGGTGGAGCAGGGGGCGGCGGGGCTGGGCTGGGAGAGTCTGGTGAGGGTTGATACCAGAGTGTTGGTTGCCCCGGGGTGTCCGTCACGGTGCCCTCAAGCCAGAGGGATCCGTAACAGGTGCTGATCAGGGGGCTTGCCGCTGGCCCGGGCTGTTCAGGAGACCAGGTATGCAGGATGGCCCCGTCGCCCTCGCGGCAGAACCTGGCCGTACGGAGTCTCCCGGCGCATGCCCCCAGCGCGACCAAGGGGTGCAGAGACTCCAGGCTGAACTCATTGCCCCGCACCGGCAGGGCCAAGATAGGCATAGCCCCGAAATGGAGGGGATTGGCTTGGAACCAGGCAATATCCGTCGCTGAGCCGGCGGCGGAGAGGTGGACCGCGACCGTTACGGTCGCGGCGGAGCGCGCGATGACGACACCGCGAAGTAATTCCGTGGTATGGGGTTGGAAGTTGAGGGTGATTTCTGACCATGACCTGATCCGGAAGGCAATTTCGCCCAGGTCCAGGTCATCGCGCCCACGGCCGCTTTTGTCAAGCACCAGGCAGGAGTCTGCCGTGCCGTGAAAGAGACTCGTCAGGGAAACAACGTAACCCTGGGCGTCCGCGGGGGTGGCGAAGTCCAGGTGGAGTTTTCCTGAGCAGGCGTGCTCGGGTGGCTGTGGTGGCTGGGCAATATCCCTGGCCATGAAAACGCCGGCAGCCAACTCAACCACGGTACTTTTCACCGTAGCCCGTTAAACCCCAGGGCAGATACTGGGACCCGTCAGATGCCGTGTATAAGGGCCAGGGATGACGCCACCCATCGCGACCTGGGTTATCAGGAGCAGCAGCGGAAACCGGGGTGTAGTGACTTAGGGCACGGGACATGGGCAGCTCTGAGCGCTGGAAACAGGCGGGATCATGCCTGATGCATGCGTCATAAAGATGTCCAGCCCCCGGACAGCAAGTCCCGCCATGACGCCGAGCGCCCAGCTGTGGAATTTATTGTGATTTGAATGACAAAGTTTACTCCTAATCCGGCAAGTGCTCCATCCAGGAGTAATTTAATGGGGTGTGCGGACCCGGCAAGGCCAATCCGCTACCGCCGCGAGAAAGGTGGCGACCGCCACGCCATAATCCGCGGTATTGTGCAATTGATGCTGCCCACGGGACAGGACCACCACCCGCGCCGCGCCCGCCGCCGCCCGCGCCACCCGGTAGTCGAGCACCTCGTCATCTGCCGCCAGGATCAGCAGGCCCGGCAGGTCCGCCCGGGGCGTGAAGTCCTCCTCCGCCCCATAGCCCTCGCAATCCGCCATGGACCAGTCGAAGGAGCCACCGGTATCGAAGCGGGTATTGGTCCCCAGGTAACGCAGCAGGGACTGGGAGGGCTGCATCGCCGGATTGAGGGCGATCCAGGGTTTGCCGAGTTCATGGCCCAGCTTACGCGCCCAGAACCCGCCCAGGCTGGTCCCCATCAGCACCAGAGGCCCAGCGGGGTCCAAACCCAAACGCGCCCAAACCCCCCGATAACCAGCGGGCCGATAGTC
>JBGAUE010000109.1:778-1050 GCA_044228795.1 Chromatiaceae bacterium | reverse complement strand
CAGCTCGTCTTCCAGCGGCACGATGAAGGTTTCGAAGAAGTCGAGGAAGAGTGCCTCGGCCTCGCGCAGCAATTTGCCGATATTGGGGTCCATCAGGGTCGCAATGACGATCGGGCGGGCGCCATCCCGCCTGGCGGCGTCCTGGATCTGCCTCAGACAGTCCCGGGCCTGGGCCAGGGTGGACACGAATGGGATCCGCACCTGGCGGAAGCGGATGCCTTCAAACTGCGTCAACAGGCTATGCCCCAGCGTTTCTGCGGTAATGCCGGTGC
>JBGAUE010000109.1:256-768 GCA_044228795.1 Chromatiaceae bacterium | reverse complement strand
ATGAAGAAGACTGTCCGGGACTGTCCTTCGGGCATGGCTGAATCCCCAAGCGATAAAAGCGGCTAAAATTTGCATTTTATCGCCCTGCCGCCTGCCGGAATACGTGAAATGAACCAATATGTGATTGCATTCGACGCCCTGCGCATGAACGATGTCGAGAAGGTGGGTGGCAAGAATGCCTCCCTTGGCGAAATGATCAGCCAGCTCGCCCACCTTGGCGTGCGGGTTCCCGGCGGCTTTGCCACCACGGCCGAGGCCTACCGGGATTTCCTCAGGCATCAGGGTCTGGATCAGCGCATCAGCGCCTTGCTCGACAGCCTGAACATCGATGATGTCGAGGCTCTGGCATCGACCGGCGCCAAAATACGCGGCTGGATCGCCGAACAGCCGTTTCCGGAACGGCTCGAACAGGAGATCAAGGCGCACTACCAGGCGCTGGCCGGCAGCGGAAAGGCGGATGCCTCCTTTGCCGTGCGGTCGAGCGCCACGGCCGAAGACCTGCCGGATGCCTC
>JBGAUE010000109.1:0-246 GCA_044228795.1 Chromatiaceae bacterium | reverse complement strand
GGCCTGGGCAATGTGCTTCACGCCGTCAAACATGTATTTGCGTCACTCTACAATGACCGCGCCATCGCCTACCGGGTGCACAAGCACTTCCACCATGCCGACGTTGCGCTCTCCGCCGGTATCCAGCGCATGGTGCGCAGCGACATCGGTGCGGCCGGTGTCATCTTCACCCTGGATACGGAGTCCGGTTTCCGCGATGTTGTCCTCATTACGGCCTCCTACGGTTTGGGAGAGACGGTCGTCCAG
>JBGAUE010000108.1:0-1051 GCA_044228795.1 Chromatiaceae bacterium | reverse complement strand
ACTCCGCGGAAAAAGGGGCCAAAGCCGCCTTGACAGAGGTAGGCACTCCGGATAAATTAATTTTCGCTCACCCCGCTGGAGATCGTATCTCCGGCCCAACGCCTCCCCCGTGGAGGCGTTTCTTTTGGTAACTCGCCCCATCGCTCATGGCGTCCCCTCTGCCGCTACGGCCCGTGCCAGTAGTTGGTCCAAATCCAGACTTTGATGGCTACCCCCGCGGCATCGCTCCGCCCCTGCACGGCGGCCACCGCCTGCTAGGGGGCGCTGCCCGGTGTCCCCACCGTCTCCAGGTTCCAGATCACCACCCGTAGCGCCTCATCGGCCATCCAGCAGCAGAGCGTTACCCCCGCTCGCGCCTCTCCACCCGGCGAATTCTCCTCCCTACCGTCCATTTCGTCCATAACCCGCCCGACCGCACCGCCACTCTCATGAAAGATGGCTCCCATTACCACGGAGCCACTCATGCACACCTTCCCCGACTGCATCGCCCACGTCCTCGCCGCCGAAGGTGGCCTGGTCAACGACCCCAAGGACCCCGGCGGGGTCACCAAGTTCGGCATCAGCCAGCGTAGCTATCCCGCCCTCAACATCCGCGCCCTGTCCCTGGACGACGCCAAGGCCATCTACCAGCGCGATTACTGGGACCAGATCCAGGGCGAGGATCTCCCCGCCGGTCTGGACCTCCTGGTCCTCGATCACGCCGTCAACGCCGGCCCGGCCCGCGCCGTCCGCCTCCTGCAGCACCTGGTGGGCGTCCCCGAGGACAGCCTCATGGGTCCCATCACCCTGGCCGGGGTCGCCATCGCCAACCCCGAGGATCTCATCGAGCGCTATTCCGAGGCGCGCCTGGACTTCTACCGCGATCTGCCAACCTGGCGCCACTTCGGCGCCGGCTGGTCCCGCCGCGTCCACCGCACCCGCCGCGCCGCTCTGGCCATGGCCCGGGCCCTGCAGCCCCAGGCCGCATGATGTCACGACGCTCCTCTCCGTTCTTAGGCCACGGGGTCACCGTGCAGCCCCCCCCGCTGCATGGGTTGGGTTCGATAGCTCA
>JBGAUE010000107.1:0-1052 GCA_044228795.1 Chromatiaceae bacterium | reverse complement strand
AAGGTGTCGGTACGGCGTGCCTGGCAAGGGGTCAGACCGGCAAACTGCTTACTGTCGCGAAACAGAAATTCGATTTGGAAGCGGGCCACGTAATAACGGTACAGGGTGACCGGATCCAGTTCCAGGTCGGTGCTGAACAGAACGGCCAGACCGCGAGTCTGGTGGCGGGTCACCACCACGATTCGGAGGCGGCGGCGCAGGCGAGGAGCGTAAACCACGGCGGTGTCCAGGATCAGGCTCGGATCGGGCGAGGGAACGGCGGTGAAGCGGTCGCGCCGAGCCAAGTCGACCTTGCCGTCGTAGAGACGGGGCCGACCTCGACCGACATAGGAGCCGGTATAGAGATAACGCAGATCGGCATCTCGACGCAGTTTGCTGATCAAATCCAGCCCTAACGCTTTGATGCCATCGACAAACTTCACCTTGCCGAAATAGCCGTCGGCGGTCAGATGGCGCGGCACGGACAACCGGTGATGGGGAATCACTTGTTGCAAATGCGTGAGATAGGCATCCACGCGGCTTTCCTCGACATCGACTTTGGCTACCTTGGCCTTGGCCTTGGCCTTGGCCTTGGCCTTGGCCCTGGCCCGGACCTGCGCCAGCACAGTGCGGGTCGACCCGTCGGAGGCAGTCGCTTCGGTCGCCTCCCCGGCGGCTTTCAACCTCGCCGTTGGCGATTTCGGCGGCGTGAGCGCTGCACTGATGGCATACGCGGTATTGGCGGTCACGTCCACCCAACTCAATACATTGACTTCCAAGCCCGCCTCCACCCGACCGGCCCCGCCATTCCAAAACCGGCCCAGACCCGCAGTGTGTTTCCCGCTTTTGGGTATGAAGCTCGGGTCAAACGCCAACATCGCTTCGTGCTCGGCCGGCACTACCGTTCGAATCGCCGCCACGTTCAACCTGGCCCAGTCCAACTCCCGCCGAAACCACCGGCTGAAGGTCTTCTCACCGTAGTCACTATAGCGGCTCAGGTTGCGGAACGTCGCCCGCCCCGGCACGATGATCAGCAGCATCAGCACCTCTCGCAGAAATCGTCGAGCAGGTTG
>JBGAUE010000106.1:0-1103 GCA_044228795.1 Chromatiaceae bacterium | reverse complement strand
ATCGATGGCGACCTGGGCATCCTGCGCTATCGGGGCATCCCCATCGAGGAGTTTGCCGACAGCCCTACCTTTATCGACGTGGCCTTGCTGCTGATCCTTGGCCATCTGCCCTGCCAGGCCGAATATGACGAGTTTTCCCAGGACCTGACGCGCTTTGCCTATCTCGACGAGGGCATGAAGCATCAGTTCGGGGGCTTCCCGCACAACGCTCCGCCCATGGCCATCCTCTCGGCCATGATCAATTCCCTGGCCTGTTACCACCCGGAGTTGCATGAACTGGAGGATAAACGCCAGTTTCTCCACGCGGCGGCGCGACTGATCAGTAAGATCCGCACCATCGCCGCCTACGCCTTTCGGCATTCCCGTGGCCTGCCTTACATCTACCCGGACCCGGCCCTGCGCTATGTGCCTAACTTTCTGCACATGATGTTTTCGCAACCCTACCAGCAGTATCTGTGCCCGAGCATTGTTCGCAAGGCATTAAATTTGATCTTGATTCTGCATGCCGATCATGAGCAGAACTGCTCGACCTCCACGGTGCGGGTGGTCGGCTCCAGTGGCGCCAACCTCTTTGCCTCCTGCGCCGCCGGGGTCTGTGCCCTGTGGGGCCCCCTGCATGGCGGGGCCAATGTCGAGGTGCTGGATATGCTGGAGCAGATCCATCAGGGCCACATGACCGCCGAGGAGTACGTCAAGCTCGCCAAGGACAAGGACAGCAAGGTGCGGCTCATGGGCTTCGGCCATCGCGTCTACAAGAACTTCGACCCGCGGGCCCAGATGCTCCAGAAGGTGGCGGAGGAGCTGGTGCCGCAGTTGTCTGGCAATGATCCGCTGCTGGACATCGCCCGCCGGCTGGAGGAGATCGCCCGTTCCGATCCCTATTTCATCGAGCGCAACCTCTACCCCAACGTGGACTTCTACAGCGGCATCATCCTGCGCGCCATCGGCATCCCCACCAACATGTTCACGGTCATCTTTGCGATTGGGCGCCTGCCGGGTTGGATAGCCCATTGGTGGGAGCAGAACCAGGCCTCGAGCAGCCGCATCGCCCGTCCCCGCCAAATCTACACGGGCAATACCCAGACCCACTATGTCCCCATGGA
>JBGAUE010000105.1:0-1113 GCA_044228795.1 Chromatiaceae bacterium | reverse complement strand
TAAGTCGTTCACACAAAATAACTATAACCTTGTCTAAATCCAGGGATTTGTTGTAAATTGGCCTCATGATCTGTTTCCCGAGGCTTCCAACAATGTTACGCGTGACGGTCTTACTGAGTGCTGGTGATCGCCAGGTGTTGCTACACCTGGTCCAGCGCGATCCTAACTGGCGGGTCCGGCAACGCGCGCAGAGCGTCTTACTGCTCGCCGCGGGACTGACCTGCCAGCAGGTGGCGGATCAGCAGGCGCTCAGCATGCAGACCGTGAGCGCAACGCGCCGCCGCTGGCTGGCGCAGGGCCTGGCCGGGTTGCCGGATCGCACCCGCAGCGGTGCCCCGGCCAAGCTCACCGCCGCGGAGACGCACCGGTTGTTCACCTGGGCTCGCGAAGAACCGCTGACCTTGACGGCCTTGAAGATGCGCCATGAAGCCGCCGGGGGCACGCGGGTGCATGTCAACACCCTGACCGGCGTCTTGAAGCGCGCCGGGTTCGTGTGGAAACGGACCCGGCACAGTCTAAAAAAAACGCGATGAAGCGAACTTTACCCAAGCACAACATGAGATTAGCGAATTGAGACGGCAAGCGGCGGCGGGCGAGATCACGGTGGCTTATCTCGATGAAGCGGGCTTCGCTCAAGTGCATCCCAACCGCAGCGCCTGGACCCCAGTCGGGGAGCAACACGCCATTCCGGCGGTGCGCGGCAAGCGGCTGAACGTGATCGCCGCCTTCCTCTCGACAGGCCGGGTGATCAGCGCCGCGCTGTGGTGCGCTATGAATGCGCTCCTCTTCGTCGGCTTCCTCGGGCTGCTGCGCCAGCAGGTCGGAAAACCCGTGACAATCATCTTGGACAACGCCTCCTTCCATACCGCGCGCGCCATTCAACCTCTCCTTGAGGTCCTACGCCGCCAAGGTGTCACCCTCTACTTTTTGCCGCCCTACAGCCCGGAGTTGAACCGCATCGAGAAACTCTGGCATTTGGTCAAGCATACCTGGATGGCTGCCAAGCACCGCGATGCCGAGACGCTTGAAGCCGATGTCAGCGAGATTCTCAACAACGTCGGTTCACGCTATAACCTGGCTTTCTAGTTTAAAGAACTATTTGTGAATGACTTA
>JBGAUE010000104.1:0-1169 GCA_044228795.1 Chromatiaceae bacterium | reverse complement strand
TGTCAAGTCCCGGCTGATTGTATGGTCGCTTGTGAAAGAGTTCAGGGTGGTCGCGGTACCAAGTTTTGAGGCATTCGATGGGGGTTGAGTGCTTCAGTGCCCGCTGCGGGATGTGCTGATTGTAGAGCTTGACGTAGCGGGTGATGGTATCGCGCAGGTGCTCGCCGGAGCGGAATCGAGTGGTATTGAGGACCTCGGCGATGCGGCCGTTGAAGCGCTCGATCATGCCGTTGGTTTGCGGATGTCTGGGCTTGATGAGTCGGTGATCGATGGCGTGCTTGGCGCAGACCTGGTCGAAGGCATGATGGCCGGTGGGGTCGCGTTGTCCGGTAGCACAGAAGCGGTCCGAGAACTCCTTGCCGTTATCGGTGAGGACCTGGGTGATCTTGAAGGGAGCGGCCTTGATCAGGCGTTTGAGGAAGGCGCTGGCGTTGGCGGCGGACTTGGTCGGCAGGATTTCGAAGTAGACCCAGCGGGTGGCGCGGTCGATGGCGGCGAAGAGATACTCGCGTGCGCCTTGATCGGGCATCTGGGGCAAGTATTTGATATCGACGTGCACGAAGCCTGGCGCGTAGTCCTTGAAGCCCTGGGGCGGTGTCTTCGCGCCCTCCTCGCGGGGTACCAAGTCAGAGAGCCTGGAGACCCCGTGGCGGCGCAGACAGCGATCCAGGCCCGAGCGCGACACCTGGTCGTTGATAAACTCATGGGTGACCGTGAGGAGGTCATCGAGCGGCAGCAGCAGGAGTTGGCGCAGTTCTACGACCAAGATCTCCTGGGCTGTCGAGAGATTCGCATGCAAGGTGTTGGGCCGATGAGAGGCATCCTCGACGGAGTCGCGTTTGCGCCACTTGCGCACGGTGATCGGGCTGAGGTTATAGCGCCGGGCCAGGACCTTGTTGGGCTCGGTGGACCGCTGAAGCTCACGGCGGATTGCGGGGGTGGTACGGGCGTTTTTATGGAGGTTGAGTTGCATGGTTCAGGTCTCGTCGTCGCGGGTCATGGGCGAGCGCGGATCAGATGGATACCCGACGCGGTTCTGGCCCTAGGGGGCGCCTCTGGTCGCCCTCCGGGCTCCCCCCGGCGCCCCCTAGGGCCAAGTACTCCAAAACCTCTCGGGCACGGAACAAAGGGTAGCTTCTTTTCGGCAAATAATCACACGGGACGGGACA
>JBGAUE010000103.1:0-1277 GCA_044228795.1 Chromatiaceae bacterium | reverse complement strand
ACAAGATCTCTTGAATGCACAACCCATTGTTCTGGTTGGGCTTATCGCTCACATCTGGGGGAGCGAGTTACAAGAAGACATCGCCTCGGCCGTCTCCCGGTTGGTACAACTCGGGCTCGACATCCGAGGAGGCCATCATGAGCATTGCCAAGCGGGTCCTGAACCCGGAACGCCTGCGTCAGGTGCCCGAACACTTCAGCTGGGTCGATCACCGCCTGGTGCGGGAGCACACTATCGAGAAGGCTGACGTCTGTGCCTGGGCGCTCTACCTGTTTCTGGTCGCCGTTGCCGATGTCCACGGCCTGAGCTACTACGTCGAGGCCAGCCTGTCCCGGCGCCTCGGGCTCGATGCGCACCGTCTGGCGAAGGCGCGCAGCGATCTCATCGGGCTCGACCTGATCGCCTTTGAGCCGCCGCTCTATCAGGTCCTGAGTTTGCCCGTCCAGTTGCCGATGGCCGCACGCCTTGAGCAATTGCACGCCATTCTCGGGCGGCGCCCATGATCGACTACGCTACCTGGTGCGCGATCCGCGACGGCGTCGAGAAGCACCTCACCCCGGATCAACTGGCCGGAGCGCTGAGCCTGGACGTCAAGACCGTCCGCCGCTGGATCGGCCGACCCTATGCGCAGCGGCAGAGCGCCCGACGCGACAGCAAGCTCGATCCCTTCAAGGGGCGCATCGTGCGCTGGCTCGAGGCTCACCCGCTGAGCGCCCAGCAAGTCTTTCAGCGTCTCGGCGACGAGGGTTACAGCGGCGGCATCAGCATCGTCAAGGACTACGTCCGTGTCATTCGCCCCCGGCCCCGAGAAGCCTTCCTGACGCTTGCCTTCGCGCCCGGCGAAGCCGCCCAGGTCGACTGGGGCGAGTTCGGCACGATTGCCGTCGGCGACACCCAGCGCCGCCTGTCCTTTTTCGTCATGGTGCTGGCCTGGAGCCGGAAGATGTACGTCGAATTCACGCTCTCGCAAACGATGGAGCAATTTCTGGCGGCACACCTCAACGCCTTCAACGCCCTGGGGGTCGCGCGCAAGATCATGGTCGACAATCTGCGTTGTGCGGTATTGCGCCATGTGCGTGGCGAGCCGGTGCAGTTCAATCCCCGCTATCTCGACTTCGCCCGCCATTACGGCTTCGAAATCGTCGCTTGTGCGCCCAGAAAAGGCAATGAGAAGGGACGCGTGGAACGGGGCGTCGGTTATGTCAAAGGCAATTTCCTGGCCGGCCTGGAACTGCCAAACTTCAGCGCGCTAAATGCGGCCGTCAGGCTGTGGCTGG
>JBGAUE010000102.1:0-1288 GCA_044228795.1 Chromatiaceae bacterium | reverse complement strand
AAGGCACAGCGGGTGCGGGAGGCGGCTTGGGCGAACTCGCACAACAGGCGTCGCACCCAGGCATTGCCCTGGCGCGTGCGGCCGCTTTTGCGTTTGCCCGCACTCTCGTTGTTACCCGGGCAGATGCCCACCCAGGAAGCGAGGCGTGCAGCGCTGCCGAAGCTGTCCATGTCCGTGCCGATTTCCACCAGCAACATGGCCGCGCCCAGGCGGTCGATGCCGGGCACGGTTTCCAGCAGGCTCATCTGCGGCTCCCAGAGGGCAAGGCCAACGAGCAGTTGCTGTTCAAAGCGGGCCATCGTGGCTTCCAGGTATTCGATATGCGCCATGATCTCGTTGAGCACGAAGCGATGCTTGGCACTGAGTTCTTCCGGCTGCAGGGCTTCGAACAGATCCTCGCGGCTGGCACGCAGACGCCCGGCACGCTCGAGGATGGCGTGGATGGGTTCATCGGCCAGCAGGGCCTTGACCATGGCCCGTGCGGACTGCCCGTGGAGATCGGAGACCAACACGTTCAGACGGATTCCGGCATCGGCCAGCACCTTGTGCAGCCGGTTCTTCTCCGAGGCCAGCATCCCGCCGAGCTTCTGGCGCTGCCTGGCGATCAGGCGCAGGTGACGGATCTCGGCCGGAGGAACGAACGAAGCCCGGACCAGGCCCGCCCGCGCCAGGGTAGCCAGCCATTGGGCATCGGAGATGTCGGTCTTGCGACCCGGCACGTTCTTAACATGACGGGCATTGACCACCCATGCCGCCATGCCCACGTCCTCCAATGCCGCATAGGGACTCTTCCAGTAAATCCCCGTGCTTGCCATGACCACGAGGTCCGGGGCGAGCCCGTGGACCCACGCTGCCAGCGCCCGGCGATGCCGCTTGAAACCACCAAACTCCCGCTGCTCCACCGCGACACCGCTATCGGCTTGCTCGATCAAAGCACAGGCCGTGATCTTGTTCTGGTGCACATCCAGACCGATGACCCGCCGATGAATCGGGGTGATGTCCATGCTGACCTCCTGAGGCTGACGCACTATCATTGCAACTGTGCTGTCGCCACGGGCGCTGCCATTCAACGGCCTGTCGGGAATCGACGGCTCTTTTTAACGTGCGCTGTCCATGACCGGTTCAGGCCATGCCAAGCAATCCGGGGTACGAGTGAATGGTGGCGGGTCGAGTTAGGTTGCGCAGTCAGGCGCCATCAAAAAATATCGCGACCTCAGCCCACGGCGACAGCGCGCCCATTATCTTTCATCATCAGGGGTGCCTCACAGTCAAGATGCATGAGAGTTAG
>JBGAUE010000101.1:0-1327 GCA_044228795.1 Chromatiaceae bacterium | reverse complement strand
GCCCATCACCGCCACGGGTTGTTCTTCCTGTAACCGCCAAGATTCTTGACGGCTGTCTTCACTGTTACGCCGCAATGACAAGCGACACTGACTCCACCGAGGCAACCGCTCTAGCGGGTTCAGGGGATATACGCGCAAGAATTGACGCAGTTCCCGCGAATAACCAGCGGAACAAACCACCATGCCGTGCTTCTTGGAAGCCTCGGGCACGGTACGGCCCAGCATGATGAAGTCTTCGATAATCATTGGTTGGCCAACCCGGCAAGATGATCGCCATGACAGCGCAGGGGATGACACCAGCACATCAAGACCTTGCCTTTCAAATTCTGAATCTTCTTAATCAGCGATGGCTTGAACGGCAGATAGTGTTCGGCAAAGTGGTCGCACACTTCATCGCGGGAACCATCGGCAGGCGTCTCAAACGGATTACCCCAATCGGTATTGCGGTCAATCTTCACCAGTAATCCCGATTGATCAGCCCAGGCGATGAGAGCGTTATCGGTAGGCTTGCCGCTGGCGTCATTGCGCATACTGGCAACGACAGTAATTCCCGATTCGACTTGCTGGCGGCGCTCTAACTGGCTTTGCGTCCAGCCTTGCGCCAGCCACATCTTGATCTGCTTGACGTAATCGCGGGTGGCTTTTATGGTTGGCAGGCGCCCGGTTTTATCAAAGATGGATTCGCACCAATCGAGGACTTGATCGGCTTCGGCAATAGGGAGGCTGACAACCTCTTTATGATGTGAAAAGGTCACAACCTCTCTACGTCGAGAGGTTTCAAACCTTTTGCAGACCGTAGCCGAATCCATGCACGTCTGAAACGCCGGGCCTTCCCATTCATCAGACTCCACCAATGCCTTGCGGTCGCCATAGCCATGCTCACCGAAGGCCCACCAATCGCCCAGCCACCAGTTCATGGCGCCTTCGACTTTGGCCAGCGAGGCGCCGGCTTCCCGCCACTCGGCTTCGGTCAAGGCGTCAGGCAAGGCCCAGCCGGTCTTAGAAAGCTGCCCAGCGCGGGGCAGGATGGCGGCGATGTCTTTGCTCACGTGTCCTCTCCTCCAGGTGGCGGGCCGGGATGGCCTGCGCTTGAGGATAAGTTTGGAACCAGTAGTTCCACTTGTCAAGCAAAAAAGGAACGATCAGTTCCGATTTTTTTCATGCAAAACTGCCGAACGTGGCCGGTGAAGGGTCAGCCAAAATTAAAGGGTGTTCAAGCGGAGAAGGTTAGGCCCTGGCTATCTGACTTTGGGTGAGCCAAGACTTGGCCAATCTGAAATAGCCGATGGCGATCCTCGGCGCTGCGGGCCTGAATGGTAAGCACCTC
>JBGAUE010000100.1:0-1583 GCA_044228795.1 Chromatiaceae bacterium | reverse complement strand
GAAAGTGCTATGAGCCAAGCGGCACAGCCGTCGTCGCCCCTCCGGTGGTCATCGGTGCGGGCGCGGGGTCTGGGGGCTGCTTGCTGAGGCTTGACGCTAGCCGGGTCCAGCGGCTCAAACCCCCAGGCTGGGTAGCCCAGCGCCTAAACCCCGTCCAAGGCCAGTTCCCCCCTAATCCTCCCTAATCATCCGCGCCCCGCCCATCCAACAGCGTCGCCCCGCTCGGGCCGCTTAGATTGACGAAAAAGGTCTCATTTCCCTCCTTAGCCGGGTCCCCCTGCAAGGCAACGCTCACCATTTGGACGCGTTGGCCGGGCGGGAAGGCCAATCAAGCGTTCGTGACGTCGTCATCACTGCCGGCCAGGGCCGTGCCGTTGACGGTGGCATAGTGCAACGTCCCTGGGCCGGTGCTTTTGGGGCTGCGGCTCAGGGTGAAGGTTGTGTCCCATAAGGGTCTTAATCCCCTAAAAAGCGGGTCTGCGGTCGTACTTCGGTGGGTGGTGGGTTACAAAACCCACTATTAGTCTTAATCCCCTAAAAAGCGGGTCTGCGGTCGTACTCAGGATCGCAGCCACTGACGGCACCTTGTCTGCGTCTTAATCCCCTAAAAAGCGGGTCTGCGGTCGTACATGAAGTTAAACCTAAGATATACCCGCTAAACAGTCTTAATCCCCTAAAAAGCGGGTCTGCGGTCGTACTGAGTTGGAGGACTACTCCGACTCCATGGAGGATTGTCTTAATCCCCTAAAAAGCGGGTCTGCGGTCGTACTCGCCAATTGTGGCGACATGGAACTCGACCTTTTGGTCTTAATCCCCTAAAAAGCGGGTCTGCGGTCGTACCTTAATTGGTCTAGCAATAGGTATAACCCTAAGCGTCTTAATCCCCTAAAAAGCGGGTCTGCGGTCGTACCACGTGGGTAACTCCGATAGAGTGCTTTGTAGGGCCGTCTTAATCCCCTAAAATGCGGGTCTGCGGTCGTACCTGTATTACGACCAGGAAGTAGAAGGGAACTCTACGTCTTAATCCCCTAAAAAGCGGGTCTGCGGTCGTACACTGTCAGCGCATCTAAAGCGCTAGCTGCCCTGGTCTTAATCCCCTAAAAAGCGGGTCTGCGGTCGTACAGGAGAGAAGGGCTCAGCAGTAAAGCCCACCGGGTCTTAATCCCCTAAAAAGCGGGTCTGCGGTCGTACTCGGGCAGGCTGATCTTCAGCGCATCATGGTTGAGTCTTAATCCCCTAAAAAGCGGGTCTGCGGTCGTACGATTGACCAGGATGCGATTAGGTCCGCCTTGAACAGTCTTAATCCCCTAAAAAGCGGGTCTGCGGTCGTACTGAGGCACTACGTCAACATCCAGTTAGGAGAAATGTCTTAATCCCCTAAAAAGCGGGTCTGCGGTCGTACCCTTTACCGCCTATCTCAATGATGGCGTGACGGATGTCTTAATCCCCTAAAAAGCGGGTCTGCGGTCGTACCTGATCTCCGCGACCAAGCCGTCGTCGTAATTCGTCTTAATCCCCTAAAAAGCGGGTCTGCGGTCGTACCCCTCGCCCTTTGGCTGCCCCTTTAGATTCAATGAGATATA